>JAFQVV010000010.1 GCA_017407835.1 Clostridia bacterium
AGCTTCTGTGTCCTGCCCTGCCACAACAAAACCGCTGTCGATGGCGTAATCTTCACCCTCTCCCTCCCAAAAGAGACAGTAGTATTCCCTTCCCGTTACAGGATCGGTGAGCGTACCGTCGGGCTTTGCGTCAACCGTCCAGCCGAAGCGGGGATATGCGGGATAAGTCGAGGTCAGCACTCCCGCATAATCCAATGTTACGTTCACCCGAGTGGGGGTAGTGGGGTACAGGTAGATGACGGGTTTTTCGGGGCAGACAGTTATGGAAGCGGTTGTTGTAGGTGCAGGTGTATCTGTTGTCTCGGGTGCAGTTGTTGTCTCGGGTGCAGTTGTTGTTTCGGGTTCTATTATTGTTTGGGGTGATCGCGTAGATTCGGCGGGGGCAGTTGTTTCGGCTTCCCTCCATGCGATATCACATCCGCCGAGGAAAAGTGTCACTAAAAGCAGGAAAAAAAGCAAGCAGAATATTCTGTTCATGGAAGCAATCTCCTCTCAAGTGGGTTATAAAAGAAGACGCAAAAAAATAAAAAAAGTTCCCGCGAAAATGCGAAAACGCAGCACATTTTTATCAACAAGCCTTGCTTTTTGTCTCCGACTGTGCTATGATTATCTCGGTTTGATTTTCAACAACAATGACAAGGAGAAATATGCATGCTGCTCTCTGTTCAATCGGCTACTGTGGTCAACGATTTCGGGTCTGAGCTCGGTTATAAAATGATCCGCGAAGCGGGATTTCAAGCCATTGATTGGAATATTGACCATTCGCTCAAAGCCAAAGATCTCAAAAGCGCACCGCTGGAAGATCTCTGCATTTTTGAGAAATCACTGGACGAATGTTTGGCATATTATGCCGAACAGCTTGAGCAAATTCACGCCAACGGTCTGACAATCGCACAGGCACACGCCCCCTTCCCCGCTTATCTGCCCGAGCGCCCCGAAACGCTGGACTACACCATCAAGCTTTACCGACGCTGTATCGAATTCTGCCACGCGGTCGGCTGCAGAAATCTGGTCATCCACGGTATCTCGCTCGCCAATCCCGACAACACCAACACTCCCGAGACGGTGAAGGCGCTTAACTACAAGCTCTACGAGAGTCTCATGGATATTCTGGTCAAGACCAACGTCACCGTCTGCCTTGAAAATCTCTTCTCGGGTTCGCCCAAAGGACTGATCGAGGGCACCTGCTCCAATCCCAATGAAGCTGTCGAATACATCGACACCCTCAATGCAAAGGCAGGCAAAGAATGCTTTGGCCTGTGTCTGGATACAGGCCACCTCAATCTGCTGCGCAAGAGCTTCCGCATCTATGTCCCGATTCTTGGCCGCCGCATCAAGGCACTGCACATTCATGACAACAACGGCACTGCCGATCAACATCTGATGCCTTATGTCGGCACCATCAACTGGGATCACTTCTGCGATACCCTGCGCGAAATCGGATATGACGGTGATCTCAGCTTTGAAACCTTCGCCCAAACCCGTCCCAGTCAGCTCAACCGCGAGCTTGTACCGCTCTTCCTATCGACCATTGCGGGAATAGGTCAATATTTCCGTGAGCGTATTCGTGCTTAAACGCTCCCATCGATCCGTCGGCACGGCGGATATTGCTCTCTTCAGGAAAGGTTTTTGATTCACTATGAATAAACATATTATCTCAGTCCTTACCGCAGGCGCGCTGTGGGGACTGATGGGACTCTTTACCCGTGCGCTTTCTTCGTTTGGCTTCAGCTCCACCAGCGCCATCCTTCTGCGCTGCGGAGTTGCCGCCATCCTCTTCGGCATCACCGCCGCCGTCACTGATCCCAAACAATTCCGTGTCAAGCTCAAGGATATCTGGTGCTTCCTCGGCAGCGGCATCTGCAGTCTGCTCTTTTTCACCTACTGCTACTTCGAGGCGATTTCGCGCATGAGTCTCTCAACTGCGGCCATCCTGCTCTACACCGCCCCCACCATCGTCATGCTCCTCTCGGCCCTTTTCTTCAAAGAAAAAATCACTCCCATTAAATTAGCGGCACTTGTCCTCGCCTTTATCGGCTGCTGTCTTGTTTCGGGACTTGGGCAAGGCGAGCAGGCGCTCTCACTTGACGGACTGCTCTTCGGTCTTGGCTCGGGTGTGGGATACGCCCTCTACAGCATTTTTGCACGCTGTTCGCTCAATCGCGGATACAGTTCAACCACCGTCAACTTCTACTCCTGCCTTCTGGCAGCCCTGGGTTCGGCTGTCATCTGGGGCGTGGAGGAACCAATGCTCGCACTGACGGGTTCCTGGCAGACTTTGCTGATCAGCCTTGCCATGGGCGGCATCAGCTGCTATCTCCCCTACTTGTTTTACACCTACAGTCTCACCGGATTGGAGACGGGACGTGCATCGATCCTCTCCTCCTTTGAGCCTGTGGTTGCAACGCTGGTTGGCATCATCATCTTCCGCGAGCCGCTGACGCTGATGAGTGCACTCGGCGTAATCTGCGTACTCGGTGCTGTCGTTCTGCTGAATATGCGGCGCAAATCCGCAGCAGAAAAAGCAAAATAAGCGCCCCGAAAATAAAATCACCGCAGCATAGGCTGCGGTGATTTATTTGAAGCGCATATAGCGCTGTTGCTTGCGGTAACGGTGGATCGCCGTGCCGAATATATACACCACCGTCAAAATGATGGCAGCAATTACGGCGGCGATGAAAAAACGGCTGCGGGAAAAAGCCTTGATGCGCGAGAGCACATAGAGGAACTCCGATCGTTCAACCGAATTTTTCGTCACAAGATTAACTGTCCCCAACACCTCGTCACCATATTTAACGGTGATAAATCCTGCGACCTGCCCCTCTGTCACGGGTGCCGCAAGTGACGCGGAGGTAATGTTATGCGTATAGGTGAGATCGACGGCGGGATCAAGCGTAGTCGGCAGATAGTGGGTTACCGACGTTTCAGGCACAAGGGTGACGTAATCAACCTTATCCGACAGGGTAACGGGGACCTCGCAAACCATGCGGTCGGTATCCAGCACCGTCACATAACCAAAGTGATCAAATGCCCAATCAAGCAGAGTCCGTGCAAGGGTATAGGATGTAATTTTCCCCTCAACCTCCTCGCCGCCCATGACAATGCACAGATATGTCAACCCGTCTTTCTCGGCAGTCGTGGCAAGGCAATACCCGCCTTCATTGGTTGAGCCTGAGTTGAGACCGCGGGCAGAAGCGTAATAGTAGATAACTTCTTTGTTGCGCGCGATCAGGTAATTGCGGTTATAAATATTCCGCTCACCGGTGATATTGGTGGCGGGCATGATGTACTTGGATGCGGAGGTAATCTCCATATACAGCGGATTTCGGGCAGCGGCAAGCGCAATTTTCGCGGTGTCTGCCGTGGTGGTCACCATATCGGCGTGGTGCATCCCCGACGGATTGGTATAATGTGTGTTCTCGGCACCGAGCTCGGCGGCACGATCATTCATCATGACAACAAAGGCGTTTATGCTTCCCCCAACCAGATGTGCGAGAACGGCACAAGCATCGTTATATCCGCCGCAAAGCGCGGCATAGAGCATATCTCGCACACTGACCGTTTCGCCGGCTTTAAGGGCAATGTTATTGCCCTTGACGTTCTTGAGCATCTCGCTTGTGATGGTGACACGCTCATCCAACCGCTCTGACAATGCCTCAACCGCCACAAGGCCGGTCATGATTTTCACGGTAGAGGCGGGATAGATTTGTTCATCTTCACGATAGGTCAGAAGCGGCACATCGTGCTCAAGATTGTACAAATATACGCCCTGCGCGTGTGTAATTTCAGGGGGAACCGGTTCGTTTGATGCTTGTTCGGCAGCTGCAGGCAGGGAGAGCAGGCTGGTACTCACCGTCAAAACCAGCAGCAGATATGCAATTACCCGAGTAAACGGTTTCAAATTTAATCTCCTCCAATCAGCGGAGTTTGAAATAGGCGCGAGCGGCAGTGATATCGTCTGCAATCGCAGCCCGAAGTTCATCCAGAGAGGCATATTTTTGCTCGGTGCGCAGATGGGCATGAAAATGCACCCGCACAGCACGATCATACATATCCTGCGAAAAATCAAGAATATGGCTCTCGCAGGTGACGGTATCGCCATCGTCCACCGTCGGGCGGATGCCGACATTGGTTACGGCAGGATAATGCACACCATCAATCTCACAAACTGTGGCATATACGCCAAACGCGGGGATAATGCTGCCGCGCGTAAAATGCTGGTTGAGCGTAGGCACCCCAATGGTGCGTCCGAGCGCTTTGCCATGCTGAACCGGCAGACAAACCGACCAGGGGCGACCGAGCATATTTTTTGTCAATTCCACATTTCCCGCACCGATTGCCGCTCGAATTGCCGTGGAGCTGACCACCTGCGCACCCAAGCAAACAGGGTCCACCACTGTCATTCGATCGCCAAAAAATCGGCGCAATATCTCTGCATTCCCCAGCCCCCGTGCACCGAAGCTGAAATTGAAGCCGCAGACAACATAGCGGCAGTCGCAGACATCAAGCAGAATTTCCTGCACAAAACGATCGGGAGAATAGTCTCGCAGTGTGGGGAAATCCCCGAGGATGCAGTAATCCATTCCCGCTTCGGCAAAGCAGGCGAGCTTTTCTTCGATGGATAGAATCTGCGGAATCGGCTTGTCCGCCAGATATGCCGAGGGGGGCTCAGCAAAGCACCACACCCCTGCACAAAGCCCGGGGAGCTCGTCCCGAAGGGATGCGACCGCCCTCCGGACAGCCTCAAGCAGAGCACGGTGCCCGATATGTACACCGTCAAAATTACCAATGGCGAGAGCGAGGGGGTTCTTATGAACCTCCTCGCACATTGTTCTCAGGTTAATTTGTTTCATGTCGGCTGCGGCGTCATTTATACGCCAAGATACTCCTTCACCAGCTTATTGAGCAGCTCATAACGGTCAATGCGGCAAATAAGACTGCGCGCATTATTGTGGTTGGTGATGTAGGTCGGATCCTCCGAAAGAATATACCCGACAATTTGGATAATGGGGTCATACCCTCTTTCGCTCAATGCGTTATATACGGTGGACAGGATTGCCTTGGTCGGGTTTTCTTTATCCGCACTCAAGGTAAACGTCTGGGTTGTCTGCAGTTCATTCTTCGGCATTCGGATCTCAACTCCTTTATGATTTCTGTGATTACAGTATACGACATTTCGGAAAAAATTTCAAGTATTTTTGCAGATTGTAATATAATTTTAACTTTTCTGTAAGCCGGCTGCAACAAAACTTCCGGTTGCGCTCACGCTCAGCGGCAGCGAGAGAACTCGTCGCTGCTGCTGAACGATCCGCATGGCGTAATTACTGCAGTGCATCCACCGCACACAAAATCTGCGCGGTCTGTGCACGGGTGATGAGACTGTTTGCCGCAATCATTCCGCTGCCCGTTCCGCGGAATACACCGATGGCATTGAGGGCGCTGAGTGCATCATAAGCCCATTCGGGTACGCCCGAAGCATCGGCAAAAATCGGTTTGACCGTCGGGACGGCAGGATCAAGCATATTACCGAGCATCACGGCTGCTTCGGCGCGGGTAATGGTATCATTGGCAGCAAAAATCTGCTTTCCGTCAACCGTTCTGCCCTGCACATAACCCAATTCAACCGCAGCGGCAACATAACCCTTCATCGCCGCAGGAATTTCGGCATCATCGGCGAATCCCGTATTTGTTACGGTCGGCACATCGGTAATCCCCAGGACATTCATTGCCATCACCAAGAAGTCGCCTCGGCTGACCGTCGCACCAGGATCAAAATAGCACAGACTGCCCACCTGCCGTCCCTGCATGATTCCGCGTTCGGTCATGGTCAGTGCGGCATTGCAGGCCCAGTGATCCTGCATATCGGCATAAACAATCGAGGTGGAAGGGCGGGTGATCTCAACCGTCACCGTGGCAGCAGCAGAATAATTGCCGTATTTGTCATGCACCACATAGCGAAAGCTGTCACGTCCGCTCTTGCCATCTGCGGGGGTATACCGATAATCTCCGTTGCTTGCATCGAGCAGTGTAACCGTACCCTTTTTCGGCTGCGTAACAATCTCATAGGTCAGTGCATCTCCCTCGGGATCATAGGCGGGCAAATTGCCGAAACAGCTGACCGAGCGATGCGTACTGACCGACAGTGCCTGTGCATCCGCCAACTCTACCGTAGGAGAAAAATTAAGTGCGGAAAGCAAATAGAGTGAACAATTCACCGAATATCCTCTCTCATCGCACGAAAAGGTAAAGCTGCTCTCTGTCACCGCATCGGCGGCAGGAACAAAGCGAAGCACATTCAATTGATTTCGTGCAATTACCTGCCCCGCATACACATCGCTCTGTCCCAGCTTAAGACGCCCCTCCTCCGCCGGCGGAAGCGTATTTACCGTAATTGTTGCGAATTTACTCAGGTTCAATGCACGGGAAAAATCCTCTGCCGAAAATTCAATCTCATCGTACATCAATCCCGATTTTGCCATTTCCTGCTCGGCAGCGAGCAAATGCAGCGCAGGGGAGAGCGTGGCAGCCGAGGCGGGAATCATCGCCGCAGCTGTCAGCAAAAGAGCCAGTGCAGCCAACAGAGAAGTAAACTTTTTCAAAATAACCAAACCTTTCCGACGCATAAATCACCGGGACAGCCCGCGTCACAGACTGCCGTCCTACTCTTAATTTATCCATCTCAATCCAAAATATGCACATTCCCGATCGTCTTCCGCCGCAAAGTTTCCCAAAATGCCCCCCGATAAAGCCGAATTGAAAAAAAGTGAAGAAAAATCCGCTTTTTTACAAAATAAACATTGCAAAATTGCGCAAAATGGACTATAATAGATGCAATCCTTAACGCATACTAACGACGAAGGAAATTCGATTACGGAGGATTTCGTGATGTTAGACATCAAAATCACCCCCACCACAGCGCCGAAGGCCAAACCGCAAACCGATAAGCTTGGCTTCGGCAAGATCTTTACCGATCATATGTTCATTATGAACTACACCGAGGGCAAGGGCTGGCATGATCCCCGCATTGTCCCCTATGCACCCATCTCGCTTGATCCTGCGGCTATGGTTTTCCATTACGGTCAGGAGATGTTTGAGGGCCTGAAGGCTTACCGTACCGCCGACGGCTCTATCCAGCTCTTCCGTCCCCAGAAAAACATCGAGCGCATGAACAATACCAACCGCCGCCTCTGCATCCCCCAGGTAGATCCCGATGATGTACTTCAGGCCATCAAGGCTCTGGTTGAATATGAAAAGGATTGGGTTCCTTCTTTTGACGGCACCTCCCTCTACATCCGTCCCTTTATCATTGCTACCGATCCCTTCCTTGGCGTCCACGCTGCCAAGACCTATCTCTTCATGATCATCCTTGCTCCCTCCGGCTCCTACTATCCCGAGGGAATCAACCCTGTCAAGATCTTCATTGAGACCGAGTATGTCCGCGCTTCCCGCGGCGGCACCGGCTTTGCCAAGTGCGGCGGCAACTACGCCGCTTCCCTCATCGGTCAGGAGAAGGCAGAGAAGTTGGGCTACGCACAGGTGCTCTGGCTTGATGCCATCGAGCGCAAGTACATCGATGAGGTGGGCGCAATGAACGTCTTCTTCGTCATCGACGGTGAGATTGTTACGCCCTCTCTGACCGAGGGCTCTATTCTTCCCGGTGTTACCCGCGCATCCTGCATCGAGCTGCTCCGCAGCTGGGGCTACACCGTCACCGAGCGCCGCGTTTCGGTGGAGGAGCTGTACACCGCACACCGTGAAGGCCGCCTCAACGAGGCGTTCGGCACAGGCACCGCTGCCGTTATTTCTCCCATCGGTGAGCTCAACGACAACGGCGACAAGATTATTCTCAACAACAACGAAATCGGTCCCATCGCGCAGAAGCTCTACGACAATCTCACCGGCATCCAGTGGGGCCGCATCGACGATCCCATGGGCTGGATTGAGAAGGTCTGCGACTAAACAAGCAAACAGGCAAAATGGACCGCGCATACGGTCCATTTTTCTGCAGAGTGTAGCTCCCAATGCAGGGGTTCCACCCCTGCACCCCGCCAAAGAACTTTTTGTAAAAAGTTCTTTGGAATCTCAAAAACTTTCAAACAAGGAGGTCCCCTATGAAGTTTAAGGATATGCCTTATTCCAGACCGGATGTGGAGGCCATTTGTGCGGCTTACCGCAATCTCGCCGAGCGTGTGCAGGCTGCGTCTGCTGCCCATGATGTCTTTGCCGCCATCGAGGAGCATGAAAAGCTGTCCATGGAGTTTTACACCATGGAGTCTATCTGCTACATCCGTCACACGGTGAATACCACCGATGAATTCTACACCGCCGAGATGGCCTACATCGATGAGAATTCTCCTCTCGTCCAGGAGCAGACGCAGGCCTTTGCGCTGGCCCTGCTGGCCTCTCCTTTCCGTGCCGACATAGATGCCCGCTACGGCGAGCTCATGCTCCGCAATGTGGAGATCGGCACCAAGACCTTCTCACCCGCCATCATTGCCGAGCTGCAGGAGGAGAACCGCCTGGTCTCGGCTTATCAGAAGCTGTCCGCCTCTTCCCAGATCGACTTCGACGGCAAGGTGCTGACGGTGGCAGAGCTGGCTCCCTACAAGCAGTCCCCCGATCGTGAGGTGCGCCACGCCGCATATCTGGCTGAGGGCAACTTCTGGATGTCGGTCAAGGACGAGCTGGACCGTCTCTTTGACGAGCTGGTCAAGGTCCGCGCCGCCATCGCCGAGAAGCTGGGCTATGCCAGCTTCACCGAAGTGGCCTACCTGCGCAACAACCGCAACTGCTATGATCCTGCTATGGTGGAAAAATTCCGCGCGCAGGTCAAGCGCGATCTTGTCCCCGTGGTCGCGGCCATGAAGGCAAAGCAGGCCGAACGCATCGGTCTCGCCGGTGATTTCCGTTTCTACGACGATGCTTTCGGCTACCCCGAGGGAAATCCCAAGCCCCACGGCACTCCCGACGATATTCTCGCGGCCGGGCGACAGATGTACCGCGAAATGTCTCCCGAGACGGCTGAATTCGTGGACTTCCTCTACGACAACGAGCTCTTCGATGTCTGCTCCAAGAAGGGTAAGGCCCCCGGCGGCTACTGCACCTCCCTGCCCCTCTACCGCGCCCCCTTCATCTTCTCCAACTTCAACGGCACCTCGGGTGACGTGGACGTGCTGACGCATGAAGCCGGCCACGCCTTCGCCGGCTACCGCGCCCGCAATTTCGAGCTGCTGGAGCAAACCAGCCCCAGCATGGAGTCCTGCGAAGTGCATTCAATGTCCATGGAGTTCCTTGCCTGGCCCTGGCTCAACCTTTACTACAAGGAAGATGCCGACCGCGCCCGCTTTGCCCACTTGGAGTCCACCCTCATCTTCATCCCCTACGGCACCATGGTGGATGAGTTCCAGCATCACATCTACGCCAACCCCAAGATGACAGCCGCCGAGCGAGATGCCCTGTGGATGTCTCTGGAGAAAGAATACCGCCCCTACATCGATTTCGCCGATGTGCCCTTCTATGGTGCCGGTGCCGGCTGGCAGAGACAGCTGCACATCTACCACTATCCCTTCTACTATATCGACTACTGCCTGGCCCAGACCATTGCCCTTGAGGTATGGGCAGAGTCTCAAACCGACTACCCCTCCGCATGGGCGCGCTACCTGCGCTTTGTGGAGCAAGGCGGCAAGCAGACCTTCGTGGAGCTCTGCCGCACGGCGGGCTTCGTCACCCCCTTTGAGGAGGGCTGCCTGAAGCAGATCACCGACACGGTGACCGATTGGCTGAGCAAAAACGGCTAAATTGACAGAATTAGTAGTACAATAAGCACACCTACGAACTTGAATTTGAAAATCATGCGGAGGTAGCAGAAATGGAAGAAAATAAAAACTTTGACTTGGACACCATTATGGATGAATTATCTTCCCGTCTTGAAGATATGATTGAAGATGCACTTATTGACCAAATTGACGATGCTGTCACTTGTGCAGTGCAAGATGCTCTTCCAGAAGCATTAGGTGAAAGTTTTTCTCATTTTGAATTTGTGCTTTCTAACGGAACAATTGTTAGACCAAGGCAACATATGAAATTATTTAGTCCAGATAAATCAAAATTAGTAATTTGCTATGGCGGGCTTCGTGTTGATGGTTCTACTTTGATGGTTCAAACAAGAATTAGTAGTTGGGAAAGTATTGCTTATTATCAAAGCAGGGAAGAAGCCATTGAAGCATTAGCAAAGGTAAAAAATGCTATGGATTCTAATTTGACCATATGTGAGTTGTAAAGAAATTCAAGCCAATAAATTCCAATCTGTCAAACAGTCAAAAACAGCACCCGTATCGGGTGCTGTTTTTGCGCATCGGGGAGTTGGCGGCGGGGGCAAGCCCCCGCCCTGCGATAGATAGCATCCTAATTGGCAGCCGCCCAGAGGCGCGATTTTTTTATGTGCTCTTTTCGATGATCTTGACATTGGCAGGAAGAATGCCCGCCTGCTCATAAACAATCTCATTGATCTGGGCAATTTCGTTGGGCAGAAGTCCGTCACTCTTGACAATGATGTTGGCAGTATCACCATTGATCACAGCCACACACTGCGCAAATCCCTTGGATGTAATCAGCGTCTCGATATTGGCTTCACGCTCAATGTCAAGGGCGATGCGGGTGATATCCGAGAGTGCCTGCCCTTTCACCGTCTCAACGGCATCCTCACTGTCTACCACCGCACGAAGCACTTCCATTGCCTCATCCCGTGCACGCTGACGGCTGACCTGCGTTGCGGCAAAATATGCGGCATCATCCTGCGCGGTATTGTCCACGGTTGTATCTCCCGAAAGGCTTTCCCCCATCAGGCTATCACCGCTCATTCCGGCCGCGTTGTCGTAGGAGAACCCATCATCGGCACCGGCAAACAAGCTCCAGTTCAGATATACCGCGCCTGCAATCAGCAAAAGCGCGCCGAGAATGATCCAGTTCCGCCGCCCGACCTTGACTATACCCCGCTTGATTGCATCGAGGCTCAACATTTCTTTCAGCTTCATATGGTAACCTCCGTTACAGTTGTTTGAATTGGTATTCTATCTATATGCCGCCGGGGAAAACAATATGCCTCATCCCGCAGAAGTAATGTAAATACGATTTGTTCCCACACCAAAGGCAGCGGAAAGCAAGGATAACAGAGTTTGCACCGTCTCGGGATCATCGGCACCGACGCAAACCACACCAATACCGCTGACCTGGGGCGGACGTTCGGTCAACAACAGGCCGCACGCCGAAGCACCGCTGCCTGTCAGCAAATATCCGCCTTCGTCTTCGGCATAGACATATTCCACCCCCTGCGTCAGGCTGAGTGCAACCGTCACATCGCTCACTCCTGCCACACGGCTGCACAAGGATGCCGCTTTTTCCTCCAAAATCTGCACATATTCCTGCCAATCCTGCGCTTCATTGACTGTCGTCTCACTCTCCTTCGACAGATCTGTACGGCCGATCAAAAGCAAAGCCAGTCCGACAGCCGCCAACGCGGCAATCAACGCTGATTGACGTCCCAAGGGGAGTCGCTTATGCACACGTCTCTCTGCCATTTTTTCCTCCATTTTCATTCAATCGCAACAACTGCCACACCGCCGAAAAGGGTGCTCAAATACGCTTCGATGGTATAGGGATCGGCGAGCACTGCACGCCCCGACAGGACTACCGTTATTTCTTCAAGGGTAATCTCCTCTGCCGTACCGCCAAGTGTAATATCGACGCGGCAATCCTGTGCCGAAATTCCAAACCGCTCGGCAAGCAATATCCCCACCGATTCCTCGGCCTCACGCGCACTTGCCGTACGAATATAGGCCGCCGTTTGCTCGGCATAACGATCACTCAGCGCCGTCCCCTCTGTATTGATCTCCTCGATGGCAGCGCGGATGCGGTCAAACAGTGCATCCGGCCCCTCTTGTAAAACAGTCAGCAGGGGATTGGCAATGACGCATAAGATCATCAGAGAAACCAGCAAACGAAAAACCGATGTCTCCCTCCCCTCATCGGGCGGAAGCAATTCCACCAATGTCCCGATTACAACTGCCAAAACCACGCCAATCAGATAGCTTTTCATTTTCTGTCCTCAAGCTGAAATCACCAGCGACATACGAACAAACAAAATCAATGCAAAAATAAAGCAAACGGCTGCCCCCGCAAGAAGTGCCAGCAAAATACCGTTGATCGATGCGAAATCGCCAAGCAGTTTTTGTTCCCCTTCACACCCCAACAATTCGGCTGCAGCCTCCCCCAAGGTCAAAGCCGCACGCCGAAAGACGAGGTGCATCACTGCCCCAAGCAGCGGCAAAAGCGTCAGGAGAATTCCCATCACGCCAACCGTATTTTTGAGATAAGAAAGCCCCGATGCGACAGTGCGTACCGAGTCCCCAACCGCACTGCCAATCACGGGAATCGCTTTTCCCAGCGCAAATTTCAGAGTTTTTGCCGAAACACTGTCCGCACCCGACGCAAGCAAGGTCTGTGCCGACAGTACCGCCGAGAAGAGTACACCGAACAGCGAAAGGGTATAGGTCAGCACCCGACGCAGGCAGGAGAGCAAACCGCGAAGCCGCCCGCGATCTGACAGTCCGACAACCGCAGTGAGTCCGCAGACAGCGGCTGTCAGGGGAAGGAAAAATTCGGCGATCAAATTTTCTGCCAAATTCAGAAAAAGCGCTAAACTCCCATATCCTGCGGCGGCAGTGGCCGTATTGCCGCCCGCGGCAAGAAGTGCCGCCAAAACGGGAAGCATGGCGTTGACAATCACCTGTAATTGCTGCAAGGTTGCACTGACAAGCCGAAGCAAAACGATCTGCTCCTCGCACAAAAGGGCAGCCATGCAGAGTCTGCTGCAGATCTGCGCCGTCTGTGTCAGCTTATCCCGCCCCCAAGCTTCGCAGAGCACACCGAACACCGCTGAGAAAAGCAGGCAAAGCAGAGTTTGTCCGAACCCCTTCAGCGCCGACGGCAATGTGCCGAGAAGAGCATCACGCAATGTCTGGAGGACAGAGGAAAAACTCGTTGCTTCGAGCAGATCTTCGCTGTCCGGAAATCCCTGTGCGGCATCATACAGAGAATCGGGGAGCTGCCGGCGAATTTCATCGGGAAGCTCCGCCCAAAAGGATTGAAGGGCTGCAGAAAGCTCCGGCATTTCCTCTTGGGCCGCGCAGGCAGGCGCCAGTACCAAGCTCCAGGCGATCAGCAATGCCGCCCATAGATATCGTCTGCCCATCATTGCCAGGAGAGAAAGGCCGACACCCCGGTCAGGAGCTGTTCCAGCAGGGGAATCATCAGCAAAATCAGCTCTGCTTTTCCCGCAAATTCCAGACAGAGGGCAATGGTCGGCTCACCGCAATCACGACAGAGTGCCGCGCAGATACGAACCAAAAACAAAATGCAAAGTGCCCGTAAAAGCAGTGTCGCATGATCGGCAGAAAACACTTGTTGACTCAAGGTTTCAATCCATCGAACGGTGGGCGACAACAAAACCAACCCGAACCCAAGCAGCAAAATCACCGCCGCAGTACGGATCGGAAGGGTAAACTCACTTCTGTATTGACGCACCAACACAACGGTTACGGTGCAAAGAAAAGCAGCTGCACAAAGTTTAACACTCTCCATCTTTACACTCCAAACACGCTTTTGATTGTATCAAACAAGCTCCCAATCTCGCGCATTAAAAAAAGTAAGACAACCACAATTCCCGCAATAGAAACCAGCATCGCCTGCTCATCCCGTCCGGCCTTGGACAAAATCTGGGTGACAACCGCGACGAGCATTCCGACACCTGCGACTTTGATGATCAAACTGATGTCCATAATACAATCCTTTCTTCGGCTGTTTCCCCATTTACCACAAGAGCAGAATAAGCGCCAATCCACCGCAGATGCAGAAAGCACGAATCAAGCGCACACGCTCACGCAGCGCTCCTTCTTCCCGCCGACAGATTTCCGTCAATTGCGCAATTGTCTCATCACAGGTGACAATCTGCTCCTCTTTGTAGCTCTTCCCCAATTCAGCGGCAAAATGTCTGAGCAGTGTCTCGGCATCGGGAGGCAGAGTAAGTGCCGCCGAGGCAAGCATCACCGCAAACGAATCACCCGGCAACCCAAGCCCGCAGTCCCGCAGAAGCTGCGCATCAATACTCTGACAGATTGCCGAAAAGGAACGGCTGTAGCAAGCAATCTGTGCCCGAATTTGTCGGAGCAGTGTGAGATAGGCACTGCATTGCTTCACCTTGCACCGTTCTTGCAGCACAAGTCGATGGGAAAGCAGAAAAGCTCCCGCCAATACCAATCCGCCGCCGATCAATTTGCATACATTCAAAGCCGTGTAATCTCCAAAGATAATCCGCTCTTCCCCAGTTCCCGCCGAAGATCAATGCACGCGCTGATTGCGTGCTGTGCAAACAGCTCACGCATGGACGGGCGGCGGCAAAGCAGCGTGTGATCATCACTGTGGGCAGTCGCGATGAGCGGAACACCACATGCCTGCGCGTCAAGCAAAGCTTCGGCATCTGCCGCAGTACCGATTTCATCACAGAGAATCACTTCAGCTGCCAAAGTGCGCAGAGCAATTTCAATCCCGATTCTGCGGGGATAGCCTGTCAGCAGATCCAATGCTCCGCTGACAGAAGACAACATGGGCGTCAGCTCGCATCGGCTGTCCACCACTGCGGTTTGTTTTGCTCTCGGCGGTCGGGACAGCCCCTCCGCCAAAGCGCGCAGCAGGGTTGTCTTCCCCACCCCGGGCGGACCGCAGAGCAGAATGGAGCGACAATCCTTTTCCCGATCAAGCAGAGATAAAATTTCTTCGGCGCCATACCGCGCGGAAGACGGTATGCCTCCGGGAAGCCGCACGCACAATGAGCTGATTTCCGTCACCGCGGTGACACGCCCCAATTCAGTCACTGCTCGGCCGCAAACCCCCACACGACATCCGTCGGGAAGTGTCACATATCCCTCCGCCAATGTGTCGCGATGGGCATAAAGTGCCCCTTCACAGCAAAGTGTCAGCATTTCCTCAAGCAATTCTGCTGTGACAGCCCCTCTTCCTTTCCGCCAACCGCTCCGGCTGCGCAGGAAAACAGGCTGGCCAAGCCGCAGCCGAAGCTCTTCGGGGAAATTGGCCTGGGCAAGCAACGCTTCGATCTCTTCGCTCCACGGTCGGGGAAGGCGTTCAATTAAGCGATAAAGTTTGGAATGTGCCCCTTCCCCTTCGATGAAATTGCCCGCCATCTTCTCCCTCCTTTGCTTGTCTGATGGTTGAGTATATGCAGCTTGTCTTTGGCATATGCCGATGAATAAATGCAAAAAAAGACCGATGGGAATTCCCATCGGTCTCAATTCAGTCATGACAGACTTATTTGTATTTGCGCTTTCTGGCTGCCTCGGATTTCTTCTTCCGTTTTACGCTGGGCTTTTCGTAGTGCTCTCTCTTGCGAAGCTCAGTGAGGACGCCCGATCTTGCGCACTGTCTCTTAAAACGACGAAGGGCGCTGTCAAGCGATTCGCCTTCTTTAACTTTTACTTCTGCCATTCTTCTTCCCTCCCTCCGCAATGTGCAAGGAGACATAAATCTCTTTTTATATTATACACGATAATTTGTCCGCTGTCAAGAGTTTTTTTCTTAAATTTCACAGTTTTTTATCGAGCAACAAAGTTCACAATCTTACCGGGAACATAGATTTCCTTGATCAGAGTCTTGCCCTCCAGCTGTGCGGCGATCTTCTCATCGGCTTTTGCGGCGGCGATAGCAGCGTCCTTATCGGCATCAGCGGCGATGCGGATGGTGCCCTTCAGCTTACCGCAGATCTGCACGGCGATCTCCACGGTGGAATCCACCGTCTTAGTCTCATCCCAGGTGGGCCACTCGGCAACAGCGCACAGGTTCTTGTTGCCCAACATCTCCCACATTTCCTCGCAGAGGTGGGGCGCGAAGGGGCAAAGCAGGCGGACAAAGACACCCAGCTCATCACGCGTCAGCGAGCCATGCTCGTAGATGGCGTTGATCAACGTCATCATGGCGGCAATGGCGGTGTTGAACTTCATCTCCTCGATGTCTCCCGTCACCTTCTTCACCGTCTTGTGGAAGAGGGAGGCGATGGCCTCGGTCTCACCCGTACCCTTCACCAGATCAGTCAGACCGGCTACCCGCTCAAGGAAGCGTTTGCAGCCCTTCATACTGCTCTCATTCCAGGGAGCGGCAGAGGAATAGTCACCCATAAACAGGATGTACACACGCAAAACATCTGCGCCGTACTCGTTTACCACATCGTTGGGATCAACCACATTCCCCTTGGACTTACTCATCTTATCCCCGTCCGGACCGAGAATCAGACCCTGTGCGGTACGCTTGGCATAAGGCTCATCCACCGGAACTTCACCGATATCATACAGGAAGTGGTGCCAGAAACGGGAGTAGATCAGATGGCGGGTAACGTGCTCCATACCGCCGTTGTACCAGTCAACAGGGAGCCAGTAGTCCAGCGCTTCCTTGGAGGCAAATGCCTCGGTGTTGTGGGGATCGCAGTAGCGCAGGAAGTACCAGGAAGAACCCGCCCACTGGGGCATGGTATCGGTCTCACGCTTGGCCGCACCGCCGCACTTGGGACATGTGCAGTTGACGAAGGATTCCACCTTTGCCAGGGGGCTCTCGCCGCCCTCACCGGGGACGAAGTTCTCCATGTCAGGCAGACGGAGGGGGAGCTCCTCATAGGGAACGCCAACCATGCCGCACTTGGGGCAATGGACGATCGGGATGGGCTCACCCCAGTAACGCTGACGGTTGAATGCCCAGTCCTTCATCTTGAACTGAACACCTCGCTCGCCGATTCCCTTTGCGGAGAGGAACTCGATCATCTTCGCAATGGCCTCGGCCTTGGTGGTGATGCCGTCCAGGAATTCGGAGTTGACCATCTCGCCGTCGCCGGTGTAAGCCGCCTCGGCAATGTTGCCGCCGCGGATGACCTCGATGATGTCGATACCAAATTTCCGGGCAAAGTCGTAGTCACGCTCGTCGTGGGCGGGAACTGCCATAATGGCACCCGTACCGTAGCCCATCATGACGTAGTCGGAGATGTAAACGGGGATTTCTTTCCCGTTCGCGGGATTGATCACCGAGAGACCGTCGATCTTCACGCCGGTCTTATCCTTGACCAGCTGGGTACGCTCGAACTCGGTCTTCTTGGCACACTCTTCCTTGTACGCATCCAGCTCAGCGATGTTAGCAATGCTGTCGCGGTACTTCTCGATGACGGGGTGCTCGGGAGCAATGACCATGAAGGTCACACCGAACATGGTGTCGGGGCGGGTGGTGTAGATGCGCAGGAAGTCATCCTGTCCGCTGATGGCGAAGTTGGCAAAGGCACCCTCGGAGCGGCCGATCCAGTTTTCCTGCTGCAGCTTGATGTTGGGGAGATAATCCACCTTGTCAAGCCCCTGCAGGAGCTTATCGGCATACTCGGTGATGCGGAGATACCACACATCCTTGGACTTCTGCACGATATCGTTGTGACAAATATCACACTTGCCGCCCTGAGAGTCCTCGTTGGAGAGAACGACCTTGCAGTGTGGGCAATAGTTGACCAGCGTCTTGGCACGAAACACCAGACCTTCATCGAACATACGACGGAAGATCCACTGCGTCCACTTATAGTACCCTTCCTCGGTGGTATCCACCACGCGGGACCAGTCAAAGGAGAAACCAACGCGCTTGAGCTGGGAAGTGAACTTCTCGATATTTCTGTCGGTCAGAATACGGGGATGGGTGTTGTATTTGATGGCAGAGTTCTCGGTGGGCAGACCATAGGCATCAAAGCCTATGGGGAACAGAACATTATAGCCCTGCATTCTGCGCTTGCGGGAAATTACCTCAAGGCCGGAATAAGCCTTGATATGGCCCACGTGCATGCCTGCGCCGCTGGGATAGGGAAATTCAACCAGTCCGTAAAACTTCGGCTTGCTGTGATCCTCGGTCGCCTTAAATACGCCTTCGGCATCCCAGCGATCCTGCCATTTCTTTTCAATCTCGCTGTAATTGTACTTCATACGTCACAAATCCTTTATCTTTATGAAAATTTGTTGCAAACTCAATTCTGTTCGCCGAGATCGACGGGAACAGCATCGCTCCAAAGCTTATCCAGATTATAGAAATCGCGTGCTTCGCGGCTGAAAATGTGCACGATAACTGAGCCGTAATCGATCAGTACCCAACTGCCGTTATCGCGTCCCTCATAGTGAAGGGGGGAGAGTCCGCGCTGACCTATCTTGAAATCAACTTCATCGGCGAGCGCATTAACCTGCGTATTCGAATATCCCGTGCACAGCACGAAATAGTCGGCCAAAACAGTTTTATCTTCGACATGAAGCGTCTTGATCTCATGGCCTTTTTTTTCGTCAAGCACAAAAGCAACGGCTTCTGCCAATGCTCTCGGATCTGCGCCATCCAGCGCAGGGAGTGTTGCCCATTCGGGGCGTGCGGTGGTTTCGTCCATGGTTATATCCTTTCGCAATTGAATTAGGTTCTGGGAATATAAATTCCTTCTGCGTTGACCTCTTGAGCCGTATATTCACTGCTGATCTTTATTTCGGTTTGATAAATTGCATTGATCTGCGAGTTGCCGGGATTGGTAAACACCTGATTTCGATCAAAAATCGAATCGGGAATATCCTCGGTATAGACATTGAGGAAACGATTAACGGTATCGAGTGCTCCGGCACGGCTGAGGACAAAATAGGCCGAGTACTCACCTTCGGTTACCAAAATGTCGGAACCCGGCATATTGACCATAACCACTTTGGAAAGATCAAGCTCAAGCGCCTCTTTGGCAAAGAAAACACAGTCGCTGACCGAAAGATTGGTAGTCACATTTTTGATCATCTGCTCGACTGTCCCTGTGAGCGTTGTAAGGTTCAAATTTTCCTTATACTGCTTGAGAAAAGCCGCCATGAAAATTTTCTGTGCGTCATTTCGCCCGATATCTGCCTGAACATATCCGGAACGGAATCGGACAAATTGCTCAGCCTGCTCACCGTTAAGTGTCTGCAGACCTGCTTTCAGATTGATGTTCAAATTTTGATCGGGATCAAAATATTCCATATCGGCAGGCACATTGAGCTCAACCCCGCCGATCAGATCAACCATTTCACGCAGAATCGTTAAATCAATGAGCACATAATAGTCAAGCTTGATGGCCAGATTCTGCATCAGGTAGTCCATGAAGCTCTTCATAGCGGCATCCTTCTCAGTATAGCCATACTGGTTCAGCGCACAGGAATACACACCGTTGATCTTATGGTAAGTCTTCCAGGCATAGGTGGAATAGCTGTCCCGGGGAATCTGGACCAGATTGAGGGAATTATTCTGGGTATCAAAAGAAGCAATGATGATCACGTCGGTATTGACCGCCACACGGTCATGTCCTGCGATGAGAAAATTATATACACCCTCTCGCCGCACATATTCGACCGGATCGGGATTTATCACAGAAATATCGGTTTCAATCGGCTCTCCATTTTCATCGGTCTCGGGAAGAGCAGATGTTGTAACTACCGGGTCGGTATCAAAAGGAAGCGTTGCATCCACCGGCGGACGATAGAAAAGCTGTACCGCCACAAATATCGCAATCACGGCGAAAATCAAAATCACCGTGATCTCAGCGGCCAGCGCGCCTTTATTTTGTTTTGGCTTCCGACGATTGTTTCTTTTGTTTGTATTGCTCATATCAATATCAATTTCCTCTTCTGGCATTTATCCAAGCATACTGTTTCTGGCGCGGAGGGTATCCTCATCGATATAGACACCGCGTTCCAATAAATGTGCAATGGTCTGTTCTGCCTCCAGGCGAACAAATCGGCGCAGATGCGCCAAACGTTCTTCTTCCGACATAGACGCGGGATCGGCAGCCCAAAATTGTTCCCGCAAATTCACGCACGCCCGGTGACGGCGTGTCGGTTCGATATAATCTGCCAAAAATACAATTTGTGCTTCGACCGACATATCAGCCCCCCCTGTGGTGTGCCGGCGAACAGCATCGATAACAATGGGATCGGCAAAATCGGCATATGCCGGATCATGTGTAATCAATACCGCAGCCGAAGCAGCGTGCAAAACAGGCGAGTCAACATGACATACAGGTATTATAGCAGATTCTTCGAGAATTTTCAACTGTTTTTCGCACGAATATTCTTTTGTGATATCGTGCAGAAGGGCAGCGGCGCGCAGACGGCAAAGCGAGTGGGGCGCACAGAGGGTGCCAATGCGGATCGCGGTCTGCTCTACACCGAGTGTATGTGCATACCGCGCGGCAGACATCTCTCGGCGCAGACGTGTACGAAGTGTTCCAAGAAGCTCCGGGGTAATTGTTCCCTGCTGCGGCAGTGAATAGAGGTGATTTTGTTCAATATATTCGGCAACTGACGAGGGCAGATAAGGGGTTAGATCACCGCCAACAGCGGCAATACCGCGCAGCTCGATGGACGAAAGGACAACAACCTTTTCCTCCAATAGACGCACAGAAGCCCCAAAATGTTCCCGATATACATCCATTTTTTCCCGAATCGCCTCAGTTTTACCCACATCACTCTCGCGGCGGACACAGACAATCTCTGCCATGGCAAAGATATCGGATGCACGGTACCATTGATCAAGCGTCAAGAACATATCGGTCCCCACCAACAAAACCAGCTGTCGGTCGGGGGCGGCGAAATGCTCCAGCGTCAGCACCGTATAGCTCTTCCCTTCCCGTGTCATTTCCCAATCCGAGACTTCGGTCCGGGGCAGATCGGCGAATGCCAGGCGAGTCATCGCCAACCGATGTGCGGGATTTTCTTCGGGAGACAATACTTTGTGAGGCGGATTGCCTGCCGGCAGGACAATCAGACGATCCACGCCGACTTCGTCCAACAGAAGCCGCGCCGCCGAGAGATGTCCGTTATGGGGGGGAGAAAAGCTACCCCCGTATATGCCGATTCGCTCCATCCTTATTTGACGAGTTCGATGCGTTTGTGCTTTTCCGATTCGCGATAAAGCACAAAGCGGGTGCCGATCACGGCAACCACATCGGCGCCAACCGCCTCGGCCAGGGCTTCAGCTGCTGAGCGTGGCGTTTCGTCGCTGTTTTCAAGCACGCGCAGCTTGATCAGCTCGCGGGCTTCAAGTGCATCGGAAACAGTTGTAATGAGATTTTCGGTAATACCGCCCTTGCCGACCTGCATAATGGTATCGATCGGATTGGCGAGTGCGCGCAGCTGTGCGCGCTGTTTACTTGTCAGCATAGTATATCCTTTATTTTATCGATTTTTCAAGTATTTTTCGGCCCGGGCGGCAAACTCGGGCGCAAAAGCGGCCAGTGTGCGGGCACGGTGAGAGATCTGATTCTTTTCTTCCCCGCTCAGCTGAGCAAATGTCTTTCCAAGCGGTGCATAGAAGAAGAGCGGATCGTAACCAAAGCCCCCTTCCCCCCTTGCCTCGGTCAGGATCTCACCAGGGCATCGGCAGGAGCAAGTATAAGATGAGCCATCCGGGAAAGCGCAAGCCATGGCACAGACGAAAGCAGCTGTACGAGGAACACCGGGATGTGCCGCAAGCTCACGCAGGAGCTTGGCATTGTTGGCGGCATCATCCCCATGCTCGCCGGCATAGCGCGCCGAATAGACACCGGGGGCACCGCCGAGCGCATCTACCATCAGACCGGAATCATCGGCGATGCCGATATACCCCAGCCGTGCGGCGGCGCGGGCTTTGATCACCGCGTTCGCCTCAAAGGTATCGCCGTCCTCGGGAATATCATCGGGAAGTCCCGCTTCTTGGGCGGACAGCAGCGTAAGTGTTGGCGCAACACGCGACAGAATCGCGCGCAGCTCCTCAATTTTTTTTCGATTGTGGGAAACCAATACAACCTGCATAGGACAAGCTCCTTTCTCAATAGATCACGTTCGATGCAAATGTGATCAGCAGCCAGCTCACCACAGCCGAGACAAGATTTGCCGTCAGCGCATACCCCACACGGCGGCCGCGAGTATATCCCCGCAGCAAACGTGCGAGGGCGACGGCTTCAAAGGCAAAAATGCCAATCTCAGACAAAACAAGTGCAAAATATGCGGCATATGCCCCCTCAAAAATCAATGCAGACCCCGATACCGCAGTCAGCACGATCTGCGTGAGCAGATTGAGCAGTGCAAACACGCCCAAATTATATCCACGATGTTCTTTTCGCAGGAATCCAAATACCCAGAGCAAAATCCCCTCCAAAACCAATGTGCACAAGCATGTCATGGTAAATTGGATCAGATAAGCGCGGGGAATGGAGGTTTGGGAAACAATCTCCTGTGCGGAGAAATCGTAGGTCAAGGTTTGGCGGAAACTGTGCCGCTCGATGGTAGGCGAGACGTAGGTGTCTCCCTCAGCCGTCACAAAAATCAAACGATATTCGGTGGGGGTAGCGTAATAGCTGAAATGGTGCACCACATTGCCGTTGGTCAAAGTTCTGCCGACCAGATCCCCGAAAAGCGGAATGCGCGTACCGTAAGTCAGCGCGGTGCGCCAGTTCTCATCATTGTAGTCACGCAGGCAGGCAAGCACCTCAGGGGGACAGGCCGCCAACTCTTCCTCAGAAAGATTGCTGAAATATTCCTGTGTGGGATCGGTAGGAATCAGCAGATCCATGTAATAGGTTTCATCGGGCGGATTGATCACCGTCACACTCAACGAGGGTTTGGGACCAAAATCCGCCGCAATCGGGAGGACGAGGACTGCAGTAAGCAGAATCAACATTGTCAAAAGCAACATCATACGGTTAATGCGAAAACGAATGCTTTTCATACGGTTCTCCTCCTAATTATATCGATTGTACGTATCAGTTAAACAGTGCCTCAACAAATTCTGCCGCATCAAAGGGCTGCAGATCCTCGATTTTCTCGCCGACACCGATAAATTTAACGGGAATACCCAATTCCTTTTTAATGGCAAAGACGATGCCGCCCTTGGCGGTGCCGTCCATTTTATTGAGGGTAAGTCCGGTAATATCGGCGGCGTTTTTGAACTCCTTCGCCTGCATAATCGCATTCTGCCCCGTTGTGGCATCGAGCACCAGCAGGTTCTCACGAGAGACACCCGGCAGTTCGCGATCAATGACACGATTGATTTTGGCGAGCTCATCCATCAGATTTTTTTTGTTGTGCAAACGGCCTGCCGTATCCAC
This sequence comes from Clostridia bacterium, assembly GCA_017407835.1. GTDB lineage: Bacteria > Bacillota > Clostridia > Oscillospirales > CAG-272 > SIG693. The sequence goes on from JAFQVV010000010.1 coordinate 23,219, forward strand.
AATGAGCACATCGCTCCGGTGAGAACGCGCATAGCCGATGGCATCGTAAACCACAGCGGCGGGATCAGAGCCTTCGCTCTGCTTGATCAGCGGAACGTCGGCACGCTCGCACCAAACCGCCAGCTGATCGATCGCGGCGGCGCGGAAGGTATCGGCAGCGGCAACGACCACCTGTTTGCCCTGTTCCTTAAGACGGGCTGCCATCTTGCCGATCGATGTGGTTTTGCCCGCACCGTTGACGCCGATGACCAGCACAACGGCGGGGGTATTCTCCAAGTGCAGCGGCTCCCCCTCACCGATCATCCCACAAAGAATCTCATGCAGGGCTGCCATCGCTTCCTCACGCTCACCCAGACGATCGCTCTTGATGCGCTCACGCAGTGCTTCAATGATTTCATCGGTTGCGGATGCACCGACATCGGCGCAGATCAGCACTTCCTCAAGCTCCTCCAGCATATCCTCGTCTACGCGGACGAAGGCGCTGAAAACCTGATTGATCTGCCCCACAAAGGCATTTTTGGTCTTGGAAAGACCTGCCTTTAATTTATCCAAAAATGCCATCCCAGTCTTCTCCTTTTTTCTCTATGTCATCGATGTTGAGCGCCAGCACACGGGAGATTCCCCGCTCGGGCATGGTCACGCCGTAAAGGCAATCGGCCACTTCCATGGTACCGCGGCGATGCGTGATCAAAATAAACTGCGTGTCGCCGGTATAGCGCTTGATGTACTCTGCCAGACGCGCAACATTGACTTCGTCAAGTGCCGCTTCAATCTCGTCAAGGATGCAGAACGGTGTGGGATTAACCTGCAGAATGGCGAAAAAGAGTGCAACGCCGATAAAGGATTGCTCACCGCCCGAGAGCTGCATCAAACTCTTGATAACCTTACCGGGGGGCGCCGCTTTGATCTCAATACCCGAGGTCAGCGGATCGGCGGGATCGGTCAGCTCAAGCGAGGCGCTGCCGCCGCCGAAAAGCTCGGCAAAAACGCGGTTGAAATTGCGATTGATGGCATCAAATGCGGCAAGGAAAGCCGTGCGCATTTCGATCTCAAGCCGTGCAATGACTGCTTCAAGATCTGCCTTAGCATCACGCAGGTCGGACAATTGCCCCGAGAGATAGTCATAGCGCGACTTGACCTCAGCATACTCCTCGATCGCCGATACATTGACACTGCCCAGTGCGCGCAGCTTATTGCGGCACTCGGTCTGCACGGCGGCGACCTCAGTGCGGTTCTCCTCGGTCACGGGCGGATAGCCCAATTCAATCGCTCCGGCTCGCGTCAGCTCATAGTCGTCCCACAGGCGAGAGGAGAGCTTATCCTGCTCGGCACGCAGACCCGCCAACTTATTTTCGTTGCGGGTATGCTCGCGAATAACCAGCTCCTTGCGGTTGTTCTGGTCGCGCAGGCGAACGCGCAAATCGTTGAGCTGCTGCTCAAAGACCAGGCTTCCCGCCTCCACCTCGGCACGACGGGCGTTGAGTTCACGCAAATGTGCCTCACCCGCTTCGGCTTCGGTGCGGTTTGCCGCCATAGTGGCCTCGGTTTCGCGCAAGCTCTGCTGCAGTTCCGCAATTCGTGCCTGTGCGGCATTCTTCTCCTCGGTACGGACAAGAATGCGTTCATCCACTGCGGCACGCAGGGTACCGGTTGTCTCAATATCTTTTTCAATTTCGCTGATCCGAATGAACCGTGCGGTAATCTGCTCACCCAGTTCATTTGCCTCATCATCGGCTGCATTGCGCTCGATCTCTCGATCTGCGCGGAATGCGGACAGCTCGCTCATGCGCGTCTGCAGTTCGGTCAGCTCGCTCTGCCGTGCGGCGATGTCCTCGTCATAGCGGCGGCGCAGCTCACCCTGTTCGGCAAAATCGGCATAGATCTTATCAATGAGCGTTTGGTTTGCCTCGCGCTTGGCTTCAAGCTGATCTAATCTTGCCTGCTCAGCGGCCGACATGGTGCCGATCAGGCGGCGGCGCTCGGCGGCATCATCCCGATCACGACCGGAAGCGGCAATCTGCTCATCGATTTCATGGAGCCCCTTCTGTGCCGCCTCAACCTCTGCGCCCACTTTTTTCTGCTCACGGTCGAGCTGTTCGATCTCGCTTGCACGGCTGAGAATGCCGCTGTCTCGCTTAGCAGAACCACCCGTGAAGGAACCGCCGACATTGATCTGCTGACCGTCCAGCGTCACGGCACGAACACGATAGCGGGTTGCCTTTGCCATTGCCGTTGCATGATCAATATGATCAAAAATCACGGTCCGCCCGAGCAGGGACGACAGGACACCGCGGTAGCGATCATCACAGCCGACCAGTGCGTCGGCGGTACCAAGATAGCCGTCAAACTCGGCGGCGCGGCGCAGCTCATCCGTCATGCTCGACGGGCGCATTGAGGTGATCGGATAGAAGGTTGCACGACCTGCATTTCCGCGCTTGAGCGCGTAAATGGCGGCTTTGGCAGTCTCTTCGTCTTCAACCACGATATTCTGCAGATTCGCCCCCAGCGCGGTTTCAATCGCAGTGATATAACGCGGCTCAACCGAGATCAGCTTGGAGAGCGGACCATACACCGTGTCGCAGCGTCTGCCATCGGACAGGGTGATCTTGCCCTGCTCGTACTGATTCATGACATAGCGTACACTGCCCGAGTAGCCCTCAAAGTGCTCCTCCATGCGGCGGAGTGTGTCGGCACGCTGAATCAGCGAATCCTGACGAAGTTTGAGCTGGTTGCTCCGCTCAAGCGCCTCGTGGCGTGCGCGGGCAAGCTCAGCCAAAGTCTGCTCATGGCGGCTGACCGTTTCATCCAGCTCTGCCACCGCGACGGTATAATCCTCCACCGCTGCACGGGCTGCCTCACATTGCTCACCCAAATCGGAAGCCGTTTTCTCAAGGGATGCCAGATCATCCTGCATCGTCGCATTTTTATCGTGATCGGCGGCGCGGGTGTTTTCCAGGACCGACAGATGCACCTGCAGATTCATCTGCTCTGTTTCTGCCGCATGCAAATTAGCCAGGGCACCGTCAATAATGGCGGCAAGGTTGTCACGGCGTTGGGTTGCTTCTGCCTGCTTGGCAAGCAGGTCATCGTGCGCCTGCCGCGCTGTGGACAGCTCGGCAGTCATGCGCGCAATCTGATCCATGTGCGTTTGGCGGGCTGCCTGCTCAGCGGCGATGGCGCTTTCCGCCGATGCCGCAGAAGCCTGGGCTGCGGCAATCAGCTCGCCTGCATGAAGGCGGTTATTTTCTGCCACACGAAGGGCGGCGTCCAATTCATGATTGGCATTGGTCTGCTCACGAATCTCGCGCAGCAGCTGCTCAGAGGTCAGCTTATTCGACTGGGAAGCTTCATAAAGCTTCTCGTTCTGCGCCTCCAGCGATGCAATGGTATCATCCACCGTCTGCAGTTCAAGCGCGGAGCGGTTAACCAGCCCCTCGGCATTGGCAACATCCGCACGCAGACGCTCGGTATCATAAAGCCAGAGCGAAACATCGGCACGCTTTTTCTCCTCGTACAAATCCAAGTACTTGCGTGCACGCGCAGCTTCCTTCTCGAGCGGTCCCACGCGTCCTTCAAGCTCGGAGAGAATATCGTTGACGCGCAGCATATTGTCCTCGGTTGAAGCAAGTCTGCGCTCAGCCTCCGATTTTTTGAAGCGGAAACGTGCGATACCCGACGCATCCTCAAAGATGCCGCGGCGTTCATCGCTCTTGCGCGAGATCATCTCAGCAATCTTACCCTGACCGATGATGGAATATCCGTCGCGTCCGATACCTGTATTCATGAAGAGCTCATAAATATCACGCAGGCGGCAGGCCTTGCGGTTGATGAAATATTCACTCTCTCCCGCGCGATAATATCGGCGGGTAACGGTAACTTCATCATACGGGCTGTCAAGCCGCCCTTCACCGGTATTGTCGAAGGTCACAGACACCTCGGCAAAGCCCATGGGGCGGCGCCCGTCAGCGCCGCTGAAGATGACATCTTCCATCTTGGTACCGCGGATGCTTTTGGATGAGATCTCACCCAGCACCCAGCGCATCGCATCCGAAAGGTTGGATTTTCCGCTGCCGTTGGGACCGACGATTACCGTCGAGCCACGCTCAAACGTCAGCACCGTTTTATCGGGAAAGGACTTGAAGCCATGTAATTCAAGAGATTTCAAATACAAGGGTTTCGCTCCTCCTTCCTGTTGTGTACTATCTTTATATTATACCCCAAAAGTGTGTCAATTTCAACTACTTTTATTGTTTTCATCCCAAATTTTGCACATAATCGGGATAAATTTTTCTTTTTTTGCCCGATCATCGCCGAGGTGCGCCCCCGCGGAACGGCAATTGTCACATCAGCACCGCAAGGGATCTCCCCCTGCAGCAGCTTCTCCGCACGGCGATAGAAGCACTCACCCATTGCCAGCTCGCCAAAGGCGGGATGACACGGTCCGCCCAAAACAGTGCCGGGTTCTCGCAGGCCATCGGTTTCCTGCAGCCCCACGCGTAGAACCTCAACGTCTGCTTGATCGAAAAGATCAAGCAGATCTGCCGTTCGCGAGACAGCTTCATCGAGGGAAAGGGGCGAATATTTCCCCTGAGCCATCCGATCTGCCAGTTGGGTTTCCTGCAGGACAAGCGTGGGATAAATGCGGACGGCGTCAACGCCTGCGGCAATCAGCCGCTCTGCTGTCTCCCGCTCATCTGCGAAGGTTGAGTTTGGCAAACCGAGCATCATCTGCCCCACGACAGCATAGCCCCTGCCGCGCAATCGTGCAATGGCCGCCAGTGCATCTTCTGCCGTATGCCCGCGCCGGCAGGCGAACAGCACCGCATCGGACAGGCTCTGCACCCCAAGCTCCACCGTCCCGACGGGATAGGGCGCGATGCGATCAAGCACCGCATCCCCCACATAATCGGGGCGGGTTGAGCAGCGAATGGAGGACACACGCCCTGCAGCGACATATTCGGCAGCAAGTCCCAGCAAAGCCTCCATCAGATCCGGCTCTATGCCCGTAAACGAGCCGCCGAAGTATGCAATTTCGCACATGGTATCGGGGGAAATTGTCGTAAGAGCTGTCTCAATTTCCGCTCTCGCCCGAGCAAGCAAAATCTCAAGCGCGGGGGTGCCGACAACCCCCAATATGGTGTGCTGATTACAAAACACGCAGGCATTGGGACAGCCGCGATGCGGAATAAAGATTGGAATATTGGCGCGCTTCAAGGGTGTCCCTCCTCTCTGCATAAAATTTTTTTGTGCAAAAACGGTCCAATCCCACCGCAGATGTGCAGCCTCGGGCGACATCCATGCGGTGGGATTTGATTATACCTCTGTTTTTTGTGCGCCAAAAAGGATCAAGGCCTCCTTGGCTGCTTTCTGTTCGGCTTCGCGCTTAGATCTGCCCTCTCCGCGGCCGATCACGTTGCTGTTGAGGCGAGCTTCAACCACAAACGATTTAAGGTGATCGGGACCGTGCTCGGCCACAGTGACATATTCCAACAACTCGCCGTCAACCTGCTGAATGATCTGCTGCAGCAGGGTTTTATCGTCTTGAATGTGCCCATCCAGTGCGGCAAGCTCTTCGATCAAAAAAGGAAGAAGGAAACGGCTGACCGTTTTTTTGCCTGCACTGCCCGCATCAAGATAGACAGCAGCAAGCAAGGCCTCAAAGGCATCAGCCAAAATTGATTTACGCGTGCGCCCCTGATTTTTCTCCTCACCCCGGCCAAGACGCAGATAATCGCCAAGACCGATCTGTGCGGCATAGCCCGAGAGTGCCCTCTCGCACACGATCTCGGCACGCATCCGTGTCAAGTCGCCTTCGGGACGCTGTGTATAGTGCGAATAGAGATATTCGCTGGCGATAATGGAGAGAACCGAGTCCCCCAAAAATTCGAGTCGTTCATTACAGCGGATCACAAGTCCCCTGCCCTTCATCTCATTTGAATAGGAGGAATGTGTCATTGCCTCCTCAAGATGACCTCTCTCTCGAAAGGTGTACCCGATTTTCTCCTCAAGCTGCTCAAGCGCACGAGGCAGAGCCGACCGGACTGCGGAAGCCTGCTTTTTGCCTGCGGTCGATCGCACATCAGCCATTGCTCTTCTCCTCTCTCTCAGCGTTTTCTGCCTGTTTTATCTCCCCGATAGCACGAGCAATATCATAGGTTACCCCTGTATTGACATAGTCAATCGCCTGACGGATGGCATTGCGGAATGCCTTTGCGTTGGAATTGCCGTGCGCCTTGATAACAGGGCGAGAAATGCCCAAGAAAGGCGCGCCGCCGTATTCACTGGCATCGAAGGTATGCTTGATCTCCCCAAGCTGTCCTTTGACCAACAGCGCCGACATTTTGGTCAGGGTATTGGCTTTGAACATTCCCTTCAGCGTACCAATCATCATCTTACCCATACCCTCGGTATATTTGAGCACGATATTGCCGGTAAATCCATCGGTAACCAAGACATCGCAGGCATTGTGCGGAATGCGGCTGGCTTCAATGTTGCCCACGAAATTGACTGACTCATCTGCCAGCAGTTTTTCATAAGCACCGAGCTGAAGCGCGGTCCCCTTGCAAGCTTCAATGCCGTTGTTGAGCAATCCGACGCGAGGAGAGGAAAGATTGAAGAGATTCTGCATATAAATGGAACCCATCATCGAAAACTGGACCAGCTGGTCGGGAGTAACCGTCAGATTCGCCCCCGAATCAAGCAGAAGAACCGGGGTGCTGAAAGGCAGAACGCTGGCAATCGCCGCACGCTGGATCCCCTTGATTTTGCGCACGATCAATGTCGCGCCCGTAAAGAGAGCACCTGTATTGCCCGTGCTGACAAAGGCATCTCCTCGGTCGTCGGCAAGCATCTGCAGACCGACACCCATAGAGGAATCGCGTTTAGCGCGAACCACCGAGATCGGATCATCCTCCATACAGATCACAGACTCGGTATGCACGATCTCAAAGCGGGAAAGATCATAGCCCTGCTCGGCTGCAACCGCCTCAATGGCAGTGCGGTCCCCGACCAGAATATAGTTTGCCGAATAAAGTTCAGCGGCTTGAACCGCCCCTTTTACCAGCTCACCCGGAGCATTGTCGCCTCCCATGACATCTACAATTATTCTCATGTTTACCCTTTGCCCCGCAGGGCATCCTTACTTTGTTTCGGTGAAAAAATGCAAGCTGAACACATCCGCACAGCGCAAGCAAATCTGCTCATCGCACTGCATGGAGAGTCTATGCAAGCATCGGCAGAAGCTGGGAAATTTCCGCCAGCGAGCGCTCTGCCATGACCTCATATTTGGCAATCTTCCCGCCCTTTACCCGTGTGGGCAAGGGAGCGAGAATGCCGAAATTTGCATTCATCGGTTGGAAATTCCCCGTCATACCGCCTTCGCTGACATACGCCGCCATCGCACCGATCATGGTCGTGCGCGGGAAAATGATGGGTGTCTCATCCAAAATCAGGCGTGCAGCATTCAGTCCCGCAACAAAGCCGGAACCGGTAGATTCGATATAGCCTTCAACCCCCGTCATCTGTCCGGCGAAGAAAAGATTGGGGCGGGCCTTGACGGCATAAGTGGGTGTCAACGTACCGGGGGAATTGAGATAGGTATTGCGATGCATGACACCGTAGCGCATAAACTCTGCGCGCTCAAGTCCGGGAATCATACGGAAAACGCGCTGCTGTTCGGGAAAGCGCAGATGCGTCTGGAATCCAACCAGATTATACATTGTTCCGTCTGCATTCTCGCGGCGCAGCTGAACAACTGCATATGCCTCGCGTCCCGTTCGGGGATCGCGCAGGCCGACCGGCTTTAGCGGTCCGTAGCGAAGCGTATCCCTGCCCCGCGCCGCCATGATCTCCACAGGCATACAGCCCTCGAAGACCTTCAGCTCGGCGCGCTCAAAGTCATGCAGCTCTGCCGTCTCGGCTGTAACCAGCGCATCATAAAAGGCGTTATACTGTGCTTCATCCATCGGACAGTTGAGATAATCGGCATCTCCCTTGTCGTAGCGGGAGGCAAAATAGGCAATATCCATGTTCACCGTTGCGGCATCGACAATGGGCGCGGCGGCATCAAAGAAATGCAGCTGTCCGCAGCCGAGAATCTCACCGATATGCGCAGCCAATGTATCGGCCGTGAGGGGGCCGGTAGCAATCACCGTGGGCAAATCATCGACGAGCTCGGTCACTTCATCTTCGATCACGGTGATGAGGGGGTGCGAACGGATGTGCTCGGTGACATAGGCGGAAAATCGATCGCGGTCAACCGCAAGTGCCGATCCTGCCGGGACGCGCGTTGCATCCGCCGCCGCAAGGATAAGCGAGCCCATCCGGCGAAGCTCCTCCTTGAGCAAACCAACAGCATTGGTTGTGCGGTCGGAACGCAGCGAATTGGAGCAAACAAGCTCGGCAAAGGCAGGGGTGCGGTGGGCAGGCGTCATTTTCTTGGGCTTCATCTCGTACAGCTCAACGGCAATACCGCGCTGTGCGAGCTGCCATGCCGCCTCACAGCCTGCCAACCCTGCTCCGATGACACGCGCCTTATGCTGAAAATCAGGCATTGGATTCCTCGCTTTCGGTCTCTACGCTCACTTCAGGCGGGAGCTCACGCTTATAGCCGCAAGTTTTTTCATGGCAAATCAGCTGATTCTTGCCCTTTTTGCGGAAGAGCATTCCGCCGCAATCGGGACATTTTTCACTCGTGGGCATATCCCACGAGGAAAAATCGCAATCAGGATAGCGTGAGCAGGAGTAGAACACCGTGCGTCCGCGACCGTATTTGGTAACCAGCTTAGCACCGCACTTGGGGCAGTCCACATCCAACTCTTTATTCTTTTGCTTGGTGTGCTTGCACTCGGGATAGCGCGAGCAGGCATAGAAGCTGCCGTAGCGTCCCGTACGCAGAACCATATCGGCACCGCAGACCTCGCATTTGAAATCAGCGACCACAGGCTGCTTGGTCTCTTCGGCTTTCTCGGGTGCATCCAGCGCCTTGGTGTTCTTGCACTGCGGATAGTTAGGGCAAGCGGCAAATTTGCCATAGCGACCGTTTTTGATGATCATGGTCGCGCCGCACTTCTCGCAGATGATATCGGTTTCCTCAACGGGAAGCTCGATGCTCTCACGCGACACGGTTGCCTGTGCAGCTTCAAGTTCGGGCAAAAAGCTATGCCAAAAATCATGCAGAACAGCGAGCATGGTGTTTTCGCCCTTTTCAATGCCGTCAAGATCATCCTCCATTTCGGCAGTGAACTGATAATCCACGATATCGGGGAACTTTTCCTCCATGAGTTTGGTTGTCACCTCACCCAGCGGCGTGGGGACAAACGCCTTGTTCTCGCGATTAACATAACCGCGGGCAATGATCGTGGTAATGATGGGCGTATATGTCGAAGGACGGCCAATCCCCTTCTCTTCAAAGAATTTGATCAGCGATGCTTCATTGTACCGCGGAGGCGGCTCTGTGAAGTGGCGCTGCGGCTTGACATCGAGGGTATCGAGGACCTGCCCCTCGGTAATATCGGGCAGACGAAGTCCGCGCTCCTCCGCAGGATCATCCGCCTGACGGACATTCTCTTCCTCGGTCGCTTCATAGACAGCCATAAAGCCCTGGAACTTAACCGTATAGCCCGAAGTACGGAACAAATATCCGCCCGCTTCAAAATCGGCGGTGATGGTATTCAGCTCTGCCGACTCCATCTGGCTGGCAACAAAACGCTCCCAGATGAGCTTATAGAGACGATACTGATCCTGCGTGAGATTTTTCTTGATCTTAGCCGGCTCAATTTCAACCCGTGCGGGGCGAATGGCTTCGTGTGCATCCTGCGCACCCGTACGTGACTTATACACACGAGGTGTACCCGGCACATACTGCTCGCCGTATTTATCCAAAATATAGCTGCCCGCCATCTCCTGCGCTTCGCTTGAGACGCGAAGCGAGTCGGTACGCATATAGGTAATCAAACCCTGCACACCGCCAAACTCTGCACCAAGGTTGATCCCTTCATACAGCTCCTGCGCCACACGCATGATACGCTGGGACTGGAAGCCAAGCTTGCGCCATGCTTCCTGCTGGAGGGTAGAGGTAGTAAAAGGGGGAGTGGGAGCCTTATGCCGAACAGCACGGCGAATGCTCTTGACCGTGAATCCCGATGCGGCCGCACGCAGGACAGCATTGGCATCATCCTCACAGGTGAGTTTGATTTTTCCATCGGTGTTGCCCCAGAAGCGTGCAGTGAAGGGCTTGCCGTCGGCGGCAAGATTGGCATCGATGGTCCAGTATTCCTCGGGCACAAAAGCGCGGATTTCATTTTCGCGCTCAACAATCACGCGAGTGGCAACCGACTGCACACGGCCTGCTGACAAACCGCTCTTGACCGTTTTCCAAAGGAAGGGGGAAAGTTTATAGCCGACGATTCGGTCAAGAATGCGGCGGGTTTGCTGTGCATTGACCAGATTCATGTCAATGGCGCGCGGGTTCTTGATGCCGGCCTTAACCTCGCCTTTGGTCAGCGAGTTGAAGGTCGCGCGATAGATTTTATTCTCGGGAATGCCGAGGGCGGTCACCAAATGCCACGCAATCGCCTCACCTTCGCGGTCAGGGTCGGTTGCGAGGAAAATTTTATTGGCACCCTTGACTTCCTTTTTCAAGGTTTTAATCAAATCGCCTTTGCCGCGAATATTGATATAGTGGGGGGCGAAATCATTGTCAATATCAATGCCAAGCGTACTTTTGGGCAGGTCGCGCACATGCCCCTGGGAGGCAATCACGCGGTAGTTTGAGCCCAAATAGCCCTTGACGGTCCCCACTTTGGTGGGTGACTCCAGAATGACCAAATTAGCCATGTGAATCGTACCTTTCGTCGAAATGATGATGCTTATTTAACCGTACGGATATAGAGATTTCCGGGCAGACATTCAATGACGCCCAGAAGCTCCAATCGCGTCAGTGCCGAGATCAGCGATGCGGGGGAGATGCCTGATGCGGCAAGTGTATCGCCTGATACCGCACGGTCATCGGGAATCAGCTCAAACACCGATCGGCAATCCTCGGGCAGATCAGGGCAAATCATATTCTGCGGGGCAGATGCGCGCACTGACGACTCTGCCTTCGGTGCTTTTGCCGCGGCGGCTTTTTTCGTATGGGGCAAGTCCCCGGGCAACCGCTCGATCCGTTTAGTCGGCCGCGATACTGTACGGTCGTTTTGCTGCGGCGGTGCACTCAAAGGTTTACGCGATGTTTTCGCATATTTGAAATCGGCAGGTCTTGCCGACACTCCGTATTCATCCAATCGAGACTCGTCAAGATCGGAGTGCGCAACAGCGGCATGATATGCAGGAAGATTGAGCATCTTCCCGTAAAGGAAAGTGTAATTATCCAGAATATCCTTGGCAGTGAGCACCATGTTCGCACCTGCGTGAATGAGTTCATTGGTGCCGGCAGCGTGGAAATTACCCACGTTTCCCGGAACAGCAAACAGATCGCGCCCCTGCACGAGCGCCTCGCGCGCTGTAATCAGCGCACCGCTTCGCATATCTGCCTCAACCACCAAGGTGCCGTGAGACAGCCCACTGATGATGCGATTTCGAACCGGGAAATTCCGTCCATTGGCAGGCGTTCCGGGCGGATATTCACTGATGACCGCACCTTTGGCAAGAATGCGATCACGCAATGTCGCATGTGCGGGCGGATAGGTGACATCAACACCGCATCCGAGAACGGCAACCGTATCTCCGCCTGCAGCCATTGCCGCGCACTGTGCAACGCTGTCGATGCCAAGTGCCATACCGCTGACAATCAGCACATCTGCCGATGCCAGCTCGTAGGATATTTTATACGCCGTTCGCCCGCCGTATTCACTCATCGAGCGAGTTCCCACAACAGCGACGGCAACACGGTCATTCCATGCCGGAAGCTGACCGCGATAGTACAGCACCGCCGGCGGATTGCGCAGATTGCGCAGTCGGGCTGGATATGCGGGATCGTCATAGCAAAGGATACCGATGCCCGAAACGGCACATTGATCGACAATACGGCAAGCATCTTCCAGATTCCGCTGACGGCAGAGTCGGTCAATGGTCGCCTCGCTGACACCGGGAATTCGGTACAGCATCCCTTCATCGGCACTGAAAATATCAAACGGAGAACCGAATTGACGTATCAGCGCCTCAAGATCACCGTTGCCCGGACCAAGACATTCTGCCAGCCAAACCCAATAGAGATTGTCCGCCATTGAAGTGCATCCTTTCGTTTGATTATTCTGTCCCGAAGCGTCTCGCCTGCTCCCACAGGCAAATCGATGCGGCTGCTGCCGCGTTGAGCGATTCGGTATGCAGACAAATCGGAATAAAAACCGCGCCGTCAGCCGCGGCGATCGCCGCTTCGCTGAGGCCGTGCCCTTCATTGCCGATCAAAAAACAGTCTTGCGGGGAAAGCGTTAAGCGATCCAATTGCTGTGCATCCCGCGCCAATGCGGTTGCCCAGACGCGCCTGCCGGTCTGCCGCAAAGCCGCAACCGCGGCGGGCAGATCATCCACGCGAAGGGTGGGCAGCTTAAAGATTGCTCCCATCGCCGCACGCAGCGTGCGGGGATTGTACAACTCAGCACAATCACTGCTCATCAGCACACAATCAACGCCGAACGCAGCGGCCGAGCGCAGGATCGTCCCCAAATTCCCGGGATCGCGAAGCGACTCCAGCAGAAGCAGCCGTCCTCGGCAATCGCCTGCCGCGAAGGAGTTTCCTTTTTTTATTGTAACTGATTTATGAAATTTGTCAAGAGTTTTTGCTACACAAATTATACCTTCGGGAGATTTTTCGGGGGAAATTTTCTCAAAAGCAGAGTCTCCCACCAGCAAAAAGCGGCACCTCGAGGAGAAAACCATATCTTTGCACGCAAACTCCATTCGCGCCGCACTGTCCTCTCGCACCAGTACCAACTCAATCTCCGCACCGTGGGCAAGTGCCTCTTCGGTCAACTTAACGCCATGGAGCAGAAACGCCCCTTCGGCATCACGATATTTTTTCTGTCCCAGCCTTACCGCTCGCAAAATGACGGGGTTCTGCCGACTGGTCACAACGGTTGACTCAAATTGCATCGCAACCTCCTGCAAATCATAGATAGCTGAAAAATACGATAAAAACCCGGGTATCCCGGGTTTTTATCGTTAACACCCGTCCCCGCACAGGGGATCGGGCCATCATATCGCTTACAGAGCAGCCTTTGCCTTCTCTACCAGAGCAGCGAAAGCTTCCTTGTCGCTGACGGCCAGCTCAGCCAGCATCTTGCGGTTGAGGTTAATGCCTGCCAGCTTAAGGCCGTGCATAAAGGTGGAGTAGTTCATCCCGTTGACCTTCGCCTGAGCGGAGATACGGGTAATCCAGAGAGAGCGGAAGTCTCTCTTCTTCATCTTGCGGCCTGCAAATGCATAGTTGCCGCTCTTCATTACGGCTTGCTTAGCCATCTTGAAATGCTTGGATTTTGCACCCCAGTAGCCCTTCGCAGCCTTCAGAACTTTATTTCTTCTCTTGCGCGTCATCATAGCGCCTTTTACTCTTGCCATTTCAGTATCCTCCTACTAAATTTTATGAGCGCGGGGCGCTTACTTGTTGATCATCTTCTTGACGTTTGCAGCCATGGCTTCGCTCATAACTGCGCCGCCGCGGAGCTGTCTCTTGCGCTTTGCGGTCTTGATGCCGAGTTTATGACGGCGATTGGTGTGGTTGAGCTTTACTTTGCCGCTGCCGGTAAGCGAAAAGCGCTTGGCAGAAGCCTTGTGCGTTTTGATCTTTCCCATTGTTCTAATCTCCTTTACATTTGCGTTTGTGCTGATTTCGGGGAATCGGGGTTGCGCGGCTGTGTACTGACAACCTGCGTCTGCAAATCAATCCTTCTTTGCGCCGGGCTTCACCGGATTGACCATCATGCTCATAAATCTACCCTCAAGTGACGGCTTTTTATCAACCGTTCCGAGGTCCTGGCAAGCTTCCTCAAAGCGAGAAAGCATTTCGCGGCCAAGCTCCTGATGGCTCATCTCACGGCCCTTAAACCGAAGAATGACCTTCACCTTATTGCCCGCAGTCAGGAATTTGCGTGCATGATTGACCTTTGTTTCGAAATCGTGGGTATCGATGCGGCAGGAAAGCTGAATTTCCTTCACCTCGATGGTCTGCTGCTTTTTGCGTGCCTCTTTTTCCTTCTTGTCACGCTCAAAACGATATTTGCCGTAATCCATGATGCGGCAAACAGGGGGAGTTGCCTGAGGGGCCATCAGCACCAGATCCAATCCCTTGTCATACGCAGCTTTCTGCGCATTTTCGATGGAAAGGATGCCCAGCTGTTCGCCATCGGCTCCGACCAATCTGACCTCTTTGGCCCGGATCTCGTCATTGATCTGCATTTCTTTTGCGCTAATTGTCGTGCACCTCCAGTACATAAAGAAAAAATGTGCGACAGACACAGTCTCCGCACAAACCTTGCCCCCGACAAACGAAGGATGGATATTAACCCGGCTCGCGGTGCGGCAGGGTGAGAACGGAGCGTGTTCTTCTTCTTTTACGCACAATAGTATAGCACAACCGATTTCGCTTGTCAAGACTTTTTTTGCATTTGCTCAAAAATATTTTTTCGGCACAACATACACCCAAAAGCATGCAAAAACTTTATCCGGGAAGAAGATTTTCACAAGCTTTGTTCATGAATAACAAAATCCCCCCTTTTTTCACCCCGTCTTTTCTATGTCATATTCATTTCCACGAAATTTTCATCAAAAAATCGTCAATATTGATGATTTACAAATTCGATTTTATTCGCTATAATATTATCGTTGACGTGAAAATTTGCCGAAATGCGAATTTTCCGTCATCACGCACAGCGCGCCCCTTATAGTTGCCGCGGAATATCAAACTCATGATATCACCCTGCGATGCACTAAGGACGCGCTTTTTTCCTTTTTTCGCTCATTTGACGTTCAAAAATTCCGATCAGACCGGATTTCCCTTTGCTAAATACGATATTCTTATATATTATTTGTAAAAATATTTCGTAACCCATAGAAATTCGGAAAGATTTGTGGTATACTAATATGTAGTGCCTTCGCCCGACGGCCGGGGCACCTCGCAAAGAAAGGATTGAATTTACCCATTATGCCAAATTACATAGAAAAAGCGGAAAAGCTCAACCTCCCCGTTCTTCCCCTCTTTGGGTCGGTGGCTTTCCCTTCCATCAGTATCAGTTTGGAGACTTCTACCGACACAGCAACTGCTGCGGTAAAGGCTGCCAACGAAAGCAATACCTATGTGCTTCTGCTCAGCGCTCGCGAACCGGAGGGGCTTGAGCAGACATCCGATACACGCGAACATTACTTTGACGTCGGCACGGTTGCCAAAATCAAGCAGACCATCAAAACAGGTGAGGGCAGTCTGCGCATCATCGCCGAGGGCTGCAGCCGCGCACAGGTGCTCACCCTTGCCCGTGCGGGCAAGCAGCTGCGCGCCGATGTGCTCTGCAAAACCATCACGCTGGAGGACAACGGCGGTCTCAAAGGCGAGGCTTACCGCCACGAAGCAGTCAGTGTACTCGAGGGGATGCTTCGTCACCTTCCCGCTGTGTCGCAGGAATTGCTCGGCTTTTCCCGCACCATCAAAAATCCCGGGCTTCTCGCCGACTTTATTGCCGCCCACGTTTTGGTGAAATATGAAGCAAAGCAAGCGGTATTGGCTTGCTTTGAGCCGCTGCAGCGTCTGGAAGTGCTGGTGGTTGAGCTTGAGCGCGAGCGAAAGATGCATGAGATTGAGGCTGAACTCAATGGCAAGCTGCGCGAACAGATCGAGCAGCATCAGCGCGAAAACTACATCCGTGAGCAGCTGCATATGCTGCAGAACGAACTGGGTGATGGTGCCGCTGACAGCGACGAATATTATCAGCGCATTCTTGATGCGCATCTCCCCCCCGAAGTAGAGCAAAAGCTGCTCAAGGAAAATGAGCGCATGGCCCGCTCACCCTTCGGCTCGGCAGAAGCGGCTGTACAGCGCAACTATCTCGATGTTTGTCTTGAGCTGCCCTGGAACCAAACTACGCGTGATCGCCTTGACGTCAGGACGGCAAAGAAAATACTCGATGCCGATCACGACGGTCTGGACAAGGTCAAGGATCGTATTCTTGAGTTTCTTGCCGTCAAGCAGCTCAACCCCGAGCTGCGCAATCAAATTCTGTGTCTCGTCGGCCCTCCCGGCGTGGGCAAAACCTCGATCGGCGCGTCCATCGCACGCGCAATGAAGCGCAAATATGTGCGCGTCTCTCTGGGCGGCGTGCGGGATGAGGCCGATATCCGCGGACACCGCAAGACCTACATCGGTGCAATGCCCGGTCGTATTATTAACGCACTGTCCCAGGCGGGTGTGCGAAACCCGCTCATTCTGCTCGATGAGATCGACAAGCTGACCCGCGACGCACACGGTGATCCCTCCTCTGCACTGCTGGAGGTGCTGGATGCCGAGCAAAACAAAACCTTCCGCGATCACTTTATCGAACTGCCCATTGATCTCTCCGACTGTCTTTTCATCGCCACCGCGAACACGCTTGAGACGGTTCCGCGTCCGCTGATTGACCGCATGGAGATCATTGAGCTGCCCATCTACACCCGCTCCGAGAAGCTGGCAATTGCTCAAAATCATCTGCTGCCCAAGCAACTCAAGCGGCACGGTCTCAATCGCCGTTCGCTCAAAATTACCGACGCGGCGATCAGCGAGGTCATCGACTACTACACCCGTGAAGCGGGTGTGCGCAATCTTGAGCGCGCAGTCGGTGATCTCTGCCGCAAAGCCGCTCGCCGCATGGTTGAAGAGGGTGTAAAGCGCATTGTGATTGATGAAAGCGACGTCTCCCGCTATCTCGGCGCACGCAAAGCGCTGCCCGAGAAGATCGAAGAGCAGGATCAGGTCGGCATTGTCAACGGGCTTGCCTACACCGAGCTTGGCGGCGATATGCTCCGGGTTGAAGTCGCCGTGCTTGAAGGCTCGGGCAAGATTGAGCTGACAGGCTCGCTTGGCGACGTGATGAAAGAATCGGCGCACATTGCCGTCAGCTACATTCGCTCGATTGCACGCGAAGTCGGCATTGATCCCGATTTCTACAAAACCAAGGATTTGCACATTCACTTCCCTGAAGG
The DNA here is from genome assembly GCA_017407835.1 of Clostridia bacterium. Lineage (GTDB taxonomy): Bacteria > Bacillota > Clostridia > Oscillospirales > CAG-272 > SIG693. The sequence goes on from JAFQVV010000010.1 coordinate 40,379, forward strand.
TGCCGTACCGAAGGACGGTCCGTCGGCAGGCGTAACTATGGTGACCGCACTGGTCAGCGCGCTGTCGGGACGTCCCGTTCTCCGCGATCTGGCCATGACGGGCGAGGTTACCCTGCGCGGTCACGTGCTGGCGATTGGCGGGCTGCGCGAGAAGACGATGGCAGCCTACTCTGCCGGCGTCAAGCGTGTGGTGATCCCTGCAGACAATATGCGCGATCTGGATGAACTTGATCCCACCGCGCGCGAGGCACTGACCTTCATCCCCTGCAAAACCGCTGCAGAGGTGCTTGCCGCCGCCCTGACCGAGGTCGAACCGGTGAAAATGAGCGCAGACACAATCCCCAACGAATACATAGCCGCGCAGGCTCCTGCGCCGCGCGCATATGCCAAACAAGGAGAATGATATGGCATTAAATCTGCAAAAAACAACGCTGCGCATCAGCGCGGGCGAAATCAGGCAGTTCTGCTCCGATCCCATGCCGCAGATCGCCTTCTCGGGTCGCTCGAACGTGGGCAAGAGCTCACTGATCAATACGTTGCTGGGGAGAAAATCGCTGGCGCGCGTCAGCGCATCCCCCGGCAAAACCATTACCATCAATTTTTATGACATCGACAAGCAGCTTTTCTTTGTTGACCTGCCCGGCTACGGATTTGCCCGCCGCGCACCCGCCGATAAGGCGAAGTGGTCGGCACTGACCGACGGCTACTTCACCCGAAACCCCAACCTTGACCGTCTTTCGCTTGTTCTGCAGCTGGTCGATGCAAAGGTCGGCGTGACGGCGGACGATGCCATGATGCTCAACTACCTCCACGAATCGGGACTTCCCTTCCTCGTGGTTGCAACAAAGGTCGACAAGCTCAACAAGACGGAGCGACAAAAGGCACTCGATGCACTTCACACCAACCCCAACATTCCCGCAGACATACAAATTCTCCCCTTCTCTTCGCACACAGGTGAGGGCAAGGACGAATTGTGGCGGGCAATCCGTCAGGCAGCGGGTGTGTAAGTCCGTTGGGCTCTGTCCACACCCTATCGGGGCTTTTTGAGGGAATCCCCTCAATCCCTCGCAATAATTTTCAGACAAACTTTTTCTAAGGACTGGTTACGATATTATGCTTCACCCCAATCTTGCAGTAAATGAAAACGGACATTTGACCATCGGCGGTCTTGATGCCGTTGATCTTGCCCGTGAATTCGGCACACCCGCCTACTTCATTGACGAGGACATGGTGCGCGAGAACTGCCGCACCTATCGCCGCGCAATGGCAAAATACTTCGGCGGAAATTCCCGCCCGCTCTATGCCTCAAAGGCACTCAGCTGTACAGCAATTTATCACATCGTGCGCGAGGAAGGGCTCGGCATCGACTGTGTATCGGGCGGCGAGCTGTATACCGCCAAGACCGCCGGCTTCCCCGCGGCATGGATCTATTTCCACGGCAACAACAAGACCGACCGGGATCTCGCCGATGCTCTTGACATGGGCGTCGGTACAATCGTGGTTGACAACGAAGACGAACTGCGCACCATCTCGGCAATGGCATCGGCGCGCGGATGCACGCAGAAAATTCTGCTGCGCATCAGCCCCGGCATTGATCCACACACCCACCGTGCGATCAGCACCGGAAGTGTTGACTCCAAGTTCGGACGTGCGATTGAGACAGGACAGGCCAAGGCGATTGTTGCCGAGGCAATGTCGCTGCCCGGCATTGATCTTGCGGGGCTGCACTGCCACATCGGCTCGCAGATTTTTGAGATTGATCCTTTCGTGGATGCCGCGCGCATCATGACGGCGTTTATCGCCGAGCTCAAGCGCGATCTCGCATTCGATTGCCGTGAGCTCAATTTGGGCGGCGGACTGGGCGTGCGCTATACCGAATTCGATCCCGTCATTGACTATGCCGATGCGATTGAGCGCATAGCAGCCGTCGTGCATCAGCTTTGCGCCGAGCACAACATTCCCATTCCCACCATTCTTCTTGAGCCCGGACGTTCACTTGTAGCAGCGGCGGGAACCACGCTGTATACCGTCGGCTCGGTCAAGGAAATCCCCGGCTTCAAGCGCTATATTTCGGTTGACGGTGGTATGCCCGACAACCCGCGCTATGCGCTCTATGCCTCGCGCTACACCGCACTTATCGCCAACCGCGCCGCCGAAGAAAAAACCGTCACCGCGACTATCGCAGGACGCTGCTGTGAGAGCGGCGATCTCATCGGCGAAGATATGCCCATTCAGCCTGCCCGCCGCGGCGATATTCTTGCCGTTCTGTCAACCGGCGCATATAACTACTCGATGGCATCCAACTACAATCGCATTCCCCGCCCGCCTGTGGTGCTGATCGCGGGAGGCAAGGCAACTGTTGCCGTTCGCCGCGAAACCTACGCGGATCTGGTGGCGCTGGATGTGCTTTGATTTTCTCCGAAAGGAGCTTTTGCTCATATGATCGAACGCTTTATTCAAGATCTGCCCTCGCTGCTGCTGTCATTGCCCATCATCCTTTTCGCCCTCTCGGCGCATGAAGCTGCCCACGGTTATATGGCGTACCGTCTTGGTGATCCCACGGCGCGCAATTTCGGTCGGCTGACGCTCAATCCGCTCAAGCATCTTGACCCGGTGGGATTTATTTGCATGCTCTTCTTTGGGTTTGGTTGGGCAAAGCCCGTCCCTGTTACTACGCGCAATTTCAACAAGCCCCGCCGCGATATGGCACTGACAGGCATCGCAGGACCGCTCGCAAATATCCTCATTGCATTTGCAAGTATCATTCTGCTTCGCATCTATGTGATATTTGTTGACCCCGTCGATCTGCTTTACGGTGACGGAATCGCATCAATGGCATCGTATCTCCTTTTTGTCTTTCTGTTTTCCTCCATTTCGCTCAACCTCAGTCTGGCAGTCTTTAACATGCTTCCGGTTCCCCCACTTGACGGATCAAGGTTCTGCTATATTTTCCTGCCCACCAAGCTCTACTTCGGTGTGATGAAATATGAGCGTTACATCTCACTTGCCATTATGCTGCTCCTCTTTTTGGGTGTTCTTTCCGGTCCGCTCGGCTGGATTGTCGACAAGCTGATGTGGCTGATGTGCAGACTGGTCGCCATGCCGTCGTGGGTTTATTGAGGTAATGCATATGGAAGCGATCACTTATCATCTTGAACAGTTTGACGGCCCGCTTGACCTGCTTCTCTCCCTCATTGCCAAGAACAAAGTCAACATTGCCGACATTCCGATCTCGCTCATCTGCGATCAATACATGGAATATATCTCGGCTGCACAGGCGCTGGACATGGAGCTCGCCGCCGAATTTCTGGTCATGGCGAGTGAGCTGATGCTGATCAAGAGCCGCATGCTCCTTCCCCGTCTCGAAGCAGAAGAGGAAGATCCGCGTGCCGCGCTTGCCGACGCGCTGCTCCAATACCAACGTGCGAAGGCTGCCTCCATTAAGCTGAACGAGCGCTACGCCCAATTCAGCGGACGTATGGCGAAGGACACCGACGAAATCACGGTTGACCGTACCTTTGTTGCCGATCACGAGGTCGATCTCCTTCGCCGTGCACTGCGGCATATGCTCGCACAAACCAAGCCCTCCGGCCGCGAGATTTCTCACCATTTCACGCCCCTCATTCAGCGTCCCATCGTCCCCGTTGAGGTCAAAATTATCGGCATCCTCGGGCACATGCAGACGCACGGGGCATCGACGCTGGGCGAATTGTTATCTGACAACCTCTCCCGCGCCGATCTGATTGCCGCCTTTCTGGGGATACTTGAGTTGGTCAAGGTGCGCCGCCTGCTAATCGACACGCAGGGGGAGGAAAGCCGTCCCATTTACGACCTGCGCACCCGGTTCCTGCTCAACACCGATGAATCAACCATTCTCCGCGATCAAGCGAATGAATTTGATTCCGCCATCCCCGACAGCCAATCCCCTGATTCCGACAACGAAAGGACTGATGACCATGGATGAATCCATCGCCATGACCGATATCCGCAAGATCACACAAGCCATTGAGGCGATTTTGTTCGCGGCAGGGCATCCTGTCACCTACGATCGATTGAGTGAGGTGCTTGGCTTGCCCGCACAGGAAGTTCGCCGTCTGACCGAGCACATGGCGCTGGGCTACAACGGTGAGGAAAGCGAACGCGGCATTCTCCTGCTGTGCATGGACGATGCCTGCCAGCTCTGTACCAAAGAAGAATATGCGCCTTACATCCGTGAGGCGCTGGGCATTCGCCGCGGCGGAAACCTTTCCGCCTCCTCGCTTGAGGTTCTCGCCGTCATCGCCTACAATCAGCCCGTTACTCGCTCCTATATCGATGCGGTGCGCGGTGTTGACAGCTCGTATGCCGTCAACTCACTCATTGATCGCCATTTGATCGAATCCTGCGGCCGCCTTGATGCACCGGGACGCCCGATGCTCTACGCCACCACGCCCGATTTTCTGCGCGTGTTCGGACTGGAAAGCCTGGCTGACCTGCCCGATGGAGACGCACTCGCACTGGCGAGCGCAACCAAATACGAAGAAATCAACCGCGAGCAAAACAAGGTGGAAGCAGAGGAATCCGACCCCGTCGATACTGCCGCCGCCGAAGAAACTCCCTCTGCCGAGTCGGTATCCGACACCGTACAAACCAACTCCGCCGACACTGCGGAACAGCCCGCTCGGACCGATGACAGCCTGCCCGATCCCGAGGAGGATATGCCCGAGGGTGCAGTTGGGTTTTCGGATATTGACTAATTTGGTATATCTGCGGCAATACTGACTCTGACAAACCGAAAGGAGGACACCGTGATCATACTCAAGATTCTGCTGATCTTGCTGGCAGCCATCCTTTTGCTGCTGATCGCCCTCCTTCTGCTCAAAGCGAAAGTCACCATTGGGTACCGTGACGAGCTGGAACTTACCGTGACAGTCCTTGGCATTCCCATCCGCATTCTGCCCAAACGGCAAAAGCAGGTCAAGGTTCGCCGCTACAATCTGCGCAGGATGCGCCGTGTCGAAGAGAAGCGCAAGAAAAAAGCGCTGGCGGCACAACAAAAGGCTTCAGAAAAGCAGCGCAAAAAGGCACAGCGCAAAGCCGAAAAAAAAGCATCTGCGCAAAGCAAGCCCCAAACGCCGATTGACCAAACGCTGAGGCTAATTCTGTCTCTGCTCAAGATCTTCTTTGTTCGTTTCGGACATCATCTGCACATCGACATCACCCGCCTGCGTCTCGTCATTGCCACCGATGACGCGGCAAAGACGGCAATTCTCTGGGGCGCGGTCTGTCCGACGGTGGCAGCCATTCTTGAGTTGCTTGATCGCGGAACAAATCTGCACACCGACCGAGCCACGGATATTGATGTTGCCGTTGATTATCTCTCCGACAGCATCACAGCCGACATCTGCATTGCCTTTACCCTGCGCGTCTGGCATCTCGCCGACATCGGCCTGCGTCTGCTCTTCGGATTTCTCAAGCACAAATCCTCCCCCCAATCTGCCTGAACTCCCCCACGGGACTTCGATAGATCATATTTTTGACGAAAGGACATATTATTATGGCTGAAACTTCGGCAAACAAGCTCAGTGAAATTATCCAGACTTCTCTGGAAAACATCCGCACCATGGTCGATGCCAATACCGTCATCGGCAATCCCATTAACACGGAAAGCGGGACAACCATCATTCCCATCTCGAAAATTTCGATGGGCTTCGCTTCGGGCGGCCTTGATTACAACAACAAAAACGCCGCACAGGGTGACGGACAGGCACACGCACGTCCGGTACCCCAGAATTTCGGTGGCGGCGGCGGAACCGGTCTGTCCATTTCCCCCATCGGCTTCCTTGTTATAAATAAGGAAGGAAATGTCGATCTCATCAACGTGGGCTCTCCCGTTCCCAACGATCCCATTGATCAGATCAGTTCGCTCATCGAACGCTCACCCGATATCTTCGCAAAGCTGAAGGCGGTTTTCAAAAAGAAAGCCGATGATCCCGAGGACGCCGACGACACACCGATGGCATAAACACGCATGAATCAGCCGCTCACCGCATAGAATACACTACTTCTTGTGACGGGAGCGATCTTCATGCAACAAGTTTCTCGAATTTTTCTCTCTGCCCTGCTCTGCTTCTGCGTATTGACCGGCAGCTTTATTTTGCCTGCCCATGCCCAGCCCGGTGTTTCGGCAGAGGCCGCAATTCTCATCGATGCCGACTCGGGACGTGTGATCTGGTCAAAAAATGCCGATGATCGGCATGCCATGGCGAGCACGACCAAAATCATGACCGCGCTTGTCGCTCTGCGTGAAATGCCGCTTGATACCACAGTTGAAATCAACCCCGCAGCAGTGGGGGTGGAAGGATCGTCGGTCTACCTGTACGCCGGTGAGCAGCTGACGCTGGAGGATTTGCTCTATGCCATGCTGCTCGAATCGGCCAATGATGCGGCTGCGGCCATTGCCATCGCTGTCTCGGGCAGCATTGATGCTTTCGCCGCGGAAATGAATGCCTGTGCCGCCGAATTAGGATTGGAAACACCCATTTTACCAACCCGCATGGACTGTGGAACGAGGAACACTACACCACCGCACGGGAATTGGCACAAATCACCATGCAGGCACTGCGCTATCCCACCTTCCGCACTATGGTCTCAACCTATAAAAAAACCATTCCCCTCAATGGTGATGAGGGGGTTCGCCTTCTGCTTAATCACAACAAACTGCTCAAACTTTACGATGGTGTGATCGGCGTCAAAACCGGGTACACCAAGAAAAGCGGTCGCTGCCTGGTCAGTGCCGCCGAGCGGGATGGTGTCACGCTGATTGCTGTAACCCTCAACGCCCCAAACGATTGGCAGGATCATACCGCGATGCTTGACTACGGCTTTGCCAACTCGGTTCGCCATTCTTTGGGGAAAGCCGGTGAGCTCTCCTATACACTTCCGGTGGTAAGCGGCAGGATGGATTACGTCTCCGTCTGTAACACCGCACCGCTGGAGGTTACATTATCGGCAAATTCTCCTGTACCCGAGCTCTATGTTGAACTGCCCCGTATGCTGTATGCCCCTGTGGAAGCCGATACGGTTGTCGGGAAAGTATGTCTTCTTGTCAACGGGGAGATTGTTGCCGAATCCCCGCTTGTTGCGGCATTTTCGGTTGAATCAGCCGAGCGGGAAACCGGCTTCTTCGCTTTTCTGCGCCGCCTGTTCGGTAAAAATTGAATGATCATATAATCACATATTAAGGAAAAGACATGAAATCATCCTGCTCCACCCCCGTCGAACCAATTCGCCTGCAAAAATATTTCACCGATTGCGGTGTGCTCTCCCGGCGCGCCGCCGAGGAAGAAATTGCCGCGGGCCGAGTCACGGTCAACGGGATCCCCGCTGTTCTCGGACAAAAGATTTTTCCGGGGATTGACCATGTTCTCTACCACGGCAAGCCTGTACTCCCTCCCGCCCGCACCAACCATATTTATGTAATGCTCAACAAGCCCCGAGGCGTCCTTTCCTCGGTCAGCGATGATCGGGGGCGGCGCTGTGTCACTGAACTGACAGTCGACGCAGGTGGGCGAATTTATCCCGTCGGACGGCTTGACTACAATTCAGAGGGGCTGCTTTTGCTCACCGATGACGGGGCGTTGACCCATCGCCTGACGCATCCGCGGCATGAGATCCCCAAAATCTATCATGTCACCGTTGCAGGCAAACTTCATGATGAGCAAATCAGCACACTGGGGGCACCGCTTGCGCTGGACGGATATATGACGCAGCCCGTTTTAGTCGAGCGTATCGCCGATGAAGCCAACGCAACTGTTTTGCGCATGACGCTCTATGAAGGGCGAAATCGCCAGATCCGCCGCACTTGTGAGGCGCACGGTCTGCGTGTTCTCCGCCTGTACAGAGTTGCCATCGGCAAGCTTGCACTGGGCGATCTGCCCGCGGGAAAATGGCGGCATCTGACGCAGGATGAAATCAACTATCTATTGGACAACACGAAAGGACAATCATAAAAATGCTGGAAGTCAAACCCATTCAATCCAAAACCGAGCAGGAAGCTATCTGTGCGCGCTGCGGTGTGGAATATGACGCCGATCTGCTGGCTTATGCAGCTGTGGTCGACGATGAGCTCCACGGCGTCTGCCAGTTTGTGCTCACCCCCGAGGGTGGTTCTCTCCGGAGTCTTGGTACTGTGAGCAGCCGTGACCCCGATTTTACCGCCATGTTTGTGCTCGGCCGCGCAGCGTTGAATTTTATCGATCTCTGCGGTGTGCATTTTGCCACCTTTGATGCCCCCATCGCCGACGAGGAAGAGGCACGGCTTGTCCGCGCAATCGGCTTCTCGGAGGACGAGGCAGGCAGGTTGAGTGTTGATCTCACCCACTTTTTCGAGCATCCCTGCCAGCATCACGCGACGGGTCCTGCAGATATACCCAACACAACTGACGAAACCTGATTTCTCTTTTTTGACAAGCGCACCTCAAATTTGGTAATAAATACCAAATTTGAGGCGTTTTTTTCATGCAACTTTTCATCAGGAAATTTATGGTAATCTCTTGAAATGTCGATACAAATATGGTAAAATATGGTTGTGTCAAATTTTACCATATCCTGCTTTGGAATAAAAACACCTCATACACAGAAAGGAACAGAAGACAGATGGAACTCAACACAAAAATTTTAATCGCAGATGAAAGTGCGCAGGCACGAGAGGACTTGCGCAGTGCGCTGGGGCACGCAGGCTATCGAAACATCGAAGAAGCATCAAACGGCGAAGAGGCATTGGTCAAAATGAGCCGCTTTCATCCCGATGTGGTCATCATCGATGTCTGGCTCTCTAAACTGGACGGAATCGGTGTCCTGCGCAACAGCCGTGCCATTGATTTCACCCCTGACCGTCCTCCTCATTTCATTGTTCTTTCGATTGTCGCCAATCAAAACATCTTTGTGGAAGCATCTGCCGCAGGTGCCGCACTCTGTCTGCTCAAGCCCTTTGACAGCGGCAGTTTGATTGAACATATCGCCTCGCTCACCCGTGCGCCGATACAGCCTGCCCGTATGCCCGCCGCGCAAAGTGATTCCTCCCCCGATATTGAAACGCAGGTCACAAAAATCATCCACCAGATCGGTGTTCCCGCACATATCAAGGGGTATCAATACCTGCGCACCGCTATTCTGCTGACCATCAAGGACAGCGACATCATCAACTCGGTGACCAAAGTGCTCTATCCCTCGGTTGCCAAAAAATATTCCACCACAACCTCTCGCGTCGAGCGTGCCATTCGCCACGCCATTGAAGTCGCCTGGGATCGAGGAGACGTTGATACCCTCAATGCATATTTCGGCTACACCATTCAAAACAACCGCGGCAAACCCACCAACAGCGAATTCATTGCCATGATTGCCGACAATCTTCGCCTGAAATATAAACTGTATTGAGGAAAATCGGCAAAAATATTTGTACAATCCCTTGACAAATATTTCGGATTATGCTATAATGTTGTTTCGGTACAGGCTGATTTCGCCTGTCTCCTTACCGCGCATAAATTCTTTCTGTGTGCGGTCTTATGTCCATAGGGAGGTGTAAAACATGGAAAAGGTTATCAACACGTACGAAACCCTGTTCGTCGTCGACCCGACCAACGGTGATGAGGCTGTCAAGGCTGTAGTGGAAAAGTTCACTGCCCTGATCGCCGAGAACGGCACCATTGATCAGATCAACGAGTGGGGCAAGCGCCGTCTGGCTTATCCCATCAACGACATCAACGAGGGCCATTATGTCGTCGTGACCTACAAGAGTGCTCCCGAGTTCCCCGCTGAGCTCGAGCGTCTCTTCAAGATCAACGATGCCATCATGCGCACGATGACGCTGAAGCTGGATGAGAAGGTCATGGCTAAGGTTGCTGCCGCTGCTGCTGCCAAGGCTGCCGCTGCTGAAGCTGCTGCCGCTGAAGCCGCTGCTGAGCCCGCCGAAGCTGAGGCTTAAGTCCCCCGCAAGTTGAATCAGGAGGCGTAAAATCATGGCAAATTTCAACCTCAATAAGGTAATCCTCGGGGGCAGAATGGTTGCCGATCCCGAGCTGAAGCAAACCACCAGCGGTGTCCCGGTTGTCTCTTTCCGTATTGCGGTCAACCGTCGCTTCCAGTCCAAGTCCAATGATGCACAGAACCAGCCTCAGGCTGATTTCCTGGACATTGTTGCATGGCGTCAGCAGGCTGAGTTTGTATCGCGTTATTTCCGCAAAGGCAGTTCGATCTGCGTTGTGGGCTCGATTCAAACCAGAAGCTGGACCGACCAGCAGGGTCAGAAGCGTTTTGCGACCGAAATTGTGGCAGATGAGATTAACTTCGTTGATGCCAAAGGCGAGGGCGGTGCAGGCTACGGTGCCGCACCCAGCCAGTATACGCCCGACTCCTACAGCGCACCGTCTTATTCGTCGGGCGCTGCAAGCACACCGAAATTTGAAGAAATTTCGGGTGACGATGATCTGCCGTTTTAACCAAAATTGAACAGGAGGTAACGTATCATGGATAGAACCGAAAACACTCAGCGTCCCGTGCGCCCCAACAAGAGAAGAAAGAAGGTCTGCGCCTTCTGCGCCGAGAAGATTGAGTACATTGATTACAAGGATTCCGCAAGACTGCGCAAGTTCATCAGCGAGCGCGGCAAGATTCTGCCCCGCCGCATTTCCGGTACCTGCGCAAAGCATCAGCGTGAGCTGACCACCGCAATCAAGCGTGCACGTCACACCGCTCTGCTGCCCTATATCTGCGACTAATTTCAAAGTAGCAAAACAAAAACGCCCGAAGAGAATTTCTGTTCGGGCGTTTTCTCTTAAAGGAGATCCTCTATGAAACGACTTTCCCCTTATCTCGTCCTTATTTTCGCCTGCATTCTGCTTCTCTCCGCGTGCGCGGCTTCGTCTTCGGGTGATGATTTCCAGAAAATCAACACCTCAAAACAGGACAGCATTCCGTTTACGGATAACCAGTCCTATGCCGTGGCGCATTTGGGCTATCGGGAAATGACAAGTTTGGACCTTTACATAGAGCAGTATCTGGACACCGATCAAATTCCCGTCCACTATTTTTCGGACGGAGATTATTACCTGGTAATTCCAAGATATTCCGGCATGGCTCTCTCCCTCTACCGAAATGATATGACCACCGAAAGCTCCACCTTAGTGTACGAAGACCCGGATTGCCAACCGTTTATCATCCAATGCAATATCAGCGATATCTTCCCCGACGTTACCATTCGCCTGACCCGCGAGGACGAAACGGTTGAATTTTCGCCATTCATTTCGCTCAAGGACGGCACGCTGATCGTGGGAGAAAACGGACTGAATATTACTGTTGGACACTAAACAATATGCTCTTAAAAAACGGGCATCAGCGCAAAGCACTGGCATGAGCTGATCACCGCAATCAAGCGTGCACGTCGCATCACTCTGCTGCCCTATATCTGCGACTAATCCAAAACAGACAAGCCCTTCGCCGTGAGGCGAAGGGCTTGTTCTATTATTTTTCACAGACTTCAATTCCAAAGAAAGTGGAATTTGTTAATCTTTCTTGGACGAACCGGTAAAAACCAAGGCATAGCAGATCCCAATGCCAAGGCCGATCAAAATTCCTGCGATGAGGTTATTCATCGCCACTCCACAGCAAATGCCTACACCGGCTCCCGCACATAGACCACCTATGATTTTTAATATTTTCATTCTCTTTATCTACCTTTCTTGAAACTCATCACGATTGCGACGATGCCGCCCACGACCAAGCTAAGGCCCAAACCGCATAAACAGCCGGATACAAAGTCCCGGAAATGCGATCCGCCGAACAATGACACCAAAATCAGGGAGAGAAAACCGATCAGGATCATCATGATTCCGAATGCATATTTGTAGTTCTTCTCCATTTTTTGTATCTTTCCAAGCAACGCTTTCACCTGTTCTTCGTCGTATACCCTGATGCTGTTCGGCTCCTTTTCTTCTCCATCCAGCAGCTCAGCAAGGGTAATCTCCAGTTCCTTACACAATAATTCTATCACAGAATAATCGGGCATACATTTTCCATTTTCCCACTTTGAAATTGTCTTGTTCGATACGCCTAATCTTTCTGCGAGCTGCTCTTGTGTCAGATTTTTCTCTCTTCGCTTGGTTCCTATAAAATTACCTATGATATGTTGATCCATAATTACCTCCTATGCAAGGTAATGGTACCACTTTTTACAGAATTTTCCCATCCCCCATCAGGAGAATTCGCGTGGAATATGGGCAGTAGAGATCACAAAACCGAATAAAACTTTTTTGCTCACGATCCCGTGGAGCGATAATGCAGAAGCCCAATCCGCCAAACGGCGTAACAGGGGATAAGAAACAGCAGAGCAAAGAGCGGACAAATACGCCAGAGCAGGCTCTCGCTCCGACCTAACAGGGTGAGGAAGGGATAATAGAGGAAGAGGGCGAGGGGCACTACAAAGGTCAGAAAACGCAGGACAGCGTCCCCGTAGACCGAAAGAGGATAGCGCCCGAACTCCCGCCCGCCGTCGGTGAAAATGTTCATCACCTCAAGCCCATCCAATGTGAAGAAACAGATCCCCGCGTAGAGCAGGAACAGCCCTGCAAACACCAGGCTTCCCGCCAAGATCATACCGCAGAGCGTGACCACATTGGCAGCAGTCCACACCACCCCGCTGCGGGGGATGGCCCAAGCAAAGATCACCGCCGCCTGCAGCAGCCGGCCCAGGCGAGTGAAGTCGATCTTTGCCCCCAGCACCTGAAAAACGGGAGAACGGGGACGCACCAGAATGCGGTCAAACTCCCCGTTGCCGATCATACGAGGAAAGGTATCAAAGCCACGGAAGAAGGTCTCAGCCAGGGAGAAGGACATCAGCACCACAGCGTAGCACAGGGAGACCTCGGGGTAGGTGAAGCCCTTCACCGAGCTGAACCGGGTAAACATGACCCAAATCCCAAGGAAGGTGGAAAATGCAGTGAGGAACTGACCGATCAAGGTCAGGAAAAAAGAGGTTTTATACTGCATCTGACTCTTGAAGTGGATGGCAAGGTAGCGTAAATAAAGCTTCATTCCCTCACCCCCCCTGTACGGCCACGCGGCGCAGGGCGTGGGCCATGAGCAAGCGACCAAACAGGATCAAAGCTGCGATCCAGAACACCTGCAGAAGGATTCTCCACCACATCTCTGCCCCTGACAGGTGCCCCGAATAGATGCGGAAAGGCAGATTCTGCATGGCACCGAATGGGGACAGCTCCACCACCCGGCGCAGGCCGTCAGGCATGAAGGGGATGGGGATCAGCGCTCCGCAGAGAAATTCCCCCATGGAGGTAGCGATGATCCGCACCCCCAGGGGATTCATGGTGTAGAAGGTCACAATGTAGATGAGCATACAGAAGGCTACCACCAGCACGAGAGCCAGCATCATGGTCAAAAGAAAGAGCAGAAACGCCCCTAAGGACACGGGCAACGTCAGCCCGTATGGCGCAGGAAGGAAGACCGCCACCACCAAGATGGGCAGGCAGCGCAGGACAACCTTGGCCGTCCGGGTGGCAAGGTTTTTGACAAACCACATTCGATAGAGATCCAGAGGGCGAACCAGCTCGTAGGCGACATTCCCGTCTCTGATGGCGGCGAAAATATCGGCATCCAAAAACCACAGCATGAACATGGTCAAAAAAGCCTGATTGAACCAAACGTAGGCGCTAATCTGCTCAAATCCCATAGGAAATGCGGTGGGATCAGCTTCGTAGAAGGCGGTATACAGCAGCAGATTCATGGCGCCCCAGGCAAACTGGGTCAGAATCCCCGCAAATGCTGCCACCCGATACTGCATTCCTCCAAGGAAACGAAGACGGAAGAAGCTGATGTAGGGACGAAGTCGAGGTGAGCGTATCATATGCGGAACTCCTCGTAGAGTGAGACGACCAGCTCCTCGGTGCTCTGCCCCGTCACCGCCAGATCCCGCACGTCGATATCCCGCGTCAGGCATTCGATGGCCGCGGACACCGAAAGTCGGGCGGTGTCTACCCCAAACTCGGCACGCCCCTCGTCGGCAGAGAGCAGCGTGATCCCATCAGGCAGAGGACGCGCGGCGGGTGACGGTGTCCCCGGCGCAAAACGCACTGTGATACGGCGCAGGGCGGAATGCTTTGCCTTCAGCGCATCCAGTGCTCCATCCAGCAGGATCTTGCCCCGACCGATGAGAATGATCCGCTCGGTGAGGGCTTCAATGTCCTGCATATCGTGGGTGGTGAGGATCACCGTGGTGCCCCGCTCACGGTTGATGCGGCGAATGAATTCCCGCACCGCCAGCTTGGATACTGCATCCAACCCAATGGTGGGCTCGTCCAAAAAGATGATGCGCGGGCGGTGAATCAGCGATGCGGCGATCTCACAACGCATCCGCTGACCCAGACTAAGCTGACGGGTGGGGGTGCGCAGGATCTCCCCCAGGTCCAGCAGATCGCAGAGTTCGTCCAAGTCGGTGTGATACTGATGTTCAGCCACCCGATAGATATCTCGGATAAGATCGAAGGAATCGATAACGGGTACATCCCACCAAAGCTGGGAGCGCTGACCGAATACAACACCGATGTTGGCAACGTGCGCACGACGATCCCGCCATGGCACACAGCCGTCAATGACACAACTGCCGCTGTCGGGGGTTAGAATTCCGCTCATCACCTTGATGCTGCTGCTCTTCCCCGCCCCGTTGGGGCCGATGTATCCCACCATCTCCCCATCGGCGATTCGGAAGGAAATATCGTCCAGAGCATGGATTTCGGTGTATTCACGGCGAAAAAGTGCACGCACGGCCTCACCGATGCCCGCGTTTCGCCGCGCCACACGGAATGTTTTGTGCAGATGGGAAACTTCAATCATCAAATGTCTCTCCTTTCAAATCAAGATCGGGCAAAAAAAGTGTGTGCCGCGCCGATTGCGCGGCACACACCCCAAGTTTTTTCGAAAAGTTGAAATTACAGCGGTTGGTTAAGTGCATTCTCCAGAAAATACTGCCAGACAAGATCAAATGCCGAGCAGAGCAAAAAGGGCACAATAAACACCCAAATGAATTTTTTGACGATCTGCTTGACGTAGAGATAATTTGTCTCACGCAGACGCGGCAGTTCTCGCATATCGCCCGATTTTCGGGTAATATCCTCGACAAAGCTGAGATTCAGCTCATATATCGATGCGATCCCCACGACAACCAACATCAAGCAGGGGAGGATAGAGGGGATTTCCATAAACAAATCAATGATGTAGAGCGCCACATGGACAATGACATAAAACCAAACCGAGCTTGGCGTCACCGTAATATTGCCCGGCTGCTGTCTTGCCGATGCACCCATCACGCAAGAAATGACAATAATGCCGAATACAATCCAGGGAGCAATAAAATTATCCGAATAATAATCAAGCTCACCCGTTTCCACCAGACGCAAAATCTCACGATTGACAAGCGGAACGGTCAGAGACGCCGGAATCATCGCCACCGCGGCAGGAATGAGCAAATAGCGTTTTTTCACAGTATGCTGTATCTGTTCTTCAATTCCGTCATCTATGTCATGCGCAATATGCGTCACGCCAAACAGACGCTCCTCCAGCATCATCAGCACGTAGCCGACAGTGAAGAAGAGAATTGCCGCCAGAGGAGAGAGATACCGTCCCCCGAGTCCGACCGCGCGATACATTACCGTATAACTGACGCTGACCAACAGACTCAGCGGAAGGGCATAAGAAGCCGCAAGATGGACGCGGCGATAGCGTTTTTCTTCCATAATTACCTCATCCCTCTCATGCTTCATCGGTATAGCGGATACGCAGACGCGCGGCGGTCTGACCGCGATCGGCGGCGTTGTTATCAATTACGGCTCCTGTAATGCCGTAAACAATCAGCTCGGGAGATTCAATGGCAACCTTGCCCTCTCTCTGTGCCGTGACAGCATGCGTAAAGGTGATACTGTCATGCCCGTCAAGGGTACACATATGTGTACGGTGGCGGGGCAAATCGGTCTCTTCGCCGACAAAAGCCAGCTCCTCCGGCAGATCAATATCCACGCGCAGAAGCGGAACTACCATAGATTTTTCATTGAAAACCGTCACCGACAGCTGCAGAGTTTCGCCCGGCTTGGCAAAAGCGGCGGACAGCTTCATCTCCGAGCGCAGGCGTTTGATCATCCGCTGCTGCGGACGCCGTATCCAGACGACATAGGTAATGGCAGCGGCAAGCGCTAGCGCAAGAATTACCATAGATTAACATTGCCTTCTTTCTGTTTGGAATTGCATGGAATATAGTATATCACACAGCGGCTTGATTGTCAATTGATTTCGACTTCTTCTCTTTTCTCTGACAAGCGGGAAGCAGGTATGAAACGAGGGCAGCCCCCGCCCCAAACATACAGAGCCAAATGAGCAAATTGCCGACCCTTGCATAGAGCGTCAGTTCGTCATTGCACTCGACCTCAGCACTGATTTGTCCGTCGACAAGAGGTTCGAGCGCGCCCAAAATTGTCCCGCGCGGCGTAATGATCGATGAAACGCCTGTATTGGCGGCACGAACCACACTGCGGCGGGTCTCGACGGCACGCAAAACGGCCTGTCCGTTGTGCTGATCAAGGGCAGCCGAATCACTGAACCAAGAGTCATTGGTTGAAACGGCAAGGATTTCGGCACCGTCACGCACACTGTCCAGGGCCAGCGTTTCATAGATCGAATCAAAACAGATGAGTGAACCGATCTTCACGCCGTTGACCTCGGCAACTGAGGCACTTTCTCCCGCCACAAGATCGCCGCCCTCCATCATCTGCAGCTCTGCCAGCGGCGGGCAGATCGCCTCTACCAGCTTTGCCATCGGCAGATATTCGCCAAACGGAACCAAATGGCGTTTGGAATAGACATTGCTCTCCAATCCCGTGTCAGGGGTAAAGGTGAGAATGGAGTTTCGCATTCCCGCCGTATCCTTCGTAAAGCAGCCGACCAACAGTGCGGCGGAATTTTCCGCAGACAATGCCTCCAGATAGTCCACCATCCATGCGTAGTTGGGCACAATATACGGAATGGTACTCTCGGGCCAAACAATCAGCTCGGCACCGTCGGAGGCTGCTTCGCGTGTCAGCGACACATATACATCAAAGGTTTCGGCCAGCGCTTCGGTGCTCCATTTGACCGAGGAAGAGATATTCCCCTGCACTGCGGCGGCGACCACTGTTTCTCTTTGCTCTGCCTTCATCTCATCGACCAAGAAAAGTATACTTCCTGCGGCAAAATTCACTCCAAACACAAGCAGTGCAGCCATCACCCTCCGTCGGGTGACGGCAGGTACCAGCAGTGCCTGGGCGAGCAGAAGATTGACAAGCAAAAGCAGAAAAGAGATCAGATAACTGCCAAGCAGTGAGGCGGTCTGAATTACGGGAAGCCAGCGCACCTGTCCCAGCGCCAATCTACCCCACGGAACGCCGATCCATGTCTGGGTCTGCAGCCATTCAAATATACACCACACCGCCGCCACCAAGGGCAGGCGAAGTGGGCGGAACCGACGGCAGAGGGGGGATCGCAGCACAAGTGCGATCATCGGAAAGGCAAAGGCATAAATGCCTCCGTGCAGAAGTGCCAGTCCAAAGCAAGCGAGCACCACGACAACCGCCGCAGCAGCACGGCTCATTCCCGTAAACTCCAGGGGATAAAGATAGATAAACCAATGATAAACAATGGCTTGATAACAAAAGAAAAAGAAAAATCCATAGCCATAAAGGCGGCGCAGGCGTGTGCGCTTTCCCGTATGCGCAGGCACCGAACTCAACATCAGCAAAACCGCCATTGCCGGCACAAGCGAGATCCACTCAAGCGGTGCCAGCACGGGGAAAATCAAGACGGCGGCTGTCATAACCGCGCTGAGGATCAGGCAAAGTGACGGGAAACGGCGGACAACACCAAGAAAGGGACTCATGCGAAGTCGCGCACAAACCAGATACGGTCAGGCGCAAGGGCGACTTCTCTGCCCCGCAGGTAGGCAAGAGGACCGTCATCATCGGCAAAATTAAAGCGCAGACGGTAGGCATAGAGTGCCTGATATTTGTATCCACGGCGCTTGTCCTCGCGATTGACGCCGTATTTTCCATCCCCCAGCAGCGGATGCCCGATGTGTGCGAGATGCGCACGAATTTGATGGGTGCGTCCGGTCAACAGCTCAACCTCAAGCAGAGATGCGTCCTCCCGCGAAGCAATGGTGACATAGCGGGTGATGATTTCTTTTGCGCCATGCCGTCGATGGTCACTGACACTCACGGTATTCGCGGCGCTGTCCTTGATCAGCCAGCCGTGCAGTGTTGCCTCGGGCTTTGCGGGCTTGCCGTGAACGGCGCATAAATAGAATTTGCCAATCTCACCGTTGCGGATTTTTTCGTTCATCACCCGCAGTGCGGCGGCATTTTTGGCCGCCAGCACAAGACCGCCCGTATTGCGGTCAATCCGATTGCAGAGTGCAGGCGCAAACGACTGCTCGGCGGCGGGATCATACTCTCCCTTTTGGTGCAAATATGCCTGGATGTGCAAAATCAGGGTGTTCTCACCGCCTGCTTCATCCTGATGCACCAGCACCCCGGGACGCTTATTGAGCACAAGAATATTCTCATCCTCATAGCAAATCTCCAGCTTGGGCTTGATTCGATCAAGCGCACCAACATCCTCCTCGGGCATACCGAAAAATTCCTCACGGATAAAGAGCTGCAGCGTATCTCCCTCACAGAGCTGATCATTTGGGGCGGTACGCGCGCGGTTGCGCTTGATTTTTTTGGTGCGAATATATTTATACATCATGGATTGCGGCAATCCGGGGAGGGCTTTGGACAAGAATTTATCCAGCCGCTGACCCGCGTCATTGCGGCCGATGACAATCTCACGCATGGAGGTATCTCCTTCAATTTTTATGGGTAAGGCGGCATCTGCCTGCTGGCAAATGCCGCCCTATCTGATTACACTGTAATTATTTTGTGCCGAAAATACGGTCACCCGCATCGCCCAAACCGGGCACGATATAAGCGTGGTCGTTGAGGCACTCATCAAGGCTTGCCGTGTAGATATCCACATCGGGATGATCGGCCATCACGCGTGCCACACCCTCGGGAGCGGCAACAAGGCACATCAGGCGGATATTGCGGCAGCCCTTTTCCTTGAGCATACGCAGTGCGTCACTGGAAGAGCCGCCTGTCGCCAGCATCGGATCAACCAAAATGCAAATACGATCCTCAATATCAAAAGGGAGCTTGCAATAATATTCAACAGGCTCATGGGTATCGGGATCGCGATAGAGACCGATATGCCCCACCTTGGCGACAGGAATCAGGCTGAGCAAACCGTCAACCATGCCCAAACCGGCACGCAAGATCGGAATGATTGCCAGTTTTTTGCCTGCAATCGTCTTCGCCTTCATTTTGGTCAGGGGGGTTTCAATGATTACTTCCTCCAGCGGAAGATCACGGGTCAACTCATAACCCATCAGCATAGCGATTTCGTTGAGCAGTTCGCGGAAATCCTTGGAACCTGTGCGCTTATTGCGCATGATGGACAGCTTATGGGTAATCAGCGGATGGTCTATAACATGAAGTTCGCTCATCAGAAGTATCTCCTCTCACGGTGACAAATTTTGTCTTCATCTGTTATTATACTGCAACAATCGTTTTTTTTCAAGAGGATTTATAAAAAATCGCAGAGGAATTTACACTTTTTCTCTTTATTTTTTATGCAAATGCTGATAAAATATAAAAAAGTGTTATTTTGATCAAAGGAGTTGCTATGTCTCTTACTGCAGGAATCTACACCTTGGGCTGCAAGGTCAATCAATATGAGAGTGAAGCAATTGCAGAGGGGCTGCAGAAGATCGGATTCACCCTGCTCCCTCCCACCGAAGTTTGCTCGCTGTATGTCATCAATACCTGCACAGTTACGGCGGAGAGCGATCGCAAAGCCCGCCAATTTATTCGACGTGCCCTCTCTCACAATCCCGATGCGTATATTCTCGTGACGGGGTGTCTTGCACAGGTTGATGCCATGCAGATCGCAGCTATTCAAGGCGTGGATTATGTCTGCGGCAATCGTGAAAAGCTGTCAGTCATTGCCGCTGCGCAGACATTGGCGGCCCGGGGACGAAAAAACGACGCGCCCGTCATCGCCGTCTCCAATCTCGACGATGCGCCCTTCGAGACAATGCAGATCACGCGCTTTGACCGTACACGCGCCTATGTCAAAATCGAGGATGGCTGT
Source organism: Clostridia bacterium (assembly GCA_017407835.1). Lineage (GTDB taxonomy): Bacteria > Bacillota > Clostridia > Oscillospirales > CAG-272 > SIG693. Next base: position 60,638 of record JAFQVV010000010.1, read on the forward strand.
GAGAGCCATTGTGCCTATTGTATCATTCCCCGCGCACGGGGAAAAATACGCTCAAAAGCCCCCGCCGACGTGCTGGCTGAAGTTCGCGCGCTGGCCGAGGGTGGATGCCGTGAGGTTGTCCTGACCGGCATCGAAACCTCTGCCTACGGCAAGGATCTCGGCAATTATGACCTTGCCGACTTGCTCTGCTCGCTTGACCGCGAGAGCGGCATTGCGCGCATCCGTCTCGGCTCACTTGATCCCTCATTGATCCGCGATGACTTTGTTTCCCGCATCGCAGGTTTGCGATCACTCGCGCCCCATTTTCATCTCTCCCTGCAGAGTGGCTCCGGCCACGTTCTGCGCCTGATGCGCCGCCGTTACTCGGCGGAAATGGCATATGCCGCCATTGAACGGCTTCGCGCCGCTTTCCCTCGCTTGGGGCTGACCGCCGATGTCATCGTCGGTTTTCCGCAGGAAACCGATGCCGATTTTGCAGAAACGCTTGATTTCCTTGACCGTGCCCGCTTCCTTGATGCCCACATTTTCGCCTATTCCAAACGTCCCGGCACCGAAGCGGCAGAGATGGACGGACAAATTGACGAGTCAGTCAAGCACGCTCGCTCAAACGCACTCATTGAAGCCCAAGCAGCACTTCATGCCGAGCTGCTTGATGCCGCCGTTTCGGGGGCTGAGCCGCAATCGGTTCTCTTTGAAACCAGGCAAGGCAACATCTACCGCGGACACACCCCCACTTTTTACGAAGTCGAGGTTGAATCTGACGGCTGTGATCTGCGCGGGCGGGAGATAACGGTTACTCCCGTAGCACATGACAATATTCGACTGATCGGCAAGCTTTGATTCCTCTTCAAGACAATAATGAAAGGATGCTGACTATGCGCTCCTATCTCTTTTTCATCCCCCAAAAATCCGCAGACACCGACAAAATTTTGGCTTGTCTGCAAAACTCTCCGATTTCATCTGCACTAACCGATCTGTATCTGATCGCCGAATTGCAAGTTGATGCAGACTATTCCGCGCAGGCAATCTCCTCAATTCTGTCAGGGAAAATCGGTACACCATGCGCTGCGCCGACACAAATCGAGGATGTTCGCGTGCTTCCGCTCTCCGAAGAAGCGGATCATGACGCGATGATGCTTCTTGCCGCAGCAGGCATTGACGCAGCGGTCATTCGCCGAACGCTCCTTGTGCTGTGCGGCATTGACGATGCACAGTATCGCCTGGCACGCGATATTCTGACTGCAAAATCAAAGGAAACCGCCCCTCCGCCCAGAAAGCTTCCCGATGATGCCGGTGAGGGCTTTCTGCATCTCTTCCCCGATGAATTGACGGCACGGGCAGCGCGGCTGGACTTGGCACTTCCCCTGTCCTGTTTGTCGGTAATTGCCGACTATTACCGCACCGTTGAGCTGCGTGATCCCTCTCCCGATGAGCTGCTTCTGCTTGATGAAGCTTATCGTGCGGCAGCGGCTGATCCCGCACAATGTGCCCCCATTGAATTTACCACCGACGATCCGCGCTGTGAAGCCGCCTATGCCGATCTCATGGCCAAACGCCGTGCAATCTACCCCAACGCATCCGCCCCCGCCACCCTCAGCGAACTCTCCGGTCTGGCAAGTGCATATTTTTCGGCACAGTACGGCAAATGTCCCCCTGCGCGGCATACCGTCTTGGCACATCCCGATACTGCCCCCCTCCTGCTTGCCGCCCAAGCCGGGAACGCACGTATCGGCTTTGCCGATCATACGGGAGACAATGCTTCGCTCTATTCGACCGATCCAATCATCCCGCACCTGCCCAAGCCCGAGGATCGTCTGCTGTTTCTCCCCGCAGTCTCGATCGATGCACTGAAGCGTCTTTTCGAGTCTCCCGCTGCTCCCTATATCCGCCGAAGCTTGCCCGTCCCTCCACACGGTTTGATCGCCGTACTCGGAGAAGTGCTGGCAGACTCCGGCCTTGGTTTGCGCTTCTCTCTTCCCGATGGCCAGTCGCTGTCGGCTTATCTGCAAAATGAAACCTTCGGCGTTCTGCTTGTCGCCATGCCAAACGGCAGCCGAAATGTTCCCAATGCACTTCGGGCCGCGGGGCTTCCCTTCCGCTTGATCGCGGCAGTACAGAAGGATCCCTTCTGTGTACTGCCGAACGCCGCAGTGCGTTTCCCTGCGGCAATGCTCTCACCCCGCCCCGCAATAACCGCGCAGAGCATGATGCCCCCCACCGCGCAGCCATCGCCCACAGAGCTCGGCCTCCTTCTGCCCTATGCGCTCTCAACGGCAGATGCACGGCATATGGACGGGTTCAACTTCTTCACAGCACACACGGTGGGACAGTATCCCGTGTCCACAGTTTCCACGCCCCAAAGAACCATCACAGCCGCTGACTGTATCCCGAGTACCGATCCGTTCGGTGAAATACGGGACACTGCGCTCTCCCTCATCAGCCGTCTTCTTTGTGCAGGTGCAACGCTCCGCGATATCACGCTTGCCATGACACTTGAGGCACCCTTCTCCCATGCAGATTCGACTGCCGCAGGCAGCGTCATTGCCGCCATTCTTGCTGTGCATACCGTCCAGACCGAGTTTGGTTTGCTTGGTGAGCCGCCTGTTCTGCGGAACGGTACTGCGCTTTGTGTTCGGCTCGGTGTGTCTGCATCAGTCCAAACGCCCTCCGCACCCTCACTCGCCCCGGGACAGCAGCTCTGGTTGGCAGCTCCACGCTCGACTCACCCGCATCTTGATGGGGAGTTGGCCGTATTTTCTGCGGCAGAAAATCTCTGTGCCGCCGCACAAGCCGCAATTCCCACCGAAAAGCTGCCGCCCGCGGCTGCCGCTGTTCGTACCGCACTCCGTGCAGGGCTTTCTGTTGACTTGACCGCTGATGATCAAACGCTGATAACGCCTGTTCCGGGGGGTATACTCTTTGCGCTCCCCGCCCCACCTCCTGCCACAGCCAAAATTGCATGGACAGCGATCGGTACACTGCACCCCCTCACCCGGCACGCGGCGACGACACAGGATCATGTATGGTCAATTGAGCAAATTATCTCATCCATGCGGGGCGACCTCCCTGCACCCATGCTTCCCCTGCCGAATGAGGAGACGCTTCCCCGAATCTCGGCTCACACAGTCAAACACCCACGTGTGCTGATTCCCTATACAGAGAATACACCATTGGCGCTTGCACAAACAGTTGAAGCGCTCGGCGGTGAACCGATTTCCTGCCCGATTAAGCTCAGCAATGCAGCCGAGGCACGGCAATCGCTCTCTTCCCTCTCCGAAGAAATTGTCCGTTCGCAGATCGTCTTGGTGGGCTGCAGCCGCATCTGTACGCTTGCTCTGCTCTCCCAGCGTCGTGTTGCCGAAGCGCTGGCACAGCTGCGCGCCAACGACGGGCTGATCTGTGCATGGGAGGGCGCGTTTGCCGCATGCCTGTCGCTCGGTTTGTTCTCCCCCACAGGGGAAGGCATGGATTGGGCTCCCCTTCGCTCTCAGCGAATGCTATGCTCAAGCATCCGTCAAACATCATCCCCTTGGACGGCATCGGTGCCGCAGGGATGGCGGGAGACGGTGCTTCTCGCAGCTGATCCTCTCTGCCCCCTTCTCTCCCCCGAAGATCAGCGCTCTCTGGCGTTGGCCGGGCAAGTTGCCGCCTGCGCTGTCGGTACCCCCGATGGATGCCCGACAATCACGGCACTCCTCTCCCCCGATGATAGCATTCTCGGCCTTTCGGCACCCCCAAGTACCACTTATCTCTCCCGAGCCATCGCATATTTTACCTGAGACGGCAAAAGAAGAAATTTTTTGCGAAAAACTTGAAGTTTTTTTTCAAAATCTCTTGCTTTTTTAAAGAGATTATGCTATAATTTATACTGTTGCTTAATCGGTCTATATACGATCAAATTGAGGAGGTGTCAAAATGGCAAAATGCAGCATTTGCGGTAAGGGCGTTGTGTTCGGTCAGAACGTGTCTCACTCGCATAGAAAGACGAACAGAATGTGGAAGCCCAACATCCGCAAGGTTAAGGCTCTGGTAGACGGCACTCCGAAAACCGTCGCTGTTTGTTCCCGTTGTCTGCGCTCGGGTAAGGTTACTCGCGCTTAAGAGACGAACTTATAAAGTAAATGGCAGGTCGCATGACCTGCCATCTTTATTTTTCCCCTTGACGGCAGGAAAGATTCATGTTACAATGAATGCACAAAACCCGAAAGGATGATCATCATGATATACGAAACACTAACCCTGTCGCCCACAGAAGCGACTTTGACCGCATATGCCTATGTCAACATGGGAGACTGCCGCACACCACCCCGCCGTGCCGTTGTGATCTGTCCCGGCGGCGGATACCAGTTTGTCTCTGAACGAGAGGCAGAGCCCATCGCAAAAAAATTTCTGGGGGCGGGGATGAATGTCTTTATCCTGCGCTACACAGTCGGCGCGGGAGCGGCAAATTACGCACCGCTGATTCAAATTTCGCTTGCCATCAAGCACGTGCGGGAAAATGCCGAAAAATATCATATTGATCCTCGCTATGTCTATACCTGCGGCTTTTCGGCGGGCGGACATCTTGCCTGCTCGGCGGGCACACTCTGGAATCTCCCTCTGCTGAAGCCCTATCTCGGCGATGCCCCCGAAGGAATCAACCGTCCGACCGGAATGATTCTCGCCTATCCCGTGATCACAGGTGGGGAATATGCACATCGCGGTTCCTTCAACAATCTGCTCGGCCACACAACCGATGGAACCGAGCCTGAGCTTGATGCTTTTTCACTGGAGAAGCAGGTGGGCGCGCACACCTGCCCCGCTTTCATCTGGCACACATTCACCGACAAAACAGTTCCGATTCAAAACACACTTCTCCTCGCCGAGGCAATGACCGCTGCCAACATCCCCTATGAACTGCACATCTATCCCGAGGGTGTACACGGTCTTTCGCTGGCGAACTTTGAAACCGACAACGGAAAAGAATCCATCAATGTGCCCCACCTGCAGGGCTGGATTGATCTCGCCATCAAATGGGCTATGGATTTCAATTACGGAGAATAATATTGCACAAAGGAAGAGGCTGTCGCAGATGCGACAGCCTCTTTTTTGCCTGAGAGGGTTATGCCTGTGCGGAATATTTTTGCTTGACCTGCATCACTTTGTTCTGCTCCACCGTCTCGGGGGCATACCAACCGCGCGCCGCCATCTTGGCGTAGATCTGATCCTGAAGCGCGAGCGACTCGGTGAGTGCACGGTCAAAGGCAGCGTTGACGTTTGCCGTCGAGGACTCAATCGCACCGTGCATAAACAAATCGCACGCACCTTTTTCAAGCAAAAGTAAATTCTCCATTACCTGCTTATCATCCATCTTCTTCCCCTCCTTTACAGCAAGCCGTAGAAGCTCGTAAAGAGCATCTGCTGCTTGGATGCCATCTGCTCCACCAGCGTCTTTAATTCGCTGTCCTGCAGCTGACCTGCACTCTCACGGCACTTGGTCATAACATACTGGGCATGGCCGAGTGCGTCTTCAACATACAATAATTCTTTTGTGGTCATGTGTTTAACACCTCCGTACAGGTAGTTTTTCCCGTACGGAGGTGTTTTATGCAAAAGAAATCTTCTATTCTCAAAGCAAACCGCGAAGGGCATCCAAATCAGCTTCGGTTGTCGACCAGCTTGTTGCAAAGCGAACAACCGTATGATGGGCATCGTACGGCTCCCAATAGCTGACGGCAACTTTCTTTGCCAGTGCAGTGTAGTGCGCGTTTTCCAATATAACAAACTGCTGATTGGTCGGCGTTTCCATGAAGAAGCGATATCCCTTTTCATGCAGAATGACCTTAAGCTTCTCGGCTATATCGATTGCATGACGGCTGATGCGCAGGTAGAGATCATCGGTGAACAGTGCATCAAACTGCACACCAACTAAACGTCCTTTTGCCAAAAGCGCACCGTGCTGTTTGATGATGGTGAAAAAATGCCGCGGTGAATTCCCGCGCGGAAAAACTACCGCCTCCCCGCAAAGCGCGCCCACTTTCGTCCCGCCGATATAGAAGACATCACACAGCTCCGCAATATCCTGCAGGGTCAGATCGGTTTCACGGGAGGCAAGTCCGTACCCCAACCGTGCGCCGTCCAGGAAGAGCGGAATGGCATAACAGCGGCAAACCGCGGCAATCGCCTCAAGCTCGGCTTTGCTATAAAGCGTACCGTATTCGGTGGGATGGGAGAGATAGACCATCCCGGGATAGGGCATATGCGGATAGTTGGAATCGGCATAAAACGCGCCGATTGTTGCTTCGACGGCCTCGGCAGTGAGCTTGCCTTGGCTATGCGGAAGAGTGAGGACCTTGTGCCCCGTATATTCAATCGCCCCCGCTTCATGGAGCGCAATATGCCCTGTATCGGCGGCAATGACACCGGCACAGGCGCCAAGCAGTCCTGCTATAACTGTGAGGTTGGTCTGCGTCCCGCCCGAGAGAAAATAGATCTCGGCTGCAGGTGCTCCGCAAGTCCGGCGAATTTTCTCTGCGGCGGATGCTGTGTAGAGATCACTGCCGTAGGTTGTCAGAACTTCATCATTGGTTGCAACCAGATGGCGCAGCACATCGGGGTGCGCACCATTGGTGTAATCACTGGAAAAGTTAAGCATCATTCTTCCCCCTTGGTCTGCAGGAGAAGCGCATAGATCTCACTCTTGCTTACACCGCGGTCTTTTGCTGCTTTTTTCATCGCGTCCATGCGCCCCATGCCCAGCGCTTCGTAATGTGCGACATGATCGGCAGGCGTGAGCGTCTGCCAGAAGGCATCTGCATCGGCAGCGGGCGGTGTTTGACTGCCCGAGAGCACAAGTACATATTCCCCCCGCGGATCGTGTTCTCTGTAATAGGCGACCGCCGAAGAGAGGGTCATACGCATAATTTCTTCGTTGCGCTTGGTCAGCTCACGGCAGAGCGCGATTGACCGATCTCCCAGAGCACCCAGCAGATCATCCAGCGTAGCCCGCAGCTTATGCGGTGCTTCATGCAGAATCACCGTACGCCGCTCTCGCGCGATTTCAGCCAATCGTTCGCGCCGCTCGGCCTTTGCTACAGGCAAAAATCCGTCAAAAACGAAGCGTCCCGTGGGCAAGGCAGACAGCGTCAGCGCAACAATCGCGGCACAGGCACCGGGGATATGCGTCACGGGAATTCCCCGCTCGGCACAGAGCACAACCAAATCCTCACCGGGATCGCTGATGGCGGGGGTTCCCGCATCGGTAATCAAGGCACAGGATTCACCCGCTGCCAGTCGATCGGCAATCACGGCGCCGCGTTCGCGCTTATTATGCTCAAAATAGGAAACGAGCGGCTTGCTGATACCCAGATGGGTGAGCAGGCGCATGGAATTCCGCGTGTCTTCTGCGGCGATAAAATCCACCTCGCGAAGGACCTTGATGGCGCGCTCGCTCAAATCCGCCAAATTACCGATTGGGGTAGCAACAAGGTAAAGCGTGCCCCCTTCAACCCGGTTTTTCTCCTCGGGATCAATCGCCCGTTTGACACTGCTCATGCATCCACCTCCAACAAAAGACGGCGAAGGGCAGAAACGCTCTCCACCACATAATCCGCACCTGCCGTCTCCAGCTCACCGTCAGGCGCGAAGCCGTACTGCACACCAATCGCCGTCACCCCGACCTCGTGCGCGCCGATGATGTCAAAATGGCGGTCACCGATCATGGCGACCTGTGCGTAATCGGCGGGCTTCACCCCCATCGCCTCAAGTGCCCGGGTGATGAGCTCACGCTTGTCGCTGTGCCGCCCATCCAGCTCGGGTGTTGAGATGGTGCGGAAATATTTCTTCAACCCGTGGTTTTCCAAAATAGTCGGCGAGTAGGGTGCGGGTTTTCCCGTGGCGATACCCATGATCACACCGCGGGCCGACAACTCGGCAAGCAGGTCCGGGATACCCGCATACGGCTCGGCTTCAAGCACGCCCGTAACAGAATAACGCTCACGGTAAATCGCCGTTGCACGGACCGCTTCGTCACGCGAAAAACCGCAGTATTCTCCGAAGATTTCCACCAGAGGGGGACCGATGAAACAGCGCAGTGCGTCGGCTTCGGGTACGGGAAGATTCATTTTCCCCAGTGCATACTGCACCGAGCGCAGAACACCGCAGCTGGTGTCGCACAGCGTCCCATCCAGGTCAAACAGCAGATATTGATACATTGGCAATACTCCTTCAATTTGATCAAATGCAGACAATGCCTTAACGTCAGTCAAAAAAGCGTCCCTCGGCGTAAATTCGTGCCGCCCAATCGGTCAATGTGCGCGGTGTGACCGAGGGAGGATCACGGTAAAGCAGCAGAGGGCGAGTCAACGTCAGAGAAGGTGCTCCGCCCCGTCTTGCGTCGACCAACACCATCGACGCCTCGGCCCCCGCATCGGCGTGAACGGCGGTCATCCGCTTGGGTTCAAGACCATGCGCACGCATGGCGGCAATCAAATCGATCAGCCGATCGGGACGCCAGACGCAGACAAAATGCCCGCCCCATCGCACCAATCGCGCCGCTGCACCGCAAAAATCATCGATTCCGCCGCAAATTTCATGGCGTGCAATGGTTTTGGCATCGGTTCGGTTGAGCTTTCCGCTGTCTGCCCGCATATAGGGAGGATTGGCAAGCACAACATCAACCTCACCGCCGATATCGGCCGCACGCAGATCCCGCAGATCACGGCAGTGAACAAAAACCTTTTCCTCAAGTCCATTGAGCACTGCATTTCGCGCGGCAAGCTCGGCAAAAGCAGGCTGAACTTCAATCGCATCAACCCGTGCAAACTGTCCGCGCACCCCGCACAAAAGCGAAACAATGCCTGTTCCGCATCCCAACTCCACCGCACGCCCACGGGGAAATGCAGGGGCATACGCTGAGAGCAGATATGCATCGGTGCCGTAGGTCAAACCGTCTTTTTTTTGAATCAGCTTCAAATTTTCATTGACAATATCCAGTCGTTCGCCCTCACAGAGCATACGCCGCCTCCTCGCCGCAAAATGAAGCGGAGCAAGCCGAGGGGTTCCCTCATCTTGCTCCGCCCAGCATGTATATCTGTTTGACAGGAATTAGTCCTGCTTGGGTGCCTCAACAGGACATACGCTTGCGCAAGCACCGCACTCGATGCAATCATCAGCGTTGATTACATACTTGCCATCCTTCTCGACAATAGCGTTCACAGCGCATTCGTCAACGCAAGCACCGCAGCCGAGGCAATCATCAGAAATCTTATATGCCATGGGTATACACCTCCATTCTTTATTTCTCCTATATTGTATCATGATTTTCGGAAAAATGCAAACCCTTTTTGCAAAAAAATCAAAAATATTTTTTATTCATGTATTTTTTTCGTCATTTGGGGCATGGCCGCAGTGCGGACATTTGGGATAATCGAAATCATAGTCCCTGTTGCAGACCGCACAACGGCGCTGCGGTAATTGGGAATCAGTTTGACCGGGAGCAAAAATCTGCAGCTGCTCCTCCAAATATGTCACACGGCCGAGCAAATCACTCACCGAAAGCATCAGCGCCCCTGAGAGCACAAGAGAGATTCCCGTGCAGAATGCGGCAATCGGCTGAACCAACAGGACAAGAAAAGCGATCACACCGAGCACAATTGCCGCAACACCCGCAAACGAAAAGATTTTTTTCATGTCTCTTCTCCTTCAAGCAGTTCATCGGGACGGCCGCCCTTCCCAGCACGACCAATCACCTTCACATCATCGCGCGAGAAAAGCTTTGGCGGCGGCGTATTCTCGGGGAAACGGACACGAACTGTCCCCGCCAGGGGATTGACCTCGGTGACAACGCCCGTTCCATCGGGTGTGCGCACCAGTGCATCAAGGGCGGGTGAGCGGCGAAGCTCTGCCTCATATGTCTCACTCTCGTAACGCAGGCAGCACATCAAGCGCCCGCAAACACCCGATATTTTGGACGAATTGAGCGACAGATTTTGCTCCTTCGCCATTTTGATGGAAACCTGAACAAAATCGGACAGGAAACTGGAGCAGCAGAGTGAGCGTCCGCAAACACCCAGTCCGCCCATCAATTTTGCCTCATCGCGAATACCGATCTGACGCAGCTCAATACGCGTGCGGAAAATCGACGCAAGGTTTTTGACCAGTTCGCGAAAATCCACACGTCCCTCTGAGGTGAAGTAGAAAAGCAGCTTGTTGCGATCAAACGTATATTCCACATCGACCAGCTTCATGTCCAGACCGTGCTCGGCAATTTTCTCGACGCAAACGCGAAATGCCTCTTTTTCTTTTTCCTTATTTTCGGCGTTTCGTGCGATATCGGCCTCGGTCGCGATGCGCAGGACATTGCGCAGCGGCGGAACAATTTGCGATGCGTCAACAATTTTATTTGCCAGCGCAACCTCACCGAACTCGGTCCCACGCGCAGTTTCCACAATTACATAACTGTACTTTTCCGCCTTGATCTCACCCGGCGAAAAATAATAAACCTTCCCTGCCGGCTTAAAGCGAACACCGATGACCTCAACGGGATTTTCAGGCTCTGCAACCATGACCGGATCGGCGGAAAGCAACTCCTCCGAGAGGACAACCTCCTCTTCGACAGCGGGCATCTCAATCGGCTGAGACTGCACCGGCATCTCGGTAGTTTCTTCATTGGTTGATCCACTTTGACGCGGGCTATGATTACGCGAACGTCCACCGCGGCGATTGTCCCGCCCACGATTCGAACGGTTGGCAGACGCTTTATTTCCGCCCGACTCGGGCTTCCCTGCCGATTCAGCATTCCCTATCGACTCAGCAGCTTCGGGTACGTTGGTATCTGCGCGTTTTTCTTGTCTTTCGCGGTTCCCACGATGATTGCCGCCGCGTCCGCGGGAACGTCCGCCGCGACCCCCACGGCGATTCCCGCTTCTCTGTTCACGATTTCCCGCATTGCCTTCGGAAGAAGATCCTGCGGGCAGATTGTTTGTTTTCATTTCATCGTTCATCTATTTTCACCTCATCATTCTCGATTGAGTAATTCAAATCAAATTCGCACTTTGCGCAAGCGACAGCATGGTAAGACGAAGATTGGCATTTCTGCTCAGAGCTGACTGCGCCGCGTCCAATGCATCGGTCAGGCGAAGCAGGGCCTGCAGGGAAATCTGCTCTGCCATCTGTTCGGCACGGAGCGCGTCAACAAAAAAGCAAAGTCGTGCACCCGGGGCGCGCTTAATGGCCAGCAAATCCCGCACGGCAATTGACACCAAGCCCAAAAGCTCACTTGCCTCTTCTCGCTTCTGCGGAAGGGCGGACAACATAACCAAAACCTCAGCAGCCGAATGCCGCTTAACACAAAGGGAGAGAAATTGCTCGGCAGACTCTCGCCTGAGCATAATCGGCTTGCGCCGCCTTGCATCAAGAAGAATCTCCGCCACCCCAAGGCAGCCTTCGGCGGCCAAGGTAACGGCAGCAAATTCATCGGGGCTGCTTTCCGCCAAAGCAGCGGCTCGCCGATCTCGGTCGAGCAAGCATCTGCGCATTTGCTCGGGAGAGAGGTACGCCATGCGCAGCATCAGTGCACGGCTGCGAATTGTCTCCAGCATCGCCGCAGCATCGGTTGCCAACAAGAAAAAGCGAACATGGCGAGGAGGTTCCTCCAATGCTTTGAGCAGGGCATTTTGCGCCTGTGCCGTCATGGTCTCGGCAGCTTCGATGATATAAATCTTATCCTCATGCCAGTTTGGCGCAACATAAAGATCTGCCAACACCGCACGAAGCTGCTCGACACCGAGCGTCACGCGCTCGCCGCGGCTGACGGTAATCACGTCGGGATCGCGATCCTCAAGGATGGCACGGCATGACGAACAGATACCGCACGGCATAGCCCCACTGCCCGCTTCACAGGCAAGTGCCGCCGCGATTTGACGTGCAAAGGTGTGCTTGCCACTTCCCGCAGGACCAACCAAAAGATATGCATGGGCGAGACGGCGTTCATCAATCTCGCGTCCAATCTGCACGCGCAGTGCATCATTCCCGATCAGGGCAGGAAAATATTCTCGCACCGTCTCACCTCCACAAGCCGACTACCTGTTTTATTATATCAAAAATACAACCGCTTGTCAAGTTATCCGCGAAAGCATCCCTTTTGCTCTTTGTGCTGATGGATATAATCTTGCTGAATTTCACCAAAGAGCCTTTATGCCTTGAAACATTCTTATTTTTATTGTATAATAGGTACAAGCAAGTAGAAAAAATGTATACTTATAATATAATGAGTATGTAAAAGCGTGCGGAAGACTTCAATTTGAGCAATTCAACTCAAATTCGCCGGATGAGGGATTTACAATTATTTGTTGAAAGAGTATACTCATTGGTGAAAGGAGGCGGTAACAATGCGTCAACAAGATATAGGGCTTTTTATTGCGGCAAAACGAAGAGAACAAAACCTTACGCAAGCACAACTTGCAGAGATGATTGGGGTGTCAAACAAAACCATCTCTAAATGGGAAACTGGAAAATCCATGCCAGATTATTCCGTTGTTGAATTATTATGCAAGGTATTAAATATTTCTGTTAGCGAGTTGCTTTCAGGGAAAGAAAAAGAACCTGACAACAAAACATCGTTCAGTGAAGAAGATATGGCGTTATTGTTATACAAAGCAAAGCAAATGGAGAACGCAAAAAATATTCAATTTGATAAGCATGTTGGCAAAACGGCAAAAACTGGAATAACATTTGGCAGTGTACTCGCAATAGTGATCAGTTATACACAATGGCATTCGATTGAATGGGCAATTTTTCATGGTTTGATGAGTTGGGGTTATGTAATCTATTATTTAATAAGATATTGACCAATTCCAATTTGTCGAACTGTTAAAGGAGCGGAGGTTTAGACCTCCACTCCTTTTATTTTGCTCTATAATTGCCCTGTGGCTCATTTATAGCGCTTCAGCAGTATTGCCATGGCATAATTCGGACACTTCATGCTGCGTTTCAACAGTTGAAATTTGAGTATGCATAAAACAACACAATAAATGAAAAGAGATACGAAAGCTCACATTCACTTCACATCCGATGGTGTACATTAACAAAAAAGAGACTGCTGCATGAGACAGCAATCTCTTTTCGAGGACAGGATGCGTAATTTAGCGCAATTATTCCTTTCCATAGACGCCTTTGCCGCAGAGCGAAGACTCAATACGCAGCAGGCGATTGTATTTGGCCACACGCTCGCTTCGGCAAGGCGCACCCGTCTTGATAAAGGGAGCATTGAGCGCAACGGCAAGATCGGCAAGTGTGGTGTCTTCGGTCTCACCCGAGCGATGGGAAAGAATGAATCGGTATCCCCCTTCGGCGGCGGTGCGTACGACCTCCAATGTCTCGCTGAGGGTGCCGATCTGGTTGGGCTTGATGAGAATGGCATTGGCTGCTCCCTGCGCGATTCCCTCACGCAGACGGGCGGTATTGGTGACGAACAAATCATCGCCCACCAGCATCATTTGCTCGCCCAGTCTCTCGGTGAGGCGTTTCCAACCCGCAAAATCGCGCTGGTCCAAGCCGTCTTCGATCGAGATGATGGGATAACGCGACCACAGACTTTCCCAATAATCGATCAATGCATCGGTTGTCATGTCACGTCCCCGCTTGGGTAAACGATAGCCGCTGACAGCATTATCTCCATCGGCAATCGCCCATTCACTTGCGGCAGCATCAAGTGCCAGCTTCACCTGCGTCTGATCATATCCTGCCTCCTCAATGGCACGGCAGATCAGATCCAGCGCAGCTTCATCACTGTCAAGATTCGGTGCAAAGCCGCCCTCGTCACCGACCGTAGTCGCATAGCCCTCCCGCTTGAGCAAACGGCCGAGGGTATGGTAAATCTCGGCCCCCATGCGAAGTCCCTCGGCAAAGCAGCAAGCACCAACGGGCAGGATCATAAACTCTTGAATATCAATATTGTTGGACGCATGTGCGCCGCCGTTGAGGATATTCATCATCGGAACAGGAAGACGCGATGCATCCAATCCGCCCAAATAGCGAAAAATCGGCAGGCCGTAAAAATTCGCCGAAGCGCGCGCGGCTGCAAGCGAGACGGCAAGCATCGCATTTGCGCCCAGCGCGGACTTGTTTTCGGTTCCGTCAAGTTCACGCAGTGTGCGGTCAATCTGCGCCTGATCACAGGCATACATCCCTGCCAACGCAGGGGATATCGTACAAGCAATGCCGCGCACAGCGTCGCGTACGCCGCGGCCGCTATAGCGGGATTCATCGCCGTCTCGTTTTTCATGCGCCTCGTAAATCCCTGTCGACGCCCCCGACGGAACACTCGCCACACCGACCGTTCCATCGGTCAGAAAGACGGTCGCTTCAACCGTGGGATTTCCTCTCGAGTCCAAAATTTCACGCCCCGATGTGCGATATATCTGTGGTTTTGTCATCATAACAACACCTCTCTCGGAATTTTACACCATCCGTATGATGTGCGGATGATGGTAGTATGCCTGCAGCAGAGACGAATATACATATTGCCCACTGCGAAGTTTTTCCACGCACACAACAGCTGGCCTCTGCATACACTGAAAGAAAAAGAATCGAGGTGTTGTTATGATCATTTATACCGTCAAACCGGGCGACAGCATCGATGCAATCGCACGCCGTTATGGGCTTCCAGCCAATCGAATCATCGCAGAAAACGAACTTACTGATCCAAGTGCGCTTGTTGTCGGTCAAACTTTGGTTCTGACACAACCGACCGCTGTTTACACAACCGCCATCGGAGATACCATTTATCAAATTGCATCCCGTTTCGGCATCACGCCCAATCAAATTTGGCGCAATAATCCATCGTTGGGCGGAAAGGATACGCTTGTCCCGGGACAGGAATTGGTCATTTCGCTTCCGCCCCCGCCATACGGCACCATTGATGTCAATGCCTATGCCTATCCCAACATCGACCGCGATATACTGCGCAAAACACTGCCCTACCTAACCTATTTGACACTTTTTACCTACGGTTTCCGTCCGGACGGCAGTTTGGTCGAAATCGATGACGAGGAACTGATCGAATTGGCACGTACCTACGGCGTTGCACCGATCATGATGCTTGCCACGCTGGGCGATGACGGCACTTTCAGCAATGAACTGGCAAGTACACTTCTCGCCGATCCAAATCTGCAGACACGCGTCATCGAGAATATTCAAGCCGTACTGCGCGAAAAGCGCTATACAGGCATTGACGTTGATTTTGAGTACATCCCTGCCGAGTATGCCGATGCCTATGTACAATTCATCACCAATCTGCGTGCTGCACTTTCGCCCGACGGCTATAAAGTATTTGTTGCACTTGCCCCGAAAACATCGGCTGATCAACCAGGTTTGCTTTACGGTGGGCATGACTACAGCGGACTTGGTTCCGCCGCCGATGCAGTGCTACTCATGACCTATGAATGGGGATATACGTATGGTCCTCCCCTCCCTGTTGCTCCAATCAACCGTGTACGCGAAGTGGTAGACTATGCTCTGACCGAAATTCCGGCCGAAAAAATCAATCTCGGCATTCCCAACTACGGCTATGATTGGGCGCTTCCCTATGTCCGCGGCGAATCGCGTGCACAGTCGCTCTCAAACGTCGCCGCCGTTGATCTCGCCCGTCAGCGTTATGCCGCCATTGAATTTGATGAAACAGCACAATCCCCCTACTTCCGTTATTTCGTGCGGGAAAACGGCGAACCGATCGAGCATATCGTCCATTTTGAAGATGCCCGCAGTATTGATGCCAAACTCAACCTGATCAACGAAAAAAATCTGCGCGGCGGCAGCATCTGGAACATCATGCGCTATTTCCCGCAGCTGTGGTTGGTCCTCAACAATCTCTTCCGCATCAACCGTGGGTTGGAATAAGCATCTGATCTTCTTCCACAAATTTAATATCTGCGAGGTAACAGAATGAACACACCTTCCCGATTTCCTAATTTTTCTGCACTGCTCAACTCTCCTCCACAAGCCATTGCCTCACTTGCGGGCAGCAGAGCCTATCCCGACATCCGCGGCATTGTGCATTTTTATCAAACCCAATATGGCGTACTGGTCAGTGCCAAAATCAGCGGCTTGCCGTCTCCGCCGGGAGAGTGCGAAAGCCCGATCTTCGCTTTCCATCTGCACGAAGGCGAGACATGCACGGGCAATGACAGCGATCCGTTTGCCAATGCCGGAACACATTACAACCCGCAAAATTGTCCCCATCCATACCATGCGGGGGATTTTCCGCCCTTATTTGGCGCTCATGGTCTTGCATTCGGCGCCTCCCTGAGTGACAGATTTACGTTAAACCAGGTTATCGGCAAAACCATCATTCTCCACGGTGCTCCGGATGACTTCACTTCTCAGCCTGCCGGACGCAGCGGACCGAAAATCGCCTGCGGAGTCGTTCGAAGAACTTGATGATAATCATTTCAAAAAACAAAAAAGCAGGGCGAATCTGATGATTCGTCCTGCTTTGTGTCAGCATCGACCTATCTTCCCGGGCAGTCTCCCGCCAAGTATTGTCGGCTCCGCAGAGCTTAACTTCTGTGTTCGGAATGGGAACAGGTGGACCCTCTGCGATAAAAACACTGACTGGTGCACCTTCAGGGATTC
>JAFQVV010000011.1 GCA_017407835.1 Clostridia bacterium
ATACGGGGCTTTTCCGGTTTGTCGTAATTATACCGTAAGGGCACACGTTTGCGACGATGGCGATTGCGAATGGCATGGATGTCAAGACGCTATCCGCGACTATCGGTCACGTCTCGGCGACTACGACGCTGGATATATACTCACATCGGACAGCGGAAATGGAAGTCAGGGCGGCGGAGAATATCGAGCGCGGCATCGGTAAATGTGAGCCTTCGACCGTACCGCCGCCGGAGAAGCCTGCTGAGGAGCCGGCAAAAGGACTGAACGAACCGTTCACCCCTTACAAAGGCAAGATCCGCAAATCCGGCAGCGGGTGCATTTACAAGATCAACGATCATCTCTACGAGGGCAGCTTCTCGCCGACACACGCCAATGGCAAGCGCGTGAAGCATAATGTGTATGCCGAGACGCGTGAGGAGGTTGAGGTGAAGCTGGCGGAGTTGATTGTGAAAGTTAAAGCGGAGATTGCTGAGGAAAAAACGAAACTGAAAGAGGGGTGACCGGTTCGGTCACCCCTCAGTGATTGTGTTACTGTAGACAAAGAAGTAGATCAATGCTCCTGAATTAATTTTCCAACCCATCTTTTTCTGCTTGTAACCCTTGCACTTTGGCAGAATTAATTGTGGGAATGCTTTTTTTAACATCAAGAGGTTTACAGGCAATAACTCTTGGATAAATTATACTTTCTCCCATTAGTAAAGAGTAATCTCGTTTGGCCGCCTGTATAATCTGTCGAGCATTTTTGTAAAATTCTACATTGGATAAATGTAAATGTTCGAAATACTCATAGGTTACATTTTCATAGTGAGTTATTTCTACGGGATTCATGGGGAGTTGCATTGTTCCACTATGTACCATTTCCATTTCTTGAATTAGTAATGACTCTGGCACATGATTTATCCAATTACGCATTTTATTAAATTCTGATAACAGACCTGCTGTTTCGTCAGTGATTTGTGCTAATGGTATATCAAGAGTTCCGCGCGATATTCTGCTTTGAATGTGCTTGCGATATTTGAAATAGGAAATTGATGAAGTTTGACAATCACCTAATAAATTGAGTAAATAAGATATGATGTTATATGATTTATCAGATAATTCACTATAAGTTTCATACGGTATTATATCTTTATCGGAGTGCTTCTCTAATTCAAGTTCTGTTTGCTTATTGTATTTCTTTAACTTATCCATACAGAGTTCACACGAAGAAATAATTCTGCACAAATAAATACAGCAATTGTCTTTGCTATCTAAAGGAAATTGTTTTCTATCTTTTCCCATTAAAACCTCCTTGAATGTCGTTAATTTCTATATTTGAAATAGTTACTTGTAGAAAAAGCCGCAAAGCATCCCTACTTTGCGGCTCTTTCTGCGGTCATAGCCGCATCCATGGTCGGAGTGACAGGAATCGAACCTGCGCCATCTTGGTCCCAAACCAAGCGCCTTACCATTAGGCAACACCCCGAAAATATTCAATTTTTTCTCAACTATGGTCAAACCTGTGGTCAAGCCGCATTTTTCCCCGCCGCTCGATCACGATTTGCTCGCGTTTTCGCCGTTTTTCGCCCGATAGCTCGCTTTTCTGAAAACCGCAGCCGAAAACGACTGCACGCTCCCAAAATGTCGCGCGCTCCCAACTGCGCCACACCCCGATTTTATATTGAATTTTTAAGATTTTGCGTAGAAGTGGGACAAACTGTGGTCAAACCCGAATTTTACGCCATTTTGAGATTTTGCGAAGTGCCGAAAATGCCCGTATTACAAGGGTTTTTCGCACTTTTGATTTTTGAGGACGGTTAGCCTTGTCGACGCTCCCAAACGTTGCGTGCTGCTGACTGGGCAAATTCTACGTCACCGGAAAATATTATATCAAATTTACGAAGCTTTGTCAAGCGGAAATCGGGAGAAGTGTGTGTCTTTACGGAAAAAGAGAAAGATCCTCTGGGAGGACCTTTCTCTTCAGTTTAATTAAAGCACCTTGGACAAAAACTCCACGGCGCGGGGGCACTGGGGATTCGAGAAAAATTCCGCGGGGGTATTCTCCTCCATGATCACGCCCTCGTCCATGAAGCAGAGGCGGGTGCCCACCTCGCGGGCAAAGCCCATTTCGTGGGTGACGATGACCATGGTCATGCCCTCGTCGGCCAGCTGTTTCATCAGCTCCAGTACCTCACCCACCATTTCGGGATCAAGCGCCGAGGTGGGTTCGTCAAACAGGATGACCTCGGGGTTCATGGCAAGAGCTCGTGCAATGGCGACACGCTGTTTCTGGCCGCCCGAGAGGGTAGCGGGGTAAACATTTGCCTTATCCTCCAGGCCGATGCGCTTCAGCAGGGAGATGGCCTGCTCACGGGCCTGCTCGGTGATCTGCTTTTTGCTTGTGGTGATGGCGATCTTCTCCTGTTTCTTCGCTTTGCTGCGGAAGAGATTGGTCAAGGGGAGGAAGAAGTTGTGAGTTCGTGCGCGGCGCAGGTCGGTGGTGCCCACATAGACGGGGGAGAGCATGATGTTCTGCAGCACCGTCTTATTGTTGAATAGGTTAAACTGCTGGAAGACCATGCCCATTTTGCGGCGGTGAATGTTGATATCCACCGACATATCGGCGATGTCGGTACCGTTGAAGATAATCTGTCCGCCGGTGGGATCTTCCATGCAGTTGAGGCAGCGCAGGAAGGTGGATTTACCACTGCCGGACGGACCGATGACGCAGACGATGTCTCCACGGTTGATGGTGATGTTGATGCCGCGGAGCACCTCCAGGCGACCGAAGCTCTTTTTGAGATCAATGACGTCGATCACTCTTCTGCAGCCCCCTTTCCATAACTTTGATGCCGAAGGAAATCAGCATGATGATGACGATGTAGAGGATGGCCATCACCAGATAAGGTACCATGAATTCGTAGGAGTTGGTACCGATCATGTTGAAGGCAGTGTAGAGGTTTGCTGCGCCGACAAAGGAGACGACCGAGGTTTCCTTGATCAGGGCGATAAACTCATTGCCCATGGTGGGGAGGATGTTCTTCACCGCCTGTGGGATGACGATCTTGAGCATAGTGGTGGAGAAGGGAAGCCCTACGGCGCGGCCGGCCTCCATCTGGCCGTCGTCCACAGACTGAATGCCCGCGCGCATGATCTCGGAGATGTACGCGCCGCTGTTCAGACCAAAGACGGCAATCGAGACGTGAAGTCCCGGCATATTCATGCCCATCATGGGCAGCATGACGTAGTAGAAGAGCAGAAGCTGAACCACCATAGGCGTGCCACGGAAGAAGCCCACATACAAGGAGCAGAAGCCGTTGAGCACACGGGGGAGCAGCCTGTATTTCGGCACTACCCGCACGGTGGCGATCAGTGTGCCGATGACGATACCGATGACGAGACCCAGGACGGCGATGATGAGGGTATTTTCCAAGCCCTCAAATACCTTTACGTAACCCCGGCGGTCGATCAATACCTCAATAAATTTGTCAATTTTTAGACCGAAGTTTCCCATGATACCTCATAATAGAAACCGCTCTTCCGCCCAAGGCGGAAGAGCGGTGGTTTGTTGTTATTTGAATGGTCGGTGAGAGAATCAGCCCAGCTCGTTAAAGGCATCTGCGATGCGCTCAGCAGGAGCGGAGTCGATGATGACATAGTTGATGTTGCCGTTGATCATATCCTGAACAGCCTGGGTTCCGTTCTGGTAGCCGGTGCAGGTGACCTTGAAGCCGGCAAAGCCCCACTCTTCATCACCCTCGACGTAGAACTTACCGGTGGTGCCGTTCTGTACGCCGATCTTGGTAGTCGCATCCATGCTGTTGAGAATGGCCTCGACAGCGGCAGCGTCGGTGCAGGCATCGAAGGTGGTGTCATCGGCCATGGCGATGATCTTCTGAGAAGCGCTGTAGTAGGAATCGGTGAAGGTAACATACTCTTCACGATCCGGTTTGACGGTCAGACCAGCCATGGCGATGTCGCATTTCTGCTGACCGACCGAGAGACAAACTGCGTCAAAGTCCATGTTGTCGATGACCAGCTCTTTGCCCAGTTTTTCGGCAAGCAGAGCAGCGATCTCCATGTCGATACCGAGGTAGCTCTCGCCTTCCATGTACTCAAAGGGAGCGAAAGCTGCGTTGGTGGCTACGACCAGTTGATCTTTGGAGTCGTCACGGGCAGCCGAGATAACAGGGGTGGGGGTACCGTCGCCGAAATACTTGTTGCAGATCTCGTCGAAGGTGCCATCTTCCATGATCTCTTTGATAAAGGCGTTTACCTGCTCAAGCAGCTCGGGTTGAGTTTTATCAACACCGAATGCATACTCTTCTTCGGTGAGGTTGATTTCGATGACCTTAACCTTGGACGATGCAGTGTCGCCGCAAGCGGTGAGAAGCGAAACCAGCATCAGGACTGCAAGTGCCAGGGAGAGAAGTTTTTTCATGATGTGTTTTCCTCCAAAATGAATTAAGATACAATCATTATACATCACGTCCCGTAAAAAAGCAAGTGTTTTTTGCATATTCGTCCCAAAATATTGGGTCGATGGGGTAAAATTGCTTGTGCGAGTGCTGATTGTCAGCGGCAATCTTCCCCCTGCAGTGGGGAGCGGCAGAAATTTGGCCCACATCAACCCGAAACGGATGAGAGAGGCATATTTTGTCGAAAAATATTTACAAAACCTTGAAATTATGTTATACTGTATACATCAAATGTGCGAACATTTGACCGAATTAAACTGAATTAAGGAGAAAAACATGAAAACTGCAGCAAAAATTTTTATCATCATCGGCATGATTGTTGGTTTCTGGACCATTCTTCCCCTGATTTTCGGTATCATCGCATTGAATCAGATGCGTACCCGCAAGCCCTCCACGGGGATTTGCGTATGCGTGCTTTTGTTCTGCAGTCTGCTTGGCGGTATCTTCCTGCTCTGCAGCAACGAGTCGGAGTACATTGCTCCCACCAATCCTGCGGCTTAAGTTTTTATATTCTATACAGTATCCGTTGTGGTGCCGCACGTGTGC
>JAFQVV010000002.1 GCA_017407835.1 Clostridia bacterium
AAATGGAAAAAGCGTCTGTGTGCATTTCTGGATTGGGCGCTTGAATGCAGTCCCACACCCGAGGCTTTCATCGAATGTATGGAGCGCCACGGATACAGCGTCAAGTGGTATTCGGATTATAAGTATATGACCTTCACCACTCCCGAAGGATATACCTGCCGTGACAACAAGCTCTTTGACGAGCGTTTTCTCAAATCCAATATCGAGCTTTACTTTGCTATGGGCGGCAGTAACGGAGCTTTGGCAGAAACGTACCGAAGCTACAAAACGCCCGAGCACGATGAGGATATGAATATGACTGTAACAACAGGGCTGATCCGAATGATCGGCGACGTTCTCTCAGTCGCGCCGCCGAGAGAATCCTATACGCCAAGACAGCTTACCGAAATGGACCTCGAAGAAAAAGAGCATCTCGAGCAGATCCTCGGACGTAAGATATCGCCCCAAGCATTCGTATGCTACTGTACTCAAGAAGAGTACGAGCAGGCAAACGGCTTGGGTTATGGAATGTATATGTAATGAATGGAGGACTTGAATGAAGAAAAAAGTGATTTATGAAAACGAAGTTGACTTCCGGATCCCATCCGGAAACGATTTCGAAAAGGATGTTGCCACAAGCATACGAAGAAGACAACTCTATGAACTGAAAGATATGACCTTGACTTCCACCACCGAGTATATGATCGGCGGGATGATGTACAAGGTCAATTCTATTTTTGATATTGACACAAAAGACAGCGATGAAGCATTGAAGCGGCTTATGGAAAAAGAAATTGATAAAGTTTCTTGACTCTTTCCGATTCTCGCTGGACTTTGAAACCGATTGAGAGTATCCTGTTGGTGCAGAATTTATAACTGCACCCCTGCACTCTCAATCGGTTTGACATACAAGAAGGAGGTAAAACGATATGTCAAACCAAACAGAAAAAATCACAGCATTATATTGCAGACTCTCTCAGGAGGATGAGAACAAGGGTGACAGCAACAGTATACAGAATCAGAGAGCGATCCTTGAAAAGTACGCCAAGGACAATGGCTTCGAGAATATCCAAATATTCATTGACGACGGATACTCTGGTGTTAGCTTTAACCGACCGGATTTTCAAAGACTTCTTGAACTGATGGAGCAAGGAAAGGTGGCAACGCTGATCACCAAAGATCTCTCCCGTCTCGGCAGAAACTATATTGAGGTAGGAAACTACACCGAAATGCTGTTCCCGAGATGGAACGTTCGGTATATCGCCGTCAACGACAACTACGATTCGCTTTACAGCGAGGGCAACGAGTTCGCACCTTTCAAGAATCTCTTCAATGAATGGTTTGCAAGAGATACGAGTAAGAAGATCCGTGCCGTTGTAAAAGCCAAAGCCGAACGCGGTGAACGTGTTAGCACACAGATTCCGTACGGTTACAAGAAGGATCCCGATGTCAAAGGTCATCTGCTGATCGATGAAGAAACCGCGCCGATCGTGAGAAGAATATTTGAACTCTGCGCACAAGGAATGGGGCCTACGAATATCGGAAATGTTTTAAGTAAAGATATGGTATTTAAGCCGACGTTTTATCGGTATCACCGACAAGGTGTCTATGGAACCATAACGGATATTGATAAACCATACGGATGGACTTCTGAAACTGTATCAGACATCTTAAGAAATGAAGTATATCTCGGACACACAATCAATTGCAGAACCCGTGTCATATCCTACAAGGACAAACGGCAAGTTGACGTTCCAAAGAGCGAACAGTACCGATTCGAAAATACCCACGAAGCAATCATTGACCAAGAGACGTGGGACGCGGTTCAAAAGGTTCGTGAAGGAAAACGCCGCCGCAACAATATGGGTGAGCTTGACAAATACAGCGGTCTTCTGTACTGTGCCGACTGCGGTTCAAAGCTGTACTTTGTTCGGGGAAAATCCATCAAGCCGAGTGATTACAACTTTATATGCAGCCGATACCGCAAACACATTGGAGAGCAACTATGCACCGCACACCGAATTCGTGAAGTTGCCCTTGATGAAATCATTCTGGAAGAGATTCGCCGAATCACTTATTATGCACGTACAAAGACTCGCGAGTTTGTTGAGTTTATAAACAAGAAAAGCTCCTCCGAAAACCGAAGAGAGCTTACCGCAAAAACAAATGAACTTGCCAAGTTGGATAAACGCAACACAGAGCTGAACGCCTTGTTCAAAAGACTTTACGAGGATAACGTTCTCGGTAAAATCACAAACGAGCAGTTCCGTATGTTATCCGACGGTTACAATGCAGAGCAAAGAGCGATAGCGGAACAGATTCCGATCCTGCAAAAGCAGATTGAAGATCTGAAAGCATCCTCAACCAACGTGGAACGCTTTGTGACAATCTCGAACAAATACACCGATCTGCAAGACTTAACACCTGAGATTCTGCGAACCTTCATCGACAAGATAGTGATCCACGAGCGTACCGAGAAATGGGTAAAAACAGCTGAACAACAGATCGATATCTACTTTAGATACGTTGGATGCATTGTTACCGATCCCACGGATTAAAACAAAAGGAAAGGACGGACAGCCTAAACTGTCCGTCCTACTCCAAGACATCTCCTCACGCAAAGATATCCCTATGACAACTTGCGCAATCATGAACTTTTTTGCAATCGGCTGCGCTTCAGCGTTTTTTGCCGCGGCTATTACGGCTGTTCTTGGCCGAACGGCCATCCTTGGGCTGTGCCGAAGCTGATGAATTTCGCTTACCGCCTGCTGTTCGAGAGGAAGGACGGTTTTCCCGCCCGCCTTTGCCCCTCGGGGATGGGGCGTACTTTTTCTCGCTCCCGCCGCCGGCCGGCTTGACCAGGCAATGCTTGCCGTGGCCGATCAAATCCTCTCTGCCGCAGAGCATCAATGCCTCCCGCACCAACTCTGCCGACTGCGGGCGATTGTACTGCAGCAAGGCGCGCTGGAGCTGCTTTTCGTGATAGTCGGTCGCCACATAAACGTCCTTCCCTGTCAGCGGATTGATGCCGGTATAATACATAACGGTGGATGCCGTACCCGGGGTGGGATAGAAATCCTGCACCTGCTCGGGGGCGTAACCCTCACGCTTGAGACAAAGTGCCAACTCAACCGCATCGTGGAGGGTGGAGCCGGGGTGACTGGACATAAGGTAAGGCACCAGATACTGCTCCTTCCCCACCGCATCGCAGAGGGCAAAGTACTTCTCGCGGAAGCGGGAATAAACCGAATAATCGGGCTTGCCCATACAGCGCAGAACATCAGCTGAACAATGCTCGGGGGCGACCTTCAGCTGGCCCGAGACGTTGTCCCGCACCAGCTTGCGGAAGAAAGCATCCGATTTGTCGGCCAGCAGGTAATCGAAGCGGATACCCGAACGGATGAAAACGCGCTTGACCTTCGGCAGCGCCTCGACTTGTTCAATGAGGGAAATATACTCGCTGTGATCCACCTCGAGATTGGGACAGGGTTTGGGTGCCAGACACTTGCGGCCGGCGCATACGCCGTCGGTGAGCTGCTTTTTGCAGGCGGGATAGCGGAAATTGGCCGTCGGCCCGCCGATGTCGTGGATGTAGCCCTTGAAATCGGGCATTGCCGTGATCTTTCGCGCCTCCTCCACCACGCTCTCGATGGAACGGGAGCGCACTGTCCGCCCTTGATGGAAAGCAAGCGCGCAGAAATTGCAGGCCCCGAAGCACCCACGGTTATGCGTAATGGAAAAGCGCACCTCTTCAATGGCAGGCACGCCCCCCGCGGCTTCATAGGCAGGGTGATAGGTGCGCATATAGGGAAGCGCATAAACCCGATCCAACTCTTCCCGCTCCAAGGGGGGCATGGGGGGATTCTGCACCAGCAGCTTAGCATCATAACGCTCGGTGATGGCCTGTCCGCTGATAGCATCCTGATTTTTGTACTGTACCCCGAATGCCTCGGCATAGGCACGCCGATCGGTCTTGAGCACGTTATAGTCAAACTCCCCTGCCACCGGATAGTGCAGCTTGTCCTCGGGAGAACAAAGATATACCGTCCCCCGCACGTCGCGGATCTTCTTCACCGGAACCCCCTTCGCCAGCAGCTCGGCGACACGGAGCAGGATCTTCTCCCCCATGCCGTAGGTCAGGATGTCGGCACGGGAATCCACCAAAATTGAGCGGCGCACCTTATTATCCCAGTAATCGTAGTGTGCGAAACGGCGCAGGGATGCCTCCAGCCCCCCGATGATGATGGGCACGTCGCCATACGCCTCGCGGATGCGGTTGCAGTAGACGATAGTCGCGCGATCGGGGCGCAGTCCCGCCTTCCCGCCGGGCGAGTAAAAATCCCGGCTGCGCTTCTTTTTGGCGGCGGTGTAGTGGGCCACCATCGAGTCGATATTGCCGGCTGTCACAAGAAATCCCAGCCGCGGGCGGCCGTAGGCACGGAAGGCATCGCAGGACTTGTAATCGGGCTGTGCAAGGATGGCAACGCGATAGCCCGCGTCCTCAAGCACGCGGGAAATGATGGCAACACCAAAGGACGGATGATCCACATAGGCATCGCCCGTGACGTAAACAAAATCAGGCGCATCCCAGCCGCGTGCCTCCATCTCGGCACGGGTGAGGGGAAGAAATTGTGACATACAGTCTCCTTTGCCCCGCACGCCGCAGATTAAGCCGGAGCAAAATCCGAAGCGGGCAGGAAATTTTTTGGATTGGGGTATCGCGCCCATTTGCGCGATACCCCATTTCTTTTCGTTTATGTTTTCTTGATCCCGAACCACCGCCGCAGAAACGGCGCAAGCAGTTTGGGCGAGCGAACAACAACAATTTTCATTGGATGGCCCCCTTCCTGCACAAACGGATCCCGCCCTGCAAAGGCGAGTCCCTGTTCTCAGAATATGCCGAAGGAGAAGTTTTGTGCATGGTTCAGCGCTCCTGCGATTCGATCACATAGAGCCGACCGCGTCTGATCGAAATCAGTGCGGCAGGACCGACAATTTCGTTGCTGGTCGAATATGCCGCGTTGGTCCGACGTAAGGTCGCCCCCGAGAGCGAATAGCGGCAGCCTTCGATTGACACACCGCGGCAAACTTCATCCACGGGGATCAGCGACAAATAGCGGAATCCCTCATTGGCAAGCAGAAGGCTGTCATTTTTGAGCAGCCGCACGCGGTTTCTGCCATCGGTAATACGCGCGAGAATACGGCGCTCTCCCAGTGCCTCCAGCACCGAGAGATTGGCAAGCGTGTGATCGAGACGCCCCGACAGACCGCCGATGATCACAATCTCATCGGCTCCCCGCTCAACCGCCAGACGAACCGCCAATTGCGTGTCGGTATCATCCTTCTCGGCGGGCACGCGCAGCACTTCGCCCCCCGCCGCCTTTACCTCGGCAATCACCGTGGGCGCATCGGCACCCAGCGAATCCATATCGCCCACCAGCAGATCGACTCGCTCCCCCAGACGGCGGGCGTGACGATAACCGCTGTCGGCGGCAATACAAAGATCGCCCTCGGCAGGATGCTCGTGCAGTCCGCTCGGATCAACATCCCCGCCGATATAGATAAATGCTTTCATACAAATGTCCCCTCGCCTCTCTTATTTCCACGCCTTCTTTTCCTTGAGCACGGCATACATGGCGCAATAGCTGGCATGGCGGCTCGGCGCAATTTCGCCTGCCGCGACCGCCTCAACGATTGCACACCCCTCCTCGCAGAGATGGGTACAGTCGGTATAGCGGCACTTCCCCAGATGGGGCGCAAACTCGCGCATGGCGTGGGGCAGGTCGTCCAGCGAGAAAAAGTCAAATCGGGCAAAATCGAGCATACTGAACCCGGGGGTATCGGCCAAAAAAGCGGGCTTGTCCCCACCCACATCAAGCGGGTAAAGATCAACCTGCCGCGTGGTATGGCGTCCGCGCTCGATCTTGCGGGACAGACCGCCCGTCTCCAGCTGCAGTGTGGGAAACAGTTCGGTCATCAGCGTGGATTTGCCCACGCCCGATGCCCCCGCAAAAGCGGCCACCTTCCCCGGCAGATGCTCGGCAATGTAAGCACGCAGCGGGGCAATTCCCTCTCCCGTGCGGCAGCTGAGCGAAAAAACCGCATATCCCGCACTGCGGTAGACGGCGGCCAGCCGCTCCGCCTCGGCGGGATCAAGCTCCGACTTGCCAATGACAATGACCGGTTCAATGCCGTTGTGCTCAGCGATGGCGGTCAGCTTGTCGATCGTCTCGGGAATGGGCGTCGGCTTGGCGGATGCCATCGTAATAAACAGATAGTCCAGATTCGCCAGCGGCGGGCGGATCAATGCCGAACGGCGGTCAATGATCTCGGCGATCATCATTTCCCCGCCGTCGCCGTTGTCCTCGGTCGTATCGGCTCGCTCGGTCAGCGCCAGCTCGACCCGATCTCCGGGGAGCGGGGTGATGTCCAAATGGCGGAAAAGCCCGCGGGCGCGGCAGGAGACAATGCTCCCCTCCGCGCCGTCAAGCAGGATACTGTATAATCCGCCCACACCGCGCAGAATGCGCCCCCGGGCAGTCGTGTTGTCATGCATATGTTCACCTGAAATTGTTCAAATTCCCGCACACAGCGGCGGGGCAGGATGCGCAAAAGCCGCAGGGCAGCCGACGGGAAAGCGTGATTATCTTTGGTCAAAACACGCTTTCCGCCACCCCGCCCAAGCGGCTCCTGCAGCAGATTCATCAATTCAGCATGCCGCCCGTGTGATTGTTTGACGTTGCATTGTCGAGGATTCCGTCTCCGTCTTTATCTTCATCGAAATAGTTGGAAATCCCGTCGCCGTCCATATCGGCATCTCGATCGTTGGGTATCCCGTCACCGTCCATATCATCGTCAAGTATGTTGGGAATACCGTCTCCGTCGATATCATCATCCCGGTCGTTGGGGATATTATCTCCATCAATATCATCATCAAATGTATTGATAAGCCCATCGCCGTCGATATCGTCGTCTTCTTCATCGGGAATGCCATCTCCGTCAAGATCACCCTTTTTGCCCGTGATATCGGTACTGCCCGTGTCATCATCGCCGGGCGTTTCCGGACCAAGTGATGCGTTGGGATCAACATAATCCGGACCGCCGCTGATCTTAACGCGCACAGCCGTATAATTCCCCTCACGCAAATCGGTCAGATGGGGGATATCCTGTTCAACAATCAGGCCTCCCGCCACGTCGCTCTTCACCATGCTTTCGATATAGAGCACCATATCCAGCTCGGACAAAACAGTTTTGGCCTGCTCAAGCGACATTCCCGTCAAATCGGGCATCGAAAGAATCCCATATGCAGGACCGCCGCTGACAACAAAATCAACCACTGTTGCCTTCTTGGGCACCAGCGTATACGCCACGACGCTCTGCTCAAGCACGGTACCCGCAGGGCGATTGGAGTTGGTATAGGTCACCTGGCCCAAGGTAAGCTCATTTTTCTTGAGCTCGGCATTCGCCTCCACCTCAGATCGTCCGACAAAATCGGGCATAATCACATTCTGAATATTCTCGCCTCGGCTGACATAAAGCAGAACCGTATCCCCGATGTTGATCGGCTCGCCGGGGGCAGGAAATGTTTGTGCAACATATCCCGTCTGCACCACATCGGAATAAACCGGTTCACTCTTGACCACAAAGCCCATCGAACGAAGTGTCGATTCTACCAAACGCGCCTCCATGATGGTGTAGTCATTGAGAATCACCGTTTCGGCCCCGCGGCTGACCGTCAGCACAACCGGAACACGCTGGGTGTTGGCAACCGCTTTTTTGGTCAATCCGCCATCGGGCTGCTGTTCAAGAATTGTGCCCGGCGCGGTATCGGGATCATAACGGTATTCAACGGTAACCTGATAATAACGCGCATCGAACCCAAGCGAAGCATTGTCGGTGTAAGCCTGCCCCTCCACGCGCGGAACCTTGACGCTGATCAGCCCCGTGTCCTCGGTAAAGATCAAATTATCCAACACATACCAGCCTGCCACAATCATTACTAACAAAAGTGCGGTTGAAACGCCGAGAATAATGGGCAGCATCGACTGGCTCGGTTTGTGGTTTTCTTTGCGCCGCCGGGCTGCCTCTGCCTTTTCTTCCGCCCGGCGCGCCGCAAGCAATTTGCGCGAGGGCTTGAACACGATATTCGGATCGGCACGCAGTCTCTGCAGCTGACGGAGCATCTGCCCCGCGCTCTCAAAGCGCAGGGTGGGATTTTTCTCCATGGCAGAGAGGATAATCTGCTCAAGTCCGCGGGGGATGGCAGAATCAATCGAGCGAGGCGTCGGGGGCGTATCATTGACCTGCATCAGCGCCACCGAAATCGGGCTGTCGGCATAGAAGGGCAGACGCCCTGTGGCCATCTCGTACATCACAACGCCCAGCGAATAGAGATCGGATCTCTGATCGATCGGCTTTCCGCTCGCCTGTTCGGGCGAGATATAGTAAACAGTGCCGATTGCCTTATCGGTCATGGTCAGAGTCTCGGCATCGGGCAGCTTGGCAATGCCGAAGTCGGTGACCTTGATCTGCCCGTTTTTGAGCAGCATAATATTCTGCGGCTTGATATCGCGGTGCACAATATTTTTGGCATGCGCATGATCGAGTGCGCGCAGAATCTGCTCGGTGTAACTAATCACCTCGCGGAAAGACAGGCGACCGCGACGATTCATATAGTTTTTGAGGGTAATTCCCTCAATATATTCCATGACGATATACTTGACATTGTCCTTGACCGAAACATCGTAAATATTGACGATGTTGGGATGCGACAGCATGGCAACCGCTTTGGACTCATTGATAAAACGCTTCACTGCCTGCTCATCGGCGGCAATGCCGTCCTTGAGCATTTTCACAGCAACGGGGCGTTTCATCAGCGTATCGTAGGCGAGGAAAACAACGGCCATACCGCCGACGCCCAGGATACGCTCAAGCTTATACCGCTTGTCGAAAACCTGTCCGACAAAGCGTTCGTAATTTTCCATCATAAAATCGATTACTCAAACCTTGCAGATGCAAGGATCCTTTTCGCAATATTTGTGGCAAACTTTACTTGCGGCAGAGAACGACGGTAATGTTGTCGGTTCCGCCCATCTCGTTTGCACGCGCCACAAGCGCATCAACCGCCTCCTCGGTGGTAAGCCCTCCATTGACAATCGCGGCAATTTCGCTGTCCTCAAGCATTCCGCTCAACCCATCGGAACAGAGCAGAAAGGTCGCCTGCGCAAGCAATTCCGGTTCAATGCGGATAATATCGCTGTCAATCTGCGGAGTAGTGCCGACTGCACGGGTAATGATATTGCGGTTTGTACTCTGCTTGGCTTCTTCGGGGGTAAGCTTGCCCATATCAATCAGATACTGCACATAAGAATGATCGTGGGAGAGCTGACGCGCCCCCTCTGCGGTAATCGCATACAGTCGGCTGTCTCCAACATTCACCGCACAGGCGTAATCTCCCCAGACAAAGAGCGCAACCAGTGTTGTACCCATCCCCTGCAGGGCAGGATCGTTTTCTGCTGCCGAATAAACAGCGGCATTGGCAGCTTCGACCGCTTCGACGAGCGCATCGGGAATGGTTGCCTCAATACAGGCGCGGCGAGCTTCGACTGCAGCAGCATCGCTGCAAAGTGTGTTCAGCCCACTCAGCCCTTCCTCCAGCTGCTCACGCAGCGACAAGCAAAAAGCATCGCACGCCATACAGCTCGCTTCGGCCCCGCCAACCACACCGCCCATGCCGTCGCAAATGACGCACAGTGCAGCATCGGGTGCGGGCCGCTGAAGCAGAAAGGTATCCTGATTCACCTTTCGCCGTTGTCCGATATCGGTCTTTCCATGCAAGATCATCATATATAAACCTCTCAATCCTATATGTGCAAGGGAGATAAAAAACAGATTATTATAATATTTATTATAATATAAGTATGCACGATTGTAAACAGGAAATTCGTAAATTTTTGGGACAGGCACATCCGGGCGCGGCGCGATATTCCGCATCACGCCCATCGGTATGCTTATTTTTTGAAGACAAACAACTTGCTGATCACATAATTGGCCACAATCACGACCGCAGATGCGACAATCTTTGCCAGA
Source organism: Clostridia bacterium (assembly GCA_017407835.1). GTDB lineage: Bacteria > Bacillota > Clostridia > Oscillospirales > CAG-272 > SIG693. Next base: position 10,069 of record JAFQVV010000002.1, read on the forward strand.
AACTCGGCGCTGAATCGGACAAACCCAAGATCCAGAACGGCATTCGGCAGGATGGCAGCGAATGCGATGACGCCGAGATAAGTGATCACCACATCAAGACCGAGCGTCAGCACACGCCCACCCGCAAACACCGCCAGCTGACGCAGAAAAGGCTCACGCCGCGCATCGGTAAATACCCATTTTTTATTGGTAAAAAAGGCAAACAGCACAGCAGCAATCCACTGGATGACCTGCGCCGCGGTATAGACGGCAAGATAAACGGCACTGGTTTTATCGGCAAGATCAAGTCTGATCAAATGCTCGGCACCCCAGAAGATCAGCGAATAGGTGCCGATGCCCACCACCGTTGTCAGCACGCCGAAAACAAGGTAGAGAATGATTTCTCTCCACTTTTCATAAAAGGCTTTAATGTTCATTTTACTGCTCAATTCTGTAGGTTGTCCCCTCGCGGGTATCGACGAGGATAATACCGCGGGCTGCCAGTTCGTCGCGAATGCGGTCGGCCTCGGCGAAGTTGCGTTCCTTCTTGGCGGCGGCGCGGGCTGCGATGGCGGCAAGAATCTCGGGATCCCCCGCATCTGCCGCAGCCGATTGGGCGGCTTCCTTCTGCTGATTGCGCAGCGCATCTGCCGCAGCAATCAGATTCAGGGAGAGCACACGGTCAAAATCTGCCAGTGCTGCCAGCTTGGTGGCATCGTTAGTCTTGGCCTTGAGGGCATCATAGAGTGCGGTGACGGCAAGGGAGGTATTGAGGTCGTTTTCCAGCGCCCCGGCGAAGCCTGCCTTGAGGTCGGCCAGCGCCGATTCATCCACCTCGCCCTCGGGCCGCAGAGCAGCGATGCGGGTGATGAGCTTATTGTATGCCACCACGGCGTTGTCCAGATTCTCCCACGAAAAAACGAGGTTGCGGCGATAATGGCTCTGCAGGCAGAAGAGGCGGTAAGCCAGAGGTGCATATCCCTTCTGCTCCAACAGCGAAACGGTCAAAAATTCGCCCTTTGACTTGGACATCTTGCCGGTGTCGGTGTTGAGGTGATGGACGTGGAACCAATAGTTGCACCACTTGTGACCGAGGTAGCTCTCGGACTGGGCGATCTCATTGGTATGATGGGGGAAGGCGTTGTCAATGCCGCCCGCGTGCAAATCGAGGGTGCCGCCGAGATGCTTGAGCGAGATACCCGAGCACTCGATATGCCAGCCGGGATAGCCCACGCCCCAGGGAGAATCCCACTTCAGCGCCTGATCTTCGAACTTGGATTTGGTAAACCACAGCACGAAGTCATTTTTGTTGCGCTTGTTGGTGTCCTCCTCCACACCCTCGCGGACCCCAACGGCGAGATCTTCCTCGTCATGATCGTTGAACACATAATATTTCTCCAGCGTAGAGGTATCAAAGTAGATATTCCCCCCCGCCGCATAGGCAGAGCCCTTCTCCAACAGCCCTTCGATGATCTTGATATACTCATCGATGCAGCCCGTGGCAGGTTCTACCACGTCGGGGCGCTTAATGTTGAGTTTCTCACAATCGGCAAAGAAGGCATCGGTGTAGAACCGGGCAATCTCCATCACCGATTTGTTTTCGCGCTTTGCGCCCTTGAGCATCTTATCTTCGCCGGTGTCGGCATCCGATGCCAGATGCCCCACGTCGGTGATGTTCATGACGCGAGTGACATCATAGCCCAGGTAGCGGAAGGTCTTCTCCAGCACATCCTCCATGATATAGGTGCGCAGATTGCCGATATGGGCAAAGTGGTAAACGGTAGGGCCGCAGGTGTACATTTTCACCTTGCCCGCCTCAAGCGGAATAAACTCCTCACGGGTATGCGATAACGAATTGTACAGAAGCATAGCAGTTCTCCTTGATTCCTCAGATCATGTAAAATTATATCGTCGTGCGGCAGATCAGTCGAGGTTATCCTCAACCACCTGCACCTTGAGCAAATTGGTCGTTCCCGCCAAATTGAGGGGAACGCCCGCCGTAATCACAGCAATATCCCCCACCTTGACAGCATCAATCTGCTTTGCGCAGTCGATGGCGTGCAAAAACAGCTCATCCGAGTTGTCCTGCATCTGGGAGAGAACGGGATATACCCCCCAGGAAAGCGAAAGCTGATGGAAGGTTTTCGGCACCGGAGTTGCCGCCACAATCGGCTCGCTGGGGCGGAATTTGGACACGCGCCGCGCGGTGGTGCCCGACTTGGTCACGGCGATAATTGCCGCCGCCCCCAAATCGCGGGCTGTCGTACAGGCTGCATCACAGATGGCGTTGGTCGTATCCGAGCTGTCCAATTCAAACTGCGCGTGTCTCCACACACCCATCGAAAAGGCATCCTGCTCTGCCTGGCGCGCAATGCTTGCCATGACCTGCACTGCCTGCTCGGGGTAGTCCCCCATCGCCGTCTCGCCCGAGAGCATCACAGCAGATGTCCCGTCAAAAACCGCGTTTGCCACATCGGTAATCTCTGCGCGGGTGGGGGTGGGCGAGTGAATCATCGACTCAAGCATCTGTGTCGCCGTAATGACCATTTTGCCCGCACGGTAGCACTTGCGTATAAACTGTTTCTGCAGACCGGGAAGCCGCTCGAAGGCGACCTCAACCCCCATGTCTCCGCGTGCAACCATAATGCCGTCGGCATAACGTAGAATTTCATCGAAATTCTCGATGCCCTCCATATTCTCGATTTTGGCAATGATGCGGATATTGCGTCCGCCCCAATAATCGACAAATTTACGCAGTGCGATAACGTCTTCTTTACGGCGCACAAAAGATGCCGCGATGAAATCCACATCCATCTCAATGCCGAGGCGAATGTCTGCTTCGTCAGAGGGGGACAGATAGGGCATATCCAGCCGCGCACCGGGCAGGTTGATGCTCTTGTGGTCGCTGACGACACCGCCGACCTCCACGGTACAGATCATCTCTGTCTCCTCTACGGCATCAACAGAAAGGCGAATCCGTCCGTCATCAATCAAGACATGATCCCCGGCCTTTACCTGGCGGGGCAGATCTTCATAGGTGATCGAAGCGATTTTGTCATCTCCTTCGATCTCACGGGTGGTCAGCACAAAGCGCTCTCCTTTGCGCAGGGTTGCCTTCCCCCCCGCAAAATGCCGCAGACGAATCTCCGGCCCTTTGGTATCCAGCATAATCGCCGCAGGCAGCCCCAGGCGATCACGCACAGCACGAATATCGTGAATGGTCTGGGCATGATGTTCATGTGTGCCGTGGGAAAAATTCAGCCGCGCAACATTCATACCGGCGCGCAGCAGCTTCTCGATCATCCCCCGATCACTGGATGCGGGACCGATGGTACAGACAATTTTTGTTTTACGCATAATGCAAATACAGAACAGGGGCACCTCCCTATTCCGTCTGCCGTGCAGCCGCACGGCAGACGGGGGGCAAATCGGGCACAGGATCAATCCGATGTTTGCGCCGATACGGTATTTTCCCGTTCTTTTTCCTTTCTCTCCAATTCTTCGATGCGTGCCTGCAGTGCGGCAAGCTGCTGCGCCACAGGGTCGGGAATGTGAATTTGATCCAGATCATCGACACGCGCGCCGTCACGGCGGACAATTTTGGCAGGGATGCCCACAGCCGTCGCCCCCGCAGGAACTTCCTTGAGCACAACGGCGTTGGCGGCAATTTTGGCATTATCGCCAACCTTAAAGGGACCGAGCACCTTCGCGCCGGCACCGACCATGACATTGTTGCCGAGCGTTGGGTGACGTTTGCCTACATCCTTACCCGTACCGCCGAGTGTCACGCCCTGATACAGCGTGCAGTTGTCGCCAAGCTCAGCCGTCTCACCAATCACCACCGCCATGCCATGGTCAATGAAGAGCCCACGACCGATCTTGGCGCCGGGGTGGATCTCGATCCCCGTCAGTGCACGCGCCGCCTGGCTGATAAAGCGCGCGGGGAGATAATATTCTTTTTCATGCAAATGATGCGCCACACGGTAGGCAAGCAATGCGTGCAGTCCCGAATACAGAAGCAAAACCTCAATATCCGAACGAGCAGCGGGATCGCGTTCGCGGATAACGGCAATCTCCTCTTTCACCTCGCGAATCACCGCCCGCAAGGCGGATTTTCCGCGGCGAAGCGCGGGAGAAGCAACTTCCAGTTTGATTTTAGTTCCCATATAATCTCCTTTCGGTGAGTGCAGCCTGCCGCGATAAAAAAATCGCCCCGTGTTTGTCCCACGACAAACACAGAGGCGGCATTCCGCGGTTCCACTCTGCTTTCTCACTTGATTGGGCGCGGCGATGACCGCGACGCCCCTGCGCCGTAACGCTGCGCTGCGCCGAGGATTATCTCGGTGGCTCACGGATGCACAGCCCGCCGCTCTTCCCGCACCGCTTTCAGCACACGGCATCCCGCGGCGGTGCTCTCTGGGGGAAGGCTGTGGCGGATTCTTTCCGATCAAAGCCCCGTTTCCGTTTGGGGAAACTTAGTAATAGTATATACCAAAACTACCACCGCGTCAAGTGTTTTTGAAAAATTTCCTGTGATCGCCTTTGCAAATCGGACAAAACTCCGTTCCGCATATGCATATAGTTGCTGATTTTCGAAAAAAACACTTCTTTAATTTCCAAAAATCTTGACTTTTTCTCAAAATATGTGTATCATTATTATGTATTTCTTTTGCATATGCGTTCATTAAGTTTCAGCTGTATTTCAAGGAGAATTCCCATGGCTATCGGAGCAAATGAAAAGGTCCGCATCGGCATTATCGGATGCGGCGGAATTGCAAACGGTAAACATCTGCCCTCTCTTGCCAAGCTTAACAACGTTGAGATGGTTGCTTTCTGCGACATCATCGAAGAACGCGCCGCCGGCGCGTGCAGCAAATACGGTGCCGAAGGCGCCTGCGTCTACACCGACTATCAAAAGTTGCTCGAGGACAAAACCATCGATGTTGTCCACGTCCTTACCCCCAACCGCTCACACAGCTTCATCACGGTAGACGCACTCGAGGCCGACAAGCATGTCATGTGCGAGAAGCCCATGGCAATCAATTCAGCCGAAGCACAGAAGATGCTCGATGCCGCTCGACGTACCGGCAAAAAACTGACCATCGGTTATCAATCCCGTCACCGCGCCGACTCACTCTATCTCAAGACCGAAATTGACGCCGGGGTGCTGGGGGATATTTACTACGCAGAAGCGCTCGCCATCCGTCGCCGCGCCGTCCCCACCTGGGGCGTTTTCCTCAACGAATATGAGCAGGGCGGCGGTCCGCTGATCGACATCGGCACCCATGCCCTCGACCTCACCCTTTGGATGATGGACAATTATCAGCCCAAATACTGCGTCGGCACCACCTTCCACGCCCTGAACAATTCGATAGAACAGGGGAACGACTGGGGCAACTGGGATCCTGAAAAATTCACCGTCGAGGATGCGGCATTCGGTTTTGTCGTCATGGAAAACGGTGCAACCATCAACTTGCGTGCATCCTGGGCACTCAACTATGTTGACGCACAGGAGGCAAAGACGATTCTCTGCGGCACCAAAGCAGGCGCCGACATGAACAACGGTCTGCGCATCAACGGTATTCATAACAATCAGCAGTACATCTTCACCCCCCAGCTGAATACCAAGGGTGCCGCCTTCTATGACGGAGTTAAGGGTGAATCGGCTGCCGACCGCGAAGCTCGTCTCTGGATTGACGCAGTGATCAACGACAAAACCCCCGTTGTCACGCCCGAACAGGCGATTGTGGTCACCCGAATTCTGGAAGGAATCTACACCTCCGCCAAAACGGGCGAGATGGTGAAGTTCTGATATAATTTTGATAATTTATATTTTATGGAGGTATTTTTTCATGAAACTCAGCGTACTGGCTAACCTTTACGGCGCATTTTCCCTTGAGGAAACGCTGGACAAATTGACCGCACTCGGTGTACATACCGTCGAAATCGGCGCAGGCGGCTACCCTGGCAAGGCGCATTGCAACCCCGCCGAGCTGCTGGCAGATCCCGCAAAGCTGGCGGCATGGAAGGCAACCTTTGAAAAGTACGATGTAAGCGTCTGCGCACTCGCCGCACATGGCAACCCCGTGCACCCCGACAAGGCAATTGCCGAAAGCTTCGACCGCGACTTCCGTGAGGCTGTGCTTCTGGCCGAGCAGATCGGCGTGGACACCGTTATCACCTTCGCCGGCTGCCCCGGCGATGCCCCGGGTGCCAAGTACCCGAACTGGGTTACCTGCCCCTGGCCCGAGGATTTCCTGGCAATTCTCGATTACCAGTGGAACGAGGTTCTCATTCCCTACTGGGCAGAAACCGCCAAGTTTGCCTTGGAGCACAAGGTCAATCACATTGCCTTTGAGATGCACCCCGGGTTCTGTGTCTACAATCCCGAAACCTTGCTCAAGCTGCGCCGTGCCGTCTCGGCTGTCGCAGGCGAAGAAGTGGGCAATGTCCTCGGTGCCAACTTCGACCCCTCGCACCTGATCTGGCAGGGCATGGATCCCGTGGCCGCCATCCGCGAGCTTGCCGGCTGCATCTACCACGTCCACGCCAAGGACACCAAGATCGATCAGTACAACACCGCAAAGAACGGCGTGCTTGACACCAAGCATTACGGTGACGAAATCCACCGCGCGTGGGTATTCCGCACCGTTGGCTACGGCAACGGCGAGACCTACTGGCGTGACCTGGTCTCCAACCTCCGCCTCTGCGGCTACGACCGCGTCCTCTCGATCGAGCACGAGGACAGCGTAATGTCGATTGATGAGGGCCTGCGCAAGGCTGTCACCTTCTTGAAGGATATTATTATCGAGGAGCCCAAGCCTACCACTATGAGCTGGGCTTAAGACCGTGGGACGCTGTCCCACACCCTGCCAAAGGGGTGTTTTTGAAAAAAACACCCCTTTGAAAACCCAAAAACTTCCCGCCGCGCTCTGTTTGCGGCGGGTATGCAATTTTTCGGGGGATACAATTTTTCAGGAGACATGGTTTATGTATACTGTGGAATGCGGTGAAAATTTCACCGTCAAAAATACCGTCACCCACGAGGGGGAGATTACTTATATCGATCTCTCTGCCAAGGCTGTGGCTGCCCCGGGCAAACTTTCGGTTTCCGTGAAGTGGATACATCCTCTGATCGGTGCTCACCTCACCTGGAGTCCCATTCCCTATGCGGTGCGGGGCGTTACCCCCACCTGGGGAGTGGATGCAACCGAGTCCTACGCCATGCGCAGTGCCCCCGTCCGCGCCTATGTTGCCTATGACGATCAAAATTACCTGACCGTCGCCTGCTCGGATGCAAAAAACAATGTCTGCATCCGGATGGGGCTGAAGGAGTCAAACGGCTGTCTGGCCTGCGGAGTCTATATCCGTGTGGACTGTGCCATCGAGGAGTACACTGCCCGCATCCGCATTGATGAGAGAAAGATTGCTTTCACCGAATGTATCGAAGATGTAGCCCGCTGGTGGGAGACCTTTGAAGGATACGAGCCCGCCCCCGTGCCCGAAGCGGCGCGGCGGCCCCTGTATTCCACCTGGTATTCCTATCATCAGAACATCACCCCCGATGCCCTGCGCAGAGAGTGCGAATATTTCCACGCTCTGGGGTGTGATACCATCATTGTGGATGACGGATGGCATACCGCCGTGAAGGGCGGGGTGTACAGTACCTGCGGCGACTGGATCCCCTCGGCAGACAAGTTCCCCGATATGCGCGCCTTTGCCGATCAGGTTCACCGGATCGGGATGAAGCTCATGCTGTGGTACACAGTTCCGTTTATGGGAGAAAACACCCTGTGTTACCCGCAGTTCAAGGACAAAATGCTTGGTCCCTACGGCAATCACCAAACCTGGATCCTGGATCCCCGCTATCCCGAGGTGCGGGAGCATATCATCGGCAAATACAGCCAAGCCATTCGCGATTGGGGGATTGACGGGCTGAAGCTTGATTTCATCGACAGCTTCACCCAGAGCGACACCGTGCGCAAAGGAATGGATTTCGTCTCGGTGTACGATGCGGTAGATCGGCTGATGAAGGACGTGCTGGAGACTCTGCGCGCCATCCGCCCCGATGTGATGATCGAGTTCCGTCAGACCTACATCGGCCCCCTCATGCGTACCTTCGGCAATATGTTCCGCTCCAGCGACACCCCCAACGACAGCTGGGGAAATCGGCTCAACGTGCTTCATCTCCGCCAGATGAGCGGCAATACCGCCGTTCATTCCGATATGACCATGTGGCATCTGGATGAATCGGTGGAAAGCGCCGCATTCCAGCTCACCTGCGTGCTCTTCTCGGTGCCCCAGATCTCGGTTCGCGCCCACGATCTCCCCGCCGATCACGCTGCCATGATCAAAACTTATCTGTCCTTCTGGAACCGGTATCGGGAGGTAATTCTGGACGGTAAGATGACCTACAAAAACTTCGCCGCCAATTACACCTATGTGTCAGCCCGGCTGGGGGATACCCAAGTGGGCGCGGTGTACGGCGGCCGGATTGCCTATCTGGAGCAGGAAACGAAGGAAATCGTCCTCGTCAATGCGTCCATGGATAAAGTCCTGCTCCTCGAAGCCGACTTCGAGGGAACCTATGCGTGCCGCGTAACCGATTGCATGGGCCGCCTCTGCGGCACCTATACGGTGGATATGCAGAATCCACCCCGCATCCCTGTTCCCGTCAACGGATATGTGTATATGCATCAGTAAGCTGCCCCATCATTTTTTCACCATTACATCAAAACAAAGGAATGTCATCATGAAAACGCTTCGTCCCGAACTCTTCAACGTGCTCCGCGGCTACACCCGCGGGCAACTCATCAAGGATCTGACGGCAGGTCTGATCGTCGCCGTCATTGCTCTGCCTCTTTCCATCGCGCTTGCGCTTGCCTCGGGTGTCAACCCCGAGCAGGGTATCTACACTGCTATCATCGCCGGTTTCCTCATCTCCTTCCTTGGAGGAAGCCGCGTCCAGATCGCGGGGCCAACCGCCGCTTTTGCCACCATCGTCGCCGGCATCGTTGCCCAAAAGGGAATGTCGGGGCTGATCATTGCCACAGTCCTTGCAGGTATTTTCCTCATTCTCATGGGCGTGCTCAAGCTGGGCAGCCTGATCCAATACATCCCCTACACCATCACGGTCGGCTTCACGGCGGGCATTGCAGTCACCATTGTGGTGGGGCAGCTCAAAGATTTTGTGGGGCTAACCTATCCCGCCGGCACAACTGCCGTAGAGACGATGGAAAAACTGGACGTGTTCGCACACAACATTGGCACCTTTAATCCTTGGGCTTTCCTTGTGGGTACGGTCAGCCTTGCTATCCTGATTGTCTGGCCCTACATCAGCCGCAAGATCCCCGGCTCCCTGATCGCCATCATCGCCGCAGTGCTGATGGTCAAGCTGCTGAAGCTTCCCGTCAACACCATCGGTGATCTCTACACCATCAGCTCCGCCCTGCCCACCCCCATCCTGCCTGCGCTGAGCTTTTCGGCCATCACCGATGCCATTCCCGATGCCTTCACCATCGCCATCCTTGCAGCCATCGAATCGCTGCTCTCCTGCGTGGTGGCAGACGGCATGATCGGCGCAAAGCACAACTCCAACATGGAGCTGATCGCGCAAGGTGTGGGCAACATCGGATCGGTACTCTTCGGGGGAATTCCCGCCACCGGTGCCATTGCCCGCACCGCCGCCAACATCAAAAACGGGGGCCGCTCCCCCATCGCGGGCATGGTTCACGCCGTGGTGCTGCTTCTGGTGCTGGTGGTGCTGATGCCTTACGCTGCCCTTATCCCCATGCCCACCATTGCCGCCATCCTTCTGATGGTGGCCTACAACATGAGCGAGTGGCGGCATTTCGTCCACCTCTGCCGTACCTCCCCCATCGGGGATATTGCGGTACTGGTGCTCACCTTCCTGCTCACCGTGATCTTTGATCTGGTGGTGGCCATTGAGGCGGGACTCATCCTCACCCTCATCTTCTTCGTCAAGCGGGAGAAGGAAATTTCCTCCTTCAGAGAGTGGGAGGAGGCCGATCACCTGCACAACACCTCCAAGCAGATCCCCGCCAACGCTTCGGTCTATGAGCTGAACGGGCCCCTCTTCTTCGGGGCATCTCAGCACATCTCCGCCATCTCGGCACGGGGCGGCAAAAACTGCCTGATCCTGCGCATGAAGGGCGTGACCTCGGTTGACACCTCGGGTCTGCGAGGCCTTGAATCGCTTTTTGTCAGCTGTGAGAAGGCGGGAGTTACCCTCATCCTCTCCCACCTCAACGATCAGCCCACCGAAATTCTTACCCACGCAGGCTTCTTGGAAAAGGTTGGCGCCGACAACGTCTGTCCCAACATCGACGCGGCCCTTGCCCGCGCCGAAGCATTGAAAAAATAACGCAAAGCACCGTATGCCTGATGGCATACGGTGCTTTTTTCAGCGAAATCTTCGCCGGCAGAAAAGGGGCCACCCCACCATCACCAAGCAAAGGGCAGGTACAAGGGCACACAGCGGAGCTCGGTGCATCATCCTCTCCTCCTCTGCCGTCAGCATGCGTTCCATGTACTCGGGCCCCATGGTCTCTGCTGTGGCCTCCTTGGCATGCGCCCAGCTCTCATCGTCAAAAAGAAAAGGATGCACCGCGCGGTCGAATTCTTCGCGTACCGAGAAGGGATTGATCTTCCGGTAAGCCGTAAGCAGGCTTCGCCACGGTTCTGCCACATAGTCGGGATTCGGCTCTTCACGGTAGAAAGGCTCGCCCCCCACCGTCCCCGCTACCGCATTGAACTCGGGCTCTCTGAGCATCTGTCCGATGGGCAGCGAGGTCACATAGAGCGCCACCACCAACACCAGACAGAGCACAGCAGCAACCGTTCTCGAGGGAGCAAGCAACGCCAAGGTGACAAACACCGCCGTGAGGGCGAGCGTGATACATCCAAATCCCAGCCAAACCCATGCCACCAGCGAAAGCGGGGTGTGATCAAGCAAGCGAAGATTGGCACAGAGTACAATCCCCGCAAAAACGATGAAGCAAAGGGCCGCCATCACCAGAGCCGCCGCAAGCTCGCTCCAGAAAACCCTGCTTCGGGACACCCCGGCGATGAGCTTATTCTTCGCCCGATGCCCCATCTCCCGCCCCACAACAAGAGAAAACATGACGGCATAGATCATCATCTGGGGTAAAAACCAGTCCTCCCCAATCGAAACCTCCCGCCGCACCTCCCACGCAAACAGGCATGCGCAGATCAGCGTCAGCACAAGACAAAGACGGGCGGCACTGCTGTGCCCAAAGCGGAACAACCCCGCACGCAAAAGCCTACGCATTTCCTCCACCTCCCAGCAAATCCATATAATACTGCTCCACCGTCTCTTCCTCTTCCCGCCAGGAAAAGAGAGTACATCCCCGCTCGTACAGGGCAAGTGTCAGAGCGCTCACCTCGGGCTGTCCGTAAACGAGCACCTCGCCGTCCTCGGCAGAGCTGTAATCGATCCCCCTCTCGGCAAGCAGTCGGGTGAGCGCCGCAGTGTGGCTGACCGAGACCCGCACAAAACGCCGACACTTCGCCTCCAGCTCTGCCGCACTGACCTCCCGCAAAAGTCTGCCGCTGTCAATGAAGCCGTAATGCGTCGCCAGCTTACCAAGCTCGGGCAAAATGTGGCTGGAAATGAGAAAAGTGATCCCCCGCTCGCGGTTGAGCCTGCCGATCAGCTCCCGCAGCTGCACGATTCCCTGGGGATCAAGCCCGTTGACCGGCTCGTCCAGCACAAGGAATTCGGGTTCCCCCACCAGCGCCACTGCAATCCCCAGACGCTGTTTCATCCCAAGGGAAAAGTTCCGCACCCGCTTCCGCCCTGTGTCGGCAAGTCCGACGGTGGCGAGCAGATCGGCAATTCCCGCCTTGGTGGGCAGCCCCAGCATCAGCGCCTGCTCGCGGAGATTTTCTTCGGCGGTCATGTCACCGTAGATGGCGGGCGCCTCGATCACCGCGCCCATGCGGCGGCGGGCATCGCTGACCTCCCGCCAGTGCATATCCACTCCAAACAGACGGTAGCTCCCCTCCGTCGGTGCCTGCACACCGCAGATGGTGCGGATCAGCGTCGTCTTGCCTGCACCGTTTCGCCCCACAAAGCCATAGATCGCTCCCCGGGGAATGTGCATCGACAGCCGGTCCACCACCGGCCGGCCGCCGTAATACAGGCTCAAATTGTCGGTATGCAAAATCAAATCCATCGTTATCCCTCCGTCAGCGAAACGTTTCGCTTTTCGTTTCATCTATGTGCTGTCCCCATTCTATCACGGCAGGCTTACAAATTTACGGGCATATTTCTTACATTTTCTGGTCGTTATATTGCGGATAATGTTTTTGTGTGATATAATGGAGAAAAAAGTGGGAGGCAAACCATGATTCACCTCGACAATAACATCGAGACATACCTTCTGTTTTCTTTCATTCTCCTCATCATTGCGGGAAGCATCGCCGGTGTAATCTATGGTTCCTTCAGTCAAAAGAAGAGAAAAGAAGAACTGTTTGCCGAATGGGAGGCTGAGGGGGAGGAAGGTCCGGAATTGGAAGAAACCGAAGTTCGCATTCTCGAGAAGCATTGCATGGCAAAACTATACGGCACAAAAATGCCGCAGAGCCGAAAGGAATTTTCTCTCACTTTTCAGACGCAGGACGGCAAAAAACTAACTTATGCGGTCGAAGAAGATGTTTATCTTGCACTTGAGGAAAATCAACACGGCACACTGGCGACGGTAAACGGTAATTTCTACGGTTTTTGCCCCGATGAAGAGGTGTGAACCCGCCGCCCGATCAGCATGGAATATATCTTCGAGAGGCATCGCGCCAATGGGCGCGATGCCCTTTTTCTCTGCCTCGTTACACACTTGGGCGCCATGCAAAAAAAGTTAGAAAAAATCGTCCCCACCTCTTGCATTTAGCACTTTATTCTTGTATAATAGGAAAAAACGGCGCCATGCCGCACAAAAGGAGACACTATTTATGGATCTTACCCCTTTCTTCGCTATCCCCGGTGAGCAGCCGCTGGACCGCATCGTAGACGACGGCGGCATGACGGCCATCTTCCGCACCATCGCCTGCATTGGCGACTCGCTCTCCTCGGGTGAATTTGAGTCCACCCAGCCCGACGGATCCAAGGGCTACCACGATTATTACGAATACTCCTGGGGCCAGTACATTGCCAGAATGACCGGTGCCAAGGTTTACAACTTTTCCAAAGGCGGCATGACGGCCAAGGAATATCTGGAATCCTTCGCCGACAAAAAGGGACTGTGGGCCGATGACAAATACGCGCAGGCTTACATCATGGCGCTTGGCGTCAACGATATTCACAACAAAAATCATCCCCTCGGCTCCAAGGAATCGGTGAACCCCGAGAACTGGAGAGAGAATGATATGGAAACCTTCGCCGGCCGTTACGCGGCAATTCTTCAGCGTTACCGCGAAGGTGCGCCCAAGAGCCGCTTCTTCCTTGTCACCATGCCCCGCTCCGACCATGCGGTGCGCGATGCGCAGAGTGAAGCACACGCCGCGCTCTTGCATGATCTGGCAGAAATGTTTGACTTCACTTACGTCATTGATCTTTACCGCTATGCGCCTGTCTATAGCGGCGAATTCAAGCGTTATTTCTATCTCGGCAGCCATTTGAACGCTGCAGGATATATTTTTACCGCCAAAATCATTGCCTCGTATATCGACTACATTGTTCGCAACAACCCGGAAGACTTCACCCAGGTTGGCTTCATCGGCACTCCCCATCACAACAATACTGCCAAGTGGTAAGCTACAGCTTCGCAAAATCACCGTGCATATTCCTGCTGTTATGGCCCTGCCGCCACGGTGGAGACATATCTTCAGCGTGCCGCCGAGGTAAATATCCGCACCATCCGCAAGGGTGATCGCATCTCAGGGCTGATCGGTATCACCGAAGCCAACCTTTTCACCCCCGCTTCGGCATAAAAGCGCAAAACAGAGTGTCGCATAGAAAACATACGCGAAGGGACAGCGTAAAAAACAAATTGAATATGCCACCTACCGACAGACAAGGGACAGAGAATGTTTTACACTCTCTGTCCTTTTCTTTGACAAGCACTGACTTAAATCAAATCCACAACAACCGTTGAAGAATTCATTGTCCATCTGCCTGTGAAAATATGCTTTCCATCATTAGAATCACTTTTTTCCCTATTCTGTTTGCATAATCGATCGTATACCGAGTTCCCCTTGAATATCCGTCCCATACGATTAACGCCATATCACAAAGCTCGACCATTTTCTCGTTTCGTTTAAGCGGTGCAGCCCTGCCGTAACGGTCATATTGTGGTTGCAAAATCAGCTTTGACAGACGTTTTTCATCTGCATATTTTTCTGCCAGCGTATCGATTCCGTCCGCGCCGCCTGTAATGATCATTGTCGTCCCTGCGGGAACGTGTTTTCCCGGATCATATTCTTTGATGCACCTGGATCCCACAATAAGTAATTTCATACTCACCTCAAAACTGTCATAGTAATCATTATATTGTACATAATGTTTCCTATATTTTATCATATAACATTTAGGATGTAAATAGGGTAAAATGTTTTTGTCAAAATCTTAGAGAATGCAATTCTATTTTGGACTTATATGACATGATCGATAGTGAGGGTATGATGATAGAAAGCCAATACAAAATGAACTTGATTAAAATAGGCTTAAAAATTGCATATTACAGAAAACTTCAAGGCATGACTCAGGAAGAGCTTGCAGAAGCTTGCGACTTGTCTTCCGGATATATTTCGCAGCTTGAAGCACCGAATTGCTTTTTCTGCCCTTCGCTGAAAACTTTATTTAAAATTGCGGAGGTTCTTGGTACAACGGTTTCGAAGCTTACCGACATCGAAGATTAAACGCCTTCTTCTCTGTACTTGTTGGGGATGAATGCATTTTGGTTCTGCCCCCCTAATTCAGACCAACGATGTCCATTGCAGCGCACCGATTAACCGTCGTCCGGAATCACGCGAAAACCCCTGTCTCTGCCAATCACACACAAAAAAATGTGCCGCGCTGCGCGCGGCACATTTTTTATTTTCAATGGGTATGCTTAACATGGATGTGGGCCAGGCGGTAGTACTCGTCGTAGTCCACTTCCTTGAGGATCTCCTCCAGCTCACCGTCGCCCATGACGGTGTTGCGGCCGGCGGCATACTCGGCATCCACCCGTGCCTTCATGGCAGCGATCACGGGGGCCCGCTTATCCACACAGTCCTCTCCCTCCAGGCGGAAGTAGCCGTTCGCCCAGTGTGCAATGCCGGCCAGACCGGAGTGCGAATCAACCGCAACGGTTGCAGGACGGCCGAGCAGCTTGCTGGTGTTGAAGATGTTGTAGATCTCCTCATCCTTGAGCAAACCGTCGGCGTGAATGCCCGCGCGGGTCACATTGAAATTGCGGCCGGTGAAGGGAGTACGCGGCGGAATCTCATAGCCGATCTCCTCCTCAAAGTAGCGGGCAATCTCGGTAATGGTGGGCAGATCCATGCCGTCGGTAGTACCGCGGAGCGAGGCATATTCAATGACCATCGCCTCAAGCGGGCAGTTGCCCGTACGCTCGCCAATGCCCAACAGCGAACAGTTGATGCCCGACGCGCCGTAGAGCCAAGCGGTCGATGCGTTGGTGACCACCTTGTAGAAATCATTATGACCGTGCCACTCCAGCATATCGCTGGTGACACCCGCATACTGCTGCAGACCGTAAATGATGCCCGGCACAGAGCGGGGCAGCGCCGCACCCGGATAGGTCACGCCGTAGCCCATTGTATCGCAGGCGCGGATGCGAATCGGAATGCCATACTCCTCGCCCAGACGCACAAGCGCATCGGCGAAGGGCACAACAAAGCCGTAATAATCTGCACGCGTAATATCCTCGAAGTGGCAGCGGGGGCGAATCCCCTGCTCCAGCACCTGACGGATGACGCCCAGATACTTATCCATCGCAGATTTGCGGGTCAAGCCCATCTTATTGTAAATATGATAGTCGGAGCAGGAGACAAGAACACCCGTCTCCTTGATGCCAAGCGACTTAACCAGTGCAAAGTCCTTTTCGTTGGCGCGAATCCAGCTGGTTACCTCGGGGAATTCATAGCCCAGTGCCATGCACTCTTCGACAGCGCGGCGATCCTTTTCGGTATAAATGAAGAACTCGCTCTGACGAATCAATCCCTTGGGGCCACCCAATTTATGCAGAAGAGAAAACAGATGTACGATCTGCTCAACGGTAAAGGGCGAGGTTGACTGCTGACCGTCACGGAAGGTGGTATCGGTAATCCATATCTCGCTGGGCATATTCATCGGTACAACGCGATGATTGAAAGACACCTTGGGGATGGAATCATAATCGTACAGATACCGATATAAATTCGGCGTATCGCGCTCTTGCAGCTGATAGTGGAAACTGGATTGCTCAATCAAATTTGTGGCGTCCGAAAGACCAATTTTAATTTCAGCCAGTGTGGTTTTGTTTTTTTGCATAATATATTCACCTCAATTTCATTTTCGGGTGCAAAATTCAGATAGTAAACCTTATTATATCGCATTTCGTGCAATAATGCAAGCACTTTTTTGCAAATTCAGGAAATATTTTTGCAAAGCACGATAGTCTTTGCCAAAATACGGCCATTTTGCCGACTTTGACGGATTTTCAAAGAGTCTGCGCGATTCTTCCCCCAGTGGATGATTGTTCGCTGTTTTCTTCGCTTCACCTTGCATTTCCATCCGATTTGTGCTATTCTAATTGGAGAAATCGATCAAACAATATATAGACAAGGAGAGGTTTATGGCCATCATCACAATCATCGGCTGCGGCATGATGGGCTCGGCAATATCCTGGTCTGCTATCCATAACGGGCACACCATCCGCTATGTCGGCACCCCGCTTGATCTTTGCGGCGGCAAGCCCGAGCAGCTCGCGTTGGGGGCCGGCGACCTGTATGTAACCGTTTTCGGCGGCCGCACCCGCAAGATCGGTACTCTGCTCGGCACGGGTATGCGTTTTGAGGATGCCATGGAGACGCTGAAGGGCGTTACCCTTGAGTCGATCGTCATCTCGTCGCGCACCGCCGATGCTGTTCGCCGCCTGATCGCACGCGGCATCGTCAGCGCAGATGGATTCCCGCTCCTGTTGCATATCGATGCGCTGATCAACGAGGGGAAAACGGTTGATATCCCGTGGGAAGCATTTACGCGCGAAGAGTTTTGATTGTGGCAAGGGAACTTTCCGCAAAAAGTTCCCTTAAAACCCGAAAAAACTTTCCGGCGAAAAAATTCAAAAAAACGCTTGACAAACCGATAAGACTGTGCTATAATACAATAGTCGCGTGAGACACGCTGGTGTGGCTCAATGGCAGAGCAGCTGATTTGTAATCAGCAGGTTGATGGTTCGACTCCGTTCACCAGCTCCATTGAGTCTGTCTTATCGCAGACTCATATGGGGGAATTCCCGAGCGGCCAAAGGGGGCAGACTGTAAATCTGTTGTCACTGACTTCGGTGGTCCGAATCCACCTTCCCCCACCAAAACGCTGATGCAATTGCATCAGCGTTTTGGTGGGGGAAGGTGGATTCGGACCACCGAAGTCAGTGACAACAGATTTACAGTCTG
>JAFQVV010000012.1 GCA_017407835.1 Clostridia bacterium
AGCCGAGATGATGTGGTCGTCGGGGCTAAGGGTCTTCTCGTTTACGCTGTAAACGATGGTCTTGAGATCGTTGCCTGCGGGATCAGAGATAACAACCTTCTTTGCGCCTGCGTTGATGTGCGCCATGGACTTCTCCTTAGAGGTGTAGAAGCCGGTGCACTCGAGAACAACGTCAACGTTGAGCTCTTTCCAGGGGCAATCGTTTGCATCCTTGCAAGCGTAAATCTTGATGGTCTTGCCGTCGACGGTGATGGTGTCCTCGCCTGCCTCAACGGTGTGACCTTCGTAGCGACCCTGAGCGGTGTCGTACTTGAGAAGGTGAGCGAGCATTTCGGGCTTGGTCAGGTCGTTGATTGCAACAACCTCGTAACCCTCAGCGCCGAACATCTGACGGAAAGCCAGACGGCCAATGCGGCCAAAGCCATTAATTGCAACTTTTACTGCCATTGGTGGAATCCTCCGTATAATAAAAAATTTTTTGAACTGAGTAAATTGCCAAGGGAAATGGGACAAGCCCAATTCCCGCCAATTTATATTTTACCGCAAAATCGCAAAAGATACAAGAGAAATATGCAAAAATTATCAAAATTGTCACTTTGCCGTTACACAATCGAAAGAAAGATTCAAAATTGTGCAATTTACCAACCTTGTCTCTGCATTTTCGATGGGTAACGGGATTGTATTATTTCCGACCTCTCCATTTTTCGGCGTAGGTGCCAAAGAGAAACTTGGGGAGCTTCATCATGCGGCCGATCCGCTTTGGCTCACAGCAGAGACGGTAGAACCATTCCAGCCCAAGGCGGATGAAAAGCTTCGGGGCGCGCTTGACATTGCCTGCCCAGACATCCAACGAGCCCCCAAGCGCCAGACAGAGCTTGACTGAACCGAGCGCGGTTCGGTTAGCATCGATCCATTTCTCCTGTGCGGGCACGCCGAGGCAGACATACAGCACATCGGGGGCGGCGGCGCGGATTTCGGCGAGAACAGCCTCGTTCTCCTCGCCTTCTTTTTTGAAATAGCCGTCGTGAATCCCTGCCACGGTGAGGGCAGGATATTTTTCCTGCATCTTCTGCGCGGCCTGTTCGGCAACACCGGGCTTGGCGCCGAGAAAATAGACCGAGTAACCCTGCTCGGCAGCGATGCGAAGTACTTGCTCACCCAGCTCAATGCCTGCCACCTTCTCTTTGAGCGGTGTGCCAAGAATGCGGGAGGCTTTGATGACGCCGATGCCGTCGGGGATGATGAGATCGGCAGAATTGATCAAAGCATAGTACTCGTTTTCCTCAATGCAAAGCTGAACAATCTCGGAGTTTGGCGTAAAAACTGCGCGGGGAGTGTCAGGGGAAGATGTGAGGGTGTCGGCTGCCCAGTCTGCGGCTTCGGCAAGTGTTACATTGCAGAAGTTGACACCTCGGATATTGATGATTTCCATGCGCGTATCCTTTCTATTCTGTCGGTCGGAAAATATAGGACATGTCCAGCTTGTCCAGCGTAGCGAAGCTGTAGCCTTTTTCGATGAGATAATCGAGAACGGCAGGCAGTGCTGCGACGGTGTCCGCACTGGTGTCGTGGACGAGCATAACACGGGGCAGATTCGGATATCTGTTTGCCAGTGCCAGCGTATAATTCAGCGTAGCAAAAAAGTATTCTTCCATGGTTTGATCTTCTCTCTTGTCGCCGAGATAGAGATCGTTGGTTGCCAACACCCAGTCATATGGGCGGTAGCCTGCGTCGGAGAGGGCGGTCAAAAATGCGGGATAGAGGTCATTATCCACAAGCAGCGTATTGGTTGTCCCGCCGGGAAAGCGATAGACACGCGCTTCGGGCAGCTCGCCTATCACACCGCGAACCGCGTTCTCCCAACGGGCGATATCTGTGGTAAAGGCCTCGACCGAGGCGTAGATTTGTTTGTAGTCATGGCTGTAGCTGTGACAGCCGAGCAGATGGCCGCCGTCAGCGATTTGATGGACAAGATCGGGATAAAGATTAACGTATCTGCCCACCGTGAAAAAGGTGGCACAAATATCGTATTCATCCAGAATACGCAGGACTTCCTCGGTTTTTCCGCGGCAGGGACCGTCATCAAAGGTAAGGAAGATGGTGTTGGCAAGATCGAGTGGCATCGGCACGTCGGTCGTTTGGGGTGCGATTGTCGTCTCGAGGATAGGTTCAGCCGTTGTTTGGGGCTCAGCCGTTGTTTCTGTGGTGGGGATGGCGGTTGTTTCGGGAGAGACGGTTGTCTGTGTGTATGGAATATCGGTTGTTTGAAGGTCGGTCGTTTCGGGAACGGAGGTACTCTGCTCCGAAGCCGCGGTCGTTTCATGGGGAGGTTCAATCTGCGCGGCGGGAAGGCAGCTGACAAGGAGCATCATGCAGAGAAGAATAGCAAAAATAGATTTTTTCATGGGAAATTCGTCCTCCGTCAAGTATACTGATACGGATGATAAGACGGAATTGGGGAAGAAAAGTTCCCCATTTTCTGGAAAAATTTGCGGAAATTTGTTGCTTTTGGTCGTCAGCTCAACACCGCTGTGCTGGGCGAGAACATGGCAGAAACCTCATCACGCAGAAGTGGATGCGCATTGAGCGAGGGATCTTGCTGCAGCAATTCTTTCGCTGCAGCCGTTGCCGCTTCCAGCAGTGCGGTATCCTCTGCCAAGCTTGCCAGACGAAAGTGCAGATCGCCGTGCTGACGAATGGCATCACGGTCGGCGGATGCGAGAAAGTCGCCCGGTCCGCGCTGGCGAAGGTCGGCTTCGGCAATGGCAAAGCCGTTATGTTCACGGCACATGACAGAGAGCCGCTCCCGCGCACTTTCGGTTTCGGTATCCGAGACGAGCACACAGTAAGCCTTGCGGCTTCCCCGCCCGACGCGGCCGCGCAGCTGGTGCAGCTGGGACAGACCGAACCGCTCGGCGTTTTCCACGATCATCAGCGAGGCATTGGGGACGTTTACTCCCACCTCAATGACGGTTGTGGAGACTAAGACATCGAATTCTCCCTCGGCAAAGCGCCGCATGATCTCGCCCTTTTCACGAGAGGGCAGTTTGCCGTGCACGAAGCCGATGCGCAGCCCGGGCAGAGCGGCGGAAAGTTCTGCGGCATAGGTGACGGCGGCCTTGAGGGGCGGTTTGTTTGCCGGGGGCATGGGAGAGAGCACATCTTCAAGCGGAAGGGCATCTTCGCCCTCCTCCGCACTTTCTTCCACGGTCGGGCAGACGACATACACCTGTCCCCCCTCGGCGACCTGTTTTTGGATGAAAGCATTGAGCCGTGCGCGATAACGCTCGTCCACGCAGAAGGTATCGACAACCTGACGGCCGGGCGGCATTTGATCAATTCGCGAAACAGTGAGCTCCCCATAGAGGGTGAGGGCAAGTGTGCGGGGGATGGGCGTTGCGCTCATCACAAGCAGGTGTGCACCGTGATTTTTCTCGGCAAGTGCGGCACGCTGACCGACACCAAAGCGATGCTGCTCATCGGTGACGATCAGTCCCGGCGCGGCAAATTCCACGCCCTCCGAGAGCAGTGCCTGCGTGCCGATGATGATGGGCAGGCGCACCCGCTCAAGCGGGCAGGCAAGGGCGGTTTTGATTTTTCGTTTTTCCGCTGCCGAGGTCGCACCGATCAGCAAACGGCATTCTATCCCGAGGGCGGCGAAGAGGGGGGCGAGGTCGGCGTAATGCTGACGCGCGAGAATCTCGGTGGGGGCCATCAGTGCGGCCTGCCGCCCGTTTTTGACGGCGATATACATTGCCGCCGCCGCGCAGATGGTTTTGCCGCAGCCAACATCCCCGATGACGATACGGCTCATGGGGACATCCTGTGCCATATCGGCGGCAATTTCCGCAATGACGCGGGACTGCGCATCGGTCAGCGTATAGGGAAGTTGGGCAAGCAGAGAAGAGAGATCATGATCGGGGCAGGGCGGTGCAGTGTTTTCCCGATGTGCCTTTACGCTGAGGGCAAGACCGAGCGCGAAGGTGAAAAATTCATCAAACGCCAAGCGGCGTCTGGCGATGGCAAGTGCATCCACAGCAGAGGGGGTATGAATTTCGCGCAGCGCAAAGGAGCGCAGACAAAGTGCATGACGGCTGCGCAGCTCGGCGGGAAGCGGATCGGCGAGTTCCTCGCCGCAGGTGCTCAGTGCCCCGGAGATGGCCGATGCCATTTGCTTTTGCGAGATTCCCTCGGTCAGACGATAAACGGGGACCAGATCGGGCAGTGGGCGATCTTCTTCCCAAGGCTCGCAGACGGGGGAGGAGAGGGAAAAGCGTTTTCCGCCCGTGCCGCTTCGTTCAACCTTTCCCCAGAAGCGCCAGGTTTGCCCGGGAGAGAAGGTGTCCTTGAGATAGCTTTGGTTGAAGAAGGTCACTTCAGCCGTTCCGCTTTCGTCAAAGGCGCGGAATTTTAAGAGAACCATGCCGCGGCGGATCATGTGTACCTTTGGCTGGGTTGCCACAGTCAGCAGAACCGCGCATTTTGTGCCGACGGGGGCCTGCGCCAGTGTGGTGATGTTTCCGCGCTGTTCATAGCCGCGGGGATAGTGATGCAGAAGTGTCCCCAAATCGCGCAGTCCCAGACGGGCGAATGCCGCCGCGCGTGACGGACCGATTCCCTGCAGGACGGTGAGCGGAGAGGAGAGAGTGGGCATGGCATGGCTCCTTTCTTTGTTTTCTACCATTATACACCATTTCCCCGCCAAATGCAAGGGCGAAGATAGGCTGGAATTTTGCAAAAAATCTTGACAGGAAGGGAATATCGCTGTATAATCATAACGTTATCATCTTTTTCTTCGGAAAGGAAGCATATCATGGCACAAAGCAGAGTTATCGTCGTTTCGGCCGATGCAATGGTTTATGAGGATCTTGCTTATCTGCGCCAACGCCCCAATTTCAAATTCATGCTCGAGCATGGCTCACTGGTTAAGCGCTGCCGCACGATTTATCCGACCATTACCTACCCCTGTCATACCACCATGGCATCGGGTGTTTATCCGAACAAACATAAGCTTATCAACAACAATGAACTGCATATCGGCATGAAAAAGGATGTCCCGTGGACCTGGTTTCACGATGCGGTGAAATCTCCCGATATCTTCACCGCCGCCAAGCGCGCCGGACTGAAAACCGCATCGGTTTTCTGGCCCTGCACCGGCAACCACCCCGACATCGACTATCTGGTGGACGAATACTGGCCTCAGTTTGAGGGGGATGACGTGCGGGATGTCTATCTCCGTTCGGGGACCACGCCCGATGTCTACGACAAGTGTGTTGCGCCCTACATGAAAGGGCTGAAAATCCGCTCCCATCCCGCGACCGATCAGTTTCTGATCGATTGTGCCTGCGATATGATCCGTCACTATCAGCCCCATCTGCTGATGATTCACACGGGAAATATTGATGCCTATCGCCACAATACCGGTCTGTTCAACGACAAGGTTACACAGGGATTGGAGGAGCATGAGGTGTGGCTCGGTCAACTGATCGAGGCAACCAAGGCGGCGGGCGTCTATGAAGAAACCAACTTTTTCATCATTTCCGATCATGGACAGCTTGAAATCACGCGCTCCATCAAACCGAACGTGGTTTTCGCCGACCATGGGCTGATTGAATTTGACGAAAAGGGTGATCTGACCGACTGGAAGGCCTTCTGCTACTCATCGGGTATGTCGGCGCAGGTGTATCTCAAAGATCCGTCCGATCGGGCGATTTACGATAAGACCTATGCGCTGCTCAAGCATATGCGGGATGAGGGCATCTACGGCATCAGCGAGGTCTGGACGACCGAGGAGATCAATGAACTGGAGCACCTCTCGGGTGACTTCTCCTTTGTGATCGAAACCGATGGCTATACCTCCTTTGCCAATGAGTGGACTCGCCCCATGATCAAGCAGTTTGATCTCTCGGATTACCGCTTCGGCCGTGCAACCCACGGATATCACCCCGACAAGGGCCCCCAGCCCACCTTCATGGGCTTCGGTCCCGATATCCGTCAGGGTGTCGAGATTGAACGCCGCCCGACGGTGGATGAGGCACCTACCTACGCCAAGATTTTGGGCTGTGAAATGCCTTGGGCAGATGGAACTCCCATCACGGAGATCTTAAAATAAAATTCTGCAGAAGAAAAAACAGACAAATCAGCAAAAAATCCCGCCGCGCCTTGACAAGCGGCGGGATTTTCGATATAATATAAGTTGGATTTTTGTCAAATGCGACATCGAACATTTTGAAAGGAACATTACCATGGCAAACGAAAAGAAAATGGTTGAGCAAATCACCTCGATGGAGGAAGATTTTGCGAAATGGTACACCGATATCGTCAAGAAAGCAGACCTCATTGACTATTCCAGCGTCAAGGGCTGCATGATCATCCGTCCCTACGGCTACGCCATCTGGGAGCTGATCCAGAAGAATCTGGATGCCCGCTTCAAGGCTACGGGCGTAGAGAACGTCTATATGCCTATGTTCATTCCCGAGTCCCTCCTCAACAAGGAGAAGGACCACGTGGAAGGCTTTGCACCCGAGGTGGCCTGGGTTACCCACGGCGGCAGTGAGCGTCTCACCGAACGGATGTGCGTCCGCCCCACCTCCGAGACACTTTTTTGCGAGCATTATGCCAACATTATCCGCTCCTACCGTGACCTGCCCAAGAACTACAATCAGTGGTGCTCGGTCGTGCGTTGGGAGAAGACCACCCGTCCCTTCCTGCGCTCCCGTGAGTTCCTCTGGCAGGAAGGTCACACCATGCACGCTACCGCCGAGGAGGCAGAAGCACGCACTCTGCAGATGCTGAATGTTTATGCCGACTTCTTTGAGGACGACCTGGGCATTCCCGTGCTCAAGGGACGAAAGACCGATAAGGAGAAGTTTGCAGGCGCCGAGGCAACCTATACCGTCGAGGCACTGATGCACGACGGGAAGGCACTCCAGGGCGGTACCTCTCACAACTTCGGCGACGGCTTTGCCAAGGCGTTTGACATTAAGTATCTGGATAAAGACAATAAGATCAAGTACGCACATCAGACCTCCTGGGGCGTTTCCACCCGTATGATCGGTGCGATTATCATGACGCACGGTGACGATAACGGTTTGGTTCTGCCGCCGGCTGTTGCTCCCATTCAGGTGGTTGTGGTTCCCGTGCAGATGCACAAAGAAGGCGTTGTTGAAGCAGCGGCTAAGGTGCGCGATGAGATTGCCGCTTATGCACGCGTGAAGATGGACGACAGCGACAACAGCCCCGGCTGGAAGTTTGCCGAGTACGAGATGAAGGGTGTTCCGCTTCGTCTGGAGCTCGGTCCCCGCGACATCGAGCAGGGGCAGTGCGTCCTTGTCCGCCGCGACAATCGCGAGAAGATCTTCTGCCCGCTGGACAAGTTGGCAGAGACCATCCCCGCTGTGCTTGCCGACATTACCAAGTCGCTCTACGAGAAGGCAGCTGCCAACCGTGCCAACCGCACTTGGGAAGCACATTCTCTGGAGGAGCTCTGTGAGATCGCTTCGAGCAAATCGGGCTATATCAAAGCAATGTGGTGCGGCGACCTGGAATGTGAGCTGAAGCTCAAGGAGCAGGCTGACGTTTCCTCCCGCTGCATGCCCTTCGGCGAGGAGCCCATCGGTGACGTCTGCGTCTGCTGCGGCAAGCCCGCCAAAAAGCTGGTTTACTGGGGCAAGGCATATTGATGTCGATCCCCGCGCTCGCCTTTTGCTGACACGGTAGCTTCGATCTACTATCTGCCGCTCGAAAAGGAAAACGCACATGAAAATTTCACTCTATTCGGTACGTGAACGTCTGAAGCGAATGGATCCCATTCTTCTGCTGTGTTCGATTGTTCCGTCAATGTTCAGTCTGCTTACCTTATGGGGCTGTCGTGATGCCTATGTTGGCGGAACCAAGCGCGTGATCGTGCAGTTTGCCGCCGTTCTGCTCGGTGTGA
Source organism: Clostridia bacterium (assembly GCA_017407835.1). Taxonomy (GTDB): domain Bacteria; phylum Bacillota; class Clostridia; order Oscillospirales; family CAG-272; genus SIG693. Next base: position 7,937 of record JAFQVV010000012.1, read on the forward strand.
TGTTCACCTTTGTTGTGGCAAACCTTGACTATGAATATGTGGTCAACAAGCTGTTCTGGGGGTTCTTTGCTTTTTCGGTTATTCTGCTTGTGCTCGTTCTGACACCGCTCGGAACCAGTGAGGGCAGTAACCAAAGTTATATTGTCATCCCCTTTTTGCCCATCAATCTCCAGCCGTCCGAATTTGTTAAGGTGACCTTTATTGTTACCTTTGCCAAACATCTGGACGTGGTGAAAGCACGCATCAATCATCCCAAAAGTTTGCTCGGGCTTGCACTTCATGCAGGGCTGATCATTGTCCTCATTCTGCTGGAGAAGGATTTGGGTGTGGCACTGGTTTACATCGCCTTTGTCGCCATTATGCTCTGGGGCGCGGGCTTGAACCTGTGGTACTTTTTCGGGGTGATTGTGGCATTGGTACTGGCATCCCCCTATCTGTGGTCGATTCTTGAGCCGCATCAGCAAGAGCGCATCCTCTATGGCTTCCGTCCCGAGCTGGATCCGCTGGGGGCGGGTATGCACGCGATGACCAGTAAGGCGGCACTCGCGTCGGGCGGTTTGTTCGGCAAGGGCATATCGGGTGCCGAGGCATATTTGAATATGCCGACGAAAGGTACATATACCGACTTTATTTTCGCCATTTTCGGTGAAATGTTCGGATTTGTTGCTTGCCTGGTGTTGATTCTTCTCTACGCGCTGTTGATTATTCGCATTATTCATATTGCAAGAACGCATCGCAAAGATCTGGGTGCATTTATCTGCATCGGTGTTGCAGGCACGCTGTTTGCGCAGATCATCGAAAATATCGGGATGTGTTTGGCGATGCTGCCCGTTGTCGGCATTACACTGCCGTTTATGAGCTACGGCGGTTCGTCCATGCTGACCAATTTTGTGCTGCTCGGTCTTGTGCACAGCGTCAATGCCAATCGAAACAAATATTATTTTGAGCGGGAATCGGTATAGATCTCCCGTCAATGCACCAAAAGGGGTGTCGCGTATAAGCGCGGCACCCTTTTTGCGCGGACAGGCGAATTATTTTGTCACGCGATAAAAGAGCCGTTTGAGTGCACATCCGTTGAAGGGGATGAGGGGATAGAGATAGGAGCGATGCCCATTGACGGTGCGGTTGGTTACAAGCAGAATCAATGACAGCGCAAGTCCCCCAATGAAGCCCCACACATCAAAGAGCGCGGTGAGAATCAGAATGCCCACCCGCAGGAATTTGAAGGCGTAGCCCAGCTCCATGCTCGGCTGTGTGAAATTTGCAATGGCAACAAATGCCATATAGAGAATGACTTCGGGCATCAGCCAGCCGATATCGACGGCAAAGTCACCCAAGATCAAGCCGCCTACGACAGAGAGCGAGTTGGTCAGCATGCTCGGCGTGTTCATGGATGCCAGCTTGAGCCCATCGATGACAAATTCGGTCAGCAGAAGCTGGGCAAATACAGGGATTTTTGCCTGCTCGGCCGGGATGATGAAGGCCATCCAAGCCGGCAGCCATTCGGGATGGCTGATAAGCAGATACCACAGCGGCGTCAGAAACAGCGTCACCCAGAAAATCGCATGGCGCAGAAGGCGCACATAACAGCCGGTGAGGGGCGGAAAATAGTAATCGCCCGTTTCCTGCAGAAAGTCGAAGATCGAGGTGGGCAAGATCATCGCCTCGGGGGAGTTGTCGCAGAGGATGAGTACGCTGCCCTCAAGCAGAGATGCCGCCGCCGCATCCGGGCGTTCGGTGCAGCGGATTTTGGGGAAGGGATTGTACCAGCGGGTTTTGATCAGACATTCGGCCAGCGATTGATGCCCCATGGTGAGTGCGTCGGTGCGCAATTTATTCAGCCTGTCCCGCAGATAGGCGACGTATTTTTCGTCGGCTTTGCCCTCCACATAGCAGAGCACCACATCGGTTTTCGATTCGCTGCCAACGGTGTGATAGGACATGGTCAGACGCGGATCGCGGATGCGGCGGCGGATAAGGGCTGTGTTGAAGACCAGTGTCTCAACAAATCCGTCTCGTGCACCCCGCATGACGCGGTCGTTCTCGGGTTCTTGGGTTGTGCGGGCGGGGTAGGTGCGGGCATCGATGACCAGTGCCGATGGGCCGAAGGTAGAGCCGAGTGCCACGGTCGCACCGCTGAGTACCATGGTGACCATGGCATCAACCGATTCGTTGACATCGGCCTCAACATAGGTGACCTGCTTTTCAATGAATGCCTGCGCACTGCTGCCCAGGCCGTCCAAGCTGATGAAGGAAAGCAGAAGCTTCTGCATCACCGCGTCCTTGACAAAGCCGTCGATGTAATACAGAGTCAGCTCATCCTGCCCGATGCGAAGCACCTTTTTGATGATATCAAAGCTCTCCTCGACGCGCAGAAGGCGATCGAGCTCGGCGACGTTTTCTCGATAGTTTGTACCCAATTTTCGCATGAGGGTTCTCCTTTTCGATGAAATTCATCCTAAAGTATGCGTGAAAAGAGGGTGTTTTATGCAAAAAGGGGGTGTCGTGCAAATACGCACGACACCCTCTTGGGGAAAAAAGATTATCCCATGATTTGTTGTGCCAGCCAGATGGTGCAGGGAAGGGTGAGGACAGAGAGAACCGAGGTGACACCAACCGTGAGTGCGGCATAACTCGGCTTGATGTCATACAGCTCACCGAACATGGTGACAACCGCGGCTGAAGGCAGTGCCGCGATGATCGTGGCAAATAGGGTGTACTCATCGGGAATTCCGCAGAGGTGCATGATCAGGCAGACCAGCAGGGGGATGATGAAAAGTTTATGCAGGCAGTTGAGGTAGAGACTGCGGGTAGTGAAGAAGGACTTGATGGGCATGGTGGCAAGCAGGGCACCTGTAATGAGCACAGAAATGGGGGTACAGAGTGCGGCAAGATAGCCGGTGAAGCTTTGTACAAACGCAGGCAGGGGAATACGGGCGAGATAGATGGCAAGCCCGATGGCGCAGGGCACCGTGCCGAAATTGAACAGGATGTTCTTGAGCTTGGGACGGATGTCGCTGCGGCCTCTGGCAAGAATCAGCAGGCCCCATGTCCAGGTCAGCACATGGAAACTGACGAAGAAAAAAGCACCCCAAAATAACCCCTCGGGACCGAGAAGCGACTCGAGAATCGGGAATCCGATAAATCCGCAGTTGGTGAAGACAAGGGAGAACTCCGAGAGTTTTCTTTCATCGAGATCACGGATGGGACGGCAGGCAAAATATGCATAGACTGCCATGAAGAGATGCAGAGCGAAGCCAAGGCCGAGAACGATCAGCCCTGTGCGCAGATCTTCGGCGCTGTATGCGGTTTTGGTGAGCGAGTTGATGATCAGAAAAGGCTGGCCGATGCGAATGATCAGCTTGGACAGCCCCTTGGAGAGGGCGTTGTCGATGATGCCCAGCTTGCGGGCGGCGTAACCGACAACCATCAGCAAAAACAGGCAGGCGACGATATTGATGAGTCCTGACATATTCATAGGAAAATTACCTCGTGCGCAGTTCATCCAGCTTGGCGTGAATATTCTGCATATCGGTCAGCATTTCTTCTTTTTTGCGGGGATCGCGCAGAAGTGCTGCAGGATGATAGACTGCCGTGATGAGGAAGCGTCCCCGCTCAAACCATTGCCCATGCTCTTTTGTAATGCGAAAATCGGGTTTGATGAGCCGCATGGCGGCGATGCGGCCAAGGCAGACAATAACCTTCGGTTCAATCAGCTTGACCTGCGTACGAAGATAATCCATGCAGGCATCCTCCTCTTCGGGCAGGGGATCGCGATTTTTCGGTGGACGGCACTTGAGAATATTGGCGATATAGACATCTTCACGTGGGATATCAACCGCAAAGAGATATTGGTCAAGCAGTTTTCCCGCACGGCCGACGAAGGGAACACCCGACAGATCCTCCTGCTCACCGGGCGCTTCCCCGACAAAGAGCAGATCCGCATTGCGGTTTCCTGTGCCAAAGACGCAGTTTGTTCGGGTGGTGTGCAGGGCACATTTTGTGCAGCTGCGGCAGCTTTCTTCAAGGACTTCCCATGTTGCCATAGTCTTCTACCTCTCCGATTTCGATGGAATTTTTATGATTTGCGGCGGCAAAATCACACTCCCCATCAGTATACCAGATTTTTTGGTGTTTTACAAGACGATTGAAAAATTTATCGTGAATTTTACGAAAAAGCGGCAAAATTCCCCACGGTGTATAGTTTTTTTTTTCGCAGGAGATACTGTCGGTAAGGAGAGTGATTATGTGCTGAAAAATAGAATTCGTCTCATCAGCCTTATCTCGGCTTTGGCGGTGATGATTGTGGGCTTTGCATGGACTGCCGAAATCAAAGCAATGCACGCTGACCGCGAATATACGGAACGGCAATATGCGGCACTTACCGATTCTGTCGTTTGCCTGGAGGCAATGGCGCAGAGCCTTCGTTTGGCGGTGGCAGATAATCTCCCGCTGCCCGCAATGATTGAATTGCGGCATCATGCCGATCTTGCCTCTGCCGCGCTCGACCGCGTTGTTTTCTCGGGTGAAGGGGGGAGGGCACTCCGCCGATTCGCCGCTGCCTGCGCCGAATTTTCGGCCGGGAGCGCCGAGGCATTGGCGCGCGGGGAGATGCGAACCCCGGATTATGCGGTATTGATTCGTTTGCGTGATTGTGCGGTTACCTTAGTTGATGAGGTCCTGCCGAGCGCACTTGTGCCCGAGAAAAATCTGATTGATGAGGGGGCACTGGAGGCGCATTTTTCCACCCTTGGGCGGCTGTATTATGACGGTGTTGCCTCGGATGTTCAGGCACCGAGCGGATATCTGTTTCTTTTGCGTGGGGACAGATTAAATGAGACTGCGGCACGCGAGGAGGCTGAGCGGATTTTGCAGGGGGCATATCTGCGGACCGCAGATATGCAAGCTGAACCTGTCCGATATTGCTTCACCGCCGAAAATGTCAGCCTGACCATCTCGCAGATCGGCGGGCGTTTGATTTCTTTAATCTGCGACAGAAAAAGCAGCGCGGACGCGCTGATCAATGCCGATACGGCGCTGGCTGCCGCCGAGCAGGTAATGCGTGATTATGCACCGGTTGAGATGGAATCGGTAGAAATGTGCGAAGACGAAGGCGGCTTTTATTTTACCTTTGCGCCCCGTCAGGGAGAGGTGCTTTGCCTGTCCGAACAAATTACGGTTGGCATTGATGCGCAGACGGGAAAGCTGAGTGTATGGGATGCGGATCGCTTCTACCGTTACCATGCCGAACTGCGCACACTGCCCGAGCATATACTCACAGTGGATGAGGTGATGGCTCGATTTGATTTTGGCAGCGCGGAGACAGCAATCCTCTGCACCGCAGTGCGAAATGATGGCAGGGAACTCTTCTGTTACCGTATCGGTGAGGGGGAAGAAATGCTGTATCTCAATGCGGTGACCGGACGACTGGAACCAATTGTATAGGAAAGCGTGTAAAATAGACGGGAGAAATTTTTGCATATTTATATGCAAAAATTTCTCCTCCGATCTTGCAAAAATGAAAAAGTGTGGTATACTATAATTAGTATACCAAGGGGATGTACACAACACGAAACAGCGAGGTGAGCGCATGGACGGCAGTAGTGGCAGTCGAAGTCAGGACATGGAATTCATATGTTGTCGGACGGCGTACAGCTGCGAACTGTCCGCGCGGTAATTGCTTCCCATACAATACATGAGACCATTGTCTGATTTTATGCCATACAATATCTGTGTAAGTGCACAGAGAACGGCAGAGGGGGAGGACAGTGGTATTTTTATACCTGTTTTGTCCGAAAGGCTTCGGTAGTCCTCCCAAATCAAATACATCAAGGAGGAAAGGACAATGATCTATATGATGGAAGAGATGCAGGAAGAGAACGATGCGCTGGTACAGCATCCCGATTATCAAACCGAAATCGAGAAAATTCTTCGAAGCAATTTAACCCCAAAACATATGCGGGACAGCGTCATGGCCTATCATGAAAACGATATTGCCGCGACACTGGATTCGCTTGATGACAGCGGCAGGGAGCGGCTGTATCGAATTCTCGACACCGAGACATTGGCAAATGTGCTGGAATATTCCGAATTTCTCGAGGAGCATATCGGGAAGCTCAGCATGCGCAAACGTGTGGAGATTCTTTCGCAATTTGAAGTATCCACAGCGGTCGAAGTGCTGCGCAGTATGCCGAAGGCCGATCGTTTGACTGTGTTGGATCTGCTTGACGAGGAAATCCGCCATGAAATTGTTTTGCTCAGCTCATTTGATGAAGATGAGATCGGCAGCAAAATGAGCACCAATTATATATCCATTTCTGCCGGACTTGGGGTTCGCGAAGCCATGCGGGAACTGATTTGCCAGGCAGCGGATAATGACAATATTTCCACCATTTATGTCGTTGACGACGACGAAACACTGGTGGGGGCTATCGATCTGAAAAACTTGATCATTGCCAGGGAAAACACCCCCATCGAAACGATAACCATGACCTCATATCCCTATGTATATGTCAACGAGCAGATTGATGCGTGCATTGAGCGGATCAAGGGGTATTCCGAGGATACCATTCCCGTGCTGGATGTCAACCACAAGCTCAAGGGCGTGCTGACATCCCAGACGCTGACCCAGTTGGTTGGGGATGCGTTGGAAGAGGATTATGCCAAGCTGGCAGGTCTTTCCGCCGAGGAAGATTTGGAAGAGCCGCTGACACGAAGCGTAAAGAAGCGACTGCCCTGGCTGCTGGTTCTCTTTGTGCTTGGGCTGTTTGTTTCGGGAGTCGTGGGCATCTTTGAAAAGGTTGTGGCAGAGCTGGCAATTGTGGTAAGTTTCCAATCCCTGGTTCTTGGCATGTCGGGTAACGTGGGCACACAGTCTCTGGCAGTGACCATTCGCGTGCTCATGGACGATCAGTTCAGTCGGAAGCAGAAGTGGACGCTGGTCTTCAAAGAGGCTCGCATCGGTTTGGTGAACGGTGTGATCTTGGGCGGATTGTCCTTTGTATTGATTGGCAGCTACCTCTGGCTGGTCAGATCTCAGCCCATGGGTTTTGCTTTCTCGATTTCCCTCTGTACCGCACTTGCGCTGATGATCTCCATGGTGCTTTCGGGGGTGGCGGGGACGATTGTTCCCATTATTTTCAAAAAAGTACACATCGATCCCGCAGTTGCATCGGGACCGCTGATCACAACGATCAATGACCTGGTTGCCATTGTTTCTTATTACGGATTGGCATGGTGGCTGCTGCTGAATGTGCTTCAGCTGTAATTGGACAGGGTGCCGCGCTTCCGGCGCGGTACCCTGTCCCTGTTTTGCTTATTGTCCCGTGGTGAAGACATGCCGCCGCAGAGATCGGCAGAGCCATGTCATCGGGATGCATAGCAAGAACCAAAGCGCTGAGTAGAGCAGAGAAATCTGCCCCCATAAATTCAGTGGCAGAGCCGAATAATCCCAAACGTCAAGCCCCAGCGCGACGTTGACAATCATGCCCACGCAGAACTCAATGGCGGTAATGATTGCCGCACCGATCAATGCCAGCAAAAGCTGGGGGCGAGCTCTGCCGGTACACAGCGGATAATAGAGAAGCAGGCAGAGTCCACCTGCCAGTGCCATTGACCAGTGTGACCACCCACGCCACAGCGTTTCCAGGGTATAATAGCCCACACCGCCGACGGTGGCAACCAAAGCGTATTCGGCCAAACGCCGAAGTCGGATATGCAATGTATCTTCCTCCTTGCGATATCTTTGCTACAAGTATCACCACAAACGGCTCTTTTCATACGATTTTGGGGATTTTTCAAAGCAAAATCGTCTCCGCTTCTTGCATTGCGGAGAATAATCTGGTATAATAAGGGAAAATACTGGAGAGGTGTGTCATCATGCGGATCAATTATACCGAAGCTGCGATGTATTGCAGTGCCGATGGCAGGTTTCATCTTGGCACGCTGAGCGTCGCGGATGGGCGGATCACTGCCGTGACACCCTTCGGTGATCTGCCGCCTGCGGCAGACACAGAGATTGCACTCAATCACCATCTGGTGACGCCCGGTTTGATTGACGTCCATACGCATGGTTGTGCCGGTTATGATTTCTCCACGGCGGATGCCGGGGGGATGCGTGTGATGGCCCGTGCATATGCTGCGCATGGGGTTACTTCGCTGATGCCGACACTGGCTTCGGCTCCGCGTGAGCAGCTGCGGTGTGCGGTGGGCATGATTGCCGATTTCCGCAAAGAGGGAAGCGGAGGCGCACGTTTTCTCGGCCCTCACCTTGAAGGGAGATATCTCAATCCCGCAAAGCGGGGGGCGCACGCCGCCGATTTGCTTTTCGCCCCTGATGCCGACGAGTTGGAGGAGCTGGTGTTTCGAATGTGCCCTCCGCCTGTCCACATCTCCGCCGCATTTGAGCTGGATAAAGATGGCGCATTTCTCCGCCGCATTCTGGCAGGCGGCGGGACGGCAGGACTCGCGCATACTTGCGCTACCTTTGACGAGGCGATGGCCGCCGTTGACGCTGGACTGACATCATTTACCCATCTCTTTAACACGATGCCGGCGCTTCACCACCGAGATCCCGGTCCTGTCTGCGCCGCGCTGACCACCGATGCGTATGTTGAACTGATCTGCGACGGTCTTCATCTCCATCCGCGTATGGTCCGTCTGGCATATTCCGCCAAGGCAAGAGGAAAATGTGTCCTTGTCAGTGACTCGATGGAGGCAACGGGGCTGGGGGACGGTACATATGCCATCGCAGGTATGTCCGTGACGGTGAAAGCCGGTATCGCACGCACGGCAGACGGTGCACTGGCCGGCAGTCTGCTTCACCTCATGGATGGGGTGAACAACCTTGCACGATTCGCCGACATCCCGTTTGGAGAAGCGCTGCTTTGTGCCACCCGTGCTCCCGCCGATATGATCGGATGCGAGACGGTGGGCGATCTCCTGCCGGGACGGTGGGCAGACTTCCTTGTGCTGGATACAACCGATCCCAACCCTGCCGCACCGATGATTTCCGAGGTTTGGCTGGGCGGGGAACGGTTTGATGAGATCAAATAAAGGAGGGAGAGGATTGAATCGTCATCCGAATGCGTTTCGGCGGGATCGACGACAGTGGTATAAAACCCAGGCGAAGCAGCGGCTGGGCGAGGGAGATTATCTGTTTGTGCTGATCATCGCCGCACTGGTTTTGATCATGATGACCGTCTCGTGGACGGTGATTGTGAGCAATCTTTTCGCTTTCTTTGATTTCGGCGTGCTTGCGGCAGATCCCCCCGCCGATATGGCGATCTCTCTTGCGCGGATTGCCGTTCTGCTGCTCGGAGAGATCTTTTTGCTGATGCCGCTTTGGTACGGCTTGCGCGGAATGGGACTTGCCATCATGCGTGGAGAGGATTGCCGTGTGGGCGATCTGTTCGCTGCTTTTTCCACTCCCCGTTCATTTGCCCGCGTGTGCCGTGCGTCGCTTTGGATCGCATGGCGCGCCGCTCTCTCGGTTGCTTTAATCTATGCCATGTGGTATGGCGTTGGGCTTCTGGAATTACCGCTGCGGTGGTTTTTCCTTCCGCCGGCGCTTCTGCTCACGCCCCTTCTTCTTTTTCCCCTTGTGGGAACGCATCTGCTTTTTTCGGTGATGCATATTCACCCCGAGCTTGGTGTTTTTGCCGCACTCCGCTGCTCAACCCGCCTTGCAGTTCGCTCCCTCGGCGAGACGCTTGCCTTCTGGGGCAGTTTCCTTGGCTGGTTTGTGCTGTCCTTTGCCACCGCCGGCGTCATGCTTGTTTTGTTTGTTCTTCCGTACTTTATTTTGGCCGACACCGCTTATGTGCAGTATTTGCTTGCACGGGCGGCACAGCCGATTACCATATCAACAGAGGAGAAAAATCATGTGCAATAAACCCTTTTATCTCACCACTGCGATCGCCTATGCGTCGCAGAAGCCCCACTTCGGCAACACCTATGAGGTGATTCTGTCCGATGCCGTTGCCCGCTGGCGCCGTCAGCAGGGCTATGACGTCTTCTTCATGACGGGTACCGACGAGCACGGGCAGAAGATCGAGAACTGCGCAAAGGACGCAGGGATCACCCCCCAGCTTTACGTTGATGGCGTAGCGGGTGAGATCCGCCGTATCTGGGATCTGATGGGGGCGAGCTATGACAAGTTCATTCGCACCACCGATGCCGACCATGTAAGCACCGTGCAGAAGGTCTTCCGCCGTTTCCTGGCGCAGGGTGATATTTATAAAGGAAGCTATGAGGGCTGGTACTGCACCCCCTGCGAGTCTTTCTTCACCGACACCCAGGCAGAGGGCGGCAAGTGCCCCGACTGCGGCCGTCCTGTCGAGCGTGCCCATGAAGAGGCATACTTCTTCAAGATGAGCAAGTATGCAGACTGGCTGCTGGAATACATCGAGCAGAACCCCGGTTTTATCGAGCCCGAGTCCCGCAAGAAGGAAATGGTCAACAACTTCCTCAAGGCAGGTCTGCAGGATCTCTGCCTGTCCCGCACCTCCTTCAAGTGGGGCATCGAGATCACCGAGGATCCCCCCCACATCATCTATGTCTGGCTGGATGCACTGCTCAACTACATCACCGGCATCGGCTACGATCCCGATAAGACCTATGAGGAGCAGTCTGAGCACTTTAAGAAGTACTGGCCTGCCGACGTGCACATCATCGGCAAGGATATCCTCCGCTTCCATACCATCTACTGGCCCATCTTCCTGCACGCCCTGGGGCTTCCCATGCCCCAAAAAATCTTCGGTCACCCGTGGTTCCTCTTCGGCACCGATAAGATGTCCAAATCCCGCGGAAACGTCATCTATGCCGATAAGCTGGCAGAAGAATTTGGCGTGGACTGCGTTCGCTACTACGCCCTCGCCGAGATGCCCTACGCCAACGACGGCTCCATCACCTATGAGAGCGTGATCTCCCGTTTCAACACCGACTTGGTCAATACCCTTGGCAACCTCGTGAAGCGTACCCTTGACATGGGTGCCAAGTACTTTGACAGCACCGTTCAGGCCCCCACCGCAAAGGAGCCCTTGGACGATGAGCTGATCGCCGCCGCGGTGAACGCCTGCGCCGTCTCGGCCAAGGCTATGGAGGAGTACCGCATCGCCGATGCGCTGACCGCCATCTTCGAGATGCTCCGCCGAGCCAATAAATATATTGATGAAACCACTCCCTGGGCGCTGGCCAAGGAGGAAGAGAAGCGCGAGCGCCTGGGCACCGTGCTCTACAATCTGCTTGAGACCATCCGCTGGGGTGCCGTTCTGCTGACGCCCTTCATTCCCGAAGGCGCCGCCGCCATCTTCGAGCAGCTGGGCAATGTTCCCGCCGATTATGCCACCATCGGCACCGCAGATCTCTTCTGCGGCATGAAGGCCGGCGAGAAGACCGGTGCATCCCGCGTGCTCTACGCCCGCATCGACGAGGCAAAGAAACTGGCCGAAATCGAGGCCGCACGCGCCGCTGCCGAGGCAGCCAAGGCGGCGGCTGAAGCCAAGCCCGAGAAGCCCGAGGGCATCGCCCAGATCGGCATCGAGGACTTTATGAATGTGGAGCTCCGCACCGCAAAGGTGCTGGCCTGCGAGCCGGTGAAGAAGGCAAAGAAGCTGCTGAAGCTGCAGATCGACCTGGGCTACGAGCAGAGACAGGTGGTGTCGGGCATTGCCAAGTGGTACACCCCCGACGACCTCATCGGCAAGAAGATCATCATCGTGGCAAACCTCAAGCCCGCCACCCTCTGCGGGGTGGAGAGCAACGGCATGATCCTGGCCTCCGGCGAGGAAAATGTCCGGGTGGTTTTCCTTGATCCCGAGACTCCTCTGGGTGAGCGTGTCAGATGAAGCTGACCGATACCCACGCCCATTATTGCGACAGTTGGTTCACCGCCCCTGAAACGCCCGAACAGCCATATGAGAAAATCCTCGACGAGCTGCTCGGGGAGGGCGGGGAATTGGAGGCGGTCGTCAATGTTGCCACCACCCCCGACAATGCGGTGATCACCCTCCGGCAAGCGCACCGTTGGGACAAGATGTATGCTGCTGTTGGCATTCACCCCACCGACTGTCAGCTCTATGCCGATCCCGTATCAGAGCTTGACCGCCTGCGTCCCATGCTGGATGCCGCGCGGGAAAATAAGATTGTGGCGCTGGGGGAGATCGGCCTGGATTATCACTACGATGATACCGACCGAGAAAAACAGCGCGCGGTTTTCGCTGCACAGCTGGAGATGGCGGAAGAATATGACCTGCCCGTTATCCTCCACAGCCGTGATGCAACGGGAGAATGTGTGGATATGATTCGCGCACATCCCCATGTCCGTGGCGTGTTCCACGCCTACGGCGGCAGTGTGGAGACGGCGGAGGAATTGGTCGCGCGGGGCTGGTATCTGGGCTTGGGCGGGGTAATTACCTTCCCAACCGCCAAGCGAATTCGCCGCGTTGCGGCTGCTCTCCCCCTTGATCGCATCCTTCTGGAAACCGATTGCCCCTATACCGCGCCCGAGCCCTTTCGCGGGACGCGCAACCATTCGGGGCTGATTTCCCGCACCGCCGAAATGCTTGCTGAGCTGAAAGGAATGGCAGTTGAGGAAATTGCTGTCATTACGTCGACAAATGCCGGCAAATTTTTCTCTTTTTTGTGACTTTTTCGAAAAAATGATTGACAAAATCAGAAAAGTCAGGTATACTCTATGTTGGGCAGAAGTCCCATTGGGACGAAAATTTTATTTTAGGAGAGTGAATGTATGTTGAAGAGAGTATTGGCGTCTGTCTTGACAGTTCTTATGCTCTTGACCGTTATTCCCGCAGCGTCGATTTCAGCGGCAACTTTGCCGTTGTATTCGCAAAATCTTACTTATGAGTACTACATGAACGACAACAACGGTGTTACATGGTACTTGGTGTTTAACAACTGGTATTTCAAATATGGAGTGAGTATTTCGGACAGTACGACCGATTATTTGAAGCTGCAGAGCGGCATTTCTCTGCCGACTTCCGGTACGGTATATGTTGCCGATACCAAAACACCGCAGGCACTGTTCCAATACAGCGAAGCAGGTGGATGGCAATATAAGTATTCCATCGGTACAAGCGCAGGTGGTTCGACGATTCTTCCCGGCATGGGGACCACAGATTCGTATATCATGATTGACAACAATTCTTGTTATTGGCGCAGCACCATGGGTTCTTGGCAGTATATGAAGGATAACTTTTGGACTACCGGAACATTGGACGATTATCTGGCAGATAACGATAACAAGTATCCGACCAGCGGTACGGTATTTTCCTCCGACGGGAAGACGTTGATTGGTTATTCCACCTTCAATGAAGAAACCAAAAAGTGGTCCGCTGTATCAACCGGCGGAAACATGGGCGGCATCGTTGACAGTACGATTGCGTCGTATACGATTATCGATAACCGCATGGTCAACTGGACCTGCTACTCCGGTGTGTGGATTTGCACGCTGTATGTCAACAATCAGCCTGTAACCGCTACGGTTTCGGATTATTACGATTATTATAGCGAATATCCGCAGTGGGGTACTGCCATCAATTCCAAAAATGAAACAGTTGCAAACTGTGTTTTTGATGAAACCACTAAGACATGGAAGTATACAACCTCCGGCTCGCAGGGCGGTACAGGTTCCTTGGTGTACGAATATATTGTAGACAATAATAACGCTACTTGGGTTACTCAGAATGGCGAGTGGAAGTATGCTTCGCTTTCGGGCGGTACACTTGTATACAAGGGAATTGTTGAATATTATCTTGTCTACAAAACTTATCCTCAGACCGGACGCGCAATGGATGCAAATGGCAACGCGGTTGCCGAGGTGGTTTTCGATACCACTACTCTCTCATGGACGATCAAGGGTACAACAGGAATCGTCGGCAGTTACTATTTGCTTGATAACAACGGAGAGCGTTGGTACTATGCGAACTCCAGTTGGATCTGGGCCTCTGCCACGACGACCAATTTTATCCTTGAATATGTGATGAAGTACGGCTATCCCTTCAGCGGTACAGTCTATACAGAGAACGGCAGTGTTGTCGGTACTTATGTCTTTAATACAGAGACAAACACTTGGGGATCGCTGAGCAATTCGGTTGTTCCTGACATTGGCAACGGTGGTGGTACAGGAAGTGGTACAGGAAGCGGTACGGGAACCAATTCCAACCAGGGCTATGCATGCGGTACTGCTTCCAATCCCAACATAGTCACCAGCGTCTATGATGTCAATAACTATCTCTGGACAAAGAATGGTACCACTTGGTATTCAGCACATTCCTCGAAGTATTCCTTTAGTAATCCTGCAGTTTATATTGACTCTACCAACCGTGTTTGGGAGATGCGCGATGGCCGCTGGGTTGTCAATGCCTATGCTGATGCAGAGGATTATATTGTCATTCCTTCTACCTCGACCGATCCCAATAAGCTTTCTACTTTGGTGGATACCAATACCTATACATGGACAAAATCCGGCAATACTTGGAACTCCAACGCTGCACTGTATTATACGGTAACAGGCACGCTGCCTCAGTACAAGGCAGAGGACGGAACACTGTGGACGCTCCAGAACAATGTTTGGGTTAAGGGTTCCGGTTCTACCGGTACAGGTACCGGTACAGGTACCGGTACGGGAACCACAACACCGTCTGATTCTGTTTATGGATATACCACATATGTTTTCGACGGAAAAACCTACCTTGTGCCCAACCATACCATTGAGCTTGTGCCCAGTCCCACGACCATGCCCTACAAGCCCGATGGATATATGTGGGTAAATATCAACAATAAATATACGCTGATGACGCTGGAAGGCGATGTTTATCCGATTCCCACCCTGTATCAGCTGCCGACAGGTTACTATTATTATCCGACCGGCGATGCAGAACAGCCCTGGACCATTATCGGTACCGGTGATTTTGTGAAATCTACCATTACCGACATTGAGCTGACCGACTATCCCTACAAGCTCGAAGTTGGAAAGAGCTACCAGTGCAAGGCAGATGTCGAAGCGACCGCAACGAATGATATAGGTACCGTTGTTATCTGGAGCTCCTCCGATACAGATGTTGCGACAGTCGATCAGAACGGTGTTGTCACCATCGTTGGTGTAGGCCGAGCTGATATCAAGGTTCGTGCATTTATGGGCTTTGTTGAAGCTACGATCGATATCTATGGTATTGAGAGCAAGGAGCCTTCTACTCCTGTCATTCCTGATACGCCTGTTATTCCCGATACGCCTGTCGTTCCCGATGAACCCGCTACTACTCCCGTTTCCGAGAAGTACAGCGATGTCAGTGCCGATGCACCTTATGCTGAGTACATTCAGTATGTTGTAGACAATGACATCTTCAAGGGTATGACTGACGAGTACATCGACGAAAACGGCAACACGGTTCTTGCAACCTTCTCGCCCGAAGGCACCATGACGCGTGCACAGTTCTACACGGTGCTTGCTCGCATTGCAGGTTATACCGATGAAGAGCTGAAGGCACAGTATCCCACAACCCACTTTGTTGACTGTCAGGATAAGTGGTTCACTTCCGCAGTCGCATGGGCTTACGAAACCGGTTTGGAAAGCGGTCCCGGTGCATATCAGGTGCTCGATGCAAACGGCAACCCTGTCTATGACGAAAATGGCTCCAGCGTTTGGGTAGAAGGTGGATTCAATCCTGATGGAATGATCAGACGCGAGGATGCTGTTGCTGCTATCTTCCTGGTTGCACAGAAGTTCCACAAGGTTTACTTCAACCAGCCCTACAGCATTACCTTCGCCGATGCAGGTGAAGTCAACTGGTGGGCACAGGTCGCAGTTTCCAGCTTCCAGCAGTTGGATATCCTGTCCGGGCATATTATCGACAGCGGCAACAACTTCCGCCCCGATGATCCCGCAACCCGTTCGGATATTGCAACCATTATCGCTCGCTACGCAATGCTTTATATGGACTGATTTAACTCAATCGGCCGTCCGAAAGGACGGCCGATTTCTTTACATTAAAACGTCTATGAAATTTTAACAAAAAAATATAACAAATTTCGGAAAAACTATTTATTTTTTCTTTTGCGTGTGGTATAATAAAGATGGCGGGAGAGATTGCTGATGCAACCGCCCCGCCATAACTTCAAGGAAAAGGTGGTATTGGAATGAAAATTACAATCGTCGGCAGACAACTCAATGTCAGAGAAGACCAACGCATGATGGTCGAAAAAAAGCTTGCCAAATTTGACAAGTTTTTCGGTGACGAGGCATCCGCAGTCGTTACCTTCAGCTGTAAGCGCAACAACAAAACGCTGGAAGTAACCATTACCGAGGGTGCAATGATCTGCCGTGCCGAGGCCGAAGAAGAGACCTTCCAGATCGCCCTTGACCGCACGATGGAGGCAATTGAGCGTCAGCTTCGCAAGAACAAAACACGTCTGGAAAAACGTCTGCGCAGCGGAGCATTTGTTTCCGAATACCCCGAGGAAGAGGTGGAGGAGGAGCCCGAATTCCGCATCCGCACAAAGACCTTTAACCTCAAGCCGATGTCGATCGAAGAGGCAATCCTGCAGATGAATCTGCTCGGTCATCAGTTCTTCGTTTTTATCAACGATGCAACCAATAAGACCAGCGTTGTCTATTGCCGCAAGGATGGCGACTATGGTTTGATCGAGCCAGAATAATACGACGAAATCAATTGTCGTGGGGCGCGCAGTTTGCGCGCCCCCTTTTTTATACGCGGACAATCTCTTTGACGGAAACAAAGCGCGAAACTTTACCATTTTGCATAAATCTCACAAAATGCAGCCGATCAAATGAAAAATTGCAAATAAAGGGTTGATTTGTGGAGCGAAGTGTGATATAATGCATCTATATTTCATCGTTCATGCGAAATGCGGAACGATTCACCTGTAATCAATAATAAAATTATATACAGAAAACGGAGTGAAGATTGATGAACGCAAAGAAAAGAGTCGGTGTTGTTGGCGCAACGGGTATGGTCGGTCAGCGCTTTCTCACCCTGCTCGAAAACCATCCCTATTTTGAAGTAACTGCACTTGCAGCCAGCGCACGCTCGGCCGGCCGTACCTACGCAGACGCTGTAGGCGGACGGTGGAAAATGAAGACTCCCATGCCCGCGTGCTATGCCGATATGATTGTGCACGATGCCGCCAAGATCGACGAAATGGCTGAGCTGGTGGATTTCGTTTTCTGCGCCGTGGATATGAAAAAGGACGAGGTTAAGGCGCTGGAGGAGGCATACGCCAAGGCTGAGATTCCCGTGGTTTCCAACAATTCTGCACACCGCTGGACTCCCGATGTGCCCATGGTGGTGCCGGAGCTCAACCCCGAGCACCTGGCTGTTATTGCAAGCCAGCGCAAGCGTCTGGGCACCAAGCGCGGCTTCATCGCCGTTAAGCCCAACTGCTCCATCCAGAGCTATGTCCCCATGCTCACCCCCCTGCTCAAGTACGAGCCTACCGAGATCGTGGCTACCACCTACCAGGCTATTTCCGGTGCCGGCAAGACCTTCAACGAGTGGCCCGAGATGATCGACAACGTCATCCCCTTCATCGGCGGCGAGGAAGAGAAGAGCGAGCAGGAGCCCCTGCGCATTTGGGGTAAGGTGGAGAACGGCGAGATCGTCAAGGCTGCCGCCCCCGTGATCACCACCCAGTGCATCCGCGTTCCCGTGACCGATGGTCATACTGCGGCTGTCTTTGTGAAGTTTGCCAAGAAGCCGACCAAGGAGGAGATCCTGGATGCCTGGAAGAACTTCGCCGGCCGTCCTCAGGAGCTGAAGCTCCCCCATGCACCCGAGCAGTTCATTACTTATTTTGAGGAAGATAACCGTCCTCAGGCCGCCATCGACCGCGACATTTACGGCGGTATGGGCGTTACCGCAGGTCGTCTCCGTGAGGATCCCGCAGGGCTTTACGACTACAAATTTGTGGGTCTCTCCCACAATACCCTCCGCGGTGCCGCAGGCGGTGCTGTGCTGATCGCAGAGCTGCTTTACGCCGAAGGCTACTTTGATTGATATCGTAAAATTAAGCATAATTTTTGACAGCGAGGAAAACAAATCGTTTTCCTCGCTGTTTTTGGCATGGGAATTGGTGAAATTGCACAAAAAGGAGGGGGCGATTTCTCTGATTTGACAGGAAAAAAGTCGCAAAGAATGCTTGCAATTTGGAAGGGTTTGCGGTATAATAAAATATGGTATCGTGATTTTGTACAGAACAAAATGAACGTTATCTTCGTTTATTATATTATTCTACAAGAAAGGATATTCTGCGAAGCGTGTTTCGCAGAATGGGTACGCACATCATGGGAAAACAAGAAACGAAAAAGATTCGTAATGTCGCGCTTCTGGGCCACGGCGGCAGCGGTAAAACTTCGCTGGCTGAGGCAATGCTCTACATCAGCGACGGCACCGATCGTCTCGGAAAGACCCCGGATGGCAACACGGTGTGCGACTACGACAGTGAAGAAATCAAGCGTGGCTTCTCGCTGCAGACAGCCATTGCCCCGATTAACTGGAAAGATGTTAAGATCAATGTCATTGACACCCCCGGTTATCTCGATTTCTCCGGTGAGGTTGCACAGGGCCTGCGTGTTGCAGACAGTGCAGTTATCGTGATCGACGGTAAGTCGGGTATCGAGGTTGGTACCGAGCTGGCTTGGGACTATGCCACTGAGGCCGGTATTCCGAAGGCTTTCTTTATCAATAAGTTTGACGACGGCGAGGCTCGCTTCCGCCGTGTGTTTGACCAGCTTCATGAGCGCTTCGGCGTGTCTGTCTGCCCCATCGTTATCCCGATGATCGACGGCGACACCGTTACCGCATTCCTGGATCTGATCGACATGAAGAGCTATACCTACAACTCCAAGGGCGGCTACGGCGAGGCTGAGATTCCCTCCGCATTCGTTGCCGAGGCAGAGAAGTACCGCGAGGTGCTTTACGAGGCAATTGCTTCCACCGACGAGGCTCTGATGGAGAAGTTCTTCGGCGGTGAGGAGATCTCCCGCGAAGAAGCTGTGCTGGCTATCCATGAGGGTATCCTCCACGGCGCCATCGTTCCCGTTATCTGCGGTGCCGCAACCCGTCTGTGGGGCGTGGGCAACCTGCTGGATATCATCGACGAGTCTTTCCCCCGCCATACCGCCAAGGGAAGCGAGAAGATCGTTGTGGGCGATAAGATCGAAGAGCTGCCCATTGAGACCGATGGTACGCCGTCTATCTTCGTCTTCAAGACCATCGCTGACCCGTTCGTGGGTAAAATGTCCTTCTTCAAGGTCATGGCAGGTGAGCTGAAGCGGGATACCATCCTCAAGAACATGACCTCCGGTCAGTCCGAGAAGCTGTCCCACATCTACGTCATGAAGGGCAAGAAGCAGATGGAGGTTGAGCAGCTCAACTGCGGCGATATCGGTATGGTGGCTAAGCTGGTGAACACAAACACCAACGATACCCTGACTGCCGGCGGTGTGGTCCGCTATGCGCCCATCACCTATCCTCAGCCCTATATGAGCATGGCGGTTATGCCCGCAGCCAAGGGTGACGAGGACAAGATCTCGGGCGGTATCGCACGCCTGCTTGAGGAAGACCTCACCCTGAAGTTTGAGAACAACGCCGAGACCAAGCAGCTGGTGCTGTCGGGTATGGGTGATATGCATCTGGATGTTACGGTTGCCAAGCTGAAGAGCCGCTCCAACGTCTCGGTTAAGCTGGTTGCTCCGAAGATCCCCTACCGTGAAACCATTACCAAGACCGTTCAGGTCGAAGGTAAGCATAAGAAGCAGTCGGGCGGTCACGGCCAGTACGGTCATGTTAAGATTACCTTCAAGCCCGGCGAGGCTGAGGGCCTGACCTTCACCGAGTCCACCGTGGGCGGTTCCGTACCGAAGAACTTCCATCCTGCTGTTGAGAAGGGCTTGCTTGAGGCCATGCAGAAGGGCGTTGCGGGTTATCCCGTTGTTCGCCTTGCCGCTGATCTGTACGACGGCTCCTACCACGACGTTGACTCCTCCGAGATGTCCTTCAAGATGGCTGCATCCCTTGCGTACAAGGAGTGCCTGAAGCAAGCGAAGCCGGTTATCCTTGAGCCGGTTGGCGCACTCTATGTCACCGTTCCCGAGTCCATGGTGGGTGACGTTATGGGCGATCTGAACAAGCGTCGCGGTCGCGTTATGGGTATGAATCCCGCTGAGAAGAAGGGCTACACCGTGGTCGAGGCTGAGGTGCCGAAGGCTGAGATGATGGACTACACCATCGCACTCCGCGCTTCCACTCAGGGCCGCGGAAGCTTCACGTATGAGTTCGTGCGCTATGAAGAGGTTCCCTCCAACGTGGCACAGAAGATCATTGCCGAGGCCGAAAAGGACGAGGACTAATTTCACAAGAGACAAGGCTGCCGCAATTAGCGGCAGCCTTTTTTGTGTTTGTTCAGTTGAAGTATGGTTTGTTTCGATTGCTGCAGAAATAGGAAAAGGTATTCGGCCTGTCGATGATCTCTCGGGCAAAGATCAGCATGGCGAAGAAGGATGGGGTTGGTTTGAAGTTGTATACGGTCTGCAAGCCGTCGTTGATCTCGATCTGTGAAGTGCAGACCATATGGTACTTGGAGAGAACGGCAAGGATCCCATCAGCCTTTTCTCGGTCTATGCCCAGCTTTTGAATCAGCAGATCCGGGGTGAAGGCCTTTTTATGATCGCGGCTGTGGAGCAGAATGCAGGCATCGAATATGGCTTTGTCCGAGAGGTCGCGGAAGAGGGCAGGGTAGTCGATACCGTTGAAGAGGGCTGTATCGGTGTCCTTTGGCTCTGGGACGATGAGAAAATACTGCAGGCGGTTGCCGATGCCCATGTGGGTAAAGCCCTCATTTTGCTGCATGGAGGAGTAATGCTCCACATCGGTTTTACCAATCTCTTTCTGATACTCTTCAACGCTTCCGATATCAATGAAGTGTCCGTGCGGCATCATGGCCCGCTCCATATCCCAGCAAAAATTGAATACCCGGCGGAAATGTTCCTTCCGTGGCGTCTCCTGAATGCGTTTGATCAGCGCAGCCTGCAGTTCTCCGTTGTCGGGAGTTTCTCGCTCAAACAGCGTGTCGATGGAAACCGAAAAGAAATCTGCGATCTTGGGCAGAAGCTCGGTGTCGGGGAGACCGCCGTTCTCCCACTTGGAGACGGCTTGCGTGCTGACACCTACATAGCGGGCAAGCTCCTCCTGCTTGGCACCTTTTTCTTTTCGCAATGCTGCAATTTGTCTTCCCAGGGCTTGAATTTCCATACATATTCTCCTTTTGGGGGGTAAAATTTCGGAAGTGATGTTTACTGTTCCCAGTATAGCATATCTTTCATTCTTCTGCAATGGAGGTGGTTTTGATGCAATCAACCCCCGGTTGATTGACGGCGGCAGGCACATCGGACAAAAACAGCGGTTGGGCGGCCGATCTCGGTCGCCGAACCGCTGGGGGCATCGTTTATTTTCGGTAATAGGTGTAGTATGCAATAATGGTGCGCTCCTCACCGCCGTGCTCGTAGTCGGGCGCGGTGATGATGACACCTTCAAGCGACAGCAGCTCAGAAGCCCGCATTTCTTCCACACGGGTGCGCATGACGATATCGCCCGAGGAGAAAACAATAAATTCGCCATCCCGCAGACTCAGACAGCCGTCACGACCGATGATTTCATCCACATTATCCTTGCGCTCGGTACAGTATTTGATGTGCCGCCCGGCCAGGTGTGTCGCCATGTCTTCCTTGAAGCGGCGGCTGTTTTCATTTTTGGATTTGATACGTTTTTTGAAAAACTTGAACATAAAAGGCTCCGTTTTGTGCATGAAAATTTGTGAATGTATCTGATATTTTTGTGACTTTTGCGATTTCTCTTGCTTTTTTCCCAGAATATGATATATTATATGAAACGTAGAAACACAGATGACCGATGATCGAATCGGATGCGTGATTTTGTGGGAAATATATATACAGTATACCATATGATGCGCATCCACTTCAAGGGGATTTGCAAAAAATGCCCGGAAAGTTTTGAAACAGGAAAGGATGTGTTGATATGCTGCCTTTGGATAAGTTGACCGAGCAGGCACGATGTGCGTTTGCCGATCACGACTGCAATCCTGAAGCGTTTGACGCCGTTCTGGTATTGGATATGGATCTGTCAGGTGATTTTGGCCGAACTTGGCTGGCACTTGACCGTATCCGAAAATGTGTGTACCGTTTTTGTGAAAATGACGGTGCTTTTGCGCAATTTTCGCTTGCGTTGACAGCGGAACCGTATGTGGACAATTTTACTTCCTCAAACAGACTGCTTGCCCACGAGCATCAAGTTCCCGCTCCCCCAAAAGGAGAACTTGATGACAAAGCATATGAGAAGTCCTGCGAGGAATGGCGACGGGAAGGAAAGACCGTCACGATTGCCTATTGTACGAACGCCTGTAAACGCAAGCTTTTTGCTTTTGTTTATCTCTGGGAACGCTATGCCGCCGGTCAGGAAGTTGGGGAAGATGATCCGATTTTCGAGCAGTTCAACGCGAAGTGCCCCAAGTGCGGCACTGTTTACGCAGACCAGCAGCGGCGCATTTGTGCGCATTGCATCAAAAAAAGTGCGACCATGTTTCGCCTGCTTGCCTACTTCAAGCCCTTTAAGCTGCAGTTTATCACTGTTATGCTTTGCCTGGTGGCGAGCGCGGCAATCTCTCTGCTGACGCCGATTATCAGCAACCAGATCTTCTACGATCAGGTTGTCGCCCCCCCGAAATTTATCGACGGCGTGCAGATTCAGGGCAAGCTGCATGAGATAAAGTGGGTATACATCATGGTCGGAATTTTGTTCGGGATGGCGGTGCTTTCGCTGGTGATCGGGATCATCCAAAACCGCGCAAATGCATATATGTCGACTCGCGTGACCAAGAACATGAAGAACGATCTTTTCCGTGCACTCCAGCACCTCTCGCTCTCTTATTTCAACCAAAATCCAACGGGACGTCTGATCAACCGCGTCAACTATGATGCCGTTAAGATCCGCTCCTTCTACATCGACGGTGTTCCGCATTTCATCGTCAATATGCTCAATTTCATCGGCCTGACCGTTTTCCTGTTTTCGCTGAACTGGAAGCTGACGCTGATTGTATATATTCCCGTGCCGATTGTGGTTTGCATGTTCAAGTTCATGCTGCCCAAGCTTTGGCGGATGTACTCCAAACAGTGGCGGCGCTCGTCCTCCCTCAATGCTATGCTGGGGGATTCGCTCAACGGTATCCGGGTGGTCAAGGCTTTTGCCAAAGAAGCGGAGGAAACCAACCGATTCTATCAGTACTCCGAGAAGCTCTACCACGCCAACCTGCAGACAAACCTCGTCCACTTGACGATTTTTCCGGTGATCAGCCTGCTAATCGGTATCTCTTCCCAGGCGATCTGGGGCTTTGGCGGTATTCTTGTCATGGATGAATACATGACATACGGCCAGTTTGCCACCTATCTCGGCTATATCGGCATGATCTTCGGCCCCTTGAATTTCTTTACCAACTTTACCAATATGCTCACCGATACCATCAATTCCGCCGTCCGTATGTTCGAGACGCTGGATATGATTCCCGAGATCACCGACGCGCCCAACGCAGTGGAGCTGGATAGCATTGGGGGCGATATAATTTTTGACCGTGTCGGGTTCCACTACAATCCCAACCGCCCCATCCTCAAGGATGTGTCGTTTACCATTCATGCAGGCGATCATGTGGGGCTGGTTGGGCACACGGGAAGCGGGAAGAGCACAATTGCCAATCTGATCACGCGTATGTATGACGTGATCAGCGGATCAATTTCTATCGATGGACACAATGTTAAGGATATCAAGGTTGATTCGCTTCGCCGCAATATTGCCATCGTGTCGCAGGAAATTTATCTCTTCCACGGTACCATTGCTGACAATATTCGATACGCTCGCCCCGATGCTTCAATGGCGGAAGTGATTGACGCCGCGCGGGCGGCAAATGCGCATGATTTTATCTTGCGCCTGCCCGAGGGATACGAAACGATGGTTGGCATCGGCAGCCGTTCGCTCTCGGGCGGTGAGCGGCAGCGAATTTCGATTGCGCGCGCCCTTTTGATGAAGCCCTCGCTGCTGATCCTAGATGAAGCAACCGCGGCAATGGATACCGAAACCGAGCGGCTGATCAGCGATGCCATCGATAAGCTGATCGAAGGACGCACAACCATTACCATTGCCCACCGCCTCTCCACCCTGAAAAACTGCAATTATCTGATGGCTATCGAGCATGGTGAGATTGCAGAACAGGGAACAGCCGAAGAGCTGATGGAAAAGAAGGGCGTGTATTACAAGCTCTACACCCTGCAGAACGAACAGATGAAGAAGGTTATGGCAGGGCTTTGAGTGTCTGTACCAATAAAGTTCAATCCTATTTAGACTACCTTCGCCTGTGAGGCAGAAAGGAAACGATGATGTCTGAAGTCAAAACCAAAAATCCGGCTGCGGAGACCGATGAGGATGCCGCATTGTTTGAAAAACGCGAGTCGATTATGCTGACACCCGAAAATGCGGTTTTCTCCCGCTCGGAGGGCGGATTGATCTCGCTGGATGTGACGCGTGCCGACGGAGAGCGCGAGCATTTTGAGCGTGTGGTTGTCCTGCGCTCCTTCCCGATTACCGATCCCGATGAGTATATTGCCGTTCGTGAACCTGAGACGCGCAAGAGCCGCCGCGGTCATGAAATCGGGTTGATCGTCCATATCGGGATTTTTGATGAGAAAACGGTAGCGCTCTTGAACGAGGAGTTGGATCGCCGTTATTTCACCCCCGAGATACACCGCATCCTTTCGGTCAAGGAAAAGCTGGGGTATTACTATTGGGATGTTGAGACATCGGCGGGGCACGTGAACTTTGTGCTCAACAATATTTCCTCCAATATTCGCATTCTTGAGGATGAACGCATCTTTATTTTCGATATCGACGGCAACTGTTTCCAAATCAGTGATGTATCCAAGCTGGATCGAAACAGCTATCGCAAGATTGAGATTTATCTGTAACCTGATACCGATTATGTCGGGAAAGGAGAGGATTGCATGAAATTGATGTATGAGCTTCCCGAACGTGACGAGCGTGCCTTTGCGGCGGCGGTCGGTGAAGGGGAGAAGCGGATGTACTGCCTTCCGTACAACATCGAGGTTGATCGGTTTGTATCGGGCTGGATGGTGTTTACCGATCAGTACATTTATAAAATTCTGGACGGCGAGCTGAAAGAAAAATTCAAGCTGTCCGAGCTCTCGGATTTTTCCACCGAAAATCTTTACGGCAGCTGCGCTTTCTATGCCAAAGAAAACGGAGTGAGCCGCCTGCTTTGCCGGTTTATTTCGGGGCGAAACCTGCCGCGCTATTCGGTGATGGTGAAAGCCTGCGAAATTCTGGCAGAGGGCGGCAGCCGTGAGCCGCTGACCAACAGCGAGCCCGAACGCTATTGCCCGCAATGCGGTCGTCCCTTTGTCCTGCACACCAAGATATGTCCTTTCTGTCAGGACAAAAAGGAGATATACCGCAAGCTCTGGGCAATGACAAAAGGCTTGCGCTTGATGATGCTTTTTCCGCTGATTGCGGCGGCACTGTCGGTTGTCTTCCGCTTTGTTGTTCCGGCAGTGCAGCGCCATGCCATTGACCGATTTATTGAGCCGGCACTCGATATTGAGCGAGGGTCGATGGCGGAATTTTTGCTGATTGTTCTTGCCATTATTCTGCTCGATGTCTGTCATCGCGCCATTGATGTCATCAAACAGCGCATGGCCGCATATTCGGGCAACAAATTTACCCTCATGCTTCGCGCACTTCTCTTTGAAAAGATTCAAAATCTGTCCATGTCGTCGGTTCAGCACAAATCGACGGGCGATTTGATGGGGCGCATCAACAACGATGTGTCGGTGGTGCAAAACTTTATCACAGGCAATCTGCCGACCTATTTTGCGCAAGCATTTTCCTTCTTGCTGGCCCTTGTGCTTCTGCTGTGTCTCAATCCATTGATGTGCCTGTTTGTCTTCATTCCGCTTCCTTTGACTGTTTTCATCATCGTACGGTTTTGGGATACGGTACGTCAGCGCAATATCCATGCATGGCTGATCACCAGACGAACCAATCGCCATCTGCAGGATATTCTCAACGGCATTCGCGTGGTGAAAAGCTTTGGCAGTGAAGAGCGAGAGATCGTACGCTTCGAAGAGCACACCGAACGCCAGGCCGCTCAGGACGAGTCCAATGCCAAGCTGTTTGATACCGTCTTCCCGCTGCTTGGTTTTGCGCTTCGTCTGGGGAACTATATGATCATGCTCTACGGAAATCTCAAAGTGTTTGCGGGCACAATGAGCATCGGTGCACTCAATCAGTTCAATAGCTATGCATCCATCATCTACGAGCCGCTGATGCAGATTACTGCCATCCCCCGAAACATCTCTACCTTCTTCACCTCACTCAATAAGGTGTTTGAGATTCTCGAGGAAGAACCGGAGGTTGCCGATATCGAGCTGCCCATTGATATCGCTATTGAAGGAGATATCAGCATTCGCGATGTCACCTTCGGCTACGACAGCTATAATCCTGTTCTTGAGCACATCAATCTTGAGGTGAAGCAGGGAGAGATGGTTGGCATCGTCGGTCACTCGGGCTGCGGCAAGACGACCTTGATCAATCTCCTGATGCGTCTCTATGATGTCAGTGAGGGCGAGATTCTGATTGATGATGTCAACATTAAGGATATTTCCCAGAATGCACTGCGCTCGCAGATCGGCGTTGTACTGCAGGAGACACATCTCTTCGCCGGTTCAATCCGAGACAACATTCGCTATTCCAAGCCCCATGCGACCAACGAAGAGGTTATTGCAGCCGCACGGCTGGCAAACGCACATGACTTTATCATCAATCTCCCCGAGGGGTATAATACCATGGTGGGAGAGAAGGGCTATTCGCTCTCGGGCGGCGAGCGTCAGCGGATTGCCATTGCGCGCGCCTTGATTCATAATCCCCGCATTCTCATCCTTGATGAGGCAACCGCGGCACTCGATACCGAGACTGAGAAGTTGATTCAAGATGCCATCAACAAGCTGACGCACAACCGCACTACTTTCGCCATTGCGCACCGTCTTTCCACCCTGCGCAATGCCGACAAGCTGCTTGTGCTTGATCGGGGCAAGGTTGCTGAGTTCGGTACCCACGCAGAATTGCTTGAAGCGCGGGGGATCTACTACAAGCTGGTGATGGCGCAGCAGCGCGCCGCACTCCAGAAACAAATGTAAATTCAACCATAAAGGGTGCCGTATATTGCGCGGCACCCCTTTGCATCCATGGATGGGGAAACTTTGCATATCTGCGTAACAAAGTGAGATTTTTTCGGTTCTGATTGGTGAGAGGGGGAGAGACAATGGAAGATGCTGTGATCATCAGCCTGTACGAAGCACGCGACGAAGCGGCCATTGAAGCAACCGCCGCGCAGTACGGCAAGCTCTGCATCGGGATTGCGCAGGGGATTTTGGGCAATCGCGAGGACGCCGAGGAGTGTGCATCTGATGCATATTTGCGCTTATGGAATGCTATCCCACCCGCCAAGCCGAAGTCGCTGTCGGCATATCTTGGGCGCATTGTGCGTAATCTTGCGCTCAACGCGGCAGAGAAGAAGCGGGCACAGAAACGGGGCGGGGAGGTGCTTCCCCTGCTTGAAGAGCTGGGGGAGTGTCTGCCGCAGAATCAGGGCGACGGGGAGATCGGGAAAATTATTGACCGTTTTCTTGCCGCCGAGACCGAGGAAAATCGCCGTATTTTTCTGCGCCGCTATTGGTACTGTGACAGTACCCGACAGATTGCCCATCGCATAGGGTTGCGTGAGGGGGCAGTCAGGCTTCGTTTGCACCGTATGCGCGAGCGTCTGCGGCTTGAATTGGAGAAGGAGGAGATTGATATATGACGAAAGAAAGCTTGTTTTGTGCCATCGGCGAGGTGCGCGATGCGTGGATCGCCGATGCTGACGAAGGCACACTGAGTCGTGTCTCGCGCCCCCGACGTATGGGAAGGCTGGCGCGGCGTTTGGGGACCGTTGCCGCGTGTTTGGTGCTTTTGCTGACGGGGGGATATCATTTTGCCTGCTGGTATTTTCCACCGGGCGCACATGAGCAGGTGCTGCGGATCATACCGGTGGTTTTGTATGACCGTTTCATGCAATATGAACTTGTCCGCTTGGGCGATGGGCAAGCGGCGATGCTGCCCTATCAGCGGGGTGAATATGTAGGCAATTTGCAGGGGCGTGAGGTCTGGCATCTGCATGGACGGGAGGATTATGCCGAGCTGATTTTCTACGACGGAGAGAAATGGCAGCTGGGGCGATTCAATCAATATAGCGGGCTTGCCGAGGGCTGGCAGTATGATCCCGCAGAGGATGCGGACTGGGCGTTTTCCACCCTGCTCATGCCTGAGGAATGGGTGAGGATCGATACCTCACCTTATACACTGGAAGAGGTGCTGCGCAATATTTACGGTGTAGAGCATGCCGAGGATATTGCATGGGTGCGTTTCGAGAAGAGCGGTATCGACAACACCCGGATCGGCCAATCGGTAAACGTGGAGACCGTCACCCTGCGAGATGACGATGAAATCGCTCTGGTGTGGGATATTTTGGTCAGTTTGACACCCATAGGTCATTACGATGAACGCCCTCAGCCCAGCGTAGCGCTGCCCGAGGATGTGCGGGCCGTGCAGGTTGTTCGGGGCGTGACGGTCAGCTTCAAAAACGGCACGGTGCTGGAGTTTGAGTATAATCCCGCAGGCGGCGAGGACTGCGCCCTCTTCTATCGGATCGAAGGGTACAATTATTACTATCTCACCGCCCAACAGAATCATACGCTGATCGAGCTTGCGGGCATCAGTTTCGAGCCAACCCCCATTCCCGAGACAACGCCGCCCCGGGGCGTGGATGCCAACGAAACAACAGCGCGTCCGCCCGAGACTGCCATCTCTGCTGCTCCCCAGACGGTGGAGGAATAAAATGAGTGCCTGCCGCATTTGCGGCAGGCACTCATTTTTCTTGCAGCGGAACCCTTATTCGCTGACAGTCTCGACCTTTTGAAGCTCGCGGGTATCGGCAGTCTCTGCTGCCTTTTTGCGCTTGCGTCCGCCGCGGTGACGACGACGGCGGCGCTTGGGGGCATCCTCACCGTCGTGGGCAAGCGAAGGATCGCGGCTGATGAAGGCCTCATATTTTTCCCTATAGTATGCCAGCACCTCGTCGGTGGCGCGGTAGAGTGTCTTGCACACCTTCAGCACGCCGCCCGCACCCTTGAAGAATTGCACCCGCACCATGTAGTCGCCGTGGTCCTCACAATGGCAGAGGGTGATTTTTTTGCTTCCGCTCTGCTTTACCCAGAGCGGATATGCCATCGGCTTTCCGCAGACGGGGCAGAGGGTGACGGCGATTTTTCGGTCGCAGAGGGCTGCCTGGCGGCTCTCAAAGCCGCTGTAGAGACTGTGGGTGATGTGGGGGAAGTAACCGCCAAGATCGATCTTTCCCTCATTGCCGTACTCGGCAATGCCCCGCTTGAGATCCAGCTTCATGCAGACCTGCGCGGTGTAATAGGCATCGTTGAGGGCATCGTGGGCGGGCATATCCTCCTCAAGGGCAATGCCGAAATGCTCAAGCGCTGTGTTGAGGGCGCGCTGCTGCTTCTGCCCGTCGGTCTGGCTGTTGTAGATGGGCTGAAGGTCATAGCAGTCGGTGATCCATGCGGCATCGATGTTGTGGATGAAGAGGTTGTCCAGCAGCATGGGAATATCATCCCGTCCCCATGTGAGCAGGACGCAGGGGGAGCCGCACCAGATGCGGAAATCGAAAATCGCCTCGGGGAAGGGGCGACCTGCGGAAATATCGCTCTGCGACAAACCGGTTACACGCTTAACCCCCGAATGCAGCTTGGTATAATAAGCAGGTGCAATTGTCTCTTTGAATTCGTCAATGATCTCATATCCACCGTCATCCGTCTCGGCCAGCATGACAGCGCCGATCTGAATGATCTCACCGATCAGCGGGAAGGGAGCTCGATCCACGCACTTGGGGGCGTAGGGTTGATTCCACTCCATGTCCAATACAATATAATTCATTTTTATTTATTTTCCGTTTCTATTGTTAATCCACTGATATAAATGCGCTTTTATCAGTATAGCATAAAATCCGAAAAAAGAAAAGCCTTTTTTGCAAATTTTCAAAGATTATTGTGTTTGTCTGTGTGCCGATATCAAGGCGTCTGCCAACCGTCTTGCCCGGTCAAGCAGCAATGCATCCTCTTTGGCAGACAGCGTATCGGTGCAGTGTGTGCAAACGGAACCGATATGGGCGGCGTGCATGGCGTACAGCAGCCCTTCTGCCGTTTTCTCGGCATAGTCAAGCCTTCCGTTTCCGCCGCCGCAGAGCAAAATCCCCCCCACCTTTTTTCGCTCGATGAGGTGTATGCCCTGCATATGTGCAGCCGTATAAAACATTTGCAGTCTGCTCATCAGCGAGAGCAGAGGTCCTGTCAGCGAAGAAAAATACACAGGTGAAGCGATAATGATGCAGTCACAGGCGATGATATCGCGGTAAAGCGGCTGCATTTCGTCTTGAATGACACAACCGACTTCATGCCAGCATTGCCGGCAATCCACACAGGGGTGAATATCAGCGCGGTAAGCATCGATGATTTGCGGAGCCTCCGGCAGTGCAGCTGAGAGGGCCTGAATCAGTGCTGCGGTGTCGCCCGAAGGGCGGGGAGAACCGTTGAAAATAATCGTTTTCATCGTGATTTCAAAAGCTTTCTTCATTGAAATATATTTGTGTTTATTATACCGCATTTGTGTCGCTTACGCAAGATTTTTCCACAAAGTTTTGTATTTCTCTTGACTTGCTTCGCTAAATGTGGTAAAAATATATATAGTTGTGCATTATTCATCCTGCGTCGGGAGGTGACGGAATGGCGGAAAAATCCGCGAACAAATATAAGACATTGCTTTCTAACACAGCAATTCTGGGTGTGGGCACGTTTGCTTCCAAGCTGCTTGTTTATTTTTTGATGCCGCTGTATACCGCCTGCCTGACCAGCGATCAGTTTGGGCGCGCGGATTTGATTGCGCAGACGGCCAATTTGCTGATTCCCATTCTGTCGGTCAGCATTTGTGATGCTGTTTTTCGCTTTACGCTTGATCGCGCCAAAGACAGAGGAAGTGTCCTGTCTGCAGGATTGCTTGTTTTGCTGATCGGCGCCGTTGTCGGTATGCCGATCGCGCTTGCTTTTGAAGCAGTCCCTTATTTTTCGGGAGGCTACGGCTGGCTGATTGTCGCTTATGTATTGGCGTCCAATTTTCATACCCTCTGTGCCAATTTTCTTCGTGCTTCGGGAAAAACGGCATTGTTTGCGGCACAGGGCATTTGCACCACCGCCCTGACCATTGGATTTAATCTCCTCTTTTTGCTCGGCTTTTCGATGAAGGTCACGGGCTATGTTCTCTCGGTTGTCCTTGCCGATGTGCTGGTTGGGATTGGTCTGTTTGTTTTCTGCGGTCTTTGGCGCAGCATCGATCTGCGCGCCGTCACCCGCAGCCAAGTGGGGGAAATGCTGCGCTATAGTGCTCCGCTGATTCCTACAACCATTTTTTGGTGGATTACCAACGTCTCCGACCGCTATATGATTGCCTGGTTCTGCGGCGATTCGATCAATGGGCTCTACGCTGCTGCCTTCAAGATTCCCACGCTGCTCATTCTGGCATCGGGCATTTTCATTGAGGCGTGGCACTTTTCTGCCGTGACTGAGCAGGATGATGGGCGGCAGTCACAGTTCTTTTCTGCCGTCTTTGACAGCTTTCAGGCGGTGATGTTTATGGCGGGGGCGGGGCTTTGCGCTTTTGCCAAAGTTTGCGCTGTCCTGCTTTTTGATGACAGCTATTATGCGGCGTGGCAGTATATGCCCGTTTTGCTGCTGGCAACCGTTTTCTCCAGCCTTGTGACATTCATGGGCAGCGTTTATCTGGTTGAGAAAAAGAGTCTCAATTCCTTCTATACCTCGCTGATCGGAGCATTGGTCAATCTTGTGCTCAATTTCCTGCTTATTCCCATCTGGGGTGCGCAGGGGGCCGCACTTGCAACATTTGCGTGTTATTTGGTTGTTTTCATCATCCGCGCGTGCAATACGCAGCGATACATTCGCTTTGATCTCCACCCGCTTAAGCTGACCTTCAATACGCTGCTGATGGGTGTGCAGTGCGCCCTCATGTTGATTGAGCCACCGCTTTGGTGGCTCTGGCAGGCAGGAATCGTCGCCGCCATATTCGCCATCAATGCAGGACCGATTCTGCGCGGGATCATGCAAATCCTCCGCCGAGGGAAGAATCCGCGGTAAAAGGCAGAAATTTCGGCAAAGCCCTTGCATTTTCAGCGATTTTGGCGTATACTAATAGCAATGACTTTTAGCAAAAGGAAGTGTAACCATGGCAGAAGAATGCACCCACAACTGTTCTACCTGCACGGCAAACTGCTCGTCGCGGGAAAAAACTGATTTTCATGAAGCACCCAATCCCCGCAGCTCCATCAAGCACGTCATTGGTGTTGTCAGCGGTAAGGGTGGTGTCGGCAAGTCGCTGGTCAGCACCATGCTGGCAGTTGAGCTGCAGCGCCGCGGCAACCATGTTGCCATTCTGGATGCGGATATTACCGGTCCTTCGATTCCCAAGGCATTTGGCCTGACCGCCTCGGTTGAAGGCGATGAAACCGGGCTTATTCCCCCCAAGACCACAACCGGGATTGATGTCATTTCTGTTAACCTCCTGCTCGATGATGTGACAAAGCCCGTTGTTTGGCGCGGTCCCGTGATCGCAGGTACCGTTAAGCAGTTCTGGACCGATGTTGTGTATGAAGATGTAGATTATCTGATCATCGACTGCCCTCCCGGCACAGGCGATGTTCCCCTGACCATTTTCCAGACCATCAAGCTGGACGGCATCATTATCGTTTCCTCTCCGCAGGAGCTGGTTTCGATGATTGTCTCCAAGATGGCGAACATGGCAGATATGATGGATATTCCGGTGCTCGGTCTGGTCGAGAATATGAGCTATGTCAAGTGCCCCGACTGTGGTAAGGAGATCAAGGTCTTCGGCGAGAGCCACATTGACCAGATTGCCGACAAGTTTGGCTACGATCTGCTCGCCCGCATCCCGCTGGATCCCCGTGTCGCGGCGTTGGTTGACCGCGGCATGATTGAGCTGATGGAGAACGATTATCTCTCGGCCGCTGCCGATAAGGTGGAGTCATTGTAATTGTATAACAAAAAGAGATGCACATCCTATGGATGTGCATCTCTTTTTGCTTACAGCGGTGCGCGCAGTTTTGCTGCGCACTCATGCAGGATGGCGCGCTCGTCAAAGGGAACTTTTTCCCCGCAGATGAGCTGATAATTTTCGTGCCCCTTGCCGGCGAGCAGAATGATATCACCCGGACGTGCGCCGTATACAGCGGTATGGATAGCATCACGGCGGTCGGGCAAGATCATAAACGGCGCCCCATTGGGGGTGAATGCCTGCGCAATGTCGGCGATAATGGCCTCGGGATCTTCAAAATCAGGATTGTCGGAGGTGAGAATGGCAAGATCGCAGAGTTCGTTTGCAACAGCGCCAAGCTCCGGGCGGCGCATTTGTGTTCTGCCGCCCACCGATCCGAACAGGCAAATCAGCCGCTCGGGCGAATAGCAGCGCAGAGTTTCCAGCGCGGCACGAAGACTCACGCCGTTGTGCGCATAGTCAATGAGGAAGGTGACATCGGGCAGAATATCAACCGATTCAAAACGCCCCTTGATGGCAATCCCCGACAGCGCTTGTGCAATGTCAGCGAGCGAAAGCCCCAAGCGCAGTCCGACTGCGGCGGCACAGAGTGCGTTGTGGACATTGAACTCTCCCGGCAGGGGAAGGGAAAAGGCAATCTCCTCGCTGCCATGAATGCAGACAAATTCAACGCCGAGACGACTGCCGTGTCGGAAGAGGGAAATGTCACGGGCAAACAGGTCTGCGTCGTATGCGACCGAGCAGAGCATACGCTCGGCATCGCTTCCGTCGATCATTTGCTCAGTGGCAGGATCATCGGCGTTTGCAATGATGCACTCGGCACCGTAATCGGTGAAGAGGGAGTGCTTGCAGGCGCGGTAGTGCTCGAAAGTGGGGTGCTCGACCCCGCCGATGTGATCGTGGGAGAGATTGGTGAAAATGCAAATCGGGAATTTCATTCCCAGCACTCGGCGCAGGTAAAGCGCCTGGGAGGACACCTCAAGGGCAACCACCTTCACACCCGCGTCCGCCATTTTGCGCAGATAGTAGTGCAGTTCGCAGCTCTCGGGGGTGGTGTTGACGGTGGGATAAAAGTGCCCGCAGAATTGTACGCCGTTGGAGCCGATGTAGCCCGCAGGGATGCCGTTTTCATCCAGTATATGGCGGATGAGCAGAGCGGTGGTCGTTTTGCCCTTGGTTCCCGTAATGCCGATGACGGTCATCTCACGCGCAGGATAGCCGTAGAAGGCGGCGGACAGCTCGGCCAGCGCGGCACGGCTGTCGGTGACGGTGATGATCAGCGCATCCTCGGGCAGATCGAGGGGACGCTCGGCAACAAATGCACGGCAGCCCTGCAGATATGCCTTCTGCGCATAGGTGTGACCGTCCTGCACTGCGCCGCGAATGCAGACGAAGAGAGCCCCTGCTCCTGTTTTTCGCGAATCGGGGCTGAGCACATCAATGGGGGATCCGGCTTGCGTCTCTGTCATGGATGGGACTTGGGTGAGATAGACGGGGGAGATGGCACTTATCAGTTGGGAGAGTGTAATCATTGCGCAGCCTCCGCAAAATCTCGGTCGAAGCCGACAGGCGTTTTGCCGCAGGTTAAAATCGAGCGGTAAGCCAGTGCGTCGAGCGAGTCAAAATAAGGTGAGGTGAGTCCCGCATCCCGGCGGAGAAGGGAGAGCTCGGTGCAGCCGAGCACCAGTCGATCACATCCTGCGTCAAGCAGGCGTGCCGAGAGGGCAGAAAATGCGGTAAGATCGGGCGATTTCCCTTGCTTGATCGAGGAATAAATCAGCTCGCTGAGCACATCCTGCTCGGTGGGGGAGGGGAGGACACATTCCAGCCCGAATTGCTCACCCACCTGTGCATAACCGCCTGCCGCGGCAGTTCCCGCGGTGGCAAGCAGACCAAACTTCTTTACCCCGATTGCGGCGAGGGAACGTACAGTTTCGTAGATAATGTTGATGATCGGCACAGGGAGTGCAGCGGCAAGCGCATCGTAGAAATAATGTGCCGTGTTGCAGGGAATGGCGATTACGTCAGCACCTGCCGCCACCAAATGCTCGGCATCTGCCAGCATATAGGGCAGAGGATCTTCGGTCGATTGACCGAGAATGAAAGCGGTACGGTCCGGCGTGGTCGCACTGCTGGACAGAATGAGATCAAGATGATCCTGATCGCACGAAGCCTCGGTGTGACGCGTCAGCAGTTCATAGAAATATACCGATGCCATCGGTCCGAGTCCGCCCAGAACGCCCAGCTTTTTTGCCATAACAGCCACCCCTTTATTTACAGTATTTTTTGTATTTTGCGTAGTGCCCGAGCAGGTGACGGATCACCCAAAGCCGACGGCGGGGATTGCCCTGCAGATCCTCACGGCACCAGAGCGCCGAGGTCGATTTTCCCGCGCGGCGAAGTGCGGCTGCCTTCGCTCGGACGGCGTCGTCTCGCACATAACGCTTGACCACACCCCAGGGCACACAGTGCCAGAGATGCTCGTTTGCACAGTCAATATTCGTCAGCGGCTCATCGGTGAAGTAATCGCGGATGACCAGCTCAGCGATGTTTGTTCCCGATGAGGTGATGTAGTGGTTGCTGCGCCCCTGGCGCAGGTTGATCTCGAAGAAACGAAGCGAGCCGTCGCGCTCGTCGTATTTGATGTCGAAATTGGCGAAGCCCCGATAGCCGAGATCTTCCAGCAGCGCGCGGACACGGTCGGTCAGTTCCTTGTTCTGCTCGATCATAATGGCGGCGTGGTTTCCCCGTCCCTTGGGGGTGTGTTCCTCCAGCATGACGTGACCGAGACAGGTCATCTTGACCTTGCTGTCGCGATCGGCATAGGCGGTCAGCACGTGCATATAGGAATCCTCGCCCGGAATCATATCCTGCACAATCATACGCTCGGTGTAGCCCGCGGCATAAATCTCACGGATGATGACCTCAGCCTGTGCCGGGGAGTCGGCAACATAAACCTTCTGCATCCCATCAAACGGATGTTTCCAGTATTCAATGCTCGACGACGGCTTGACAATGAGCGGATAGCCGAACCCAAGCGCGTCGGGTTCAAGCTGCGACAGTTCAAAATCGGCAGTGAGGACACGGGTCTTGGGGTAGGGAATATCGTACTCATCGCAAAGCGCGTAAAAATCAGCCTTGCTGACCAATCTGTCCCGCAGCGGTACATCAATGTACGGCACAATATAATACGGCTCAAGTTCGGCCTTGCAGGAGATTAGCAGAGACGCATAATCATCGGTGCACCCCATTACCACCAATGGCTCGTCGGGATGCTTCTGCGCGAAATCGACCAGTACTTCGACCAGAATGTCGGGGTTATCCAGATTAGGCACCGCCGTGAAGTTGAGAAAACGCGAATACTGCGTCTGCCCCAGCGGATAACGTCCGAACGCCTGCGCTCGGACGCCGCACGCCTCATAAAACGCACGTGCCACCGA
The DNA here is from genome assembly GCA_017407835.1 of Clostridia bacterium. Classification (GTDB taxonomy): domain Bacteria; phylum Bacillota; class Clostridia; order Oscillospirales; family CAG-272; genus SIG693. Next base: position 44,733 of record JAFQVV010000012.1, read on the forward strand.
ATAACAGTTCAAATCCGCCCCAAGCAGGACGGGAATCAGGTTAATCTCATTCATAATCTATGTCCTTTTGCTCTAACATATTTACCAAAACCAAAATCAAGTCGGTTTGTCGGAAAGTTTTTGAAGGTTCCAAGGGGACTTTTTTCAAAAAGTCCCCTTGGCAGGGTACGGGGTAGCGCCTCGCCCATCAATCCATTCGCTTGAAGTCCACAAAGAAGCACCTGTACCAGACAAGGAAGGTGTACACCGTCCAAATCTTGCGTCCGTTGTTCGCCTTGCCCGCGTAGTGATCGTCCAACAGACGGCAGAGCACGTCCACGTCGAAGAATTCACTTGCATACTCCGCCGTGAATGCCTCGCGTACCAGACGATACCACTTTTCCTCACGCAGCCAGAAGCGGATGGGAACGGGGAAGCCCTTCTTGGGGCGCGTCGCCCACTCATCGGGCAAAGTGCGATTTGCTGCCTTACGCAGAACGTACTTGGTACCCTTTTCGTTGATGCGGTAGGGCGTGGGAATGGTTTGTGCCAGCGCCATAACTTCGCGATCAAGGAAGGGAACACGCAGCTCCAGTGAGTGCGCCATGCTCATTTTGTCCGCCTTGAGGAGAATATCCCCGGGCAGCCAGAGACAGAGATCCAGATATTGTTTCTTGGTCAGCTCATCCTTGTCCTTCACCCGGGCGTAAATGGGTGAAGCCACCTCTTTGGGGGACTTACCGCCGCGGCAGTCGGGACGAAGTACAGCCAGTGCTTCCTTCTCAGGGAATACCCGAGCCTGACCGATGAACCAGTCCTCGGGGCGGCCGGTGCACTTGATGATAAAGTCATGCCCCTTGAAGTAGGGTAGCCGTGCGGCCAGCGCGCCCGCCGCGCGGCGCAGGAAGGCGGGGAGCTTTTTGTACTTGCGCATCAGCGGTGTTTCATCGTACCACTCGTAGCCGGCAAAAATTTCGTCAGCTCCCTCGCCCGAGAGGACAACGGTGACGTGTTCCCGCGCCAGCTGCGCCAGAAAATACAGCGGCACCGAGGAGGGATTGGACTGGGGCTCGTCCATGTGATACTGAATGGTGGGGAAAGCGGAAAAGCATTCCTCGGGTGTCAGCATCTTTTTGAAATTTTTCACCCCGAGCCGTGCCGACAGCTCGGCGGCTTCGTCGGTTTCGTTGAAGCGATCCACCGCAAAGCCCACCGAGAAGGTGTCATCGGGCATCAGCGCGGCGGTGATATAGCTCGAATCGACGCCGCCCGAGAGAAAGGAGCCGACCTTTACATCACTGATGCGGTGTGCGGCCACCGATTCACGGACACAAGCATCCAGCTTTTCCACATATTCGTCAAAGGTGCCGTCTTTGGCATCGAAATCAATGTCCCAGTAGCGGGTGATCCGCATCTCGCCCACCCGGGACATGGTAAAGCAGTGGGCGGGGGGGAGCTTGTACACGCCCTCAAAAAAGGTTTCCTCCCCCGAGGAATACTGGAAGGTCAGATAGGGGCGCAGGGCATTGCGGTTGACGGTGGGGGTAAAGCCGGGGTGCTCAAGAAAGCTCTTGATTTCCGAGCCGAAGAGCAGGCTGCCGTCCGAGAGTTTTGCGTAATAAAAGGGCTTGATGCCGAAATGGTCGCGGGCACCGAAGAGGGTGCGGTGTGCTTTGTCCCAGATGACAAAAGCAAACATTCCCCGCAAGCGGCGGACAAGGGCATCCCCACCGAATTCCTCATAGCCGTGCACCAAAACTTCGCTGTCTGTCTGGGTGCGGAAGGTGTGACCTGCGGCGATCAGCTCGCGGCGCAGATCCATGAAATTGTAGATCTCTCCGTTGAAAACCACAACAACAGATCCATCTTCGCCCGAGATGGGCTGACCGGCCTCGGCAGAGAGGTCGATGATGCTCAACCGACGGAAGCCAAGGGCGATGTCATCATCCAGATAACTGCCCGCCATGTCGGGACCGCGGTGGATGATGCGGTTCATCATATTGTTCAAAATCTGCTCTCTGCGGTCGATCATTCCGCTGAAGCCGACAAAACCACACATAATCGATATCCTGCTTTCTTGCTTTCATAGGGCATACCATTACATTTTATCATTATATCACATAAGTGCAGAAAAATAAAGAGGAAAGGGACTTTTTTTTCAAAATTGAGCAAAAGCCGTCTGCCATTGCCTCCCATTGCCCGCAGAAAGACTTGCAAGTGGAGAGAAAATGTGGTATCATAATATTGTCAAAAGACAAGAAAGGTGGAATGAACATTGAACAATACTCCTCCATATGAAGACAAAACCAAGCGAACAGCACCCAAGCTGACACCGCAGCGTCTGCTGCGCATCGCCGTGATCGCAGTGGTGCTGATTGCAGTGCTGGCCATCCTCGGCGGCTCCTGGTACACGGTGGATGACAAGCAGGAGGCTGTTGTGACAACCTTCGGCCGTGTCACAAATGTGACGGGGGCAGGCATGCACTTTAAGATCCCCTTCATTCAGCAGGTGCAGAAGGTGGATGTCAATGTGTCGCACAAAATTTATATCGGTTATCGACCCGAATCCGACAAATTTATCGAAGAAGAGTCGAAGATGATCACGGGAGACTTCAATATTGTTAACGTAGATTTCTTTGTGGAATACAAGATCTCCAATCCCGAGAAGTATCTTTACGCATCGGCCGATCCTGATGGCATCCTGACCAATCTGATTCAGAGCCAGATCCGCAATGTGATCGGTTCGACCGAGGTTGACCGCGTACTGACCACGGGTAAGAATGAGATTCAGACGCAGGTTAAGGAACTGGTGACGGCTGAGCTTGAGCAGTATGATATCGGTTTGATGCTCACCGACGTCAAGATTCAGGACAGTGAACCGCCGAACCAGTCGGTTATCGAAGCCTTCAAGGAGGTTGAGACGGCTATCCAGACCGCCGAGAAGGTCATCAACCAGGCAAAGGCATATCAGAACTCCAAACTGCCCGAGGCACAGGCAGAGGCGGATAAGCTGATTCAGAACGCCGAGTACATCAAGCGCAACCGCATCAACGAGGCGACCAAGCAAATCGCCATGTTTGAGGCAATGTATGCCGAGTATGCACTCAATCCCGACATTACCCGTACCCGTATGTATTATGAAATGATCTCCGAGGTTCTGCCCGGTGTCAAGCTTTACATCGATGCATCCAATGGAGACACCCAGAAACTGCTCCCGCTTGAAAGCTTCGTGAAAGGAGGTGCCGCGGAATGAAAAAGAAATTCGTAAAGGGCATCATTACCCTCGTCTTGCTGCTGGCTGTGGTCGGACTCTTCGGTTCGATGTATTCGGTCGCCGAAAATGAGTATGCCTGTGTTGTCCGCTTCTCGAAGATTGTGGACACCATTGATACCGCGGGCCTGCATTTCAAGATTCCCTTCATCGACAATATTCGCTTCTTCCCCCGCGATGTGCAGCTTTATGACATCAATCCCTCCGAAGTGCTGACCTCCGACAAGAAAAACATGACGGTGGACAGCTATGTCCTCTGGGAAATCAGCGATCCGCTGACCTTTTTCCAGACGGTCGGTACGATGGGGGAGGCAGAGCGCCGTCTTGATGCGGCAACCTATACGACGCTTAAAAACCTGATGGGTACACTTGAGCAAAACGCCATTATCAATCAGGAAGACGGCGGCGAGCGTAATAAAATCTATGACAACATCGGCAGAGAGGTTGCCGAGATTACCAAACAATATGGCATCAATGTTGTCGATGTCAAGATCAAGCGTCTTGACCTGCCTGCCGACAATGAGCAGGCTGTCTACTCGCGCATGATCTCCGAGCGCAACCAAATCGCCGAGAAGTACCGCGCCGATGGCGAGTATGAAGCATCGATTATTATCAACGATGTCGATAAGCAGGTCAATATCATCATCTCGGATGCACAGGCGGAAGCCGCCAAGCTGGAGGCTGAAGGTGAAGCCGAGTATATGCGTATGTTGGCCGAAGCCTTCAACACTGACGACAAAAAGAGCTTCTATCAGTTCACGCTTGCCTTGGATGCACTGCGCGCCTCTCTGTCGGGCGAGGAAAAAACGGTTGTCCTCGGTGCCGATGCCGAGCTGGTGAAAATGCTCATCAGTCCCGCCGAGTGATCGCTTCGATATGAAACGGGAGACAGTCTATCGTATCTTTTCCCGCCTGCCCGAGCTTGAGACGGATCGGCTTCTGCTGCGCCGTATGCAGGTCAGCGATGCCGACGATATGTACGCTTATGCACGGCGGGCGGATGTGACCAAGTATTTGACCTGGACACCGCATCCAAATCACGCCTATACGGTGGAGTATCTGCAGTATCTCGCCTCGCGCTACCGCATCGGAGATTTTTACGATTGGGGCGTGACTCTGCGGGAGAGTGGCCGCATGATCGGCACCTGCGGATTTACCTCGTTTGATTTTCCGCACAATGCAGCGCAGGTTGGCTATGTCCTCAACCCCGATTATTGGGGGCAGGGCATTGCCGCCGAGGCACTGCGTGCGGTGATGTGCTTTGGCTTCCGAGAGCTTTCGCTGCATCGGATCGAGGCTTGCTATATTGAGGGAAACACAAGGTCCCGCCGCGTGATGGAAAAGGTGGGCATGACCTATGAGGGCATTCGCCGAGAAGCGATGCGAATCAAGGGAGAGTACCGAAATATCGGTGTCTGTGCCGTCCTGCGGGATGAATTCCGCGGAGGGCAGGAGAATTAAATCCCCAAAATCAAGAGCCGCGAATGACTTTGCCATTCGCGGCTCTTGATTTTTGTTATCCACCCACACACATGAGGAAGGCAGTGTTGGCGATCATTGTGCCGATCAGCAAAACAATCGCGCTGCGCAGAATCAGCGTCTGCAGTTCATGGCGCATGACGCGTCGAAAATCAGCGTTGTCCATGCCAATGGAAAAATATGTTTTCCCCGCGGCACGGCGATTGGCATATTGCAGGCGTACCATCAGCCATGCACTTGCCAGACCGATCAGGGTGAGCAGAAGGAAGAAGATCCCCAAACAAAGAAACAGGTGGCTGACGGCGGAGACGACTGCTCCCGTGGTTTCAATGCCATCGAATGGATTGGCGTCCAGCACAACTTTCACATGAAGGAGATGCCACATCATCAACAGCATAAGGATGGGATAAAACGCGGAGATGGAAAAAGAGAGGGAGATTGTGTGATAGGTGGGGGCAGAATAGTCCACACTTTTTTGTGCGAGCCGCCGGAGCAAACTTTTTTGCTTAAAGGTGTTCGATTGCCGATAGCTGTGCGATGTGACGGCGGCGCGGGGGTTTTGCCGTTTGAGGGCGCTGATTACCGAGCGTGGGGTGAAGGTGATTTGCGGCAGCAGGCAGCAGAGAGCTGTTATGCCGACGCCGACGATTACCTGTGCAAGCAGAACACCGAGATAGAGCAGTGCAGAGGGGGCAGGGGAGATGAGTGCTCCCAGAGTACCGAGAAAACGCCGCCCCAGGGTCACGCCGAGAAGGCTGCCGGGCAGTATTCCGCATAGTGCGGCGGGGGCATAAATCAACTGCAGTTGGGTGAAGGGAAACGCTTTCTTTTGTGCAGGAGATGCGCCTACGCTGGTCAGTACAGCGAGAAGCTGTTCGTTTTGCTTTCTGTTCAGACCGATATGGATGCGAATCATGATGGCGGAGCAAAGCACCAGAAATCCGGCGGCGACCGTAATGCAAAGTCTGACTGTCTGCAGGAAACTTGAGAGTGGCAGCTCCTTTTCGGCGAGATTTTGCCGGAGAATGGTTTCTGCCGAAAAAAACACCAGCATACTGATGAGCATCATCGAAACGAGGATCGCGGCAAAGAGGAGCAGGTGCTTGATGGGTGCTTGCTTGATTCGCCGCAGAGCGATTTTTCGTATGGGAGACATGTTATCGCCTCCTGTCATCGATTATTCTGCCATCGGCCATGGTGATGATCCGCCCCGCCGAAGCGGCAGCTTCTTCGCTGTGTGTCACCATTAGAACAGTGATGCCGTAGGTTTGGTTCATCATGGTCAGCAGGCGCATAATTTCGCGGCTGTTCTCGGCGTCGAGGTTGCCGGTCGGTTCGTCCGCCAACAGCAGTGACGGCTGACCGAACAGTGCGCGCGCAATGGCGACTCGCTGCTGCTGACCACCTGAGAGTGCATCGGGATATGCCCCCTCGCGCCCCTTCAGTCCCACGACCGAGAGAATATGGTCGAGTCTCTCCTCGTCGATTTCCCTTCCGTCAAGTTCGGTGGGCAGGGTGATGTTTTCGCGGAGTGTCAACTCGGGGATAAGGTTGTAAAATTGATAGATCACGCCGATTGTCTTGCGGCGGAGCAGAGCGGCACGCTTGGGGGGCAGGCGAACCATATCGATACCGTCAACCATGACCGATCCGCTGTCGGGGGTGTCAAGCCCGCCGATCATATTCAGCAGTGTCGTTTTCCCTGATCCCGAGCGGCCGACAACGGCGACAAAATCGCCCCTATTGACGACAAGGGAGAGGTTGTCGAGTGCGACAATCTCTCCGTCGGTGGTTGGATATGTTTTGCGAAGGTTTTGTATGTGCAGCATTGCGTTTCCTCCCGTTTGTTCTATGTTGTGCGGGGGCCGGTCACAAGCTTGAAGTGTCGGTCAATCGGCGTAATAGACGATCTGCTCGTCCTTGACACCTTTGAGGTAAACATCCTTTGCGGCAAGGGGCAGATGGATTTTGACATTGGGCGATTGCGAGAAATCCTGCAGGGAGAAAAAGTCGTGTTTGGTTGTCTCATAGGAAATGTGCGGCGGAAAACGGAAGGTTGCCAGACGGCGGCAATCGTAGGCGACACACCAGTCGAGCCGTGTGATGGCGGGGGAGGAGAGATCAATTTCCTCCAGGCGTGTTGCGCGGAAGGCGTGTTTGCCGATGGTGCAAACCCGTTCGGTGGGATAGCGCAGGGTGGTCAGTGCATTGCAGTCGGCAACCAGATTGCGCGGAATTGCGGTGATGGTGCATCCATCCGCAAAGATAAGGCTGCGCAGTTTTTTGCACTTAGAGAAGCAATATGCGCCGACCTTGGCAAGCGAGCCGAAAGAGGCTTCGCGCAGTCCCGTTGCTTCAAAACAGCCGGGGCCGAGTACGCGAACCATGGGCAGGCTGATCTCCTCCAGTACACCGCAGCCTGCGAAGGAAAAACCGAGCAGATCTGTCGCCTGCGGCAGCGAGATGCGGCGCAGATTGCGGCAATCACGGAAGGCACAGGGATTCACACGGCGGACCGACGGAGCATCGAGTGATTCAATGCCCGCACCCCAAAAGGCTTCCTCGCCGACAGACACGACGGGGATGCCGTCGATCTCTTCGGGCAAAACAAGATGTTTGATTTTCTCGCCCGGGGCAAAGCCGGTAATTTCGATCCCTGCAGGGATTTTTGTATAGGAAAAGTGCATAATGACTCCTTTTCTCAAACGGAATACTGAATGGGTTTAATCGTGGCTGAAGAGATCCTTGCCCGGGAAGACAGGCTCACAGGTGAAATTGAGTCCCAACTTGCGCAGAATGCGCTCATCCGCGGCGGTGAGCATAGTGCTGGAATGTGCCTGGCAGCCCCGCAGATCGGCCAGCTTCGTCATCGCCAGCTCAACCATGGAGTTGGTCGCAGCGCAGATGCTCAGCGCGATCAACACTTCCTCCAGGCCCAGCCGCAGAACGCGGTCACCCAAGACCTCGCCCTTCATACGCTGAATCGGTTCAATTACCACGGGGGAGAGCAGGAAAATCTCATCCGCAATACCCGACAATGTCTTGACGGCATTGATCAGTGCGGCGGCGGGCGCGCTCATGAGGCTGATTTCTTTTCCCGTGATGATGCGGCCGTCGTTGAGTTCAATGCTGAAGACGGGAAACTCCACTTTTTCTGCCTTTTCGAGTGCAGGTGCGACCACGCGGCGGTCGGCTGTGGTGATGCCGACATTTTTCATCAGCAGCTCAACAAGATGGGCAGTTTCGATATCGGTTGCACCGTTTTTGTAGTCGCACCATGCCTTGTAATAGCGGCGCAGAATCTCCTGCTTTGCGGCTTCGCGGCAAACTTCGTCATCGATGATGCAGTTGCCCACCATGTTTACGCCCATATCGGTGGGGGAACGGTAGAGATCGCTCTTGCCCGTGATGCGTTCAAGAATGGTCTGCACGACGGGGAAAGCTTCAACATCGCGGTTGTAGTTGACGGTTGCAACGCCGTATGCATCGAGATGATAGGGATCAATCATATTCACATCGCGCAGATCGGCGGTTGCCGCTTCATAGGCGATGTTGACGGGATGCTTGAGGGGCAGATTCCAGATGGGGAAGGTTTCAAACTTGGCGTAACCCGCTTTGACGCCCCGCTTGTATTCGTGATAAAGCTGAGAGAGGCAGGTGGCAAGCTTGCCCGATCCGGGGCCGGGGGCGGTCACAACGACCAGCGGACGAGTGGTTTCAATATAGGCGTTGGCACCGTAGCCTGCTTCGCTGACGATGGTATCGACATCGTTGGGATAGCCGTTGATTGAGCGGTGAACGTAGACACGTTCTCCCCGCATTTCCAGCTTTTTGCGGAACATATCGGCACCGTGCTGATCTTTATACTGCGTGATAACGACAGAGCTGACGTAGATGCCCATCGCACGCAGATTGTCCATCAGACGCAGCACATCCATGTCGTAGGTGATACCGAAATCGGCGCGGATTTTTTTGCGCTCAATATCAGCGGCGTTGATAATGATGATGATCTCGGTCTGATCGCGCATCTCACGCAGCAGATTGATTTTTGCATCGGGTGCAAACCCGGGCAGAACACGGGCGGCGTGCAGATCGTCAAAGAGCTTTCCGCCGAATTCGATATAGAGTTTGTTGTCAAAGAGCTTAACACGCTCCAGTATTTTTGCCGACTGTGTTTTGATATACGTTTGGTTGTCAAATCCGATTTTCATAATATACAGTCATTCCTTTCCACGGTGCTGCGCAGAATCTCATAATATATCTATTGTACCACGAATTGAACAATTTGTAAAGAGAGAAGCGACGCTTCGGTGATAATTTTCTGTTGAAATTTTGCCCAAAATACCGGCGCATTCACATGGAGTTCATATTGATGCGATATAATGACAGTGCACAGATTATGTCTGTGGAATGGAGGAATGACTTTGTTGGCAAATAATCAACATAACGAAACTGCCTGCCCGATGAAAAAAACATCTATCGGCGGTCAGGCATTGATCGAGGGTATTATGATGCGCGGTCCTGAGATGACTGCAATGGCGGTGCGCAATCCGGAGGGGGAAATTGTGCTGGAAAAGTGGCCCACCAAATCAACCTTTAAGGGAAAATTTTTCAAACTGCCCATTATTCGGGGTGTGTTCAATTTTATTGATTCGATGCGCTTTGGCTATAAGTGTCTGATGCGCTCTGCAGAGATTGCGGGGCTTGAAGATGAGGAGCCGAAAAAAGATGGGAAATCGGGCGGAATCGGTCAGGTGGGGATGAATATCCTGATGGTGATCAGTTCGATTCTCGGCGTTTTGCTGGCGGTGGTTCTTTTTATGTGGCTGCCTGTTCAGCTCTACAGCTGGGTTGAAGACGCGGTGCCGACAATTGACGGAAACCGTTTTCTCAAAAGTCTGTGTGAGGGCTTGCTCCGCATTGCTATATTCTTGGGCTATATGCTGCTGATGACGCGGATGAAGGATATCCGCCGCACCTTTGAATATCACGGCGCCGAGCATAAAACTATTTTCTGCTATGAAAAGGGACTGCCGCTGACGGTGGAAAATGTCCGGGAGCAGCGTCGGTTCCATCCCCGCTGCGGTACATCTTTTATGGTGCTGATGCTGATTGTCGGCATCTTTATTTCCATGTTTATCAGTCCGGATTTGCATCCGGTTTTGCGGACAGGCATTAAGCTGCTGACCCTACCTCTGGTTGTGGGAATCGGCTATGAGCTGATCAAGCTGGCAGGGCGCGTGGACAATTGGCTCACGCGTGCCATCTCAGCGCCCGGTACTTGGATGCAGCATCTGACGGTGCTTGAACCCGATGACGCAATGATCGAGTGTGCCATCACTGCGTTCAAAGAAGTCCTGCCCGAGGACGAAAAGCGCGCAGAGTGGTGATCATTTCCCCACTTTGCTGTCACAAAAAGCCGAGCGCCTCAATTTGAATTGAGGCGCTCGGCTTTTTATGGTGTGTTTGAAGAGATGTAAGTTAATTCTCGTATAAGCTGACGTTGTAGCCGTACATATCACTTCGAATTTCCAGCATATCGCAGCAGGCGGGCTTGCTGCGAATATACGAGATGCGCTTGACGCAGAGCAGGGGAAATCCGATGGGGACATTGAGGTGTGCGGCCTCGGCCTCCTCTGCGGCGCGTGCCGTAATCCGCTCCTGCGCAGTATTGAATTGGATAAAATACTTGTCGTGCAAAAGGGCGTAGAAAGACTGCATTTGAGACGCGTATCCTTCGATACCTTCGACCATAGAATAAGGCAAGTAGTTGCGGATGATGGCAATCGGTACGCCGTCCGCGCATACAATGCGCTTGATTCGTACCAGTTTGTCATTTTCGGAGAGCGAAAATTGTGTTGCGATGTCGGGAAAGTCTGCTGATGCCCGAATACTGATGTCGATGGCGCGAAGCGAGACCGAGTGCCCGCTTTCGTGAAGTGTTTGGGTGAATGAGGAGATAGTATTGAGGTTTTGCATGGTTTTGTAATCGAGTACTACCGTTCCGATGCCTTGCTTTGCACAAACAAATCCTTCGCGCGAGAGAATATCGATGGCGCGGCGAACGGTTGTTCGGCTGACACCGAACAGTTTTTCCAGCATGGGCTCAGGCGGGAGAAGACTTCCGACAGGATATTGTTCGTTCATAATACGCGACTTGATGGCTTCGTAAACCACAAGATAAGCGGGGGGATTCTTCTTCATGACGAAACTCCTTCACGTTTGGATGGTGAATATGAGATTGCGTTGAGGATTATTGCTCATCATCAAACATCGCAAGCTGATTGCCTGCTGCTGATGCCGATGAGGGGGACTCGGGGGGGCGAAGCCCAAGATGCAGATAGGCGGGGGCGGTGACACAGCGGCCTCTGGGTGTACGGTTCAAAAACCCGATTTGCATCAGATAAGGTTCGTACACATCCTCAAGGGTAATGGCCTCTTCACCAACGGTTGCCGCCAGTGTTTCCAGTCCAACGGGACCTCCGCCGTAGAATTTGATGATGGTCTCAAGCATACGACGGTCGGTATTGTCCAGTCCAAGTTCATCGATTTCCAGCTTACCGAGCGCATATGCGGTAATCTCTCGATCAATTGCTTCTTTGCCTGCAACCTGTGCAAAATCGCGTACACGCTTGAGCAGGCGGTTGGCAATACGCGGCGTGCCGCGCGAGCGAGAAGCCAGCTCCTTTGCGCCGTCCTCGGTGATGGGGAGCCCCAGAATGCCCGCACTGCGGCGGACAATGGTTGCCAGCTCGTCGATGGTGTAAAGCTCAAGCTTGAGCAGGACACCGAAGCGGTCACGCAGCGGCGTGGTCAACTGTCCCGCGCGCGTGGTGGCACCGATCAGCGTGAAATGGGGAAGATCGATGCGAATGCTTCGTGCTGCCGGTCCTTTGCCGATAATGATATCCAGCGCGTAATCCTCCATGGCGGGATAGAGAATCTCCTCGATGGATCGGGACATCCGGTGGATCTCGTCGATGAAGAGCACATCGCCCTCGTTGAGATTGGTCAGCAGCGCCGCAAGGTCGCCCTGCTTTTCGATGGCAGGTCCCGAGGTGACGCGGATGTTCACCCCCATCTCGGCGGCGATGATGTTGGAGAGGGTGGTCTTACCGAGCCCGGGAGGGCCGTAGAGCAGGACATGGTCAAGCGATTCTCCCCGCAGACGGGCGGCGTCAATATAAATTTTGAGATTTTCTTTTGCTTTTGCCTGTCCGATATATTCGTCAAGCGTGCGCGGACGCAGAGATAGCTCGACATCGGCATCGGAGGCATTGTATTCGGTGGAAATGATGCGGTTTTCAAAATCGAATTCGGTCTCAGTCATACTTCCTCCGTGAAACGTGTAGTGTGGGGCGGGGAATTACTTCATCAGCTTTTTCAGCGCGGTGCGGATGATGTCCTCCAGCTCCATGCCCGACGTGTCAATGGTACGCAGGGCACCAAGTGCTTCGGCGCGGGTGTAGCCGAGAACAATAAGCGCATCCTGTGCCTCGGTCAGACGATTGGTGGATGTGCCCGGCTTGATGGTTTCCAGCGCGGCGGCGGTGGTGCTTTCCTCTTTGGATTCGCGCAGGAGCTTATCCTTGAGTTCAAGGACAATGCGTGCCGCCGTTTTGGCACCAACCCCCGATGCTTTTGAGAGTGTGCGTGTGTCCTCGCTGCAGACAGCGAGGGCAAATTTCTCGGGGGTGAGCAGTGACAGGATCGCCATTGCCGCCTTCGGACCGACACCCGATACCGAGATCAGAAGCTTGAAGGCAGAGAGCTCCTCGTTTGTGGCAAAGCCGAAAAGCTCTACGGCGTCCTCACGGACTGCCATGTGGGTGAAAAGCCGAGCCTGTGGCATCGGCTGCGCGGGGCGAGGCAGGGCATCGTGGGTTGTTTGGCTGATGGTCAGCCGATAACCGACACCGCCTGCATCAATGACGGCGGTGTTGGCATCAAGCAGTGCGAGTCCGCCAGAGATATAGTAGAACATTATAGATTCTCCTTGTTGTCCTCGATGGGCGAATCGACAATCGGCACAGAGATATCGTTGAGCTCTGCGGCGATCTCTTCGAGGGTGTACAGCTCTTCCTCAGCGCCGTTCTGTGCAGAACGCATCGGATGACGGCGGCGCCAGATCGGCTCAAGGATGCAGAGTGCAATGAAAATAACTGTGGAGACAATCGTACAGATCATGCCGTAGGTGAATGCCTTCGGCTCGTATTTCAGCTCAAGGGTGTGCGTACCGGGGGTGGTGTCAAAGGCGATGAGTGCATCAAGTGTTTTATAAATTTCAACCGGCTCACCGTCAACCAGTACGGTCCAACCTTCATCGTAGGGAATCGTGGTCTGTACAACGGACGCTTCTGCCGTTGTGGTAATTGTACCGGTAAAGTGATCTTCACTGTAGTCACTGTCGATGATATAGTTGCCCGCTGCCAGCTGCGAGAAAGCATCGGCAACAGCATCCATGTCGATGGCATAGAAGAAGGTTTTGTCCTCGAAAACATAGAGGTTGTCCTGTTTGATGGTTACCGTAACACGCACCTCTTCTCCGGCACTGAAGCTGCCCAGCGATAGGATTCGGGTCGTCTCGTTGCCGTAGAAAGTATCCAGATTTGAACCGTTGACTTTCAGGGCAACCTCACGCGGATAATTGCTGGGGAGATATAAGAAGATCTCTCTGTCGTCAGGGGCGGTGAAGGTGTAGTAGATGTTGGCATCCTTGCTCTTGTTGGTCGGCGCATATGCCACGTGTCCTTCGGCATAAGAGACAGTGCAGTTATCATTGGTGGTACCCGTACGTTCGATCGGAGTGAAGAGATCGACGCTGTCGGTGCCGAGCATTGTACCCACCAGCGCATTGAGTCGGTCAAAGGGATTGTTGTAATCGCTCAGATCCGTGTCCTTGATGTCATCGCTGACGGCATATGCCAATGAGAGTGCATAAGGGTTGAGATATGCAGTATAGTTGCCCTCGGTGTAAGCAGCGGTATAGTAATCGCTGAGATCTTTGTCCGAGATAATATATTTCAGCCCGAGCAGCGAGTCGTTGACGGGGGTTCCGCCCAGATATTTCGTCCAGTGCGAGCGGGAGGAATAGCCCATGCGGGCGAGGAATTGAATGGTTTCGGCGTTGAGTGTGGAGGTCGAATTGGTCAGACCGCGAATTTGCAGCGCCATATTATCGTTGGTCTTTCGGTGCTCGGTTTTTTCCATGCGGTAGAACGAGGTGTCGTTTTCCTGTACCGTCTCGGTAATGGGACGGATCTTGTCCATAAAATCCACATAAGAGGCATAGGAAGAATAGTAAACGTCATCATCCAGCGCCACCATATTGGTCAGCCCTGCGCAGAAGACCTCAAGACAGACCAGAATAACGGCAATCAATGCGGCATTTTCCCGATATTCCCGCCGGAAGGACATACAAAGCACCACAAGATAAAGCATGATGCAGAAGAGCGAGAACCAGATTGCCTCGAAATCGGGCATATTTTCATATTCGAGCTTCTGCGCGATAAGCAGAATCAGACAGAGGAAAGCGCAGATCGCGAGAATGGTGCGGGGTGTGTTGTCCTTGAGGTGAATATATGCGCGGTAGGCGAGCACCAGAAGGAAGAAGCAGAGCATGAAGCTGTAGCGATAGTTGAGCCAGTTGGGACGCTGAAAGCCGTGCCAAACCAAATCAAGGGTAGTGATGTTGAAGCTGATGATGAAAATGCCAATCACTACACCTGCCATTACCTTTTGGCGCACCGTGAAACGGCGGCTCATAAAATAGAGCGGAACGAGAATAAGGGTGAGCAGTCCGCAATAGACGAAGGGATGCCCCTCGGGGCGGACGGTGTCAAAGGAGCCGGGGAAGAATTTGACGAGCAGATCAAAGAAATCGAACTGCTGTCCGAGTGCGAAGCTTGGATTGGTGAAGGTCGTCTTGCCGAAGGTCAGCGCATAATAGGCGGTGGCGATGATGACCATTGCCATGCCGACACCGATTGCCGAGAAGCCGGCGATCCGTCCGAATGACTTGAGAAAATGCCGTTTTTCCAGACAGGGATTATTTCGGTTGTCTTCATTGTTGGCAAAATAGTAGTAGAAGAAGTAGATGATGACATACAGGCAGCACATATAGCCGATGTAGAAATTACTCATCAGGCAAATGGCGAGCGAGAAAACATACAGCTTGAACTTGCCGTGCTTGATGAGCTGCTCAATGCCGAGGGTGATCATGGGCAGCCAGATGAGGGCATCGATCCACATGGTGTTGTGCTGCTGCACCACGGCGTAGCCCGAGAGGGCATAAAGAATAGAGAACGTGATCACCGCTGCTTTGCTGAGCTTTTCGGTGGTGCGGTGCAGATAATAGCCGAACGAGAATCCGCAGCAGCCGGTTTTGAGCAGGAAAATGCAGAGCAGGGCGTCGAGGATCTTTTCTTTGGGGAAGAGTGCAACGAGATAAGAGAAAGGAGACGCGATATAATAGGCATAGATGCCCATAAATTCGCCGCCCAGTGAGCGGGAGAAAGAATAGAGCAGGCTTCCATCACCGTAGATGAAATTACGCAGTGCTTCGAAAAAGTACACATATTGCGCATTGAGGTCGAGAATCAGCACTGAACGAATGCCGAAAGGGTGAATCTCCATGGCGATATACAGAATGTACATGATGGCAAAAGGAATAAAGAAGGCAAGCATAAGATACATATACTGGTTGCCGCGCAGAAGATTCCGCAGACGGCCTGACTTGCGGCGTTGTGTTGTTGTCGGGATGCCGGGCTGATCGATTGTGGGGTGTTTATCGTTGGTCAAGATTGAGAACCGTCCTTTCCGATGGTTTCGTTGGGGTGTTTGGCCGAGGTGCTTTCTGCAGAGGAGACAACGCGCTTTACCGCACGCTCAAGCTTGAGCCGGTCAAGGACAAGGTCGCGTCCGCATCCGCAGCAGACGATGCGCACATCGCTTCCGACCCGAAGAACGCGGAATTGACGTGTGCCGCAGGGATGCACTTTTTTGAGTTCGAGAATGTCTCCCGTGTGCAATTTGAGAATGTCCATGCGCCTCACCTCCCCAAAATGGATATAACTAATATACAGTATACCATATTTCGCCGATTTTGTAAACCTTAATCTTACAAAAAACCGGAGACATCGCGTTGTTTTTCGCGATGTCTCCGGTTTGCGCGGCTCTGTTTGTTCTCTTTTTCTGCAAAGCACTCACAGGTACTGCCGGATATCCACACACAGCTGTTCTTCTGCGTTGATCAGCCGCTTGGCGATATCTTTGCTGCGCTCGTCGGCTGCTTTATATTGATTGAGATATCGGTTGAGTGATTTTACCCCCATGTTGCAGCCGTCGGTCAGCAGATCGGCGATGGTTTTGTCCGAATCGTTCATGCTCATCTTGAAATTTGTTTTCATCCACGACATGCCCTTGGCTACGGGAGAGGGGGCTTTGCCGTCATCGTGATATTGTGCAAGCATGGAGGTGGCCTCTGCCTGCAGATTTTCATGCTCCCGCTTGCAGCCGATCAGCCGCTGACGAAAACTCTCATTGTGCACATCATTCAATACATCTTCGATGGATGAAACGCCCATTTTAATGCCTGCGTCACATTCGCGCAGAAGCTTGATGGTATCTTGTTCGATCATAATTTCCTCCGTTTTTTGGCGATACGGAGATAGTATGCCGCGAAATGTGATGTACTATACCGAGGGGAAAGTGCTGCATGATCGCTTTTTTATCCGATTAGGGTTGGGGCAACAAAGAGCATTTCGCGAACCCCTGCATAGAGCTCGAACATTTCGGAGGATTCTCCGCAGTATACGGTGAATGCCGGAAGCGAAAAGGCTTCGGCTGCCCAGTCGCAGAAACGACTGCCGTCCGAGAATTCAAGCGGAATCCCGCATAGCCGCCCCAGCATCCGTCCAAGCCCGACTGTCTTTCGGTCGGCGGATTTTGCACAGATCACCCGCCGCGGTCCGCAGCACAGCTCAATCACCATACCAATGTCTCCTCGGCATCGAAGCAGCCGTCCCACTGCGGCGCTCTCGGGCTCGGACTCGGGCGACTCTCCGCACCAACCCGCCGTCATGCCGCATTCTGCTGCTGCCGTCAATGCCTCGGTTTTCCGGGTGGAAAAATCGGCGGTGGCATAGTTAAGATCAAGCGCAACACCTCGTGCATTGCCTGTCCATGCCGAAAAATCCTCGCTTCCGGCATTGAGGGCGAGCAGTCGTCTGTGCAGAATGTGTTCTGCATCAACCCCATGCAGAGTATATCCGATACCGTCGGGATTGAGCATCGGCAATAGTTCGATTCGCCGAAGCTCGGTGAGATAATTAAGATTATAGCCAAATATCCGGCCCCGCCGCAGGTGCAGTTCACAGTATTCATTGATAAAACGAGTCAAAACAGCGGTGCTCAGACGATCGGCGCCGGAGCGGCCGCCCAGGTAAATGACGGTTGGTTTTCCCCTGCCAAGTCCGAGCAGAGACAGCTCCCGCCCGAGCATACTTCTGCCGAGGGTGTTGTGTTCAATGAGGGGGTAGCGTGCGCAGAGCAGAGAGAGTGCATGTTCGAAGTTGTCCGCGTCAGGTGGGGAGAGCGGATCGAGAATTCGTTTTTGGGTGTTGGGTTCAGGCATGATTTTTTCCTTTCCTACAGTTGCGTGTTGCTCCATTGTATGCAAAAAAGAGAAAAATGTTTACAAAAATATGTGGCATTTGGCGCGCAGATGTGGTAAACTATTAAGACAATACTACAGAAGAGGATTTGACAATGTCTACAATACATACCGAGCGCCGACGCGCGCTCTTCATTCTGTTTCTTCTTACCTTTGGTCTGCACGCCCTCCGCTCTTTTGTGATCTGCCCGCTGAAAGTTGTGGCAGGCACGGATGTTGCTTACATGGCAACCGCTTGGCCCATCGTTTTGGATGTGCTTGCCGATCTGCTGCAGATGGCAGTGGTGTATATCGCATTTTCCTTTGTCCTGCGATATATTTTCGCGGGCGGTCTGCGCGCGGCGATGCCTTTTGCACTCATCTATATTGCCGCCTTCATCTTCGGCACAGTAGGAAATTTTTTGATGGATATGCTGCAGTGGAACATGGGGGAATATTATCAGCTTTTGCTGCTCCCCGTGATATCGGGCATTTTGCAGGAGCTGCTTCAGCTCGTGATCGTTATTTTCGCGGCCCTGTTGGTTACACGCAGAAGCACCGCGCCGATTGCTGTACCCGAGAGGCTGTTTTCGTTCTCCAATCCGGTGCAGCGTGCTGCTTTGATTGCCGTTGCCGTGACTGCCGTGTTCCGCCTGACCGCACGCATTATTTTTGATGTGGATGCGGGAATGCCGACCTCGGGTGCCGAGCTGGCCGAAATGGTGGGCGGATATGCAAGCGATCTGCTGATCCCGCTTCTCGGTTATCTTGGTATGGTTTTGTGGATGATGCACGAGCCCAAGCAGAAAACAGAATCCTCTGCGCAGACTTGATTGCAGGTGCAGAGTTTCATACGGTGCTGCCGCATTGGTAATGCGGCAGCACCTTTTCGTTTACGGCGGTTTCTGCATCGTTGTGCGAAGAATCTTGTTGTCCCGTCTTGACGTGTACGCGATTTTGTGTTATACTATTATAATGGTAAAATCTATCAAGAAAGGCAGAAGCCATGATTATTCTCGGTATCGATCCCGGACTTGCGATTGTGGGTTGGGGTGTCATCGAATACAACGGAAACCGCTTTCGTACCCTCGGCTACGGCTCGATTCAAACCCCGAAGACCGAGACGACTTCAAAGCGGCTTGTCGATATATACAATGCACTCTGCGACATCATTGACCGCTATCATCCCGAGCAGATCGCGGTGGAGGAGCTGTTCTGGAATACCAACGTCACAACGGGTATCCGCGTGGCTGAGGCGAGGGGTGTGATTCTCCTCTGCGCGCAGCAGAAGGGACTTGTGATGCAGGAATATACGCCCATGCAGGTCAAGGGGGCAGTGGTGGGGTACGGCAAGGCGGAGAAAAAGCAGGTCATTACCATGGTGACGATGCTTCTGGGGCTGCGTGAGCCGCCCAAGCCCGACGATACCGCCGATGCCCTTGCTATTGCCGTTTGCCATGCCCACAGCGCGGGAAGTGCGCTGTCGGCTTATTATAATCAACCGTAATACAGGAGACAATAAATATATGTGGTGTGCCGATCAATGGAAAGATTACCGTTTGCTCGATGCTTCGTCGGGTGAACGCCTGGAGCAATGGGGGAAATATATCCTCATCCGTCCCGACCCGCAGATCATCTGGGAAAGCGACAAGACGCACCCGGCATGGAAACGTGCGGATGCAATTTACCATCGCTCGCAGAAGGGTGGGGGAGGTTGGAGCAAAAACAATCTGCCCGAGAGCTGGAAGATCGGCTATGGCGAGCTGACCTTTATGCTCAAGCCCATGGGCTTTAAGCACACGGGACTTTTTCCCGAGCAGGCGGCAAACTGGGATTGGTTCGGCGAGCTGATCCGCCGCGCGGGACGCCCCATCAAGGTGCTCAATCTCTTTGCCTATACCGGCGGTGCTACCGTGGCGGCGGCAAAAGCGGGGGCTTCTGTCTGCCATGTTGACGCGGCAAAGGGTATGGTAGCCCAAGCCAAGGAAAATGCCCGTCTCTCTGGGCTTTCGGATGCCCCCATCCGCTACATTGTAGACGACTGCCGCAAATTCATCGAACGGGAGATCCGCCGGGGAAACCGCTACGACGCCATTATCATGGATCCTCCCTCCTACGGACGCGGGCCGTCGGGCGAGGTCTGGAAACTGGAGGAGTGTATCGACGATTTTGTTGCCCTCGCGGCACAGGTGCTCTCGGATAAGCCCCTCTTTTTCCTGATCAATTCCTATACCACGGGGCTCTCTCCTCTGACGATGGCATATCTGCTTGAGCTGCGGGTCCGTGCACGATACGGCGGCCGCTGTGAGGCGGGGGAGCTTGCTCTGCCCGTGGAGGCAAGCGGCAGCTTTCTCCCCTGCGGTGCGAGTGCTCGCTGGCAGGCGGAGGGCGCCGATTCCCGCTGACGGCGGGAGAAAATTCCCACGAAAGGTCGTGATTTGATGGAGCCTTTTATCCAAGTCGAACAGTTGAATTACGCTTATGATGAGGACGGCGGTCAGCGCCGCCGTGTACTGCGAGATCTTTCTTTTTCGGTTGAGCGGGGCGAATATGTTGCAATCCTGGGCCATAACGGCTCGGGCAAGTCCACGCTGGCAAAGCTGCTGAATTTGATCCTGACGCCTGATAGCGGCAAGATCATCATCGCAGGCCGCGAGATTACCGATCCCAATCTGACCGAGGATGAGTTGTACGAAGTCCGCCGCCGCATGGGGATGGTTTTTCAGAATCCCGACAATCAGTTGGTTGCCACCATTGTTGAGGAGGATGTTGCTTTCGGTCCCGAAAATCTCGGTGTGCCGAGCGAGGAGATTCGCCGCCGTGTCGATGAAGCACTGGCGCTGGTGGGGATGACAAAGTATGCCCACCACGAGCCGCACCGTCTATCGGGTGGGCAAAAACAGCGTGTCGCCATCGCGGGGATCATCGCGATGCTGCCCGACTGCATCATTTTCGATGAATCCACTGCTATGCTCGATCCCATGGGGCGCCGCGATGTGCTTCGCATTATGGACAATCTCAATCGGGAACGCGGCATTACGGTGCTGACCATCACCCACTATATGAATGAAGCCGCCCGTGCCGACCGTGTGCTGGTGCTCAACGACGGTGAGTTGTATATGCAGGGAACGCCTGCCGAGATTTTCTCGCATCCCGACCGGCTCGCCGCCATCGGCCTTGATGTGCCTCAGTGCACCGACCTTGTGCATCAGCTGCGTGACGCCGGCATTGCCGTGGAGGGTGATTGCCTGACTCCGGCCCAGTGTGCCGACGCGATTTGTGCCGCCTGCGCGGCGAGCGGCATCACATTTGCTCCGCCGCGAACCTGAATCCTGAATCGGAGGAAGGCGCACAGACCTTCTGGCTGTGACGCCGAATACCATGAATACACTACAGCTTGAACATATCTCTTATTTGTACAGCGCGGGAACCCCCTATGAGATGCGGGCGCTCGACGATGTCAGTCTGACCATTCGCGGCGGCACCGTGACGGGGTTGATCGGTCATACAGGATCGGGTAAATCTACCCTTGTGCAGCTGCTCAACGGTCTTAACCGTCCCACCGCGGGGCGCGTGCTCATCGACGGCGAGGACATCTGGGAAAAGCCCAAGGAAATCGCCCGTCTGCGCTATCGCGTCGGACTTGTCATGCAGTACCCCGAATACCAGCTCTTTGAGGAGACGGTGCGCGCCGATATCGCGTACGGTCCAAAAAACATGGGACTCTCCACCGAAGAGATCGAGGCGAGAGTGCTTGAGGCGGCGGAATTTGCGGGAATCTCCCGGGACATGCTGGATCAGTCCCCCTTTGACCTGTCGGGCGGACAGAAGCGTCGTGCCGCTATCGCAGGCATCATGGCCATGCGTCCCGAGGTGCTGGTGCTTGACGAGCCTGCGGCAGGGCTTGATCCGCAGGGGAGAGAAGAGATTCTCGGCGGCATCCGCGCGTATCGCGAGAAAAGCGGCTCGACAGTGATCATCGTCAGCCACAGTATGGAGGACATGGCGCGCTATTGCGACGAGCTGATCGTGATGGCAAATGCCAAACTCTTGATGCAGGGAAGCTGTGAGGAGATTTTCTCTCACCCCGAGGAGCTTGCCGCCGTCGGACTTGACGTGCCGCAGATCACGCGAGTGGCAGAACTGCTGCGCCAACGCGGACTTCCCCTGCCCGAGAGTATTTACACGGTTGAGCAGGCAGCCGCCGCGCTCCGTCAATTGATGGGAGGTGTCGGCAGATGACTTCCATTACCCTCGGACAATATTTCCCCGGCAATTCACTTCTGCACCGGCTCGATCCCCGATTCAAAATTGTGCTGGCTGTTCTTTATATCACCGCATCCTTCCTCTGCAAAAGCATCTGGAGCTTTGCCGCGCTTGCACTGTCGGCCGTTGTGCTGATTCTGATCAGCCGTATCCCGCCGTCCTTTGTGCTGCGCGGTTTGCGCCCCATCCTGTTTATCATGCTCTTTACCGTGGTGCTCAATGTTTTTCTGA
This sequence comes from Clostridia bacterium, assembly GCA_017407835.1. GTDB lineage: Bacteria > Bacillota > Clostridia > Oscillospirales > CAG-272 > SIG693. The sequence continues at coordinate 66,611 of JAFQVV010000012.1, forward strand.
CCCGCGGGGAAACCCTGTTGATTGATTTCTGGATCATTCATATTTATCTGGAAGGTGTGCTTACTGCGCTTTCCATGGTGCTGCGTATCACGGTAATTATTATCGGAACAGGGATGTTCCTCACCTATACCACCACGCCGATTGCACTCACCGATGGCATTGAGCGCCTCTTCTCACCGCTCAAGGTTTTCCATCTCCCCGTGCATGAATTTGCTATGATGATGACCATCGCATTGCGCTTCATTCCGATTTTGATCGAAGAAACCGAAAAGATCATGGCGGCACAGAAAGCGCGCGGCGCCGATTTTTCGACAGGCAGCTTGATGCAGCGGGCCAAGGCGCTCATTCCAATCCTCGTTCCCCTCTTCGTCTCTGCGTTCCGCCGTGCCGATGAGCTGGCAGTCGCCATGGAATGCCGCTGTTACCGCGGCGGGGAGGGACGCACCCGCATGACGGTTCTGCATGCGACTGCCGCCGATTGGGTGATGCTTGCCGCGATGATTCTTTTTGGTGCCGTATTGCTGCTGATCAACCGGTTCGCACCCGGATTTGCACTGTGAGCGGGCAGGGCAGCATGAAGCTGCTGATCACCGTTCGCTATGTGGGTACGCGCTACTGCGGGTATCAGGTTCAGCCCAACGGTCCCACCGTCCAGGCGGCGCTGTGTGCGGCCGCCGAGGCACTGTTTGGCTTCCCCTGTGATATTGTCGGCTGCAGCCGCACTGACAGCGGCGTGCACGCCGAATGCTTCTGCGCCACCATTTCCCGTCGTGGGGAGGATTATCTGCCCACCAATGTGCCGGTGGAGCGTATTCCCCGGGCACTTTGCCGACACTTGCCCGAGGATATTGCCGTTTGGGGGGCGAAATGGGTTCCACCATCTTTCCACGCTCGCTATGATGTGCTTGAGAAGGTGTATACCTACCGCATCTGGAACCGCCATGAGCGTGATCCTTTTCTCGCTGATCGTGCATGGCATTATCCTTGCCCGATTTCGGATGCGCAGTTTTCTGCCATGCGTGATGCTGCCCAACGCTATGTCGGAGAGCATGATTTTGCCGCCTTTATGGCGCAGGGCTCATCGGTGACGAGCACTGTTCGCACGGTAACTGCCGCGTCGGTTGAACGGCAGGGGGATTTGATCCTTTTCCGTGTCGCGGCGAACGGCTTTCTCTATAACATGGTGCGCATCATGGCAGGGACGTTGATCGCCGTTGCCGAGGGAAAGATCGCGCCGGATGAAATTGACGATATCCTGTGCTCGCGCGACCGAAACCGCGCGGGGATCACTGCACCTGCCTGCGGGCTTTGCCTGTCGCAGGTCGTATATTCTCCCGAATTCTGCATATAACGTAAAGGAGGTGCGCCATGTCGGCTAAACCCACTCAGCCCGAGACCAATTCGCCTCGCCCCGCAGCCCGTCCTCCGCAGCAGCCGAATAGACGCACGGGGGAGCAGGGAGAGCATGCGCGATATTATGCTCGTGTCGCCGCACGTTACCGCCTTGCCAAATATCTGACGCTGTTTGTTCTCATTCTGGTTTTGTTGGCGGGGATAATTATGGGCTCTGACAGCATTACCTATGCCAATTTTGTGTATTTGCTCCGTGATTTTGACACGGTACTGGATGTCGTCGGCGGTGAAGATGCTCTCACCCTGCGATACAGCACCATGGAGGACCGTCAATATCTTGCATACCGCGATGGCTTGACTCTGGTCAGTCGATCGGGCATCGAAATTTATAATGCGGGCGGGAAACGTACGCTGGAGGCAACTCCCGATTATGCTGATCCGTACGCGGTGGCGTCTGACCGCTATCTGCTGGTTTGTGATCTGGGGGGAGAGAGCTATACGCTCTATAATTCGCTCTCGGATGTCTTCAGTGAAACCCTCGGTTATCCCATTCACGGTGCGGCAATCTCCGATTCGGGGCATTATGCACTGATTACCGAAACCCGCGAATATACATCTGCCGTTTTGCTGTATAACAAAAACTGCAAGCTGATCAACCGCTATCTCAAGGATAAATATGTCATTGATGCGGCAATCTCCGATGACGGAGAGCGAATTGCCATTGTGTCGGTTTCTTCGGTTGACGGGGCGTATATGGCGGAGTTTCAGCTTTGCGAACCGGGGAAGGATACGGCAATTGCCACACTGCAGGTGCAGAATGTTTTTCCCCTCGCCGTGCGGTTCTTCGATGACAACAGTTTTGCTGTGCTCGGAGACAGTGCAATGTATTTCTATACCGATCGGGGAGAGCTGATCAATACCGTTTCATTTGCCGATGTACCTCCTGACCGATTTGTGCTTGACGGCGATCGCGCTGTGCTGGTTTTTCCGGGCAATGTGATGGCAACCGAGAGCCGCGTCTGTGTATATGACAGCAGAGGAGAGACGGTGCTTGATCATGCACTTGAGGGAAATGCGCAAATTCTGACGCTGACAGAGCAGGCAGCCTATGTTATGACCGAACGTGAAATCTTCCGCCTGTCTGATCGGGGTGAGGTTTCATCACTGGTACATAACGGGGGAGCCAAGGCACTGCTGACATTGGGAGATGATGTGCTGCTTTGTACCGCATCTGCCGCCTATCGCTATTCCGATGAGCAATTTACCGAATCTTAAGACGAATGGAATTGGGGAGGTTTTTCTCGATGAGTTTCTTGCTTGATCTGATTCTGCTTGCCATTGTCATCATCACCGTTGTTCGATGCACGGTGCGCGGCTTTGTGAAATCCATTATAAATTTAGTCTCGCTTGTGGTTTCTTTTGTCGCGGCACGCGCTTTTACGCCGAAATTGTCAGTCTGGCTGGAGGAAAATTTCTTTTCCGAGAAGATCACCGAACGTGTGAGTGAGGTAATCCGCGATTTGGCGGCGAAGGGGAGCGAGCTCTTTGATTTCTCCCGCCTGTTTGCCGATATGCCCGCCGATTTTTTGGCCATTCTCGAACGCTACGGTGCAAATGCCGAGAGTCTGTCTGCCACATACGGTGCGATGAGCGAAGCAAATGAAGCAGCGGCTGCCTCTCTGGCATCGACCATTACAGCACCTGTTGTTGCGGGCATTGCAAACATCAGTGCGTTTGTTTTGTTGTTCCTTGCTGCGATGCTTGCCTGCTATCTCATCGGTCTGCTTCTTCAGCTGATTGTCAAGCTTCCCGTGCTGAAGACGGCAAATCGCCTGTTCGGCTTTTTGCTGGGCTTGGTGTGCGCGCTTGCCCTTGCGCTGATTTACGCGCATGCTGCCGAAGCATTGATTGGCTATCTTTACAGCGTGGATCCCGCGAAATTCAATATGATCTCTGTCGAGCAGACACTTCTGCTCAAATATTTCTGTTACCCCGAGCTGCTCTGGGGATAACGGTGCCATAGACGGTTTATGCAAAATGTTTCCCAAACGGAGGGATGTTACAAATGACCATGTGCTCAAGATGCCACAAACGGGTGGCAGTCGTATTTGTTACCAAAATTGAAAACGGACAGCGTGTCAGCGAGGGGATCTGCATGAAATGCGCCCGCGAGCTGGGCATGCCTGTGGATGATATGCTGGGCGGAGCCCTCGGCAAGATGGGCATCAGCCCCGAGGATTTTGAGGCGATGGAGGGAGAGATGGGCAATATGCTCAACTCGCTTACGTCAGCCGATGCCGATGAGGGAGAGGGCGGCGAGGAAGGCGGTGCACCTGCCATCGATTTCCCCAAACTTTTCCGCGAAGCGGGAATTTTCGGTCAGCCGAATGGAGAGGGAACTCTGCCTGCCAAGCCCGACAAAAAGCAGGATAAGCGCGAAAAATCCAAGGAAAAAGAGAAAAAATATAAATTCTTGGACACCTATTGCCGCAATCTGACGCAGCAGGCGGCAGAGGGAAAGCTCGACCGAATCGTTGGCCGTGAACGTGAGTTGGCCCGTGTGATCCAGATTCTTTGCCGCCGGCAGAAGAATAATCCCTGCCTGATCGGCGAGCCGGGTGTAGGAAAGACGGCGATCGCAGAGGCGTTGGCACAGAAAATTGCGTTCGGTGATGTTCCCTACCGTCTGCGCGGATATCAGGTCTATCTTGTCGATCTGACGGCGCTGGTCGCGGGGACGCAGTTTCGCGGGCAGTTTGAGTCGCGTATTCTCGGTCTGTTGGCTGAAGTTCGTCAGGCGGGGAATATTATCCTTGTGATTGATGAAGTGCACAATATCGTCGGTGCCGGGGATGCTGAGGGCAGCATGAATGCCGCCAATATCCTCAAGCCCGCCCTCTCGCGCGGCGAAGTGCAGGTGATCGGTGCGACCACACTCAACGAATATCGCAAGCATATTGAGAAGGACAGCGCTCTTGAGCGACGCTTCCAGCCCGTCACGGTCAACGAACCGTCGGTTGACGAGAGTGTGGAGATGCTGGGGGGCATCAAGCACTATTATGAGGAGTTCCACAATATCCGTATTCCCGAGGATGTGCTTCGCCGTGCGGTGGTGCTCTCTGAGCGCTATATCACCGACCGCTATCTGCCCGATAAGGCGATTGACCTTATCGACGAAGCGGCGGCAAATCTGTCAATCAATTCTGCTGTGCTCAATGAAAGCCGTCTCCTGCGTGACCGCCTGCTTGCCCTCAAAGCCGAGCGGGAGGCATTGGAAGCAACCGATGGCGGGGATGAAAAAGACATCAATATCCGTTACGAGAAAATTGCCAATATCCGTACCGATGAGCTGAAGGTTGCTGAAAAACTGAAAGAACTTGAGTCGGAAGCCGAGTCTGTCTACCTGACCGAAGAAGGATTGGCGGATGTGATCGAGATCTGGACAGGCGTTCCCGCGACCAACATCACCGAGAACGAATATGTGCGCATTGATCAGCTTGAGAGTCGTCTGCGTGCACGAATTGTCGGACAGGACGAGGCGGTTTCCGCTGTTGCCCGTGCCATCAAGCGCAATCGCGCGGGGATTGCCTATAAGCGCAAGCCTGTATCCTTTATTTTCGCAGGTCCGACGGGTGTCGGCAAAACTGAGTTGGTCAAAACGCTGGCCAATGATTTGTTCAATTCTCCCGAGACGCTCATTCGTCTCGATATGAGCGAATTTATGGAAAAGCATTCGGTGTCGCGCATCATTGGCGCACCTCCCGGGTATGTGGGCTATGATGAGGCGGGGCAACTGACCGAGAAGATCCGCCGCCGTCCATATTCGGTTGTACTCTTTGATGAAATTGAGAAGGCGCATCCCGATGTGCTCAATGTTCTCCTGCAGATTCTTGATGATGGGCGCATTACCGATGCGCATGGCAAAACAGTGAATTTTGAGAACGCAATTCTGGTGATGACCACCAATGCCGGCTCCGACCGCTCGGCGGCAACTGTCGGCTTTGGCAGTGCCCGGTCGGTTGCGTCGGCACAGACCGAAAAGGCATTGTCATCTTTCCTGCGTCCCGAATTTCTCAATCGTGTGGATGAAATCATCACCTTCCGCTCACTGAGCGAGGAAGATTTTGCGTCGATTGCCAAGATCATGCTGGGCGAGCTTGCCACGGCGCTTGCCGAGAAGAGCATCACCTTCACCTATACCGAGGAGGCCGCCGCATATATTGCACGAAATGCCTTCTCCCATAAGTACGGCGCCCGCAATATGCGCCGCTATATCCAAACGCATGTGGAAGATCAGCTGGCAGAGCAGATTATCGCCGATCACACACGCAGCATCAGCCGTGCGGTGCTGACGGCGGACGGCGAATGCGACGACCTGCGGATCACCTGTTTCTGATATGACGCGTAAATGGTATGCCATGCCGCAGGATGCGGTCGAAAAGGAGCTGGGAAGCGGCGGAGGCGGGTTGTCGTCCAAAGCCGCCTCCACCCGTCGGCGCAGGGAAGGGGAAAACTGTTGTTTTGCCCTGCCGTACACTTCTGCGCAAACCTGTGCCGCCTATGTCTGCTCGGATATTTCCATGCTGCTGTTGGTGGTGACGGCTGTGATTGCCGCCATTTGGGGTGAGCAGGGCGGGGCAATTCTTGCCTTGGTTGCCCTCAACTGCACCGCAGCAATCTTTACCTATATAAAAGCACGCCGCATTGTGGAATCAATGGCGGTGTGTACCATGCCCCGTGTCCGCGTTCTGCGCGGCGGTCGGGTTTATGCGATTGACGCGCGCCTTTTGGTCCGCGGCGATGTAATCCTGCTGCAGGCGGGAGATGTTATCTCCTGCGATGCCCGCCTGATCGCCTCAGATGGGCTTGACGTGCTTGAGTATCGCGGCAAGATTGATGGTGTTCCCCGGCGCGGCCGGGTAACCAAAGATGCTTCCCGTACATATGAGGAGCGCGAGGTGCTCTCACTGGGGGAACAGCTGAATATGGTTTTTGCAGGCTCAGTCGTGCTGGGCGGGCAGGGAAGAGCCATTGTGGTTGAGACAGGGGCGGATACCTTTCTGGTGTCCACCGAGGGACAGATTCCCCTGACGCGTCAGCGTGATCGTCTTGATGTGCTCGAGGCACTTAAGCGGTTCTGCGCACGTTCTTCACTGCTTATGCTGGTGATGATTCTGCCCCTGACATTGATTGGTGTTCTTTTCCCAACACAGGGGTTTGACTTGCTGGACTACTTTCTGCTTGCACTTTCCCTTGCCGTCTCCTCCATGAGTGAGCTGACGGCGGCAATCGGATGCATTGTTGTGGCCTCAGGGCTTTTGTATGCTGCCAAAGGCGGCGGAACCGATGAAAATACCGCCATTATGCCGCACATGGGCGATCTGCCCCACCTTGCCCGTATGGATGCCGTTGTCCTCTTTGATGATCTTCCGCTGACCGAAGGAAAACTTCGCGTCACGGCATCCTGCGTTGGAACCGAACCCTTTTCGGCCGCCGCAGATCCCGCTTGGCAGACCGATCTGCTTGAAAGTGCGCTGATTGCCGCAGGCCTTCCGCATCCCGATCAGCTCGGTGAGCGCACTGAGGGGGGCGATGATGTTTCGGCACTGCTTGCGTTTGCCGAATCATGCGGTGTCTCGGCCGAGAAGGTGCGAAATCAAACAAAGCTTTTGGGTTATGCCGCTGCCTCGGCTGCCAACCCCTTCGATACGGCACTGATTGAGGAACAGCGTTCCCCTTATGTGATTTGCCGCGGTGAAGTGAGCCGGCTGCTTCCCCGCTGTCGGCGCTCCCTTGACCGAAATGCTGTCGGAGGAACCTGCCTGCTGCGCGCCGAACGCCGGGATGCATTGCTTGCCGCCTGTGCCGCCGAGACCGAAAGCGGCGGGTATGCGATCGCTTATGCCCGCAGGAGCAGTCCGTATAACACACTGCACCGCCTCTCCGCTGTGCAGGAGGAGCTGATTCTGATCGGTGTTCTGATTTTCCGCGATCCCATCGCGGCGGGGACTGCCGATGCGGTTACGGCACTTGCCAAAGCGGGTGTGTGCACCGTATTGATGGCAGATGCGCCCACAAACGGCGGAGACATCACTGCCCTTGCCCGTGCGGCAGGCATTTTGCGCGAGGGCGTTGTTTGCCGTGCGCCCGAGCCAATCCGTGATGATGCCGAGCTGTGCATCGGTTATTCTGTAGCCGAGCGCCGTGCGTGGCTGACCGCGCAGAAAGAGGCGGGACGTTTGATGCTGGGCGTCGGCACATCAGTCGGCGATCTTTCCCTGATGCAGGCGTGTGCTGTTGATGCGGTATCCACCCCCGTTGTCTACAATCGGCGGCGTGAGAATCGGATACTGACCTCGCTTGATCCCGCAAACGGTGAGGTTTACGGCGCTGAATTGCTCAAAAAGAACGCGAGCCTGCTCATTCGGCGCGCATCGGGCAAGTCGGGCGGTCTTCCTGCGATTGCTGCCGCACGCCGCGCCGCCCGCCGCATCGAAGCAAACCTCGCGTCGGCACTTCGCTGTCTGCTCGCCGCGCAAGGAATGCGCTGTGTTATGCTGCCGGCTATTCTTTGCCTGCGCATACCCGTCCTTCGTCCCATACAGATTCTTTTTTCGGGGCTGATTGTTGATTTTGCCGCAATTTTGGCCTGTGCCTTTGATCGCGGCCCTGATTTCCCTGTCGACCGTGACTTTTTCCGTCGCCCCCTGCGCAGCTGTCTGCCCGATTTTGTGATCGGTGCGGTTTGCGGAATGGGAAGTGTAGTGACGCTCTCGATCCTGCGTTTTTTCCGCAGTTTTGCCGCTGATGTTGACGCCGGAAGCGCATCCTTCCTCTTTTTGACGATGCTGCTGACACAGCTTGTGCTGTTCTTCGTTTGCCGTCGGGGCGGTGCTGTTTTCCGTGGGACACGCATCGGGCTGCTTTTTCCGCTTCTGCTGCTCACTTTTGGTTTGATATGCTATTTCTCGCCTGTTTGGGGCGGTGTTTTCGGGGTTTGTCCGCTCGCGCCCGAGGTTCTGCTCTGCCTGTTGATCTCGCCCATGACTGCCCTCTTCGGCGGCGAAATTGTCCGCACGGTTTCGGCAGTGCGCGGGCTTCATCGGGAGGATGCCGATGCGTGAACAGTTGATTCATTCCATCCCACCCGTCTGGGATGCACAGTCGCGCATTCTCATTCTCGGCTCTTTTCCGTCTCCGAAATCACGCGAACAGGGATTTTTCTACGGGCATCCGCGCAATCGTTTCTGGCAGGTACTCTCTGCCGTTTATGCCTATCCCGTTCCGCAGACCGTCGAGGAAAAAATCAACTTCCTGCATCATGCGCATATCGCGCTCTGGGATGTGCTTGCCTCCTGCAGTATCGAGGGAGCCGCGGACAGCAGTGTCCGCGATCCCCGTCCGAACGATCTTTCTCCTATCCTGCAGGGGGCGCCGATTACCGCCATCTGTACGACCGGGAAGACGGCGCACCGTCTGTATACGCGTTTTATCGCGCCCGATACGGGGATAGATGCCATTTCCTTACCTTCCACCAGTCCGGCAAATGCCGGAATGTCGCTGGATGCCTTGGTTGAAGCCTATCGGCTCCTGCTTCGTCTGTGAACCGTTTCGCAATCTGCGAAACGGTTCTTTTTCTTTTTGTTTCGCATATACTGCAGCAGGAAAAGCAAGGAGGAGAGGGTATGGCAAACTGTACGTGTACGGCATTGCGTGAGAAAGAGGTGATCAACCTCTGTGACGGCCGTCGTTTGGGATATGTGTGCGATGTTGAGCTGTCGTTGTGCGATGGAAAGCTCACGGCAATCATGGTTCCCGCCGAGAGCGGTTTGTTCGGCTTTTGCCGCTGTCCGCAGATCGTGATTCCGTGGGAGAAAATCGAGACAATCGGCAATGATGCGATTTTGGTTCGGCTAAGCCCGGCCGAATGCTGTCCGCAGGGAACCCGTGAAAAACGAGGTCCGCGGATTGGGCCGTTCCAGGGATAATTGTAAAAAAACTGTGAATTTACGCAGGGCGCTCTTGCCAAGAACGCCCTGCTGTGCTATACTATCTACAATTGCGGAAAAAGTGGAAAAATCCCTTTGGATGCAAGAAAATATTACACACACAGCGCAGTTTCGCGTGATCGGTGCTTGCCATCCCGCAGGTTGAACACGCCGTACGCTGTGGTGGAAACAACCGAAGGAGGACATGAAAAATGTCGATTATCTCGATCAAGCAGCTGCTTGAAGCAGGCGTCCATTTCGGACACCACACCAGAAGATGGAACCCGAAGATGGCTGAGTACATCTTCACCGAGCGCAATGGTATCTATATCATTGACCTCCAGAAGACCGTAAAGAAGTTCGACGAGGCATATAACTTCGTTCGCGACCTCTCCGCACAGGGCGGTACTCTGCTGTTCGTCGGTACCAAGAAGCAGGCTGCCGATGCCATCAAGGAAGAGGCTACCCGCTGCGGTATGTACTACGTCAATGTTCGTTGGCCCGGCGGCATGATGACCAACTTCAAGACCATCAAGCGCTCCATCAACCGTCTCAACAACCTGACCAAGATGCAGGAGGACGGTACCTTTGATATGCTTCCCAAGAAGGAAGTTGCCGCTAAGCAGAAGGAAATCTTCGACCTGGAGAAGAACCTCGGCGGTATCCGTACCATGGATACTCTCCCCTCTGCTATTTTCATCGTTGACCCCCGCAAGGAAAAGAACGCTGTTGCCGAGGCAAAGAAGCTGGGTATTCCGGTCATTGCCATCGTTGACACCAACTGCGATCCCGATGATGCCGACTACATCATCCCCGGTAACGATGACGCTATCCGCGCCATCAAGCTCATCTCCTCTGTTCTCGCTGACGCTGTCATCGAGGGCAAGCAGGGCGAGCAGCTGACCGACGCTGAGCCCGCTGCTGAGGACGCAGAGGCCTAAGTCCCCAACGATTAAAATTTAAGGAGATAAAATCATGGCAAACATTGCTGCAAAAGATGTCGCCGAGCTGCGCAAGCAGACCGGTATCGGTATGATGGAGTGCAAGAAGGCACTCGTTGAAGCAGACGGTAATTTCGAAGAGGCAATCAAGATCCTTCGTGAGAAGGGCGAGCTGAAGGCTGAGTCCAAGATGGCTACCAGAATCGCAGCTGACGGTCTGGTTGAGATCCTCAAGGAGGGCAACTACACCGCAATGATCGAGGTTAACTCCGAGACCGACTTCGTTGCAAAGAACGAGACCTTCAAGGCTTTCGTTGCCGACCTGCTCAAGATCATTGTTGCCCAGAATCCCGCAGATGTTGATGCACTCATGGCCTGCAAGTTCGACGACGAGATGAACGTCGAGGCAAAGCTGAAGGAAATGATCTTCAAGATCGGTGAGAAGATCACCGTTCGCCGCTTTGTTCTGGTTGAAGGCATCACCAGCACCTATATCCACGGCACCGGCTCCATCGGTGTTATCGCCAAGTTCGAGACCAATGTTGCCGACAAGGCGGAGTTCGCTGCATTCGCAAAGAACATCGCTCTCCAGATCGGCGCATATCCCACTCCCTACCTCTGCCGCGAGCAGGTTCCTGCAAGCGTGATCGAGGAAGAGAAGAACATCCTTCTCGCGCAGATCGCCAACGATCCTGCCAACGCAAAGAAGCCCGATGCAATCAAGGCTAAGATGGTTGAGGGCAGAATTTCCAAGTTCTACGACAACAACTGTCTGGTTGACATGGGCTACGTCAAGGACGATGAGCTGACTGTCGGTCAGTATATTGCAGCTACCGCTAAGGAGCTGGGCGGCGAGATCAAGGTCGTCGATTACTATCGCTTCGAGAAGGGCGAGGGTATCCAGAAGCGCGAGGACAACTTCGCTGAGGAAATCGCAAAGCTGACCAGCAAATAAGATATCCATTCTCGAAGAATAATGAAAAAACTGTCACACGAGCCAGCTCCTGTGACAGTTTTTTCGCAAGTTGCAAAAAATTTTCAAAAATGTTGTTTACAAAAAAGCGCGAATGGAGTACAATAAAAGTATCAGCATTGTAATCTCATTCTCGAAGGGGGAATTTTATGGAACAGGCAAAGCCGATCTACAGACGAATTTTGATCAAGCTCTCGGGGGAAGCGCTCCGCGATGAAAAGGGAACGACAATTTATGAAGCAAGTCGTTTGCAGGAAGCGGCGGAAAATTTGCGCACCATTTATGCAGGCGGCACACAGGTGGTGGTCGTCGTTGGTGCGGGCAATATTTGGCGCGGAGGGCGAAATTCGGGTTTCCCGATGCGCAATCGCTCTCGCGGTGATGCCATGGGTATGCTTGCCACGGTGATCAACTCGCTTGCGATTGTTGATGCACTTGAGCAGGCAGGCGTTCCTGCCGTTGCCATGTCCACTATCGATGTCTCTCCCCTTGCCGCACACTATTCGCGCGAGGCGGCAGATGCCGCGCTGAACGCAGGCAAAGTTGTTGTTCTGGGCAGCGGACTGGGAATCCCCTATGTTTCTACCGACACAACCGCCATTGTCCGCGGCTCCGAGCTGGAGGTCGACATGGTCCTGATGGCGAAAAATGTGGACGGCATCTATGATAAAGATCCCGGAAAATTCGATGATGCGGTGAAGTTTGATACCCTCAGCTATGAACGCATTATTGCAGATAAACTCAAAGCCATCGATCTGACCGCTGCACAGCTCGGTCTTGAACGGAAGATCGGGTTTATCGCCTTTGATCTGCGTGACCCCGCCAACATTGGCCGTGTCATGGCAGGCGAAAAGATTGGCACACGCGTTAACGCCCAAGAACTGCTTTAACTCTGACACTATACATAAAACAAAGGAGATTTGCCATGAAACTGAACACCAAGGATTACGAAGAGAAAATGAAAAAGAGCCTCGCCTCGCTCGAGGAGACCCTGACTTCGGTTCGTGCGGGTCGTGCCAACGCAGGCGTGCTGTCCCGCGTAACTTTTGATTACTGGGGCACCCCCACGCCCATTACCACCATGGCTGATGTTCGCGTGACCGATGCAAAGACGCTGACCATCACCCCCTTCGATGCAAAATCGCTCAAGGATATGGAGAAGGCGATTCTTGCCTCCGATATTGGCATCACGCCCCAGAACGACGGTAAAGTTCTGCGCATGGTATTCCCTCAGCCTACCGAGGAGCGCCGCCGCGAGCTGAAAAAGCAGGTCCAGAAGTACGGCGAAGACGCAAAGGTTGCCATTCGCAATATCCGCCGCGATGCAAACGATGCCTGCAAGGCACAGAAGAAAGACGGCAGCATGACTGAGGATGAGCAGAAAGCATCCGAGAAGGCAATTCAGGACCTGACCGATAAGTACATCAAGCAGGTCGATGCCATTGCTGCTGCCAAAGAGAAGGAGATCATGGAGATCTAAGGCACCCTGCCGTGCCGTGCGCATCAGGTATCGGTGTGCAGAAAAATGAAATGTAAATGGAGTTCTCTATGGCCCAAACCCAAACAGAAAATCCAATCCGTGTTGACGCTCGTCTGCGGCACATTGCCTTCATCATGGACGGCAACGGCCGTTGGGCGCAGAAACGGATGATGCCCCGCGAATACGGGCACAAAGTCGGTGCGGCTACCTTCAAAAAAGTGGTTCGCCATTGCGGAGATATCGGGATCAAAACCGTTACGGTATATGCGTTTTCAACCGAAAATTGGTCCCGCCCTCCGCGCGAGGTCAATGCTATCCTGCGTTTACTTGAAGAGTATCTGGATAAATGTGAAAATGACCGTGAAGCGCAGGACATTCGCTATCGCTTCATCGGCGATCAAAGCGTGCTGCCCGAGGGGCTGCGCCGCCGCATCGAGCACATCGAGAGGACCTCTGCCGACCGTGAGCTGACGCTGAATATTGCCCTCAACTACGGTGCGCGGGATGAGCTTGTTCATGCCGTTAATCGTTTGATCGCAGAGGGAAAGCAGTCGGTCACCGCCGAGGATATCTCGGGCGCACTTTATACCGCAGACTCGCCCGACCCTGATTTGATCGTTCGGACGGGCGGCGAGTTGCGCCTCTCTAACTTTTTGCTCTGGCAGGCCGCCTATGCAGAGCTGTATTTCACCGATGTTCTCTGGCCCGATCTCTCGGACCAAGATGTGGATGCAGCTGTGCGACATTTTTACGCAAGACAACGCCGCTTTGGCGGGGTGTGAAAGGATCTAATCATGCGAATACGATTTATCACCGCCACGGTTGGTATCGCTGTTTTACTGCCTATTTTGTTTCTTTCCCATACGTGGGTTTTGCCCATCGCCGCAGCATTTTTTTCGGTGGTTGGTTCATTTGAAATGATGCGCTGTCTGGGCGTACATCGCAATTTGCTCGCTGTCGTCCCACTGTGCTTGATTTCGGCCGCATTGCCCATTGCCGCTCGTTTGATCGGCGAAATTTCCGCGTTCGGAAGCTTTGCGCTTTTTGTGCTGATGGGCTATTTTTTCTATCTGATGGCAGTTACGCTGCTCTCGAAAAATACGCTCACCGTGGCGCAAAGTGCCCAGATCTTTATGACGGGTGCATACATCTCGCTGGCGTTTTCTGCCATTGTTATGGTGCGAGACTTCGGCGAAACGGGAAAGTATCTCTATCTGCTGATTTTTATCGCGGCGTGGGTAACCGATATTTTTGCCTATCTTTGCGGCAGATTCTTCGGCCGGCATAAGCTGATTCCCGCTGTCAGCCCCAACAAAACGGTTGAGGGAAGCATCGGCGGTATGCTGTTTTGTGTGCTTGCCTGCGTGCTGTTCGGCATAGTAACATCACTGCTGACGCAGGCTGAGCCGAACTACATCTTCCTTGCATTCAGCGGCCTTGTGCTCTCTGCTTGCGCACAGATTGGCGACTTGATTGCCTCGCTGATCAAGCGAGAGCATGGGATCAAAGATTACGGAAAGCTTTTCCCGGGGCACGGCGGTGTGATGGATCGCTTTGACAGCATCGCAGCTGTTGCGATTGTTCTGCTGATCCTCTGCGCGTTGCCCGATATGGGACATTTTTACGCTTAAATCGCCGAGCAGGGCAGGGGGGATTTCTCTCCTTCTGCCCGCTCACTTTTTGCCCTTCCCCGAAAAGGAGGACTTATGAATCAGACAATAACGACGGAATATCCGTCGATGATCGTTTTGGGCGCCACGGGCTCGGTTGGTCTGCAGGCGCTTGATGTCGCGCGTGAGCAGGGCATCCGTGTCACGGCGCTCAGCGCCAACCGCAGTGTGGACGAGGTTGAAGCACTGGTGCGTGAATTTTCTCCCGTCGCCTGCGCGATGGCAGATCCCGCTTCCGCCGCTGAGCTGCGTATTCGCTTGGCCGACACATCGGTTCGTGTTTATGCCGGAGCCGATGGAATTTGCAGGATGATTGAGGAGACCGAGGGCGAGGTGGTGCTCAACTCCATTGTTGGGCGTGCAGGTCTTGAGCCGACGCTGACGGCACTGCGCTGCCGCCGCCGTTTGGCACTTGCCAATAAGGAATCTCTGGTGGTGGCGGGGGATATCGTGATGGATACCGCACGTGCCGTCGAACAGGAGATTTACCCTGTTGACAGTGAACATAGTGCCATTTACCAATGCCTTGCTGCCGGTCGTCGTGCCGACCTGCGGCGGATTCTGCTCACCGCATCGGGAGGACCCTTCTTCGGCCGAACCCGCGATGAGCTGGCGAAAATCACCGTAGACGAGGCACTGGCCCACCCCACATGGAAAATGGGGGCGAAGATTACCATTGACAGCGCCACCCTGATGAACAAGGGCTTTGAGGTGATCGAAGCCGTTCATCTGTTCGGGGTATCTCCTGCGCAGATCGAGGTGGTGGTTCACCGCGAGAGTATAATCCATTCCATGGTCGAATACAATGACAACAGCATTATTGCACAGCTTGGGCTGCCCGATATGCGTACCTGCGTCCGTTATGCCGTGACCGCGCCTGCCCGTATTGCGGGTGATGTTGGCGCGATTGATTGGCGAACACTGGGGCAGCTGACCTTTGCCGCTCCCGATACCGATACCTTTACGCTGCTTCCGCTTGCGGTGGATTGTATCACACGCGGCGGTGCGCTGCCCGCAGTGCTCAATGCTGCCAATGAGGTGGCCGTTTCCGCTTTCCTTGACCGTCGGCTGACCTTCATCGGTATTGCTGATACGGTTGCCGCTGTCGTGGCTGACATGCCCGATGCCGCCGCTTGTCGGACGTTGGATGAGATTACGTCGGCGGACCGCGATGCGCGCGAACGTGCTCGACGGTTAATCGAGCCATCTTCCTTGTTTTAATCTGCTTATTTTTCGGGAGGATACACCCATTAAACTTTGGACGATTTTGCTGGCTTTGTTTTGCTTCAGCCTGCTGATTTTGATTCACGAGGGCGGACATTTCTTTTTCGCCCGTCGTTTCGGCGTCCCCGTCAAAGAATTTTCGATTGGGATGGGGCCGAAGATCCTTTCGCGAAAATCCAAAAAATATGATACCGTTTATTCGATTCGTGCTCTTCCCATTGGCGGATTTGTCAGCATGGTGGGAGAGGACGAGGTATCGGATGACGAAAATGCGCTCGGGCGAAAGCCCGTCTGGCAGCGCATGATCATCACAGCTGCCGGCTCGGCGATGAATATCGTCATCGGTTTCCTTGCCATGTTCATCCTTATGCTCTCGGCCGATGGCTTGGCATCAACCACCATTGCCGACTTCAGAGAGGGAGCAATCAGCCCGCAGTACGGTCTGCAGGTTGAGGATAAGGTGCTTGAGGTCAACGGTGAGCGGATGCACACGGGGTATGATCTGATCTACGCCATTACCCACGCGGGGAATGCACCGATGGATTTTCTGGTTGAGCGTGACGGCGTGGAGGTGCTGCTCGAAGATGTGATTTTTGCGACTTCAACCGAGGACGGCATTGTGTTCGGTGAGTACGATTTCACGATTTACGGCTATGAAAAGACCTTGCCCCGCCTGCTCGAACATTCCTTCTGGCGTTCGGTGCTGGCGGTGGAGATGGTGTGGGATTCGCTGGTGGATTTTGCTTCCGGGCGGTATACCATAGATAGTGTTTCGGGGCCGATCGGTGCAACACAGCAGATCGGAGAAGCCGCCGAGACGAGTTCGTTTAATCTGATTTTTATGGTCAGCGTGATCAGCATTAACCTCGGTATTATGAATATGCTTCCGTTTCCCGCACTCGACGGCGGGCGAATGCTTTTCCTTTTGATTGAGCTTGTTCGCCGCAAACCGCTCAAACCCGATGTGGAGGCGTATATTCATTTCGCGGGCATTGTGCTGCTGTTTGGATTTATGCTCTTTATCTCATTCAAGGACGTCATTAAACTCTTCGGATAATTCCCGCGGGAGCCACGGTTGCAGCCGCGGTTCCCGCGCTTTCCTTTGATTGCTGCGCAGAAAGGATAAATATATGCTTTATCAACAGATTCGCCGCAAAACACATCCCGTTCATGTCGGGCGTGTGGGAATTGGCGGCAGTTTTCTTCTTCCCATTCAATCGATGACCAATACCGATACGCATGACCGTGCGGCGACCCTGGCGCAGGTAAAGGCGCTTGCCGCTGCAGGCTGTGATATCGTTCGTCTGGCCGTGCCCGATCTTGAGGCGGCATCGACCATTGGCTACCTCAAGGCAGAATTGCCCGAGATGCCCCTTGTGGCGGACATTCATTTCGATTACCGCATCGCACTTGCCTGCGTCGAGCAGGGGGTGGACAAAATTCGGATCAATCCCGGCAACATCGGCGGGGAGGATCGTGTGCGCGCGGTCTGTGCGGCTTGTGCCCAGCGCGGGATTCCGATCCGCATCGGCGTCAACAGCGGCTCGCTGGAAAAATCAATTCTGGCCCGTCACGGTGCACCCACCCCCGCCGCACTCTGCGAGAGTGCACTCTATCATGCCGCTCTGCTTGAACAGTGCGATTTTTATGATATTGTCATTTCCATTAAGGCATCGAATGTGCCCGATATGATTGCCGCCAACCGTCTGGTTGCCGCCGCGTGTGATTATCCCCTCCATCTCGGGGTGACCGAGGCGGGGAGCGAGAGCATGGGTATGCTCAAAAGCGCGGCGGGCATCGGTGCACTGCTCTGCGACGGCATCGGCGATACCCTGCGTGTTTCGCTGACCGCCGATCCGGTGCGTGAGGTCGCGGCGGCACGCAAGATTCTCGCCGCCGTGGACATGGAGGAACAGCGCGGGCTTGATTTGATCTGCTGTCCCACTTGCGGGCGAACAAAGATTGATCTCATTTCTCTGGTTGCCCGCTTTGAGGAAGCGGCTGCCGCCGAAGGATTGGCGGATCTTCCGCTCAAGGTCGCGCTGATGGGATGCGTGGTCAACGGACCCGGCGAGGCGCGCGAGGCAGATATCGGCATCGCGGGCGGGATCGGTGAAGCCGTTCTTTTTTCGCATGGCGAGATCATCGACCGCATTCCCGAGGATGCCGTCATCCCTCGCCTGATTGCCGAGCTGAAGGCGAGAAAAACTTCTGACCGCTGAAAGGAGCATGCATGGGAACCGAAAAAAATCTGCTTGATATATTTTCGCGCTATACCCCTTCTGCCGCAGAGGGTGAAATTCTGCGCTCTGCCGCCGAGCCGCGCCTGCGTGCCGATCGGGAAGCGCGGATGATTGAAATCCACGCATCCTTCCTCTCACCCATCGAGAAGGGAAGGCTGTATGCGATCGAATCGGGGATCGCCGAGGCGTATGACCTGCGCTCGGTGCGTATTTTGCCCCATTATCCGCCCGAGTGCTTTGGGGAAAGCTATATTCCGCAGGTCCTGACCGAGGCTGAGCGCGTCGGTATTGTGGCGCGCGGCTTTTTCTCTCACTATACGCATAGCCTGACTGCGGACAAGCTGACGCTGCGCATCCCCTTTGCCGAGGGGGGCGTGCGTTTGCTTTACGATGCCAGTACCCCCGATGTGATCGGGGGCATTATCCGCAGTGAGTTTGGACTGGATATCACCGTTGAAATTGAACAGGATCCCGATGCTTCGCCGTCCATCGATCGGACAAGAGAATATGCGGCGCTCGATCGCAGCATCGCCGAAGCGGAACAGGCATACCATTCCGCCAAATCCGCACCGCCGCCAACCGAAGAAAAGGCAGAACCTGCCGTTCAGCTCAAGAAGGTTCAGACTCTGCTTGAGGCGCCTCCCCCCTCCGCCGAGGGTGATCTTTTCAAAGTGGGCTACCGCACATTCGATCTTTCATCGCCCAACTTTGCCATCGGTGGTGATTTTTTGCTTGCCGATCCCACACCCATTGCGGCATTGGATCATCCTGCCCGCAATTTGGTGGTGCTTGGCGAGGTCTTTGGCTTTACCTGCGAGGAAACACGCGGAGGAGGGAAGTTCAACATCAGCTTCGGGCTGACTGACGGCTCGGCATCGATCATGGTCCGTCGTTTCTCGGCCGAAGCGGAGGATAAAAACGCCCTGTGTGCCGTGGTCAAAAACGGTGCGGCAATTGCAGTCCGCGGCTATACCAAGCCCGACCGCAACGATGATGACCTCTCGCTCTACTACAGCGACATCGCCGTAATTGCCAAAAAGGGTAGAATGGACAATGCTCCGGAGAAGCGTATTGAGCTGCACCTACATACCAATATGTCGGCCATGGACGCCGTTATCCCGCCCGACGTGATTGTCAAAACGGCCAAGGCGTGGGGACATTCGGCGGTTGCCATCACCGATCACGGCAATGTGCAGGCATTCCCCGAGGCGATGATTGCCGCCGATAAATGCGACATGAAGGTGATCTACGGCATCGAGGCGTATTTTGTGGATGATACCGCCCGCGCGCTTTGGGGAAACGCTGAACGCAGCTTTGACGAGGAAATTATCGTCTTTGACCTGGAGACAACCGGACTTTCCCCCATCAATTGCAAAATCACCGAGATCGGTGCGGTGCTTTTTCGAGGTGGTGAGGTGCTTGATCGCTTTAATGCACTGGTCAATCCCGGCTGCCCCATCCCGCCCAATATTGTCGAGCTGACGGGCATCACCGATGAAATGGTGGCCGACTGCCCGCCGATTGAAGAGGTCCTTCCGCAGTTTCTTGCCTTCGTCGGGGATCGTTTGATGATCGCCCATAATGCGAATTTTGATATTTCCTTTGTCCGTACCGCCGCCGAGACGTGTGGACTTCCCTTCAATAACGATTATCTGGACACCGTGGCGCTTTCCCGCCACCTCAACCCCGACCTCAAACGGCACAAATTAGATGTGCTGGCAGACTACTATGGTCTTGGCGACTTTGATCACCACCGCGCCTGCGATGACGCCGAGATGCTTGCCCGTATTTTCGCCTGTATGGTTGAGCGCATGAAGTCGGAGGGCGTGCAGAGCTTTTCGGATATGATCACCGACATGAGTGAGCACGCAGATCCGCTCAAGCTCAAGACCTTCCATCAAATTTTGCTGGTCCGCAACCAAACGGGAATGAAAAACTTGTATAAACTGATCTCGGCAGGCTATCTGCAGTATTACCGCCGCACCCCGCGTCTGCCGAAATCTCTGCTTTCCGAGATGCGCGAGGGGCTGCTGATCGGTTCTGCCTGCGAGGCGGGTGAGCTGTTTACCGCAATTCTGGAGAACCGTCCCCAGAGTGAGATCGAGCAGATCGCCGAGTTCTACGATTATCTCGAAATCCAGCCGATCTGCAATAACCGCTTCCTTGTCAACAAGGGGACCGTCGCCGATGACGAGGGTCTGCGTGAGCTGAATCGTAAAATCGTCAATCTGGGCAAAAAGCTGGGCAAACCGGTCGTGGCAACCTGCGATGCCCACTTCCTCAATCCCGAGGATGAAATCTTCCGCAAGATTTTGCTGGCCGGTATGAAGTTCTCGGATGCCGATCGTGATGTGGGGCTCTACTTCCGCACCACCGAGGAAATGCTTGCAGAATTTGCTTACCTGGGTGAGGAGACGGCATACGAGGTGGTTGTCACCAATCCCAACAAAATCAACGATATGATTGAGGTTGTGCGCCCCATCCCCAAGGGGAACTATACGCCCAAAATGGAGGGGGCCGAGGAGGAGCTGCAGACACTCTGCTGGAATCGCGCACGCTCGATGTATGGCGATGATCTGCCCGAATATGTTACCGAGCGGCTTGACCGTGAGCTGACATCGATCATCAAGCATGGCTTTGCGGTGCTGTATATGATCGCACAGAAGCTGGTTGCCTACTCCGAGAGTTTGGGCTATATGGTGGGTTCGCGCGGTTCGGTCGGTTCTTCGTTTGTCGCCACCATGTCGGGGATTTCGGAGGTTAACCCCCTCCCGCCCCATTATTACTGCCCCCAATGCCGCTACAATACCTTCTCGGATGGCGAGCAGAGTCAAAAGAACGGCACGCCGGACAGCGAGCTGGTTTCACTGACCAAGGCAGTTGGCTCGGGCTATGACCTGCCCGACCGTGATTGCCCCGTCTGCGGGACGCATTTGATCAATGAAGGACACGACATTCCCTTTGAAACCTTCCTTGGTTTCTATGGGGATAAATCCCCCGATATTGACCTGAACTTCTCGGGCGACGTACAGGGCAAGGTACATAAATACACCGAGCAGCTTTTCGGTGCGGAGAACGTCTTCCGCGCGGGAACGCTGGGGACGCTTGCGTCCAAGACGGCGTACGGCTTTGTGGCGAAATATCTTGAAGGGAAGGGCATCTGGATGAACAAGGCCGAGATGAACCGCCTTGTTGAGAATTGTGTGGGTGTTAAGCGTACAACCGGACAGCACCCGGGCGGCATCATTGTTGTGCCCCGTGAGTACGATGTCTATGACTTTACTCCCGTTCAGCACCCTGCCGATGATCCCAACTCCGACATCGTCACCACCCACTTTGCTTTCTCCTATCTGCATGATACCATTCTTAAGCTTGATGAGCTCGGCCATGATATGCCGACCAAACTCAAAATTCTTGAGCGCTATACCGGTATTCCCGTGACCGATGTGCAGCTCAACGATCCCGAGATCTACGAGCTTTTCCTCTCTACCAAATCGCTGGGGATCACCCCCGAGGATATCGGCGGGTGTCAGCTCGGTACATGGGGACTGCCCGAATTCGGCACACGATTCGTTCAGCAGATGCTCATCGATGCAAAGCCAAAGAATTTCTCGGACCTGCTGCAGATCTCCGGTCTCTCCCATGGCACCGACGTGTGGCTGGGCAATGCGCAGGATCTGATCAAGGACGGGACCTGTACCATTTCTAACGTCATCGGTACGCGAGACTCGATTATGCTGGCGCTGATCAATTACGGGGTAGAGAAGAGTCTTTCCTTCAAAATTATGGAGGCCGTCCGTAAGGGGAAAGGATTGACACCCGAATTTGAGACGGCAATGCGGGCGGCAGGCGTGCCCGAATGGTATCTTGATTCCTGCAAAAAGATCAAGTATATGTTCCCCAAGGCTCACGCTGCCGCCTATGTGCGCCAGGCGATTCAGTTCGCGTGGTATAAGGTGCATTACCCCATGCATTTCTACGCCGCTTATTTTACGGCCGCGCCGGACGGATTTGACGGAGAGATCGTTGTTGGGGGCAAGGGGGCCGTCAAGCGCGCCATCGCCGAGATTGAAGCAAAGGGCATGGATGCCACGGCAAAAGAGCAGGGCATGGTGTCGGCACTTCAGCTGATTATGGAGGCCATGTCCCGCGGGGTTCGTTTCCTTCCAGTCAGCTTGACCAAATCGGATGCAAAAGCTTTTCTGCCCGAAGGAGACGCAATTCGTATGCCCTTCTCCGCGCTGTCGGGCGTCGGCGAGAACGCTGCCGCAGGCATTATTGCCGCCCGTGACCGCGATGTAATCTACTCGATTGAGGAGCTGCGTATCAAAGCCAAGCTCACCAAGAGCGTCATGGAGATTCTCCGCCGCAACGGTGTCCTTGACGGGCTGAGCGAGACGAATCAGTTGACGCTGTTTTGAACCCCAAATAGAAAGCTCCCGCCTGTCAGGCGGGAGCTTTCTATTTGGGGTGAAGGAAAATGAAAAACGCCGCGGATCACTCCGCGGCGCTTTTCATTGAATCAACTCAGGCGAGCTTATTCATCATCTTAGCATACTGGCTCTTCTTGTGCGCAGCCTTGTTCTTGTGGACGAGACCGCAGGCAGCAGCCTTGTCGATCTTCTTCACAGCGGCGGTGTAAGCAGCAGCGGCAGCAGCCTTGTCACCTGCGGTGACGGCAGCCTCGAACTTCTTCATGGAAGTACGGAGCTGGGTGCGTGCGATCTTGTTCTGCAGAGTCTTGGCCTCAATGACCTTGACGCGCTTCTTGGCGGATTTGATGTTCGGCAACGTGTTCACCTCCCTTTATCGAATAATGGTTTGCGACACGGCCGCGCCTGAGAGGTTGCGCCGCCGCATCTGTCTATCAGCTATATATGATAACACGGATTGAGAAAAAAAGCAAGAGCTTTTTGACAAAAAAAGAAAAAAATTTTTACATATTCTCCGAAAGATCCGCACACATGGTGGAAAAAAATCCTAAAAGCACAAAAAAACCGCAAAAAAATGCTTGACAAGCTGGACAACACGTGCTATAATATTATACTGCATTATAATTGCTTATTCTGCGCTTGTGGGGGTGGCAATTATTCTATACCGTTTGTTTTATCTATCGCAAAACCACCGAATTTTCGGGAAAATCCCCCATGTTTCGGCAGCGTCGTCCGCGCGGGGCGGCGTGATAATTAATTGAATGGAGTGATTGTATTTATGGTCAAACCGCAAAAGCTGGGTACCAATGTCAGAATGAGCTTTTCGAAAATTGACGAAGCGCTCGAAATGCCTAATCTGATTGAAATCCAGAAAAAATCCTTCCAATGGTTCCTCGACGAGGGCCTGATGGAGGTATTGCGTGACGTCTCTCCGATTACGGATTTTTCGGGCAATCTGTCGATTGATTTTGTTTCGTATTCGATCGATGCAAAGCCCAAATATTCGGTCGAGGAGTGCAAGGAGCGCGACGTAAACTACGCTGCCCCCCTCAAGGTCGACGTGCGGCTTTCCAATAAGCAGACAGGCGAGGTCAAGCAGTCGGAGATCTTTATGGGTGATTTTCCGCTGATGACCGAAAACGGTACCTTTGTCATCAACGGTGCCGAACGTGTTATCGTTTCCCAGATTATCCGTTCGCCCGGTATGTATTATGCAACCGAGATGGACAAGACGGGCAAGCGTACCTATACTGCACAGGTCATTCCTTACCGCGGTGCATGGCTCGAATATGAGACCGACATCAATGATGTTTTCTATGTTCGTATTGATAAGAACCGCAAGCTTCCCATTACTGTGCTCATCCGTGCTCTCGGCGTTGAGTCGCGCGAGGAAATTGCTGCCATGTTCGGCGACGAGAAGAAGCTGAATGTTACGCTTGAAAAGGATGAGTGCGAGGCACTGGCCATCGAGAGCAAGTCGTCCATTGGCGACGAGGCGCTCAAGGAAATTTATAAGAAGCTGCGTCCCGGTGAACCCCCGCTGGTCGAATCGGCACAGCTGCTGATCAATAACCTCTTCTTTGATCCCAAGCGTTATGATATTGCCCCCGTCGGTCGCTTTAAGTTCGACAAGAAAGTCGCTCTGGCGCGCCGTATTGCAGGGCACATCCTCTCGCGCGATGTGGTCAGCCCGCTCACGGGTGAGGTGATCTTCGAGGCTGGCGAGAAAATCGATGCGGAGCGCGCAAAGCAGATCGAAAATGCTGCTGTCAATGAAGTTTACCTCCTGCTGGAGAACGATGTTGAAGTTAAGGTGTTCGGCAATAATACGATTGAACCCGAGGCAATTCTCGGCTTCTCGCTTAAGCCCTACGGTCTCAGCGAACGCGTGAAGATTCCTGTTCTGCTTGACATTCTCGATGAGTGTGCAGGCGATCTGGATGCGGTCAAGGAAGCTTGCCGCCGCCGCGCAGCCGATCTCTGCCCCAAGCATATTACTAAGGATGACATTTTTGCATCCATCAACTATCTGCTCTGCCTGACGCATGATATCGGTTCCGTTGATGACATTGACCATCTCGGCAACCGCCGCCTGCGCTCGGTAGGTGAGCTGCTGCAGAATCAGCTTCGCATCGGCTTCTCGCGTATGGACAAGATCGTCAAAGAGCGCATGACCACGCAGGATAACGAAAGCCTGACGCCGCAGGCACTGGTCAATATCCGTCCTGTTGCTACCGTTATCCGTGAATTCTTCGGTTCGTCCCCCCTGTCTCAGTTCATGGACCAGATCAACCCCCTGGCAGAGCTGACGCACAAGCGTCGTCTGTCGGCACTCGGTCCTGGCGGTCTTACCCGTGACCGCGCTTCCTTCGAGGTCCGTGACGTTCACTATACGCACTATGGTCGTATGTGCCCCATCGAGACGCCCGAAGGTCCTAACATCGGTCTGATTTCTTATCTTGCTACCTACGCCCGCATCAGCGAGTACGGCTTTATCGAAGCCCCCTATCGCCGTGTTGACAAGGAAACGGGTGTAGTGACGAATGAGATCGTTTATATGACGGCGGATGTCGAAGACAGCTATGTTGTTGCCCAGGCAAATGAGCCGCTGGATGAAAACAACCGTTTTGTCAACAAACGCGTTATCGCTCGCGACAGAGCAGACATCATTGAGGTTGACGCTTCCCGCGTTGATTTCATGGATGTTTCGCCCAAGATGGTCGTTTCTGTTGCAACCGCATCGATTCCGTTCCTTGAAAATGACGACAACTCCCGTGCACTGATGGGCTCGAACATGCAGAAGCAGGCTGTTCCGCTGATGGTCACCGACTCTCCCATTGTCGGTACCGGTATGGAGTACAAAGCTGCTGTTGACTCGGGTGTCGTGATTCTGGCACGCGAGGGCGGCTATGTGGAGAAGGTTTCGGCAGACGAGATCGTTATCCGCTGCGAGGACGGACACAAGGATACCTATTATCTGGTCAAGTTCAAGCGCACCAACCAGGGTACCTGTGTCAACCAGCGTCCCATCGTCTCCCGTGGAGATAAGGTTGAGGCAGGGCAGGTTATTGCTGACGGTCCCGCTACCTCCAAGGGTGAGATCTCCCTGGGTAAGAATGCCCTCATCGGCTTCATGACCTGGGAAGGCTACAACTACGAGGACGCAGTTCTGCTCAACGAGCGTCTGGTCCGCGATGACGTTTACACTTCGCTTCATATTGAAGAATATACACACGAAGCCCGGGATACCAAGCTTGGGCCGGAAGAAATTACCCGCGAGATTCCCAACGTCGGTGACGACGCGCTCAAGGATCTCGATGCGGAAGGTATCATCAAGAAGGGTACCGAAGTCCGTGCAGGTGATATCCTGGTCGGTAAGGTCACCCCGAAGGGCGAGACCGAGCTGACCGCAGAGGAGCGTCTGCTCCGCGCCATCTTCGGTGAGAAGGCACGTGAGGTCCGCGATACTTCGCTGCGTGTTCCCCACGGTGAGTCGGGTATCATCGTCGATGTTAAGGTCTTCTCCCGTGAGAACGGCGACGACCTGCCCGCAGGTGTGAATAAGGATGTCCGCATCTATATCGCCCAGAAGCGTAAGATCTCGGTCGGCGATAAGATGGCAGGCCGCCATGGTAACAAGGGTGTCGTATCCCGTATTCTTCCCCCCGAGGATATGCCTTTCCTGGCAGACGGTACTCCTCTCGATATCGTGCTCAACCCGCTGGGTGTTCCTTCCCGAATGAACATCGGTCAGGTGCTTGAAGTACACCTTGGCTTGGCTGCCCGCAAGCTGGGCTGGAAGATCATGACACCTGTCTTTGACGGTGCAAATGAGCATGATATTCTGCAGTGCATGAAAGATGCCAATATGTGGCGTCCCGCATTGCCCGGTGAGAACTATGAGGGCAAGGAAACCCGCACTGTGACTAATCCTGAGACGGGCGAAGAGCATGTTGAGGTGCTCGACGGCAAGACCATCCTCTACGATGGCCGCACGGGTGAGCCCTTTGACAACCCTGTTACCGTCGGTGTTATGTATTACCTTAAACTGCATCACCTCGTTGATGATAAGATCCACGCACGTTCCACCGGTCCCTACTCGCTCGTCACTCAGCAGCCGCTCGGCGGTAAAGCCCAGTTCGGCGGCCAGCGCTTTGGTGAGATGGAGGTTTGGGCACTGGAGGCATACGGCGCCGCCTATACCTTGCAGGAGATCCTTACCGTCAAGTCCGACGATGTTACCGGCCGCGTGAAGGCTTACGAAGCCATCGTCAAGGGTCAGAACATCCCC
The DNA here is from genome assembly GCA_017407835.1 of Clostridia bacterium. Lineage (GTDB taxonomy): Bacteria > Bacillota > Clostridia > Oscillospirales > CAG-272 > SIG693. The sequence continues at coordinate 93,207 of JAFQVV010000012.1, forward strand.
ACCCCCGGCGTGCCCGAATCTTTCAAGGTTCTGGTCAAGGAGCTGCAGTCGCTGGCACTCGATATTCGCGTGCTGGATAAGAACGGAGAGGAAATCAGCCTGTCCTCGCTCTGCGACGACGAGCTTGAGCCCCCCAACTATGTCTCCGAGGATGATATCGGTGAATCGGTTGCAACCGATGAGATCTCCGATTCCTTTGTGGAAAAGGATCCCGATGAGGATGATGAAGGCTTCTTTGCCGACGGAGCGGCTGAGTTTGATCCCTTCAATGATGATTACGATGAATAATGGACAAGGAGAATTGCTGTGGAGCATATCGAATTTGATTCTATAAAAATTGGTCTGGCGTCTCCTGAGATGATTCGCTCATGGTCTTCGGGTGAGGTTACCAAGCCCGAGACAATCAACTACCGCACACTGAAAGCCGAGCCGCAGGGGCTGTTCTGCGAGCGCATTTTTGGTCCCACCAAGGACTGGGAATGCCTTTGCGGCAAATACAAGCGTGTCCGCTACAAGGGCAAGGTTTGTGAGAAGTGCGGCGTCGAGGTCACAACGAAGAAGGTTCGCCGTGAGCGCATGGGCCACATTGAGCTGGCTGCCCCCGTCTCGCATATCTGGTATTTCCGTGCTATCCCCTCCCGTATGGGTTTGGTGCTCGACATTTCTCCCAAGCAGCTGGAGCGTGTGCTCTATTTTGCGCAGTATATTGTTCTTGATCCCGGCGATACGCCGCTGGTCAAAGGGCAGCTGCTCAAGGATACCGAGTACCGTGCCTACCGTGAGAAATACGAGGATGATTTCCGCGTCGGTATGGGTGCGGAAGCCATTCGCGAACTTCTTGCCGAGATTGATGTCGAGGCACTTGCTGCCCAGCTCAAGAGCGAACTTCGCTCGGCTTCGGGCCAGAAAAAGACGCGCATTATCAAGCGTCTTGAGGTTATCGAATCTTTCCGCCGTTCGGGCAACCGACCCGAGTGGATGATTCTGGACGTTGTTCCGGTTATTCCCCCCGAAATCCGTCCGATGGTTCAGTTGGACGGCGGTCGGTTTGCATCGTCCGACCTCAATGATCTCTACCGCCGTGTGATCAACCGCAACAACCGTCTCAAGAAGCTGATGGAGCTGCGTGCACCTGTGATCATCATCCGCAACGAGAAGCGTATGCTGCAGGAAGCAGTGGATGCGCTTATCGATAACGGCCGCCGCGGTAAGCCCGTCACCGGTCCCAACAACCGCCCGCTCAAGTCTCTGTCCGAGATGCTGCGCGGTAAGCAGGGACGCTTCCGTCAGAACCTGCTCGGTAAGCGCGTTGACTATTCGGGCCGTTCGGTTATCGTTGTCGGTCCTAACCTTAAGATTTATCAGTGCGGTCTGCCCAAGGAGATGGCACTCGAGCTCTTCAAGCCCTTTGTCATGAAGCGTCTGGTTGAGATGCAGAAGGCATCCAACATCAAGGAAGCCAAAAAGAAGGTCGAGAAGGTATTCCCCGAGGTCTGGGATGCACTCGAGAACGTGATCAAGGAGCATCCCGTTCTGCTTAACCGTGCACCCACACTGCACCGTCTTTCCATTCAGGCCTTCGAGCCTGTTCTGGTTGAAGGCCGAGCCATCAAGCTGCACCCGCTGGTTTGTACCGCATTCAACGCCGACTTCGACGGTGACCAGATGCCTGTACACGTTCCGCTGTCTGCCGAAGCGCAGGCTGAGGCGCGCTTCCTGATGCTCTCTGCCAATAACCTGCTCAAGCCCGCCGACGGTACCGCCGTTGCCGTTCCTTCGCAGGATATGATTCTCGGTTCCTACTACCTGACTATGCTCAAAGAGGGCGAGCCGGGTGAGGGAAAGGTCTTCCGCAACTTTGATGAAGCGGTGATGGCCTATGAAAACAAGCAGCTCGGTCTGCACGCTCCCATTAAGGTTCGTGTGACCAAGATGATTGACGGTGTGGAGCAGTCGAAGGTGATTGACGCAACACTCGGTCGTCTTATCTTCAACCGTCCGCTGCCTCAGGACCTCGGCTTTGTGGATCGCACCGATCCCGAGAAGGCCTTTGATCTTGAGATCATGTTCGTAACCAAGAAGAAGGAACTCAAGAATATCGTTGACCGCTGCATCAAGAAGCACGGTGCTGCCGTTTGTGCCAATATGCTTGACAGCATCAAGGAGATGGGATATAAGTATTCCACCCGTGCATCTCTCTCGATCTCGGTCTATGATATGACTATTCCCACCGAGAAGAAGACGCTCATCGCCGAAGCGCAGAAGAAGGTAGATACCATTACCCGCCACTTCCAGCGCGGTGAACTTTCCGATGACGAGCGTTATCAGAATGTCATCCGTGTCTGGAACCAGACAACCGACGATGTTACCGCCGCCCTGCAGAACAGCTTCGACCAGTATAACCCGATCAAGATCATGTCCGACTCGGGTGCCCGTGGTTCGATTGCTCAGATGCGTCAGCTGGCCGGTATGCGCGGTCTGATGTTCGCCACCAACGGTATGACGATGGAACTGCCCATCAAGTCCAACTTCCGCGAAGGTTTGAATATCCTCGAGTACTTCATCGGTGCCCGCGGATCGCGTAAGTCTCTGTCCGATACCGCACTCCGTACGGCAGACTCGGGTTACCTGACTCGCCGTCTGGTCGACGTTTCGCAGGATGTCATCGTCCGCGAAGAGAAGTGCGACACCACCAAGGGTGCTTGGGTCAGCGCAATTATGGATGGCGACGAAGTGCTTGAGCCGCTCAAGGACAGACTGCTCGGCCGCTATACCATCGGTCCCGTTATCGATCCCCGCGACGGCAGTGTCATCGCAGAGGACGATACCATGCTCGGCGAAGCCGAAATCAAGAAAATCATCGCAGCAGGCATCGAAAAGGTATATATCCGCACGCTGCTGCAGTGCCATGCAAAGCATGGTATCTGCTCGCATTGCTACGGTGCCGACCTTGCAACCGGTAAGCGCGTGAATGTCGGCGAAGCGGTCGGTATTATCGCCGCACAGTCGATCGGTGAACCCGGTACTCAGCTGACCATGCGTACTTTCCACTCGGGTGGTATCGCAGGCTCCAACATTACCCAGGGTCTTCCCCGTGTCGAAGAGCTCTTCGAGGCACGCCGTCCCAAGAAGACGGCTGTTGTTACCGAGCACAGCGGTATCGTGCATATCTACGATGTCAAGCGCGTTCACGAAGCGGTGCTTACGTCGGAGGAAACCGGAGAAGAGGTCAAGTACCAGATTCCCTACGGTATGCGCATTATCGTCGAAGATGGCCAGCATATTACCCGCGGTCAGCCCCTGACCGAAGGCGATATGAGCTTGACCGATATCCTCAATATCAACGGTCTTGATTCGGTTTACGATTATCTTATTAAGGAAGTTCAGCGTGCTTACCGTACGCAGTCGGTTGATATCAACGATAAGCATATTGAAATCATCGCACGTCAGATGACTCGCAAGACCCGCATTGAGGATTCGGGTGATACCGAACTGTTGACCGGAACTGTGGTTGACGTTTCCGAACTCGAGGAAGAGAACAACCGTATTCAGGCGCGGATCGATGCAGGTGAGCGTGATCTTATGCTCGCAACCGCATCGCCCATCCTGCTGGGTATTACCAAGGCGGCTCTCCAGACTGAGTCCTTTATGTCGGCAGCCTCCTTCCAGGAGACCACCAAGGTGCTTACCGAAGCCGCAATCCGCGGTAAGGTTGACCACCTGCGCGGCCTGAAGGAGAACGTAATCATCGGTAAGCTGATTCCCGCCGGTACCGGCCTTGCCTGCTACAACAATATTGATGTTGAACCTGCAGGCTACAGTGAGCTTGCTGCCGAGACCGAGGCTCCCGCCGAGGGCGCGTAAGCTTAATTTGATACAAATATGCGTTTGCCGCGGAGAGGAACCTCTCCGCGGCATTTCCGCCCTTTGTATAATTTGCGGATAAAACCGAAAAATATGGCAAATACTATATCAAAATGAGCCGCTCTTTGGTGAAAAGGGAGAATTTTTGCTCAAAGAAAATTGTCTCTTGACAGATTGACTTTGCAGTGCTATAATATACAATAGCTATTTTCGGGTAGCTTGCATTCTGTGTGCTTCCGGGGTGCCAATCGGTGCGTCGGTGGTATATAAACAAATCAAATCACAGAAAAGGAGGAAACACATGCCTACTTTTACCAGCTGGTTAAGCAGGGCCGCAGCGATAAGGTGTACAAGTCCAAAGCACCTGTATTGCAGAAGGGCTTCAACACCCTCAAAAACGTCCCCACTGACATCAGTTCTCCCCAAAAGAGAGGCGTCTGCACCAAAGTTTCGACGACCACGCCGAAGAAGCCGAACTCTGCTCTGCGTAAATTCGCGAGAGTTCGTCTGACCAACGGTCTTGAGGTTACGAGCTACATTCCCGGTATTGGTCACAATCTCCAGGAACACTCGGTAGTCCTCATCCGCGGCGGTAGAGTACGTGACCTGCCCGGTGTACGTTACCACATCATCCGTGGTACGCTTGACGCGCAGGGCGTAGCCAACCGTATGCAGAGCCGTTCCAAGTACGGCGCAAAGGCTCCTAAGAAGAAATAAGGCGCCTGAGAGCAGAAGCTCTCGAAACACATTCTAAAGCATAACTTCATTGTGCCCGTCTGTGTTGCACTCCCGTGATTGAATTTGTTTATATACCGTTCACTCCGGCTGCCTCCGACGCGCGCTTACGAAAGATTGCTTTCGAGTACCTGTGAGCTCATAATTTAATGAAGGAGGGAAGTACAGTGCCAAGAAGAGGCCAAATCTCGAAGAGAGATGTATTGCCGGATCCGCTTTACAACTCTAAGCTTGTCACCAAGCTGATCAACAATGTCATGTATGACGGCAAGAAGGGCGTTGCCCAGAAGATCGTCTATGACGCATTCCGGATCATCGAAGAAAAGTCCGGTCAGAATCCCCTTGAGGCGTTCAAGGAAGCACTTGAGAACATTATGCCCGTTCTCGAGGTAAAGGCTCGCCGTCTGGGTGGTTCTACCTACCAGGTTCCTATGGAAGTCCGTGCTGACAGACGTCAGACTCTCGGTCTGCGCTGGCTGATCGGTTTCGCAAGAAAGCGCGGCGAGCGTACCATGGCTGAACGCCTTGCAGCAGAGATCATGGATGCCAAGAACAGCATGGGCGGCGCTTTCAAGAAGAAAGAAGAAACCCACAGAATGGCAGAAGCCAACAAGGCGTTTGCACATTACAGATATTAATCTGTACCTTGAAAGGAGACTGCTATGCCCAGGGAATATTCGCTTGAGCGAACTCGTAATATCGGTATCATGGCACACATCGATGCCGGTAAAACGACTACAACTGAAAGAATTCTGTTCTATACCGGTAAAACCCACCGTATCGGCGAAACCCATGAGGGATCTGCTACGATGGACTGGATGGAGCAGGAGCAGGAGCGTGGTATCACCATTACCTCGGCTGCTACCACTTGCTACTGGAAGAATAATCGAATCAATATCATCGATACCCCCGGTCACGTTGACTTTACCGTTGAAGTTGAGCGTTCGCTTCGCGTGCTTGACGGTTCGGTAACTGTTTTCTGCGCAAAGGGCGGTGTCGAGCCTCAGTCCGAGACGGTCTGGAGACAGGCCGATAAGTACGGCGTACCGAGAATGGCTTACGTCAACAAGATGGATATCACCGGTGCAAACTTCTACCGTGTCGTTGACATGATGAAGGATCGCCTGCATACCAATCCTGTTCCGATTCAGCTGCCCATCGGTGCCGAGTCCGAGTTCAAGGGCATCATCGACCTGATGAATTTCGAGGCCGATGTTTACTACGATGATCTCGGTAAGGACATGCGTGTCGAGCCTATTCCGGCCGATATGCTGGAGAAGGCTGAAGAGTATCGCAACAACATGATCGAGTCGATCGCCGAGTCTGACGAGGAACTCTTTGAGAAATACTGCAATGGTGATGAAATCTCCATTGAAGAACTCAAGGCAGCTCTCCGTAAGGCCACCATCGAGAACAAGATCGTGCCCGTTCTCTGCGGTACTTCGTACAAGAATAAGGGCGTGCAGAAGCTGCTTGACGCTGTCATCGACTATATGCCCGCACCTACCGATATCCCTGCAATCAAGGGTATCAATCCCGATACCGATGAGGAAGATTGCCGTCATGCAAGCGATGATGAGCCCTTCTCGGCTCTCGCGTTCAAGATCATGACCGACCCCTATGTCGGTAAGCTCTGCTTCTTCCGCGTTTACTCGGGTTCTGTTGCAGCAGGCTCTGCTGTATACAACTCGACCAAGCGCAGCCGCGAGCGTTTCGGCCGCATCCTGCAGATGCACGCCAATGACCGCTCCGATCTTGACTGCTGCTACAGCGGTGATATCGCTGCTGTTGTCGGTATCAAGAATACCACCACGGGTGACACCTTCTGCGACGAAAAGCATCCTATCATTCTTGAGTCCATGGAGTTCCCGGAACCCGTTATCAGCGTTGCGATCGAGCCCAAGACCCGTGCAGGTCAGGAAAAGATGGGTATCGCCCTCTCCAAGCTGGCTGAGGAGGACCCCACTTTCCGTACCTACACCGACGAGGAAACCGGTCAGACCATTATCGCAGGTATGGGTGAGCTTCACCTGGAGATCATCGTCGACAGACTTCTGCGCGAGTTCAAGGTGGAGGCAAACATCGGTAAGCCTCAGGTTGCATACAAGGAGACTGTCCGCAAGTCTGTGGATCAGGATACCAAGTACAAGCGCCAGTCGGGCGGTTCGGGTCAGTATGGTCACGTCAAGATCATTCTCGAACCCAACGAACCCGGCAAGGGCTACGAGTTCATCAACAAGACCGTCGGCGGCTCCATCCCGAAGGAATTCATCGGTCCTATCGATGCAGGTATTCAGGGTGCAATGCAGAGCGGTGTACTTGCCGGCTACAATGTAGTTGACGTCAAGGTTACCCTCTACGACGGCTCTTACCATGAAGTTGACTCCTCGGAAATGGCGTTCAAGATCGCCGGTTCCATGGCCTTCAAGGAGGCTATGCGCAAGGCAGATCCCGTTCTGACCGAGCCGATCACCAAGGTTGTTGTCATTACTCCCGATGATTATCTGGGCGATGTTATCGGTGACATCAACTCCCGCCGCGGCGAGATCCAGAGCATGGAGCCTCAGCCCGGTGCAACCCAGCTCACCGCAATGGTTCCGCTGTCCGAAATGTTCGGTTATGCTACCGAGCTTCGTTCGCGCACGCAGGGCCGCGGCCAGTACTCGATGGAACCCAGCCACTTCAAGGAAGTGCCGAAGTCCATCCAGGAGAGCATTGTTAACGCACGCAACAAAAACAACGGTTGATTTATTAAAAACTAATTTTTAGGAGGATTTTTAGAAATGGCAAAGGCTCAATTTGTAAGAACCAAACCCCATGTTAACATTGGTACCATTGGTCACGTTGACCATGGTAAGACCACCCTCACCGCTGCTATCACCAAGACTCTGTCTCTGAGCAACGGTAACATCGAGTTCCTCGCTTACGACCAGATCGACAACGCACCCGAGGAAAAGGCTCGTAGTATCACAATCAACACCCGTCACGTTGAGTACGAGACCGAGACTCGTCACTACGCACACGTTGAC
>JAFQVV010000013.1 GCA_017407835.1 Clostridia bacterium
ATGTGTGCGAACTCGCCGCCGTCCAGCTTGCCGTCCATAACGGTGAGGGTCTCGCTGCGGCCGAAGAACACGGAGCGCAGGTGGCCGTCGGTGTTCATGCTGGTATAGTTGCCGGGCTCGTCAACGTAGCGGCCGAACTGAGCGTGGATCGGACCGGGATGACGGTACTGGCCTTCTTCTGCAAAGTCGGGTGCGATTTTGCGCATGATGTCCAGCAGGTCATGCTGCAGGAACTCCAGGTCAAAGCTGTCCTGGTCGTGGGAGCACTCCTGAACCATAACGGAGCAGGTGGTGTGGTGAGAAACGACGGCGCAGGTACCGTTGATGATGCCGGACTCCTTAACGATGTCCATGACTTCACGGGAAATGTCGTGGAAGGTGGGGATCCAGCCGCGGGACTGCAGTTCGATTTCTTTCTGTACTACTTTGAATTCCATAGTGGTGTTCTCCTTTGGGAATAATAAAATTTTCAGCTCTTCTATTGTAACACATTTCCCATGGAAATGCAAGGTGTATTTGCCTTTGAATGTTAAAAAAATAGCGTTTTTGTGGGATTTTTTGCAAAAAGAGGTGGACAGCAGGGGAGGGGCGAGGGGAGAATATTTTCTTCTACTATGCAAAATACTATGCAAAAAAGGGGATGCCGTTTCGGCATCCCCTTGGATGGTGTTCAATTAGTTGAACTTCTTGCGAAGAGCAAGGCAAGCAGCTGCAGCCAGCATCAGAGCGACGCAAGCGATGGGCAGAATGTCAGCCGTATCGGGCGTCTGGGTGGGAGCAACAGTGGTAGCTGTAGGAGCAGTAGTGGTGTCAGGAGCCACAGTAGTAGTGTCGGGAGCCACAGTGGTGGTCTCGGGAGCAACGGTAGTGGTCTCGGGAGCAACGGTAGTGGTCTCGGGAGCAACGGTGGTGGTCTCGGGAGTAGTAGTAGTCTCAGGCGCTACAGTGGTGGTTGCTGCTGCGGGATCATATTCGTACAGCTCAAACTCTACAAAGCCGAAATAGTCGGGGCGAGTTGTGATCTGGGGAACACCGGGGTAACGAGCAAACAGCTCTTCTTCGTGCAGGCAACGAGGCTCGGTTACGCCGATGGCAACATACTGAGCTTTGGTAGGCTCAAAACTTGCCTCGATGTAATTGGTTGTATCGGTGGACTTATACTGACCGCCGCAAAGCATCTTGGAACCGGAGAATACAGTTTTCCAGCTGTCGGGTGCACCGGTTTCGCTGAGAAGAATCTCAACACCGTCAACATTACAGTAGACCAGCGGCAAAGTAGAACTGTCAACGTAGAGTTTGAAGCTGTCTACAGTGTGCACTTCTTCAAATTCGAACTGGAACACCTGCAGATAACGACCGTCATCAGCTTCGATACCGTCAATGTCGTAGCGCTGAACTGTACCGTCAAAAACGATTTCGGGACCGCCTACGGTAACGCAGTTACAGAAAGAGGCGGAGTCATCGGGATTGTGGTCGATTACGCCGTCGAACATACGTTCAGGCACATGGTTCCAACCGCTAGGAAGTGCGTCAACGAGAAGCCAAGTCTCATCTTCGATCGTCATAACATTTTTCTTTTCTGCTGCTGCAGAGGGAATGACGACCAGCGAAAGAAGAAGTGTGCAGAGCAGAGCAATAGAGAGAAGTTTTTTCATTTCTGATCTTCCTTTCAAAAAATATGGATGTAATTCGGCAAATACCGGATAGGTGAGCTGCTCAAATCCCTAACGGTATTGACATAAATATGATATAATATTTTTAGTTTTATGTAAATGTACATTTTAGATAAAAATTATGAAAATATTTCAACATATTGCACGGCTTCGGGGAAGAAACTGTCGCAAGATGCGGAGCTTTTTTGCAAAGCCACCGAAAAATACCTATTTTTGCAGTTTGTGGGGCATTTGCATCGGTGTTTGCAAGATCGGGATGAAATAAACAAGGGGTGCTGCGCGAATTGCGCAGCACCCCGGATGCTTTGTTTTACGGTTTTATCAATCAGTTGAACTTCTTGCGCAGGAACAGGCAAGCCGCTGCAGCCATCATCAGGGCAACGCAAGCAATGGGCAGAATGTCAGCCGTATCGGGCGTCTGGGTGGGAGCTGCGGTAGTAGTGTCGGGAGCAGCAGTGGTAGTATCGGGAGCAGCAGTGGTAGTATCGGGAGCTGCGGTAGTAGTGTCGGGAGCTGCGGTAGTAGTGTCGGGAGCAGCGGTAGTGGTCTCGGGAGCAGCAGTGGTGGTTTCGGGAGCAGCAGTGGTGGTTTCGGGAGCAGCAGTGGTGGTTGCTGCACCGGCCTTAGCTTCGTAGAACTCTACCTCGGTAATATAGAACCAAGCAATGTTTCCCTCTTCCTCAAATTCAACGTCATCGTGTACACAGCTGGGCAGGGTGACGCAGAGACGATAGTACTGTGCCTTGACAGGATCAAAGTCGGCGGAAATGTAAGCGGTCTGGATACCGTCTTCATCGGTGTAAACCTTGTACTTCTTCTCGCAGAGGATGTTGGTCTCGGAGTAAACGAGCTTCCAAGAACCATCCTCGCCGGTTTCGCTGACGTAGATGTCTGCACCGTCAAGGGTGAAATCATGAACAGGCTTGCCATCGATGATCTGGGTCAGGAAGATGCTGAAGCCGTCGATGGTGGCTGCCTCGGCGAACTTGTAGCCGAGAATACCGTAGTACTTGCCCTCATCGGCGTATTCACCGTGAACATCATAGAGGAATGCGAGATCTTCGACGATTTCTTCAACGGTTGCGCTAACCTGCAATCTAAGGTAGAGGGTTTCATCATTGTGAACGCCGTCGTTGATGTGGGTTCTGCCACCTTCCTGGATGTTGTTGGAGCCTTCAACGCCTTTGAACCAGTAACCGCCGGAGTTCTTGCCGCCGGCCAATTCTGCACCAAGCGCTACGTTGGTACGGCCGTTAGCGGGATCTTCCGCTGCAGCCGAGGGAAGGACAAACAGCGAAAGCAGGAAGGTAAGCGCGAGGATGATGGAGAGGAATCTTTTCATGATTTGTTTCCTTTCTTTAGTGTGAATTAAAAATTCCGAATCGGAGAAAATCTTTGTTGCCTGTGGAAAATGTCCGTGGGCATCTCGAATTTCTGTAACACAATTTTAGCACAATGCCTTGTTCCATGGAATGTGCAGAATGACCAATAATGAATGATTTTGCTTGTTGTATTTACACAAAACTCAACGCATCGGAAAATTATTCCCGTTTTAATATTCCAAAGCAAGCGCAGTGCTCAATGCATGTCGAACGAAAAGGCTGACGTGCAATCGTCAGCCTTTTGAAAATATTCGATGCAATGTTTGATTGGGCGGCGTTTCCATGCCCACTCAAAGTTGATGGGGGTGCCGCGCTCATTGGCGCGACACCCCCCGGTGGAATTTTTTAATTAGTTGAACTTCTTGCGCAGGAAGAGGCAGGCAGCAGCAGCCAGCATCAGTGCGATGCATGCGACAGGCAGCATATCTGCGGTGTCGGGTGTCTGGGTGGGCGCTGCGGTGGTAGTGGGTGCTGCGGTAGTAGTAGGTGCTGCGGTGGTGGTAGTAGGTGCGGTGCCTGCAGGAGCTTCGTAAAGCTCGAATTCGGTGTAGCCGAAGTAGTCGGGACGAGTGTTGATGTCGTGCTCTTCGCCGACCTGAGCCTTGAGTTCAGCAGAGTGCTGGCAGCGGGAGTCGGTCAGAGCGATGGCAACATACTTGGCGTTTACAGCGGCGAAGTCAGCCTCGATATAGGTGGTTTTCAGATCGCCGTTCTCATGAATCTTGTACTGACCGGAACAGAGGAGCTTGGAGCCGGAGTAAACGGTGGTCCAGTTCTCGCCGTCTTCGCTGAGCAGGATATCGATACCGTCAACGTTGCAGGTGATGGTTCCGCCCACTGCGCCGCAAACATAGAACTTGAAGCCGTCAACAACATGAGCCTCGCCCAGCTCGTACTGGAATACGTGCAGGTACTTGCCGTCGGCATCTTCTTCACCCTTGATGTTGAAGTGCTTGCTCTGGCCGGAGGTGTAGCTGTCCGCGCCGCCGGGAATGACGTTGTTGCAGAAGCAGTTGGAATCATTGTCGTCGTAATCGATCACGCCGTCATACAGACGCTCGGGTTTATGGTTCCAGCCGCCGGGGAGGGAGTCAACGATCAGTTTGGTCTGACCTGCGATGGCCATAACATTCGTTCTGCCGGGCTCGGTGGGGGTAGAGGGAGTTTCGGTGGTTGCGGGAGCCTCGGAGGAGGCGACACCGTAAACTTCCAGTTCGCAGAGTCTCCAGTAGTCGGGACGACCTGCGCATTCGAGACCATAAGCTTCCATCAGAGCATCTGCGTGCTGGCAGCGGGAAGCGGTCAGGCAGAATGCGATGTACTGTGCCTCAGTGGGAGCAAATTCAGCGGTGATGTAAGTGGTCTGCAGACCGGTTTCTTCATCGGTTGCGACCTGATACTTCTTGGTGCAAAGCAGATCCTTGCCCGAGTAAACAACGGTCCAGCTGCCTTCTTCACCGGTCTTGCTGACCAGAATGTCAAAGCCGTCGATGTTGCCGGCAGAGGGAATGCCGTCAATTGCGTTGTCGGAGTAGAAGGTGAAGCTGTCAACGGTGTAAATTTTGTCCAGCTTGAACTGCATACCGGTGTAATAGGGGGTGTCCTTGACATCGCTGTTGCCCATTACGTCGAACATCTGGGAGGTGCCGTCGAGGTAGGGCTGCAGACCGTCAACCAGACGGTTGTCGCAGAAGGTGGAGGCATCATCCTGGTTGTAGACGTTAATGCCGTCAAAAATATTTTCGGGAATGTGCGAGACACCGCTGCCGCTCATACCGAATTCAAAATAAACTTCGGTAGTGTCCAGAGAAAGCACATTGTTTTTCTCTTCTGCGGCGGAGGGGAAAACTGCGAGGGAGAGAATCAGTGTAAGGAGAAGTGCAATAGAGAGGATTTTCTTCATAATCATATTCCTTTCTTTCAAGATGAATTAGAGTAACAAATTTTTTGCTCCATTAAGATTATAGCATAATGTACGGGGACATTTGATGTGTGAAATGCCCAAAGTTATATATGTTTTTTTGTTGGTTTTGTTCATTGTTCGGTCAAAAAAGCTGCTGCCAATTGATTGGCGGCAGCTTAAATATGGATGATTGGGGGAAGGAAACGGGAAAATCAGCTTTAATTTGGTGGTGTTGTATCGTTTTCTGCGGTGTTTCTTTGCGTATTGGTGCGGCGCAGGAGCAGAAGCGCAGCAGATACCATACCGATTGCGAGGATTATGATCAAGATTGCTTCATAGCCGGGGAGCAAAAAGGATGGAGCAGCGGCGGTTGTGATGATAGTCGTGACATCTGCGAAAGGGAGGGTTTCCTCTTCCTCAATTACTTCGGCACCGTACAACTCAAGCTCGGTCATCCTGAAATATTCGGGGTGATCGGTAATTTCCATATCATATGCTTGTCGGAGCGAAGCCTTGTGCAGACAACGGGTTTGCGTTAAGGCAAAGGCAACATACTGCGCCTCGATGGATTCAAAATCAGCTGTGATATAGGCGACCTGTTTGCCGTTGCCGATTTCGTAGAACTCGTATTGTTTTCCGCAGTGCAGTTCTGTGCCCGAATAAACGGTGGTCCAATCCGATGCATCGCCGGTTTTGCTGACCAAAATATCAAAGCCATCGATGTTGAGGTTGGTGGGGATACCGTTTTCGGCGCCTGAGCCATAGAAAGAGAAGCCGTCAAGTTGATAAAGGGAATCAAGTTCAAAGAAAATTATGCAGAGGTAGGGAGAATCGGGATCTTCCTCTCCGGTCAGGGAATAGTGTGCCGCTTGGCCGCGGAGGGTATCCTTCTGTGAGGACAGAAGACGGTTATCACTGTAAGTAGAGGAATCGGTTCTGGTATAGACCAAATTCCCGTCGAAGCAAAGCTCGGGACAATAGGCGTTGATTTTTTGCAGACCAATCTCATGGTAAGCGCGAACGGTGTAGTATGTGCAGATGTTTTCTTTTTCCTGTGCCGAGACGTGCATCGAAAAGAGGGAGAGAAAAAGTGTAAACAGCAGCAAAACAGAGAAATATTTTTTCACGACATTTGTCCTTTCTGCGATGAAATGAGCTGAGCAGACAACGCAAGGTGGGGAATTGGAATGGATCGTATTTATTTTACCATATTCCGCAGATTGAAGCAATACGCATTTTGGACAAAAAGGTCGGGGAGAATACAGCGCATTGTCCAATTGGACGAAAACACTCTCCCGCTGCGCCCAAGCGAAGCGGGAGAGTGTTTTGATTTGTGTGGGTGAGTGATGCTTGCGATCAGCCCAGCTGGTCGAGCTTATCTGTCACCTGTTTGCATCTTCTGGCGAAAAGTCTCGATTGAGACTTGAAGGTCGATGAAGGATTACCGTTTTTGATTGCGCTGGAAAGAATTTCTTTGTAGTTGATGGTCTCATAGAGGTTGGAGAGGTCATAGCAAATTGAGGAGCGCATCAGTTTAACCATTTCACCAAGCTCAGGAACGCGCGCACGGCGCAGAGAGATGACATTGTCGACATAAGCACTCAGCACTAACTCAGAGGATTTGTATGCCATGTCCTCGAGCAGAACGGAGAGGCGCTCAATGTCATCGGTGCTGTTTGTCGAGGGGATTGAGAGACAAGTGGTATACGTATCGCAGTAGTGGTAATACTCCGTTTGATGTTCGTCGTATTTCGGCATGGGAACGATACCGTATTCGCTCTTCATTTCCATTCGATTAAAGGATTCAAACATACCGGCGTCTCCGACTGTGAATAAGAAGTGGTCTTCGGCGAAGAGCTGTTGTACATATACAAAACGGTCGCCTGTGGGAGTTACGTCATAACAGTCGCGGCAAGTTTCCTTATCTGTAGCGAAAAAGTTGAATTTCTCCAGAATGGAGATGGTCTTTTCATTCATAAAGCTTTCGACCAATCCGTCCTCGCTCTCGGCAAGGAAGGTAACACCGCAACCTGCGACTAAAAAGAAAGATGATCCGCCGGTGGAGTTATCCGTTAAGAATCCGTAACGGTCGGCATCGGTGTTATCGGGATTGCCATCAAGATTATCACTGACTTGCGTACCCAATTCAATCATTTTGTCAATCGTCCAATTGTCGTCTTCGACAAGCTGGTAGGGATCCTCGAGGTTGTAGTTGCGGACGAGGTCTCGGTTGAAAACCATTCCCCGCTGTCCGACCGGCGTCATTAAGCTGATGTCGCAGATAACGGCATAGAGTTTGCCATTATAAGAAAGCCCCTCGACGCTGTTGGAGTCCCACCAAGGATTGTCATAATTGACATAGCCGAAATCGGCGATGTTGTAGAGATGACCTGCAAGGGTGGCGGGACCGGTGTTTCTGAAAGATTCATACATCACGTCATAAAGATCGTCATTGGACATTGCGGCAGAGGAGAGATTGTCGGCAGGTTTGTTGGATTCTACGGTGCGAATTGTGACACCGTATTTTTCTTCAATGTAAGTATTGCGGTTCCAGACCGCATCATTGATGAGGTCCCCCGTGATATCTTCGGCATCGAGCCAGCGTTCTTTATAGTGTGTTGCATCTGCGGGGCGGCTCAGGAAGACAAGCTCGGTGTTCTCATATCGCACATTGGGCAGTTCGGGAACGGGACCTGTCGACTCGGGTGCGGCGGTTGTCTCGGGCGAGTTTGTGCTCTCGTCGGGCAAGTTGATATCTGGTGTGTCATCATTGGCGCACGCTGCAAACGGGATCAGCACAAGTGCAACCAAGAGGAAAGCAAGCAGACGTTTTTTCATGAGCATTCTCCTTGTATAATGAAAGTTAAACCATTGATCAAATATGGTGGCATATGGGAGAATTTGACCTTGGCTTGATACTAATATTTTAACATTTTATAATTTTTTGTAAATAGACCAAATACACAAATTAGGTATATTTTTTTTATTGAAAATCAACGATGCCTGAAATTGTTAGGTGTGTTTGGTTTTTGGGGATGTCGAATAAAAAATCACTCGCTCCGAGAAAACAGAGCGAGTGAAAAGAGAGGGGGGCGGCGGATCAGCCAAGCTGCTCCAGCTTCTTTGCAAGGTTTGACAGTTTCTTCTGGAAGACTCTGGAGACAGAGCTGAACGAAGAAGAGGCATTACCGCTTTCTACGGCAGTTGCAAGAATGCTCTTATAATCAATTTCAGTGAAGAGGGTGGAAACATCATAGCAGATTGACTTACGGATCAGTTTAACCATCTCGCCGAGTTCGGGAACACGCGCACGGCGCAGAGAGATAACCTCATCGACAAACGCAGTCAAAACTTCCTCGGAGGACTTGTATGCCATGTCCTCAAGGATAATCGAGAGACGCTCGATATCATCCTGGCTGTTGGTTGCGGGGATGGAGAGGCAGGTACGATAGGTGTCGAGATAGTGGTAGTACTCAGTCTGGCTTGCGTCATACTTGGGCAGGGGCACCATACCGTATTCACTCTTCATTTCAAAGTTCTTGAATTCTTCAAAAACATCAGAGGAAGCAACGGTGAAGAGGAAATGATCTTCCGAGAAGAGCTGACGACCGTAAATCCATTTGCTGCCCTCGGGATCCAAGTCATTGTAGTCGCGGGTGATGGTATCATCTGCAAAAATGGCATTGATTTTGTCGAGAATACCGATGGTCTTTTCATTCATAAAGGATTCGGTCAGACCATCTTCGGTTTTGGAGACAAATGTAACGCCGCAGCCGCCGATCAGGAAGAAAGCAGATGCACCGGCGGATTCTTCGGATAAGAAGCCATAGAGGTCGGCGTCGGTGCGCACATTATCACCATCAAGGTCATTGCTGACCTTTGTGACCATTTCAAACATGGTATCCAGATACCACTTGTCTTGTTCTACAAGATCGTAAGGATCGTCGAGATTGTTTTCACGGATGAGGTCGCGGTTGAAGATAATACCGCGCTGACCGACAGGCGTCATCAGAGAAATGTCGCAGACAACAGCGAAAAGTTTGCCGTTATAAGACAGACCTTCGACACTGTTGGCGTCCCACCAGGGGTTGTCGTAGTTGACATAACCGAAATCGGCAATGTTGTAGAGCTGGCCGGCCAAAGCTCTGGTTCCGGTGTTTCTGAAGGATTCGTACATGACGTCGTAGAGATCATCATTGGACATCGATGCCGTCGAGACGAGATCAGCGGGAGAAGTAGATTCCACAGTGCTGATGGTAACCCCGTATTTTTCTTCAATATAAGTATTGCGTCTCCAGATAGAGTCATTGATGAGGTCACCTGTTAAGTCTTCAGCAGCCAGCCAAAGCTCGTTGTAATATTCGGCATCGGCGGGACGGTTGACAAAAACAAGCTCTGTACCCTCAAACTTCACATCGGGCAATTCGGGGACGGGACCGGTCGCTTCGGGGGCGGTGGTCGTGGGCGAGTTTGTGTTCTCGCCGGACAATGTGGTATCTGTCGTGTCCGGTGTGTCATCATTGGCACATGCTGCAAACGGTACCAACATCAGCATGGCCAGAAGAAGAGCAAACAAACGTTTTTTCATGAGCGTTCTCCTTGGGTTGAATTATTTATACATAAAAAAGCACGCGGAGAAATAACGACAAAAAATTACTTTCCGAAAGCCTTTCTGTTGCTTCTATTTTATCATATCGCGATTTTCCATATAATGTGCACATTAACCAATAAAATATGTTTTTTATTGGTTAATGTGCTTAATCTGCAGCAACTTATACATATGCCGAAAAAATAGTGGGAGATTGAGAAAAAGCGCACACAGATTTTTGGTCTGTGTGCGCTTTAGATATGGTTGGATTTTGTGTTTAAGGCATCAGGAAATTGCGCCGCGTGCCAGCATTGCCGCACCGACTGCGCCCGAGCTTACACCGTAGTGATATTCAACGGGAATACCGATCACTTCGGCCACGATGTCGCGGCAGATGGGGTTGCGGGAGGGGCCGCCTGCCATGACTGCACGGCGGAAGGTGATGCCGATTGATTCAACGCGGTGCATACTGTCGCGCAGCTCACCTGCGATGGCTTCAATCAGGGCGCGCGCCAGATTGGCGTTGTTTTTTCCGTCGGGGAGAGGAAGCTCTTCCTTGAGGTCGATCTTGACGCCGCCGGCACCTGCTCCCGCTTCTTTTGCCATATTGTAGAAGCGATCAAAACGGGCGTCGTCTTCGCCTGCATACAGCAGAACGGCGCGGTCAATCAGCTCGCCGACGCGAGCGACCGAGAACATCCCCGCCCAGCATCCCTCGGGGGACTGGTAGGGATCGCAGAGCAGTTTCTGATCAAGGATTGCCTGGCGGTTCGCAACGGGGAAGAAGCAAACCCACGAGGTTCCGCAGGAAACCAGCAGGTCACCTTCTTTGGTAACATCACTGGCGCGTGCTCCGCCGGGATGGTCAAAGGAACCGAGGCGAATTTCGCAGTCGGTGTCCAGACCGCAGGCGGCGGCAGCCTCGGGTGTGAGGTGGCCGAGAATATCACCGCTCTTGCCTACAGCAGGAAGCTGATCTTCGGTGATGCCGAGTGCGTCGAGATAGGGTTTATACCAACGTCCTGTCTCCTGCTCAAGCAAATAGAAGGGGGTAGCAGTGGAGCGGTCAATACCCCACTTGCCGCAGAGACGGTAGAGGAGATATTCGCCCGACATGGTAACGGTGGCGGCTTGGGCGAGCAAATCGGGGTGATGAACCTTCAGATAAGCCAGATGGCCCAAGGGGAATCCGCCGCTGAACGGCCAGCCCGTACGAGCACGGGTTGCTTCGCGAGAGAGTTCTTCCGGAGAGATGGTGGGATAATAGACGGCGGCAGATTCATCCATCATGGATTCGCAGGTCCAACTGAATGCATCGATGAGCGGGGTGCCATCTTGATCGCAGATCAGCGTGTTGCCTGCGGCACAGACAGCGGCGATACCGCTGACTCTGGCACCTGCAGGCAGGTTGGATGCCAGGTCACGAATCAGGGCAATGGTGTCGTCGGCAAATTCCGCTGCATCAAAGCCGGTATAACCCGCTGTTGTGCGATATTTCATTTTGACGGTTCGCTCTGCGAGAATGGTGTTGTCGGAGGAGACCAGCGCACCTTTCACCGAAGATGTACCAAGATCAAGACCGATGGTGTAGATTGTATTGTTCATTTACAGTACCTCGACAGGCAAGCCGAGTTGACGGCCGAAGAATTCCAGCGCTTCCAGCGAAGCATCGTAGATCAGGATGCTGTGGTGAGTAGCGCCGAAACGGCTGATGCCTTCAAGGAAGGCAGGGAGGGGCATGGCAGGCTTAAGCCAGCCG
>JAFQVV010000014.1 GCA_017407835.1 Clostridia bacterium
GGGATACGGGTGGAACCGCCCACCAGCAGAACACGGTCAACCTGGTTGATGCTCAGCCCTGCATCCGAGAGAACCTGACGAGTGGGCTTCATGGTGGCCTCAACCAGATCAGCGGTCAGCTCATCGAACTTTGCACGGGTGAGGGTAGCCTCAAAGTGCTTGGGACCGGTAGCATCTGCGGTCAGGAAGGGGAGGTTGATGTTGGCGGAAGTCATGCCGGACAGCTCGATCTTTGCCTTCTCGGCTGCCTCCTTGAGGCGCTGCATCACCATCTTATCCTGGCCGAGATCGATGCCGTTCTCGCGCTTGAAGGTCTCAAGCATCCAGTTGATAATGCGCTGGTCGAAGTCATCGCCGCCCAGACGGTTGTTGCCCGCGGTGGCAAGCACCTCAAACACGCCATCGGAGATCTCAAGCAGGGATACGTCGAAGGTACCGCCGCCCAGGTCGAAGACCATGATCTTGGCGTCGTTGTCCTTGTCGGCGCCGTAAGCGAGAGCCGCGGCGGTAGGCTCGTTGATGATGCGGAGCACCTCAAGGCCGGCGATCTTGCCTGCGTCCTTGGTTGCCTGGCGCTGTGCATCCGAGAAATATGCGGGAACGGTGATAACAGCCTTGGTGACGGTGGTGCCGAGGTAAGCCTCTGCGTCAGCCTTCAGCTTCTGCAGAATCATGGCCGAAACCTCCTGGGGCGTGTAGGCCTTGCCGTCAACGGTTGCCTTGAAGTTGGTACCCATCTCGCGCTTGACCGACATAATGGTGCGGTCAGGATTGGTGATGGCCTGGCGTTTTGCCACCTGACCGACCATGCGCTCGCCGGTCTTGGAGAAGGCAACCACCGAGGGGGTAGTACGTGCGCCTTCGGGGTTGGGGATAACGATGGGCTCGCCGCCCTCGTATACTGCCACGCAGGAGTTGGTAGTACCAAGATCTATACCGATGATTTTTTCCATGTTTGCCATAAGTTGTTTCCTCCAAAATATAATTTATTCTATCGTGTGGATATTCGTTCAGTTTGCGACCTTTACCATCGCATAGCGGAGCACCTTATCGCCCCGGATATAGCCCTTCTGCAGAACTTCGATAACTTCACTCTCGCCGTACTGCTCATCTTCGACGTGCATCACGGCGTTGTGCAGGTTGGGATCAAAGGGCTTGTTCAGTGCCTCGATCTCAGTGATGCCGAGATTGCCCAGCACCTCGATGAAGCTCTTGAGCGTCATGGTGACACCCTGCCCCACCGTTGCCGCGTCGCTGTACTGCGCCGCACGCTCAAGATTGTCGAGCACGGGCAGAATTTTCACCAGCAGGTCGGCGTAAGCATCGGCGTAAAGCCCCTCACGCTCCTTGGCGGTGCGCTTGCGGAAGTTGTCGTATTCCGCCATCATGTGCAGATATTTATCATTCGACTCGGCCAGGGCGGCAGCACTCTCCTCCAGCTTTTTGTTGGCTGCGGCAAGCTCTGCCTCAAGCCGTCTGGCTTCTTTTTTCCATTCTTTATCCTTTTTCTGCGGTTGTTCAACTGCCTCTTCCTGTTCAGCCGATGCCTCAGCTTCGGTCTCAAGCTCCACTTCGGTCTGCGGTGTTTTATCCTTTTCCTGCATTATGTTCTCCTCCGTTCAGTAAGTTTGTTTGCGTCCCTTCTCCGTCAAGCATAGATGCCACCTGTGCCGCCAAATGCTCAATCATCGTGACCACACGGGAATAATCCATGCGGCGGGGGCCGATGATGCCGATGGCGCCGACGGTGTTACCGCCGTGGCGAATGGTTTTGAAAATGAGAGATGAGTTTTGCATCACATCGACGGTGTTTTCCGAACCGATGTAAATGTTGACATTTTCGGCCTGCGCACCCGAGACCAAATCCAGAATATCCTGCTTTTCTTCCAGCGCCCCCAACAGACGCTTGAATTGTCCGATATCGGCATATTCGGGATATTGCAGCAAACGGTTGATACCCTCAAAGCGGACATCGCCGTCGTCCAGCTCACTCATCGTCTCGTAAATGCACTTGATAATGGGATTGACCAGCACCGAATCGATGCCCATGGCAGCTTCCATACGCATGATGGCGGGAAGCGTGATCTGATCGGCCGACAGCCCCGCCAGATTGGCATTGAGAGCAGCGGCAAGCCTTGCCACCGTCTCACGGGCAGCATCAAAGCCGAGGCGGACAAATTTACTTTTCGCTGTCCCGGTAGAGGTCACCATCACCAGAATAAAGCTTCGTGCGTCCACCCAGACCGTCTCAAAATGGGAAATGGATGCCGAGGTCGGTTTGGGTTTGACCGAGATGCCGGTATAGTTGGTCAGCGCAGCCGCCAACTTCGATGCCTGCTCCAGGATCGTATCGATCTCCGCTTGCTTGATTCGCATCAGATTATTGAGTTCGGCAAGCTCACGCTGTGTCATGGCGTAACGGCTAAGCATGGTATCGACATAAAAACGATAGCCAAGCTCACTCGGCACTCTGCCCGCCGATGTGTGGGGCTGCTCAAGGTAGCCCATTTCTTCAAGCTCTGCCATTTCATTGCGGATGGTTGCCGATGAATACGCAATCTGCGCATTCTGCATAATATACCGAGAGCCGACAGGTTCGCCATTTTCGATGTGTGCATCAATGATCGCTTTTAATATGAGCTTTTTCCGTTCGCTCAATTCACCGTTCATCAAACTCATATGCACACCTCGCTTTCCAATCAGCTGTTGTTTTAGCACTCTTTGATATCAAGTGCTAAACTACGTATAAAATTTACCACGAATTGCGGCTTTTGTCAAGAAGTAAGTGCGGATATTTTGTGAACTTTTTGTAAATCACAGCTTCAAGTGCTAAAATTCTCTCCAAACGAAGAAAAAAATCCCCATGCGGAAGAACATCTTCCGCACGGGGGCTAATGGAGCGTTTATTGTATTGATTATAAACGAAGCGCCGCCGCATCTGCCAAACCGGCACGCACAAGATGATCGCCGAACGCGGCAAGTTCGAGATGATATGTACCGTCATCGAGATAATCCACCACCGTCACCGATGCGTTGGAGGGCCATGGGGTATCGTTGATCGCTTCAATGGGCTGCCCTCGCCACTCGGTCAGCATCGAACGAATCGGCGTTGCATGCGTAAACAGTGCAATCGTCCTGCCGTGATTTTCCTCTGCCAGGCGGCGAAAGGTCACACAGATGCGGGCAAACAGATCGCGTACACACTCCCCCGAAGGACAGGCGGCATTGACAAAATCGTGATGCCACGCATACCGTGCGGGATCGCGTCGGTCAAGCTCGCGGTGGGGCATCCCCTCCCACGCACCGACGTTGATCTCGCGGAGGCCAACATCGCGGATAATATCCATTCCCCGGCGCTCGGCGGTTGGGCGTGCCGTCATTACCACGCGAAGCAGATCACTGGAATAGATGCGGTCAATGGCATAACGGTCAAGGAATCGTGCTGTCTCTTCTGCCTGCAGATGCCCCAGCGGTGTCAGCGCAATGTCGGTATGTCCACAGCAAAAGTGTGCAAGATTTCCCTCACTCTCGGCGTGGCGAACGGCAATGATACGGGTCATGGAAAACTCCTTTCTTTGGGCTGTTTTCTTCATTATAGCACAGCACCATCCAAATTGCAAGAGAGACCGCTCTGTCACACCGTGCATTTACAGGTGATCGGATTATGGGTTCAAGTTGATTTCGTAACATTCCATGATTGTACCTCTCGGTAGCGTTATATGGGATTTGCCGAAATACTCTCCTTTCGCTCACAGGAAAAAACTTATTTCCTCCTCACCCTTTTCTTGCATTTTTCATACACATATGGTATACTGTTTTTTGTTATACTGTATCTGCATGAAAATTCCTTCGATCGGAGATCCGTATGCTCTATCTGTTTCTTGGCATCGCCGTACTTCTCCTTATTGTGGTGATTGCAGCTGCCAATTTTCTCATCAACACATCTATTCGCCGCCAACCCCCGCTGCCCCCCCACGATCCCGAAACACTCCCCCCGTTCTGGCAGGACTATATTGCACGCAACAATGCAGCCCTCGCCGCCCTTGATACCCTCCCCCACGAGGTGTTAACACTCAATGCCCATGACGGCGTTTCGCTCCGCGCCCGATTTTTCCCAATCGCAGGAAACGGCAGCGGACAGGATACCGTCATTGTTGTGCATGGTTATCGCAGCAGTGCGGGTGACTTTGCCATGATGATTCCGTGGTACCGCGCGCAAAACTTCAACGTACTCGTGGCCGAGAACCGCGCCCACGGCGGCAGTGCGGGAGATTTTGTCGGATTCGGTGCACTCGACCGCATCGACTGTGCCGCGTGGTGCCGTCTGCTCGCCGAGCGTATGCCCGATCGTGCCATTTTCCTGCATGGCATCTCAATGGGAGCGGCAACCGTTACACTGACGGCATGTCACCCCCTTCCTCCGCAGGTCAAAGGGGTAATCGCCGACTGCGGCTATAGCTCGGCGGTTGCGGAATTTCGCCATGTCATGCATTCCACCATGCACATTCCGCGGGCTGTTTCCGCCCTGCTGATGCCCGTCGCGTCCCTCTTCTGCCGTCTGCGCGCCGGCTATTTCTTCGGTGATGCAGATCCGCTGCGTGCCCTCGCGCATGCGCATCTGCCCATACTTTTTGTCCACGGCGGCAAGGATGATTATGTCCCTACCGAAATGGCTTACCGCCTGTATGATGCCTGTCCCACCGATAAGGCACTGCTGATCGTGGACGATGCCACGCACGGAGTCAGTTACGCCATTGATCCCAGCCGCTATGAAGCAGCGATGCGTGCGTTTTACGCCAAACATCGCCCCGCAGACGAGGGAGCATCATGAAAGACGGCTGGAATCTGTGGCACGGATGCCGCAAAATCAGCGAAGGCTGCGCCAACTGCTATGTATACCGCATGGATGCCGAACACGGACGGGATCCCGCAACCCCTCACCGCACAGCGGCATTTGGACTCCCGCTGCGCAAGAACAGAGCGGGAGAATATCGCGTCCCGTCGGGGTCGACGCTCTGGACCTGTTTCACCTCCGACTTTTTTCTTGAGGACGCCGATGCATGGAGAAGCGAAGCATGGCGGATGATTGCCGCGCGGCCTGATGTGGAGTTTATCATCATCACCAAGCGCATCCACCGCTTCCATGCCAGTCTCCCCGAGGATTGGGGAGCGGGTTATCCCAATGTCCGCATTGGCTGTACTTGTGAAAATCAGCGCCGTGCCGATGAGCGGCTGCCTCTTTTTCGTGCCGCGCCCATTGCCCATCGGTTTATTGTCTGCGAACCTCTGCTGGAACCCATCGACCTCTCCCCTTACCTGGATGACCGCATCGAAGAGGTCACGGTAGGCGGCGAATCGGGGGCGGGGGCGCGCATCTGCGACTACGCATGGGTGCTCGGCATACGCGAGGCGTGCGTTGCCGCCGGTGTCCCCTTCCATTTTCATCAAACGGGAGCAAACTTTCGCCGAGACGGAAGAATCTACGCTGTTCCGCGCCTGCATCAGCACGATCAGGCAAAGCGCGCGGGCATCGATTTCTCCCCCATCACCAAACACTACACCCCCTGATGCCGATGAACACATGATTCTAACGACACCCTCGGGCTTTGTCTCTTGTGTATTTGGGATACATGGGCACAAAAGGTGCCGCGCTATATGCGCGGCACCTTTATGCTTATCGTCCTCATGCCGATTCGGCAGTGAAGACAGTCTCGATCACCTTTGGCGCATTTGCGGGTGAATAACGCCAGCGATCAATGTGGGTGGTTACATCGGGATCAATGTAATAGCGGTTTTGGGCGGGCGTGCGCAGCCCACTGTATGTATCGATGAGCACCAGCTTAATCTTCATCCGCTCGGGAATGATACTCTTGATATAGACCGCGGCAGACCTTCCCACCGTCAGATCCAGCGAGGATGTGCGATTATCCCGCAGCTCGGCAAGCCCCGCGAGATTCGGAGCCAACTCCACAAAAACACCGTAACTTTCAATGCTGCGCAAAACACCTGCGACCGTCTGCCCCACCGCAAATCGGCAGGCATTCTCTTCCCATGTGCCGAGCAGTTCACGGTGCGAGACGAAGATACGATTCTGTTCGCGGTCGATCTGCTTGATGACCACCGGAATAAAATCCCCGCCCGAGAAGCGATCCCGCGGATGGGAGATTCGGGAGACCGAAATACAGTCGACCGAAAGCAGCGATGAAATGCCGCAGCCGATATCGACAAAGGCACCGAACGGTTCAAGATGTGTCACACGCGCAGGGATAATATCCCCGGTGCGAAGAGAGGAGATATAATTGGCGGCACACTCCCGCTGTGCCGCACGGCGGGAAAGAATTGCGCAGGTACGCCCTCCCTCACGCGAAAAGCCGACCACCTTAAAGCAAACTGCCTTGCCCACACGGGTAATCACGGCAATATCCTTGATCTCCTCACCTGCGCGACACCAAAGTGCCTCCTCACGCGGGATGATGCCTTCCATACATCCCAAGTCAACATGCAGTGCAAATCGACTGTCACAGAGATGCGCGATTCCTTCTAAAATTCTTCCCTGCTGCATGGCGCGCTCAAGCGCAGCCGGCGTGGCGGTCAGCTCACGGTTCTCGGGTTGTGTGATCAGCATTCCTTCGGGTTTATACGAATTGATGGGGGACATATTCTGCACTTCCTTTCACTTGTTTACTCCATCCTATGCGCACAATGCGCGAGATATGCGTAAATACCACTGTACACAGCAGAGAAAAGATTCGGCACCGTCATGTCTTTTTCCCTCTCCCCTTGACAAAAGCAAAAAAATGGGGCATAATATAGAGTGGAAGTATTTTACCGTTTGAAAGCAAAATTCCCAAGGAGAATATCATGGAACAAAGCAAGATCGACCGGATCAATGCCCTTGCCCGCAAATCTAAGGGTGAGGGGCTCACCGACGAGGAAAAAGCCGAGCAGGCTGTTCTGCGGCAGGAGTATATCGAGTCCTACCGCGCATCTCTTCGCGCCACACTGGAGAACACGGTCATTCAGCGCCCCGACGGAAGCCGCGAAGCATTGATCAAAAAAGACTGACCAATCTCCCAAACGACAAAAAGGAGTGACTTGCATGAAAACTGACATTCAAATCGCACAGGAAGCGAAAATGCTGCCCATTACCGACATTGCCCGCAAGCTCGAGATTGCCGACGACGAGCTTGAGCTCTATGGTCACTACAAGGCAAAAATCACCGAAGCATTTGAGCGCCGTATGCAGAACAAGCCTGACGGCAAACTGATCCTTGTCACCGCCATCAACCCCACCCCCGCGGGTGAGGGAAAAACCACCACCACTGTCGGACTTGGCATGGCGATGGAAAAAATTGGACGCCGTGCGGTCATTGCCCTGCGTGAGCCCTCCCTCGGCCCCGTATTCGGTGTCAAGGGCGGCGCGGCCGGCGGTGGATATGCACAGGTCGTGCCGATGGAAGATATCAACCTCCACTTCACGGGTGACTTCCACGCCATCACCGCTGCCAACAATCTCCTCTGCGCCATGATCGACAACCACCTGCAGCAAGGCAACGCTCTCGGTATTGATCAGCGCCGCATCCTCTTTGCCCGCGTCACCGATACCAACGACCGCGCTCTGCGCAACATCGTAGTGGGTATGGGCGGCCGTGTGGACGGCATCCCGCGCGAGGATCACTTTATGATCACGGTCGCATCCGAGGTCATGGCAATCCTTTGCCTTGCCGACTCCATCGCCGATCTTAAGCGTCGTCTGGGCAGCATTCTCGTGGCCTACACTTACGACGGTCGCCCGGTCTATGCCCGTGACCTGCAGGCCGAGGGCGCGATGGCGGCACTGCTCAAGGATGCTCTCAAACCCAATCTGGTGCAGACGCTGGAGAACACCCCCGCCATCATCCACGGCGGTCCCTTTGCCAACATCGCCCACGGCTGCAACTCGATCCGTGCGACCAAGCTCGCCATGAAGCTGGCTGATTATGCCATCACCGAGGCTGGCTTCGGTGCTGATCTGGGCGCTGAGAAGTTCCTTGACATCAAGTGCCGCAAAGGGGGGATTGCTCCCTCTGCCATCGTTCTGGTGGCCACCGTCCGCGCCCTCAAGTATAACGGCGGCGTCAAGAAGGAAGATCTGTCCGCCGAGAATCTCGATGCCCTCCGCGCCGGTGCTGTCAACCTTGAGGCACATCTGGACAATCTCGCCCAGTACGGCGTTCCGGTAGTGGTTGCCATCAACCGCTTCGGCACCGACACCGATGCCGAGCTTGAGCTGCTGCGCAAGATTTGCATCGATCGCGGAGCCGACTTCGCTCTGTCCGAGGTCTTTGCCCGGGGCGGTGAGGGCGGCATTGAGCTGGCCGAGAAAGTCGTCGCCGCCTGTGAAAAGCCCTCTTCCTTCAAGCTGCTCTACCGCGACGAGGACTCCATCAAAGAGAAGATCGAAACCATCGCCCGAAAGATCTACGGCGCCGCAGAGGTCAAGTATCTCCCCGCCGCAGAGAAGGCTATCGCCGATTTCATCGCCCTCGATCCCAAATACGCTCAATTCCCCGTCTGCATGGCCAAGACACAGTACTCGCTCTCGGACGATGCGAGCAAGCTCGGCCGCCCCACCGGCTACACCCTGACCGTGCGTGAGGTCAAGCTCTCGGCAGGTGCCGAGTTTATGGTGGTGCTCACCGGTGCTATTATGACCATGCCCGGTCTGCCCAAGGCTCCCGCCGCGATCCGCATTGATGTGGATGATGAAGGCAACATCACGGGGCTGTTCTGATGACAGAAGAACTGTTTCGCCGCACCACCGCTTCGGCTGAAGAAACCGAAGCGGTGGGGGCGTGGCTCGCCGAGCAGCTGACGGGTGGTGTTCTCCCGCCCTTCATTGCACTTTACGGCGATCTCGGTGTTGGGAAGACTGCGCTGACACGCGGACTTGCGTCGGTTCTCTCCCCTGCTTCCCTTGTGCGCTCCCCCACCTTTGCGTTGGTCAACGAATACCGCAGCGGTAAACGACCGCTGTTTCATTTTGATATGTACCGCATCGAGGGAGAGGACGATCTGGAATCAATCGGCTACTGGGATTATCTCGACCGCGGTATCTGTGTGGTTGAGTGGAGTGAGAAGATTCCCTTCGCCCTGCCCGACAGCTATCTGCGCGTCACCATCGAAAAGCTGCCCGATGATCTCAATGCGCGCAGCATCACCGTACAGCTTGTACGCTGAAAGGATATACCATGCTCATTTTAGCCATAGACTCTACCGCCATCGCGGCATCGGTCGCGGTGACCGAGGACGAGCGTCTGCTTGCCCTCTACCATCTCAACAACGGCAACACCCACAGCGAAACCCTCCTGCCCATGGTGGAATCGATCATGACACGCATCGGACGCGGTATCGCTGATATCGACCTGTTTGCCCTCTCCCACGGACCCGGATCGTTTACGGGCGTGCGCATCGGCGCCGCCACCGTCAAGGGGTTGGCGTTCGGACAGAACAAACCCTGTGTGGGCATCTCCACCCTCGAGGCCCTTGCCAAAAACCTGGCCGGCACCGCACGCGAGGGAGAGATTATCTGCCCCGTGATGAACGCCCGCCGAAACCAAGTTTATAACGCCCTCTTCCGCGTCTCCCCTGATGGGCTGACACGGCTCACCGAGGATCGCGCCATCTCCATCGCCGATCTGGAGGAACAGCTGACCGCCATGGATGCGGCGTCTGTCTTCCCGGTTCATTTGGTGGGAGACGGCATCGATGTCACCCTCGCCCATGCTGCAGATTCTGCCCTTTTTCGCCCTGCACCGCCCCTCCTTCGTGAGCAGAATGCCTACTCGGTCGCCATGTGTGCGCTCCGCTCTACGCGTGCAGGAAAAACGGTCAGCGACAGCGAGCTGGTCCCCGTCTATCTCCGCCCCTGCCAGGCAGAACGTGAACGGCTGGCGCGCGAGAGCGGAACATAACCCTGTCTTTTCCCGAGCGGTGCGAATTTGTCCGCCGCTTCGTAACACCAATATCTTCGCACATTGAAAGGATTTCATCATGAGCAAAACCATCGTACTCGGCTGCGATCACGCCGGCTATCTGATCAAAGATCACATCATCGACCATGTTAAGGAGAAGGGCTACACCGTCATCGAAGTTGGCACCTACTCCGCTGACTCCTGCCACTACCCCATCTTTGCCCACCGCGCCTGCAAGAAGCTGCAGGACGGCGAGGCCGACATCGGCATTCTCATCTGCGGCACCGGCATCGGTATGAGCATGGCCGCCAACAAGCACAAGGGCATCCGCGCCGCCTGCTGCTCCGACACCTTCTCTGCCCGCCTGACTCGCCAGCACAACAACGCAAATGTCCTCTGCTTCGGCGAGCGCGTCATCGGCAAGGGACTGGCTCTGGAGCTGGTGGATGCCTTCCTTGACACCGAATTTGAGGGCGGCAAGCACGCTACCCGCATCGGTATGGTTGCCGACATTGAAAACGGCACCTTTGAAGAATAATGTCCTTTACCTCTTCCATCGCCGATCTGCTGCGCACAGCGGTCGGAATAGAAACACATCAATTCACCTCGGCCATCATTGTTGCGGCAGGCGCATCCACGCGGATGGGAGCAGACTGCTCCAAGCAAATGCTCTCGCTCGGCGGTATGCCCGTTATTGCCCGCACCCTGCGCACCTTCAACGATTGTGCGCACATTGATGAGATCATCGTTGTCGCACGCGAAGATGAGCTTGACCATTATCTGCCCATGATTGAGCGCTATGGGTTGACCAAAATCGCTGCGATTATTGCCGGGGGCAAAACCCGTGCTGATTCGGTGATGCGGGGCTTTCGCAAAATCAGCGATCGTGCAAAATACGTCGCCATCCACGACGGTGCCCGCTGTCTTGTCACCGCGGATATGCTCAATGCGGTTTGGGAGAAAGCGCACCGCCACGGTGCCGCCATCGCGGCAACCCGCGCCATTGACACCATCAAGCGCGCCGATGACAAGGGATTTGTTGCAGAAACACTTGATCGCGACCTGATCTGGCAGGCGCAAACGCCGCAGATTTTCGCCACGAATGTCTACACCGCCGCCGTCTACACCGCACAGGAAGATAATGCACTCGATACCGCTACCGACGATTGCTCGCTGGTTGAGCGAATCGGATATCCCGTCAAGCTGGTAGAATGCGGCCGTGACAATATCAAGATTACAACACCCGACGATCTTGCCCGTGCCGAGGGCATTCTCTCTGCCCGCCGTGCGGCTGCCGAAACCCGATGCCCCAAGCAACCCGCGAAAAAGGAGACTGACACATGAGAATCGGACACGGATATGATGTACACCGTCTCGTGGAAGGACGCAGGCTGATTTTAGGGGGCGTGGATATCCCTCACAACGTCGGTCTGCTCGGGCACTCGGACGCGGATGTGCTGACACATGCTGTCATGGATGCCATCCTGGGTGCGCTGGGCATGGGAGACATCGGTCATCTCTTCCCCGACACCGATCCTGCTTACGCAGGCGCAGACAGTCTCGGCCTTGCAGCCCGGCTCGTCCCGCTTATGCAAAACCACGGGCTTTCCATCGGCAACGTGGATGCCACCATCATTGCCCAAGCCCCCAAGCTCGCCCCCCATCTGCCGCAGATGAAAGAAAACCTGGCCCGTGCCCTCGGCACCGAGCCATCACGCATCAACATCAAAGCAACGACCGAAGAGAAGCTCGGCTTTACCGGCGAGAAGCTCGGCATCGCCGCCCACGCGGTCTGCCTTTTGATTTGACAACAAAAACGTCCCCCCGAAGGGGGACGCTACAGCGCACACGGCGCGGCGCCTGTTGCACATCCTGCATTTTTCTCTCCTGCCGCGCCGAGCTTGCGCGAACCTTCATCATGCGGCCCTCGTCGGTGCCGCTGATATCAGCATATGGTTCATTTTGATTTCTGACACATATTTATTCTTCATTCCCCGAAAGGAGTTCTCCCATGATTTACATCTCTCCCTCTATTCTGGCTGCCGATTTTTCTTGTCTGGCCGATGAGATCACACGCGTTGAGAACGCAGGTGCTGACTATCTCCATCTTGATGTCATGGACGGTGCGTTTGTGCCCAACATGAGCTTTGGTGCATGTGTCATCTCCTCAATTCGCCGCCAGAGCAAACTGCTCTTTGATGTGCACCTGATGATCAACGATCCCCAGCGCTACATCGACGATTTCATCAAAGCAGGTGCAGATCTGATCACCATCCACTACGAAAGCTGCGACGATCCTTTCTCTGTCATCCGTTACATCCGCGAGCGCGATGTCCGTGCAAGCATCGCCATCAAGCCTGCCACCCCCGCCGAGGTTCTCTTCCCCCATCTGGAGGAGCTGGACATGGCACTGGTTATGACAGTTGAGCCCGGCTTTGGCGGACAGAAAATGATCCCCGAAACCCTTGATAAGGTACGCACCCTCCGCCGTGAGGCCAACGCCCGCGGACTGAAGCTGAATATCGAGGTCGACGGCGGCATTACCGAAGAAAACATCTGGCGCTGCACCGCAAACGGTGCGAATGTCATTGTTGCGGGTTCCGCCATCTTCAAAACCCAGCGTCCCCGCTCGGTTATGCAGAAGATGCGCGCCGAAGCCGCCGAACACACCTTCGCAGGCTGATCTTTATTGAATAGAAAAGAGCCGACTATGCTGCGGCTCTTTTCTGTTGGAAGCGATGCGAAAAATACAGTATCTATACAAAAAGCACTCCACTGCAGAGACAAGCCATGCCTCTGCGGCGGAGCGCTTTTTATTTTTATTCTGTCGGCAGCTTCTTACAGCTCCTCCACCGCGGCTACACCACCGATGGTCGCTACTGTTGCAAGCACCTCATCGTGGGTGTGCTTCTTCTGCATCTCAATGGATAACACCACGCTGTGGGCAGTACTCTCGCCCCGCAGCTTATTGAGCTCAATGTTGAAAATACGCATATCCATCCCCCGCAGAGTATCCAAAATCTTGGAAAAGTCATCACTTTGGGAAAACTCCACCATGATGCACATAACTCGGGACGTAGAACGCACCTTGCGGTCGAAGTATGTAAACAGGGTGGTGGTCAGCAGAATGACAACACAGGCCAGAAGAGCACCCTCATAAAAACCGGCACCGATGGCAAGCCCCATACAAGCAGAAGCCCAAAGTCCGGCCGCAGTGGTCAGACCGTTTACCTGGCGGTGTCCGGTCACAATAATGGTACCGGCACCCAGGAAGCCGATACCCGAAATGACCTGAGCCCCCAAACGGGAAGCGTCCACCGTATATCCTTCTTCCATAAGGTACTGGTTGATCATCATTGTCAGAGCAGAGCCAAGGCAGACCAACATATGGGTACGAAATCCCGCGGGGCGGCGCTTACGCTCACGGCCAATGCCAATGGCGCCGCCAAAAAGCATGGTCAGTATAATTCGCACTGTCACCGATGTTAAATTGAACTCCCGCAGGTAATCCATCATTCTATTAAGAAAATCTATTGCTTCATTGAAAAATTGCATTTCCGCTCTCCTTTACAGGCAATTATATACATTATACACCATCTGCCCCACAAAATGCAAGTCATTATCAGAAAAAATTCAATATATTCTGACTTTTTTTGCTCCAATTACAAAAAAAGTTCCCAAGAGCGGGGATTTTCGACACCAAAAAGTTGTTTTTGCAACAAAACAACAGGCACCGCGCGAATTTTGCGCAGTGCCTTTCCTTCATTTTTATTCCCAACCCAATTCCACGGTAACATCAATTTCTTTCCCGCCGCGATTAACGGTCAGTGTCACGATATCGCCGCCATTCATATCTTCGGTCACTGCGTTTAGATCAGTGACGGTGCTGACACGGATGCCATTGATCCCAACAATGATATCACCCTCCATCAGATCGGACTGTGCCACCGGATAATCGGTATTGATGGTGGAGACCAAAATGCCGTTGGCAGCATATCCCGCCGCCACATAAACATTTCCGCCTGTAATACCAATAATGGGCCGACTTGTCACAAAGCTGCTGCTGTCTCCCGCAGAACCTGTCTCGATAATGGATGTCAGAATTTCCGCTGCACCGTTGATGGGCAGCGCAAAGCCAATTCCATCATAGCCGTCCGCAAGCTTGAGTGTAGTAATCCCAACCACCTGTCCCCGGTCGTTGATCAACGGTCCGCCCGAGTTGCCGGGATTGATGTTGGCGTTGGTCTGAATCAGCGTCATGCGCTTGGTCAGTACACCGGTATCATCGTAAATTTTCACATTGCGATTGATGGCAGACACAATACCATCTGTTACCGTTCCCGCAAGTTCTACACCTGCCGGCGTACCGATGGCAACAACCGTCTCACCCACCAACAATGCCGATGAATCACCCATTTCCACGGCAGGATATCCTTCTCCATCAATCTTGAGCACCGCAAGATCGGTCAGTGCATCACCGCCGACAATTTCGGCCTGCGCTTCACTTCCGTCATAACGAATCACCGTTACCGAAATTGCATCGTCGATGACATGATAATTGGTCGCAATATATCCGTTGTCACGGATGAAAAATCCCGTACCAACGCCAACACCCGACTTTGTGACCACCTTGACACCAACCACCGACGGCTTCAGCCGCTCGGCAATTTCGGGGATGGTCAGCACACCGCTTGCGCTGTCGTACTCACGTACATAAATCACCCGCTCCTCTGCGGGAAGTGATTGGCTCGGCAGTTCCGTGCCGGCATCGGGAGAAACAAGGCTTTCCTCGGGGAAGCGAACCAGCACCGCCACCAAAACGCCAAAGCTAATCAAAAAGGCCAGCGTCATGACAATGGCAAATGTCAGTGCGCCATGTGTTTTTTTCGGCTGAACCGAGCGATCGTAGGCTGATTGCTGTCCGTAGTTCCAGCAAAAAACAGGAGGCGTCTGCCGTGCGGGATCCGCAGGGGGCATCTGCTCACCGGATTCGGACGAAAAATCGGGGGTATATTCATCCTGCATATTGATTCATCCTTTCGTGTGGTTACAGTGGGCGCGTCGGCTCCTTGAGCGGAGCATATGTCGGCTGAAGCGTAAAGTGAAAAGCACAGTTCTCTCCGTAATCGCTCTCAACCCAAATCTCTTCATGATGAGAGGCAATGATGGTCTTGGCGATGAACAAACCAAGCCCGACTCCGCTCTTGTCCAGTCCTCGGCTCTTATCACTTTTATAAAATCGCTCAAAAACGAAGGGGAGATCGGCGGGGGCAATACCCTGCCCTTCATTGAACACACTGATGTGTACTTTTTTATCCTTCTCTCCGTAATGCAGCGACAGGCGATATTTTCCTCCCTCGCGGGAGAACTTAACGGCATTGTCACAGATGTTGTACAAAATCTGATAAATGGCATCATGATCGGCAAGCACAAACATTTTATCCTCATCGCAGACGAATTCAACGTCAAGCTGTTTTGCCTCCAGCTTCTGCTCGAAGGAAATGATAATCTGCCGCGCCATTTCACAAATATCAAACGGCGTCATGTTAAACTTGCGATCTCCCGCCTGCATACGGGAAATGTCCAGCAGCGACGCGACAAGGCGTGCCAGCCGCTTGACTTCGGCCGCGATAATCCCAAGATAATAGTCGTGCTTCTCGGGCGGTATTGCCCCTGCCAGCATACTGTCGATAAAACCTGAGATGGTTGTCATTGGCGTGCGCAGGTCATGGGAGACATTGGCAACAAAAGAATTGCGCATATTTTCCAAGCCGTTGAGTGAATCGGCCATATTGTTGAACGCCACTGCAAGCTCGGCAACCTCATCCCGCCCCGTAACCGGAACGCGCACATCAAATTTACCCGCAGCAAAGCTTTTCGCCGCGCGGCTCATTGCCTTCAGCGGACCAATAATTCGATCACTGATAAAGTAAACGGCAATCAACGCGGCCAGCATAACCCAAAGGCTTGCCATCACGACTGTTTTGACCATTACTTCAATGAGCGGATTCAACGTCATGGAGGAAGAACAAATGAAAACCGTCCCCACCACAGACGAATCATCCAGAAAGATGGGGGAGGCATGAAGCAAATACGGTGTATCAAACAGCCCGTTGAGCGTATCCCACTGCCGCACCTCAACGCCATTGTTGATCTCATCCATGAGCGTTTTGGGCACGGAATATCCTTTGTATGCCGCTGCGCCCGTGCCGCCTGTCATCAAAATACGGCCGCTGTTTTCAGTCACAAGCAGCAAAATATCTTCGGTTGAATCGGCAACGATATCCAGCATAGGCTGGACTCGCTCGCCGTAGATCATCGACAATGATGAGAGATCGATCAATCCCTTTTCTTTGATCTGTTTCTCAAGATACTCAACGGCAGACTGTGACGCACGGGAAATCATATCTTCTTTGAGCTGCACCGAATAGGTGTTGACAACCGATGTAATAATTGTGATCATCATCGCAAAACTGACAATAATGATCAGCATAAACGCGGTGATGTATTTGGTAAAGACACTCTTAAACATTTATGCCGCTCCTTCAAAGATTGCGAACACCTGGCAGAACGCAGGTCAGGAAAGCAGATCGAACTTGTATCCGACACCCCAGACCGTCTTGAGCACCCACTTATCGGACACACCCTCAAGCTTCTCGCGCAGACGTTTGACGTGCACATCCACCGTGCGCGAGTCGCCAAGATAATCGAAGCCCCAAACCTTATCCAGCAGCTGATCACGGGTAAAGACACGGGGAGAGTTGGCGGCTAAGAAATAAAGCAGCTCCAACTCTTTGGGCGGAATGTCCACAGGCTTGCCCTTAAGCTTCAGCTCATATTTCTGCAGGCTGATCTCGATATTCTCGAACTTAATGACTTCGTCGTCATTCTGATTACCCTGCGTGCTGTAACGGCGGAGAACAGCCTTGACCCGAGCTGACAGTTCTTTCATATCGAAGGGCTTGACCACAAAGTCATCGGCGCCAAGCTCCAGACCGAGCACCTTATCAAACACCTCGCCCTTGGCAGTGATCATAATGACCGGCTTACTCGACATCTCGCGGATCTCGCGGCAAACCTGCCAGCCGTCCTTTTTGGGAAGCATAATGTCAAGCAGAACCAGATCGGGCTCGTACAGCTTGAAGAAATTGATGCCCTCCATGCCGTCATTTGCGGTTTTCACCTCATAGCCTTCGTTTTCAAAATAGAGCTTGAGCAGATCGCAGATATTGGCGTCATCATCGACAACCAGAATTTTGGTATCCAGCATTGTTTGGACCTCCTTTATGTGGTTTGTTAAATTGTTAACTTTGTTAGATTTTTGTCCAAGTTCATTATATCAGTTTTCCCCGAAAAATGGTGAACGATTCATGAACCTGCGGAAAATTCTTACAGTGGGAAAACTTCTTCCATTATGATTATACCATATCTGTACCATTTTGCAAGATATGGCGGCAAAAAATCAGAAAAGTTTCATGAATTGATCACAAAAAACAACGTGTTAAGATATCGGATTAAACGCACATCGTCTCGGTAACGAGGGAAGGTACGAAATGCAACCAAGTGTTGCTGGACAAGTTTGTTGATTTATCCTATAATAAACACAGATACAGAATATCGTCCCCAAAAATCATCACGAAAAGCATAAGCAGGAGGAAACACAAATGTTTGATACCATAAAATTTGGCCGGGCGCTCTCAACGCTCCGCAAAGAATCCGATATGACACAAAACGAAGTGGCTGACAAGCTGAATCTGTCGCGCCAGGCAATTTCCAAATATGAACGCGGCGAGAGCTTCCCGGATATCTCTGTGCTTGTCATGATGGCAGAGTTATTTCACATTACACTCGACCAGCTGATCGGTTACGGAGAGCCGACCAAAGGCGAATCTTCCATTCTCCGGGAGGTTGCAAGAGGAAATGCGGATATTGTGGCGAAAAACATTGCGGATGTGGTAAATCTTGCTCCGCTTTTGAAACCAAGTGTTTTATCCAAGCTGTCGCGCCAATTTGAAAAACAAGGGATCGATATTTCCGACATCATCACCTTGGCCGAATATTTGAACGATGAAAACGTGATGAAGCTGATTGAAAACGCCGCTTTTGACGGAACCGACGATGAACTTCTTGAAAAATTTGTTCCGATGCTGAATCACGACTCTAAGGAAGCCATCTTTCAAAAAATACTCGACGGAGAAATGGACTGGCATTTTATAAAAGTACTTTTGCCCTACGCCAAGTATATCCGTCCGCAAATTGAAGCAGCTGTCGTCGCGGGCGTATTGCCGTGGGAAGTGCTTGACATCATGAGATAAACTCAAGCTGCACCGTCCAAAGTCGCATAAACAATCAAAGCCCGGGGTGTCGCGCTCATTTGCGCGGCACCCCGGACTCGATAGGATTACCATCAAAGTATGCTTATTCGGGATGTCCCTCGTCGGTATCCGACGCCAGAGTGATGCCCTCCTCGCCTGTGATGGGCAGGGAGAGAATGTCGGTCCCCTTCCATTGCAGGAAGACGACTTTGGCATGATTTTTCACCATTTCACGGGTAATGGGGCTCCAGTTGGGATTGCGGTAACGGTCATGCCCGTTCTTGGGATTGATCAGCGGACAGGGCCAGAAGACAATGGGGGCATCGATGGTGTCATAAACCTCCTTGGTTCCTCCCCAGAAGCCGTGATGCGCGACCTGCACAATATCACTGCGTAGCAGCTCGCCAAACCGCTCGACCAAAATGCCGTTGGTAGTCGAATCGGCGTCGCCGAGGAACATATAAGTCTGTCCCGCCGTGGTCAGGCGGAAGATCAACGAGGTCGCATTGAAATTGTCGGGGAAGAAAGGATGCTTGAAATCATCCAGGGTAAAGAGCATATCAACAGTCAGCCCGGGAAAAACAAACTGCTGTCCCGTATGGGCGCGAATAACCTGCGGACGGGGTGAGAGCTTGTCAAAGGCATCTTCTGCGCTGCCCACCAAATTCTTGCACCAGCCGCGGTGACCGCTGCCCAGCTGCATCAGATAGCCCGGGAAGTTGCAGATGACGCGGCGCACATCAAGCTGATCGGCGTACAGTTCCGCCAAGCGGACGAATACACGAATGTGGTCGTGATGCGCGTGGGTAAGGAACCACGCCGAGATCACGATCTTCCCTTCTCCGTTCAGCTCACGCAGACGGTTGAAGAAGCAAATCGGCAACTCGGGCGGATCGTACATACCGCCATCAATCACCACAAAGGTACCGTCGTGCAGGCGATAGATATAGCCCATGCCGCAATCGTGGCAGTCGTAGAGATGGTCGCCGAACATACAAAGTTTCGGCTCAACAGATTCGGGCGTGCCGTCGCAGATTGGCTCAAGCGGAGGCAGAACCACATCTTCGCGCGCCTCAACCACAATTCGCAGCACACCGTCGCTTGACGCATAAGTAACATTGAGCACTGCAGCATCGTTGTAATAGCAGGCGTAAACCAGCTTCCCCATCTCGCCCGTATAGTATCGGGTAAATCCCTTCTCTTCGAGGGTAGTCAGATATTCCTCGTATTCTCTTCTGCTTGAATTTTCATGATAAAGCACATAGGAATCACCGCCCGCGCCGTAATAGGCGTAGTATCCGGGAGGGGTGGGGATACCCTCAATTACCCATTTCTTCTTTTCTTCGGGCATATATACCGACTCCATCTGTGCGGCAATCATCATATGCTTGGCACGAGTGGCATTGCGACTCGCCTCGTCGCTGTATCGCTTTGCATCGGCGCACAGCCCTCGCATTTCTTCCAAAATTTCTTCGTATGCTTTGCAGTTATTGTCTTCCATCAGCCATACCGTCCTTCCGAGAAAATAATCGTGTTTATTATACCTTCATTTTCATCATTTGTCAACGATTTTGCGCAAAAAATATATCTGTTCTCCTCGCTCTTTTGTCTGCTCGCACAAGGCATGTAAAAAAATAAAATACACAATCCGCTTGCCAAATTTCGGCGAATGTGGTATAATAGATTAGATTATTTTCGTTTTGTAAAGGAGTCTTCCATGAAACTCGGTATCGTAGGTCTGCCCAACGTGGGCAAGAGTACCCTCTTCAACGCCATCACCAACGCAGGTGCCGAATCTGCCAACTATCCCTTCTGCACCATTGAGCCCAATGTGGGCATCGTCACCGTCCCCGACGCGCGTCTCGACGTGCTCGCCGAGATGTACAATCCCGAAAAATACACCCCCGCCATCATCGAATTTGTAGACATCGCAGGTTTGGTCCGCGGTGCCTCCAAGGGTGAGGGACTGGGCAACAAATTCCTCTCCCACATTCGCGAGGTTGACGCCATCGTGCACGTCATTCGCTGCTTTGTGGATGACAACATCATCCATGTCGATGGCAAGGTGGATCCCCTGCGCGACCTGGAGACCATCAACCTCGAGCTGATCTTCTCCGACCTTGAGCTGATTGAGCGGCGCATCGACCGCACCCGCAAGGCAATGAAGGGCGACAAGTCTCTGGGCGAGGAGCTGGCCCTGCTGGAGCGAGTACAGGCAGCCCTGGAGGAAGGCAAATCCGCCCGCGCCCTGGAGTACACGCCCGAGGAGCTGGTCCTGCTCTCCGAGACTCCCCTGCTCTCACTTAAGCCCATCATTTACGTGGCCAATGTCAGCGAGGACGAGGCCGGCACCGAACCGCTGGACAACCCCCTCTACATGGCGCTCAAAGCCCATGCCGAGGAAGAGAAGGCGGGCATTCTTCCCGTCTGCGCCTCGCTTGAGGCAGAGATCGCCGAGCTTGACGCAGAAGAGAAGGCGGTTTTCCTCGAAGATCTGGGGATTGCCGAGTCGGGACTTGACCGTCTCATCAAGGCCAGCTATTCCCTGCTTGGGCTGATCAGCTACCTCACCGCCGGCCCCAAGGAGGTCCGCGCGTGGACCATCACCCGGGGCACCAAGGCACCGCAGGCAGCGGGCAAAATTCACTCCGACTTTGAGCGCGGCTTCATTCGCGCCGAGATCGTGGCGTATGATGATCTCATCGCCTGCGGCAGCATGAACGCCGCCAAGGAAAAGGGGCTGGTTCGCAGCGAGGGCAAAGAATATGTCATCGCAGACGGAGACGTGGTGCTCTTCCGCTTCAATGTGTAAGGAAAATGCTATCACAATCATTATATCTTGCGTACAAAAAGGCAGAGATGAAAATCTCTGCCTTTTCTGTTTCTATATAACAACGCTTATATCACAAATTGAGATAAATTTCAATATTCCAAAGCAAAATATGATAAAATGAATTGCAAATATGAAAAACAAATATAAAAGGGAGATATAATGATGAGAAAAATCCTTGAAGACCTTTGGTATGGCAACATTTGTCCCCAAAATGACTCTTATCAGCCAACAAAAGAAAAAAAAGAACTAATGGAATACATTACACTCCACCACAACAAATTACGGGCAACACTCACCGAAAAGCAAAAGGAAGTATTGGAAAAATTCGATGATTGTCACGCTGAACTATCGAGTATAAATGAGCGAGAAATATTCGTATATGCATTTCAGCTGGGAGCAAGGATTGCCATTGAGGTTATGCATTCAGATACTGAACAATCTTAAAATCGAATAACCCGCCCGCAAAAGGAAAAGGACAGAAACGATAAATTTCTGTCCTTTTATAGGGAGCCTGCTTTACGGCAAACCCCACTTGGCGCGGTATCGCCTTTATCGATGTCAAAACACCGCTATTACTCGATGGTAATATTTCCATCACCGGTCTTTATCACAAAGGCATGATTTTCATCCTGCACGCTGTTAACGGTATACTCGGCACCCACCGATTCGCCGAAGTAGCGAATCACGCCCTGCCCTGCCGTCAGGCGAACATCATATCCGTTGAGTTCGCGGCGGCTCGGGAAGAGGTGAATATCCCCCGCGCCGATATCAACATTCACACTCTGTTCGGCATGAAAGGTATCCAAATCAATCCCCGCCGTCTCCGCTTCAAGCTGCATTGCGCGGCAGGCTACAGCCAGACTTTGGACACTGCCCGACAAGAGCTTAATCTGCAAATCGGAGGTCGTATTGATATTTTGGAGCACAACATTTCCCGTCTCCAGCTCGATGGATAAGTCAAAGGCAAGCTGCACATTATCAACTGAACAATTTCCCGATTCAATTGCAATATCCAAAAGGGTAACCGCACTTTTTTCGGTCAAATAGACGTTGACCGAGCGAGGCTTATCTCCCAGATCAAGTGAATGCAGATAATGTCGGAACCCGTGAAAATTGATGCCGTTCTGCCCGATGGAAAACATCTTCAGCAGGCTGGAATTGTCCACCAGCGACAGCGTAAGGTTGGTGGCGGTCAAATCGTAGGAGCCTTGGGTAAAGTTGACCAGCTCAATATAATCGGCATCGCTGCCGCCGTAAATGTTGACATCGGCATCTCCGATGTCAATGGCAATCTTTTTGATGCCGTCTCCGGCATAGTTATATGTATAAATGATATTGTCATCCGCATCAGAAACGGTATCGAAAAGCTCAATGCCCTGCTCTTCCGCCAAACTCACGCCAATTGCACAGGTCACAATACCGATCAGTGCCAGCACAACTGAAACAATCAGAAAAATAACCGATGTTGCTCTCACAGCTTTGCACACTCTCCTTTCAGGTAAACAAACAATACTTTTCCTCTGCGCACCGTCCATCCGAAGAAGCGGGCAAGCTGCTTGATAGTAAAGGGCAGCAGACGAATGGCAAAATTATAGAGCAGAATGGAGGTAAAGAGCACAATCGCACCTGCCGTAATGCCGATGCCAATCTCAAAAAGCCCGATCGGCAGTGTAGAGAGCGCCTGAACAATGCCGTAGATCAGTGCAACCAATGTGAAGGCGGTTCCCACCGCCGCAACCACAATCATTGCCGCCATAGAGGCAATGATCAACACTGTCATGGCAAGGAAGCACGCAATAAAGATAGCAAGCACCGCAAGACAGATTGCCGCAACAAACGGAAGAGAAACAAGGAAAATCGTCCAGAACAGTGGTCCCCCCGTATTGCCTGCATATTCAACCGCTCTCGATCCAACCGCATCAATCTCCAGCATTTCTCTGTTTTGCTTCTGTTTTTTCTTCCGCGCCTTCTGTTTTGTCTGCGGGCGCTTCTCTTCATGGGTTGGCGGGACATAGATCGACTCGGGCATGACGTAATCCTGAACGGGCAATTCTTCTGCGGGTGATGGAAACGGAACAACGTCGGGCTGTACGGTCTGCGTCTCAGAGCGGATGGGGGCATCCACGTCTGTCACGACCTCAGCACGTACCACGTCCTCATGCGGCAATTCGGCAGCGCGGCGTGCGGCATTGCGCTTGAGGATTGCACAAATCTCTTCGGCAAGCAAGACGGGATCCTCCTCCTCGAGCATTGCCGAGGTGTTGGCACCGCCCTCTTGGTCAATATATCGGCTGAGTTTATCCATCTGCCGCGCAGCTGCCTCTTCGGTCAGGCCGTTGTGCAGCAGCGTCTCTCGAACACGATCAAGAAATACCTGTTTCTCCATCGGTTGTCTTCATCCTTTCTTATGGAATTGCCGTCAAATACGACTTGCAAGTTCGACAAAAATATGGTACAATAAGAACAGTTAATACGCAGACGAACTGCGTATATATATATTCTACCAAATTAAGGAGCAAATAGCAAGATGAGAATGCGAAAAAAAAAGCACGGAGCGGAAAGAATTGCCGCTTGTTCGCATCTTTTGATTACAGATCCTTCCATTTTACGCCAAAATCCCCAAATTCCTTTCCCCGAAGCACAGCCGCTTTGTCTGGAAATCGGCTGCGGAAAAGGCGGATTTGCCATCGGCACAGCGGCTGCCGAGCCGCAGTACAACCTCATCGCCCTTGAGCGCATCTCGGATGTTATGGTCAACGCACTTGAATCGGCAGCAGCCGCCGCCGATTCCCGCCCCGATAATCTGCGTTTCCTCATTGGCAACGCACAGGAATTGGGCGAATGGCTGCCCCCGCACTGTCTCTCCCGCATTTATCTCAACTTCAGTGATCCATGGCCAAAGAAGGGCTATGCCAAACGCCGGCTGACGCACCGCAATTTCCTTGAAATCTATCGCGGTCTGCTTGCCGAGGGAGGAGAAATTCGCTTCAAAACCGATAACGTCGGACTTTTCGATTTCACCCTTGAAGAAGCAGAAGCGGCAGGTTGGACGATCTCCCGTCTCACCCGCGATCTGCACGCAAGCGAATTTGCGGCGGGCAACATCATGACCGAATATGAACGGAACTTCTCCTCCAAAGGTGTGCCGATCAACGCCATCACGCTGACACCCCCGACCGGAACCAAGGAGGCTTGATTATGCTGCAGGATTTGATCACTGCCAATCGCAGCTATCGCAGCTTTGATATGTCCACCCCCGTCCCGCACGATGTGCTGATTGCCGCCGTTGAAGCGGCACGCCTCTCCGCGTCCAGCATCAACCTCCAACCCCTTTGCTTCCGCTTGATTGAAGGGAAGGAGGCCTGCGCAAATCTGCTTGCGCTGACGGGTTGGGCGCGGAATTTGCCCGATCTCAAGCTTCCACCCGAGGGACATGCGCCAACTGCATACATCGTGATCTGCCAGGACCTGACCATCGCGCCAAACCCCACCCGTTTCAACCGTGATGTGGGAATTGTGGCACAATCCATGATGCTCACCGCCGTCGAAGCAGGATTCGGCGGATGCATGATCGGCAATTTCTTCCCCGATGCGGTGGCGGATTTGCTCTCGCTCGACATTGCGCGCTATCTGCCGCAGCTCATTCTGGCACTGGGCAAACC
This sequence comes from Clostridia bacterium, assembly GCA_017407835.1. Classification (GTDB taxonomy): domain Bacteria; phylum Bacillota; class Clostridia; order Oscillospirales; family CAG-272; genus SIG693. The sequence goes on from JAFQVV010000014.1 coordinate 24,764, forward strand.
TGATGAGATCATTTATCTCACAGACCTGCTGCCCGGCGAGAAATCGGCATATTACAGAGACGAACAAAACCGTCATTTTGTTCCCAAAAGACGGCTCGAAGATTTGATAATTTAATTGATGATGGCAAGAATTCAAGAAGATCCCACCCTCTCGGGCATTCTGCTGCTCGACAAACCCGCAGGACCTACCTCCCATGATATGGTTGGGCTTGTGCGCCGCCTTTACGGCACCCGACGCGTCGGTCACACCGGCACACTTGATCCGTTGGCAACGGGTCTTTTGGTCGTGCTTGTCGGCCGTGCCGCCAAGGCCGCTGAATACATGGTCAGCGACAACAAGCGATATACCGCAACTCTGCGTCTCGGCGTGACAACCGACACCGAGGATATCACAGGCGAGGTGCTGACGCATACTGACAAGCTGCCCGACACCGAAGCCGTTCTCTCTGCCTGTGCCGCGATGGTCGGTCAGAGTGAGCAGATCCCCCCAATGTACAGTGCGCTGAAAGTGGGCGGTCGCAAGCTGGTTGATATTGCCCGTGCCGGCGGAGAGGTCGTGCGTGAAGCACGCCCCATTGAGATATACTCGCTCAACTGCACGCCAACCGATTCTCCCTCGGATTATCTGCTGGATATCCATTGCAGCAAGGGGACTTATATCCGTACACTCTGTGCCGATATCGGTGCACGACTTGGGTGCGGCGGGGTAATGGCAACATTACGCCGAACTGCCTCCGGCGAATTTTCGCTTGATCATGCACTCACGCCCGATGCACTTGAAGTCATGTCCCCCGAAGAACGGCGCGCCTGCCTGATTCCACTTGAAGCCTTGTTTGCCTCTCTCCCCACGCTGAAGCTGGGCGAGTTCCACGAGCGCCTCATTCGCGGCGGATGCGCGGTTGCTGCTCGCAAGCTCGGTCTGCGCCAACCAATCGGCACGCGTCTGCGGTTATGCGGCCATGAAGGATTCTTCGCCTTGGGTGAGGTGGTCGAATCCGAGGGCGAAGCTGCAGTGAAGATGATCAAACTCTTTTTGCTTTAATATGAGCAAGGGTGCAGTGCTAATCAGCACGGCACCCTTATTATTCTCCACCAAGCTCTTGCCGCAAATATTCGATAATCTTTTTTTCCTCCCGCGAGACTTTCACCTGCGTCAGCCCCAGAAGATCGGCCGTTTTTTGCTGCGTACAATCACGGAAATAGCGCAGGAGAATAATCTTCCGCCACAGCGGCGGGAGGGCCGCGATGGCTTGGCTTAAGGCAATACGGTCAAAGAGACGGTCGATCCCACTTTCCCCGTCCGCCAGCGTCGATTCGAGGGTAGGCCCGTCGTCCTCGCCCGTCGGCGCGGAGAGCGAGCTGACGGGCGTGATGGCATCCAACGCTTCAGCCGCATCGATTACGCTGACCGCGCAAAGCTCGGCCAACTCCTCAAGCCGCGGCTCACGCCCTTCGCGCGCGACGATGGCCGCCCGCGCCCCCATCAGATCCATGCCCAATTTTTTGGTGGTGCGGCTGACATGAAGCAGTCCGTCATCCCGAAGGAAGCGCCGAATTTCACCGATAATCAAGGGCACGGCATAGGTGGAGAAAGCAAATCCCCGGGAGAGATCAAAACTGCGCACTGCACGCAGCATACCGATTGAGCCGATTTGGATTAGATCCTCCATCTCGGTGCCGCGGTCTCGAAACCGATAGGCAACCGAGCGAACCAACCCCATATTCTGCCGCATAATCTCTTCTGTTGCCCTCTCATCGCCCGCCTGCGCACGTTCGATCAATCCCGTCATTTCCTCCGATATCACCCGATCAGACGGCTGTTCTGCGCCGGCATCAACACCCGATAAAAACGGCACGCGTTCACTCACGGCAAGAGAGTTTTTTATACAGGACAACGACAGTCCCCTTCCCCACCGTCGAACGCACACGCATACGATCGGTAAAGCTTTCCATCACCGCAAATCCCATTCCGCTTCGTTCTCCTGCGGGATCGGTCGTATAAAGGGGTACACGGGCAGCCTCGACATCAGGGATGCCGCATCCGCGGTCCTTGATTTCCATACGCAGCAAATTATCCGCACAAATGCGCAGATTGATGGTGATCACGCCAATGCAGTCGCGGTATGCGTGCACAATACAGTTGGTTACCGCCTCCGAGACAGCGCACTTAATGTCCGCCAGTTCATCAATGGTGGGATCAAGCTGCGTGGCAAACGCCGCCACGGCAGAGCGCGCAATCCCTTCGTTGATCGACAGCGATGGGAAGCTGATTTTGAGCTCATTCTGCGTATTTGCGGCAAGACCTCGTTTGTTCATATGTATCTTCCTTTCCGCGGCGGCTCACCGAGAGCCGCCCTTGCTTTTTTTGTGTACGATGGGTAAAATCCGTTCAAGCCCTGCCAAATGGAGAACACGCTCCACCCGCGGCGTGGGGTCTGCCAACCACATCTCTCCTCCGATTTCCTGCATTAAATTCAGTCTGCCGAGAATCAGACCCAGCCCCGAGCTATCCATAAATTCCACCGATGACAGATCGAGCGTCAGGCGTGCCGGGCGTTCCCCGTAGAGCAGGCGATCAAGATCGGCGCGCAGCTGTACCGCACTGTGATGATCGATATCGCCGAGCAGAGTAACCACCATCTCCTCGGCTGTTTGTTGATGTGTAAATGAACCGTTTTGTTTGATCATGGCTCGTCCTCCTTTGATTGTCTTCAGTATAGCATACAGAAAGCGCGAATTCTGTCACAATCGGCAAGAAATGAAAAAAGAAAAAGCCCCCCGCAGGCGTTTTTTTCGCTTTTGCTTGACAAAACACGCCCCCAACGGCTATAATTGAAATAGAACCAATCACGCTGTCAAGGAGGTTTATTATGCTGCTTGAATTCCGCTGTGCCAACCACAAATCCATCCGCGAAGAAGTCGTTTTTTCCATGTTGGCGGGAAGTGATCACACGCACAGTGAGCAATTGTTGTCAGCCGGCAAGCTGCAGCTTCTGCGCACGGCTCTGATCTACGGCGCCAACGGATCGGGCAAGAGCAATTTGCTCGACGCCATTGAAACACTGCGCGAATGGGTACTGGGACGGATGCCCATCGTCCGCACACCGCACAAGCTGGCGGCGGATCAACCAAGCCGGTATGTTATGCAATTTCTCTGCCATCAGGTGCACTATCAATTTTCGCTGACACTGCATCCCGACAATACCATCGAGGAGTCGCTCTGCACCTATCCCAACGGACGGCTTCACACCGTGTATCACCGTATAGACAGAGAAATTTCGATGGAAAAAGCCCTCCGCAGCGAAATTGGCGAGTATGCAGATGCCCTCTCTGCGCATATACTCCTTGCCGCCCATCTCTCGACCACTGCCGAGCCGATTCTGGCACTGCGCCGCTTTTTCGGCGAGACGCTTGTACCTTATCATGCTGCTTCCCCCGGTGAGCGTATGCAGCGTGCACTGGCAATTCTCCGTGATCAACCCAAGGTAAAGCAGGCAGTTCTCTCTCTGCTCTCCTCGCTGAGCACGGGGATCTGCGATATTCACATCAACCAAGGGAACGGCGAGCTGGGCGCCTCAGTTATCTATCCGGGCTTTTCCACGAATTTACTGCTGGAAGAATCCACCGGTATTCGGCGCCTGATCGAATTTCTCTGTCCGCTCATCGATATGCTCTGCGATGACTGTGTTCTGCTTTGCGATGAGCCCGAGACAAATCTGCATGAAGTTCTGCTGCGCCGATTGATCGGCAATATGCGGATATTTTCGGCCGCGCATTCCTCTCAGCTGATTTTCTCGACGCACAGTACAAGTCTGCTTGATCTTTCTCTCTTCCGCCGCGATCAGATCTGGTTCACCGAGCTTCGCCCCCAAGATCGGTCAACAGATCTTTACTCGCTGCTGGAAATCCGCGATGTACAGGCAAACGAAAACATTCGGCAGGGCTATATTGCGGGAAAATACGGTGCTATTCCGCACCTTGACGAAAATCGATAAGGAGGGAATGGCATGGCAGCGAACAAACACCCCTACCTTCAGGCACGTCGGGAAAACACCCGCGAAAAACGTCCGGCACAGACCGCCATTCACTTTTCCCTGGCTGAGGTCATGCAGCACTTCCGTCAAAACCTCGATGCTCTGCAGGCACAGCATGCGATTGCCGAGGAAATGCTGCGGACGGGAAATCGGGGGAAATCCGATTTTATCCGCCGCACCCAAATTCTCTACCTCACCAGTGCGCTGGATTACTATATGCATGAACTGACCACATACGGTATGGTTGCGATGTACAACAAGCATTGGCCCAGGACGGCAGACTATGAAAAAATCAAGCTTCCCATCGCCGCGATCGATGAGGGAATCAACACCTCCGGTTCCGCCGATTGGCTGGTGGCCTATATCAACGATGCCTTTGGCCGTGAGACGATGATTTCCTATCCCCGCATCAAAGATCAGGCGGATCTGCTGGGCATTGATATCCGTCAATGCATGATTGAGGCATTTCCGCAAGCGGATAAAAAGAGCCGTGCTGTCGGTGTGGGAAGCGAGATCATCGGTGAAATCAGTGCGCGGCGCAATCGCATTGCGCATCAGACTGACCGCGATCCCGACAATGCCAGACAGGCATCGATCAGCGGCAAATACGTTACCCAGTCAATCACACATATCGAACGGCTTGTCTGTGCACTCCATACTGCTGCGGAACGCAAGGATGCATCCCATTGAATCCCCTGGGAATTTGACAAATCCCGTCAATTTCGGTATAATATATTCATCATCAACCCGGAGGTAAATCATGCTCCACGACAATAAAATTTGGATGGCGGTCGGTGACCGCCCCGTTTACCTGCTTCCCAATCAGGCAAATCGCCATGGGCTGATCGCAGGTGCCAGCGGAACGGGAAAAACCATCACCCTCAAGGTGATGGCAGAATCCTTGAGCGCAATGGGTGTTCCCGTTTTTCTCGCCGATATCAAAGGCGATTTGGCGGGTATGTGCCTGCCCGGCGAAGACAGCGAGTCGATGCAGAAGCGCATCGCCAAGCTGGGCTTGACCGAGTGCTTTTCCTACACCGACTTCCCTACCCGATTCTGGGATATTTGGGGACAGTTCGGTCACCCCGTCAGAACTACCATCACCGATATGGGCCCCTATCTGCTCTCCCGTCTGCTGGATCTTACTGAGGTGCAGTCAGATGCACTTTCCATGGTCTTCCGCATCGCCGACGAGCAGGGACAGCTTCTGCTTGATCTCAAGGACCTGCGCGCCATGGTGCGCTATGTGGGCGAGCACCGCAAAGACTTTGTCAACGATTACGGCTCGGTCGCCCCGCAAACCATCGGTGCAATTCAACGCTCACTTCTCGCCCTTGAGGACAGCGGCGGCAACATCTTCTTCGGCGAGCCGGCGCTCGACATCTTCGACTGGATCCGTACCGACACCACCGGACGCGGTTACATCAACATTCTGCACAGCGTAGAACTGGCACAAAATTCCGCGCTCTACACGACCTTCATGCTCTGGATGCTCTCCGAGCTCTACGAGCGAATGCCCGAGGCGGGAGATCTGGATAAGCCCCGCATTGTCTTCTTCTTTGACGAGGCACATATGCTCTTCACCGATGCACCGAAGGCACTGCGGCAAAAGGTCGAGCAGGTAATCAAACTCATCCGATCAAAGGGGGTCGGCATCTACTTCATCACGCAGAGTCCATCCGATCTGCCCGATGAAGTTTTGGCTCAGCTGAGCAATCGCGTCCAGCACGCCCTGCGCGCCTACACGCCGGTCGAGCAAAAGGCAGTGCGCACCGCCGCGCAGACCTTCCGCCCCAATCCCAACTTCAAAACCGAAGAAGTGATCACCCAGCTCGGTACAGGCGAGGCGCTTGTCTCCTTCTTGGACGAAACTGGAGCCCCCTGTGTTGTTGAGCGTGCGTGGATTCTGCCTCCCCGGAGCAAAATGGGCACTATCCCCGACGATGTGCGCAAGCGTGTGATCGACAACAGCGATCTTTTCATCAAATACCATCAAGAGATTGATCGCGAATCGGCATATGAACTGCTTGCCCGTGATGAAAAAACTCGCCTTCAAGCGGCGGAGAAAGCAGCACAGGAAAAAGCCAAAGCCGAAGCTGCTGCCAAAGCCGAAGTTGCTGCCAAAGCCGAAAAGGAAGCAGAAAAAGCTGCAAAAGCGAAGAAAAAGGAAAAAAATTTCGTCACTAAAGCAGTTGAGCGCACCGCAAACAGCGCCCTCAGCGCCATCGGCCGAGAGCTTGGCCGCTCGATCATCCGCGGTATCTTCGGCTCGTCGAAATGAAAAACTGCTCTGCAAAGGAGAACCGGAACTATGTACAAATACGAATATGAGACCGTAAGCTGTGACTTCGACGGCTGGGGCATGGGTTCCGGCAATGTTTACTGCATCAAAGACCATCGCACCATCATCGAAAAGCGCGCCGAAAACGGCTGGCGCTATGTAGGATACATCCCTACCAAACAGCGCGGCACCGGCCACACCCAGGAAATAGACCTCATTTTTGAAAAAGAACTGTAACAAAAAAGCCAAGCTGATCACTCAGCTTGGCTTTTTTATACCCCTCAATGCATGAAAGCTTTTTGCGGATTCTTAAGGTCCTTTTTCTCGAAAAAGGACCTTAAGTGGGGTTTGGGGCAACGCCCCAAGCAAAATAAAAGGGAGGAAGCTAATGACGAAACCCCATAACGAAGGTTTCAAAAACAAGTGGTAAAGACAATCGATACAGTATATCGCAAATAATAATTTGACTGGAGATACTGTAATGAAAACATTGTACGAAAACTTGGTGGAACCTATCGTGAAGAAAACGGGCGTCTTATTCCGGAAATGAAACTGCCCGAACAAACCAATTATCAAATTGGCAAGTACGGGCAGTTTTATCTTGATTATATAAAAAATCATCGTCGCGGAAGGTACACCACGTTACTGACCGAAGGCAAGTTGAACGCTCGGTTACACGAAATCGACTTTGAAGCAAACAAAATGCTTGATACCATCATACCCCGCCTTGCTGCCGAAAGAGGTATTGACGAGAATTTGAAAGCTCGCGATATGCTCCGTTGGGTTGCTGAGATGAATAACATCAAGGTAAGCGCGGAAGAAATCGTTTTGCGGGAGGTGGTATTGGTATGAAGTCGATCATCAACGAACTTTGGCACGGAAACATCATACCTCAAAAGGACAGTCGAACCAACTCCCCACAGATGAAGGAACTCCTCGGATATATGTCAAGGCATCACGAGGACTTGGAAAAAAGCTTTTCTGACGAACAGAAAGAAATTTTTGAAAAGTTCCACGATTGTTGGAGCGAATACATGAGCCTCGCCGAAGCAGCCATTTTCGAATATGCTTTTAAGCTTGGTGCAAAGTTTATGTTAGAAAGTCTAACCGATCATAATTGATTCCAATAGCATGGATGCGGCGTGAGAAATCATACCGCATCCTTTGCTTTTTTCATGTACTCCTTCAACCACTTCAAGAAGTTGCAATGTTTTGCCAAAAGGTTAGAATCTATTGTTGCAAAAAGAAAGTGTTTGTGATATAATAAAACAGTAATTATTAACGCTTTGACACTTAAGAGGTATAGATATGGGTATCAGCTATAAAAAACTATGGGTTCTCCTTATTGAGAAGGATATTACAAGGGCGCAGATGCGCAGAGATCTGAAAATTGCCACGGGGACGATGAGCAAGCTGAATAAGGGCGAGGAAGTCGCTTTGTCGGTGCTTCTCCGTATATGCGAATATTTGGGGTGCGACATCGGTGACATCTGCTCTGTTGTCAAGCCCAAAAAGGAGGACACCGTATGATACGAATTGCCATATGCGATGACGAGAAAAAGATACTCGACGAAGTAGAGGGATATATCAAGAATTACGCGGGAAAGGAAAATATTGCTGATATTGAGATTTTCCGCTTTGATTCTGCCAGATCGTTGCTGAGTGCGTTGGAGGACGGCAAAACCTTCGACATCTTCGTGCTTGACGTTTACATCGGTGACGAAATGGGAACGGCTCTTGCCGGTGATATCCGTAAATTCGGGATCGAAAGTCCCATCATTTTCGCAACGACCTCGCTCGAACACGCTCCGCAGAGCTATGAAACAGGAACGCTCCGATATCTCATAAAGCCAATCAATCCCGGAAAGTTTTATGAAGCGATGGGCGTGGCTCTTGCTCAAGCCCGAAAAATGAGTGAA
>JAFQVV010000015.1 GCA_017407835.1 Clostridia bacterium
GCGGATAGCGCTGGGGTAAACGCTTAAAACTGTCCCAACTTAAAAAATAAACGACAACTCTAACGTTGCTCTGGCAGCCTAACGGCTGCTGACGCTGCCTCTGTGCAGCCCGTCCGCCGCAGGAGTATCGCGGCCTGCGCTCGGGCGTCAAATCAGCGATGACCGTGCATCCCCCGTTCGCTATTGAAGGGATCACGCAAAAAATAGCTACCCGAACCGAAGCCTGTCTACCGGCGTCGGGGCTGGGGAATTCTAAACGATAGACTGCATCCGGAGAAAGCTGTATGAAGAGATTTTCGGACAGGGGTTCGATTCCCCTCGCCTCCACCACGTAGTGCATACGAAAAAGATGCACACCGAAAAACGCAGGTTTTCCTGCGTTTTTTCTTTTATGGGTATTTTGCCGCCGAAGTAAAGGGCTGCATGTAGCAAGGCGGCAATCTCTTTTTCATGCAAAAGCAGAATTATGAAATCTTTCCGGATTTGTCACAAATACACACTTTTTATCGTTATGGTTAGTGTCCGGATAAAAAATAAAGAAAGGAGCTATTATGATATGTCCCATATAAGTGAGGATACCATAGATACGCTGTATAGGATGTATGAGCAGTCGATGTACTTTGAAGCATACAAGATATTGCATGATGAATATCTCGCAGAGGATGCCCTCCACGAAGCTTTTCTGCGGCTTATACGAAATCGCCAAAAGATTATGGATCCCGAATCCCCGGCTGTGCGCAGTTACGCATACAAAGCCGTACGGAGCGCTGCACTTGATCTGTACCGCAGACAAAAGAAGCAGCGTGAAAATTGTTTGGTCCTTGACGAAACAATCGAAAATACAGTAGTGGTCGAGGAAATGACAATGAATCTGCCGCCGTCTTTGCTGGCAGAACTTCCGTCCAAATACGCATCTGTTATGCGATGCCTGTTTTGGGACGGGCTGAGTGTCAGAGAAACATCGGCTGTCCTGAAAATCAGTGAAGATCTGGTGAGAAAACGCTGCGAGCGTGCCCGCAAACTCTTGAAAGAAACACCCATATATACTGAGAAGGAGACATACTATGAGAGATAAACATATTTTTTCCCAATCGTATACTGAACGCAAAGAAGCAGTTTTGAATGCGCTTCAGCGTGAAGAAACGACACAAAAAAACGCTTATACCCACGTTGCCTCAGGTGCTGCATTCAGAATTCTGACTTGTGCCGCCATTCTGTTTACCCTGACGGTCAGTATATACGCGGCGGTACAATGGATTGATTTCCGGGTGGTACAGGATGGCGATGAGACTCGCATTCATGCAAGCCTGAATGAAACAGTGGATACTGTCGCTGACCGGGAGGAAAAGCCACTCCGCAGCTGGAACGCGAAGGACGGCGAGATCAGTGTCCGCCTGCTCATTCCCGATCTGCCCGCCGACATGAAAGAAAGAGAAAACACAAACGGTAAGTATTACAGTGAAGATACCTCCCGCTCCATGACCATCAACGGTATCGACCTTCGCCGCAGTGATCTCAATCAGGTTATTGGCGGTAATGCCGATGTAAAACAGATGAATGTCGGCGGAAAGGATATGTATGTGATCACAGGCAACAGCGAAGCGGCTTATTACAATCGCACGGCCTATATCTTACTTGAGGAGGAAGAACTTGTTCTGAAGCTGTGGGTAAGCTACGGTATCACGGACGACGAGTTGCTTGCCATGGCTTCCACGCTTACGCTGGAAGAGACCGACGATGCACGGCTTGCACTCCCCATCATCAATGAGGTAAGCGACGATTCCTATGACTGGACAACGCCGCACTACGCAGAAAGAGATCCCATTTACGAGGCGGATCTGCTGGAAATCGGGGAATCCGCCCGTGCCGCGACCGATTGGTACACCGCAACGGTGAACAGCGTGGAGATCTACGACAATATCAATGTACTGAATCCGAATTATCTCTTCCGCAAAGACTTTGTGAACAGATTCATCGATGATGCGGGCAATCTGGTTCCGTACAACCGCACTGAGATCATATATACTCAGGAAGGCAAATCTGTGTCGATGCAGTTTGGTGAGAGTGTTCCCACCACAAAGAAACTTTACGTTATAACGCTGACAATGGCAGATGTCAATCTGGATGATCTGGACGAAGAAGACCGGGAGGGAATGCTCAAAGCCTGTGTCAACGGATTCAATCTGAACAGTTACACAGTGACGGACGGCGAAATTGAGAGACTATCGTCCAGTGGAGTTGTGGTTGACCGAAAACCGGAAGTACACGCAGACTGCAGCGAGAGTATCTACCGGGAGTATATGGGTAACGATCAGTGGAAAGTAGCATACCTGATTGACGGAAGTATTGCGGATGATCCTCTTGTTTTATCAACGTACACCGGTAAGATTTATGTGAAAATTCAGTAAAATAAAAAGAAGATGAGAGGGCGGTATGGTTCAATTCCTGAATTGTGCAATATCCTTCTGTCCCATGTAGCTACATAGTGCATGCAAAAAAAAGATACAACAAGAAAAACGCAGGTTGTCCTGCGTTTTTCTTGCTGTATCTCCGTTCTCCTCGCTTTTTCAAAATAAGGTTTTGTGTGCAAGAAGTCTTTTGGGTATGGTGCAGCCATCTTTTCTGCCGATGTCACCAATAAAGGTTGATGATTCGCTATTCTTGGCTGATTTATCAGCTTTTTTCTGTGGTCATCACCATCGGCACGGCCGGTGGTGATGACTTTCAGGTGGAATTTTTTTATTTGATTTAAACGTATAACTACTTTATTTAAATGTGTAATTTGTAGGTCGGTTTCTTATCTCTTCTGTATTTTGACGGAGATATGCCGCATTTGTTTTTGAAGAAGCGTGTCAGAGATGCCTGCGAAGAAAAACCGCATTTCTGTGCAATTTCTTCGATAGAATATGACGTGCTTTCAAGCAGTTTTCGGCTTTTTTCGAATATTTTTTCGGAGAGATAATCCGAGAGGGTCACACCGGTCTTTTCTTTGAAAAGGCGGCAGAGATAGTGTTTATCAAGATGAAGTGTTCGGCTGATTTCGCCAAGCGATGTGAGTCCGTCGGTTTCGTTTATTATACCGAGCATTTTCTGAAAGGTATCCTTGTTATCGCTGGGGGGCTTAATTTCTGAATTTGTATATATCCAATGGATAAGCTCGGTTATGTATCCTGTGGCAAAAGCGATATTTTCTTTTCTCTGTGAGGAGCACAGTTCGGATACGGTTTTATATATTTTATCGATCTCGGGATTGGCTACAGTACACACCGGTTCGCTGTCGAAGAGCTTATGCAAAATCTCACCCATGTCCGCATAAAATTCTGAAAACGAATCGGCATCGATTACGATTTTGTTGCGTATGTAGTCACTGCAGTCCTCGGGTTGGGGATAGACTATATGCGCATTTCTCGCATCTATTGCGTAAATATGCTGGCTTTGCAGAACGTACGTTTTATCGTTTTTTATCACGAGTCCGTTGCCGTTTATGATTTGTATAAATTCGATTTCATTGTGTGAATGGTTTTTGTGGACAAAAAGGTCTTTGCCCTTGAGACGGTAGAAATATTCATTGATTTTAAGCATCAAATCACCTCACAGATATTATACATCAATTTCTGTTAAAAATCAAGCAATTTTTGCTATTTACATTTCTTTTGTTGATGATATAATGAAGCTGTAAAGTTTTATCTTTGTATACTACGAGGAAATAAAAATGAAAAAAATCAATACCTACGACCAGACCGGAATATTACCGGTCATAAACATCCCGAGTGCCGAGATTGCCGTTAAAGTGGCAGAGGCTTTGCGCCGCGGCGGTGTAAACTCGATTGAGGTGACTCTGCGCTCGCCCGACTCTCTTGAATCAATAAAAAATATTAAGACGGCGTTTCCGGATATGACGGTCGGTGCCGGAACGGTGCTAAGTACGGAAACGGTTGAGCGTGCGCTTGCAAGTGGGGCGGATTTTATCGTATCGCCCGGATATGATGATGAAGTTGTGGATTACTGTGTCAGCCGCGGGATACAGATTGTTCCCGGTTGTGTAAGCGCCAGTGAGATACAGAAGGCGGTAAAGCGCGGACTTATGGTGCTTAAATTCTTCCCGGCGGAGTTAAACGGAGGTATCGAGGCCATCAAGCTTCTGTCCGGACCTTTCCCGGGGGTTAAGTTTATCCCTACGGGAGGGATAAATTTTGACAATCTCGGTAAATATCTGGCGAACAAGAAAATTCTTGCCTGCGGCGGAAGCTATATGGCGACCGGTGATCAGATCAAGAATGGCGATTTTGACGGGATTACCAGCGCTTGCAAAAAGGCGGTGGATATTTCTCTTGGTTTTGAACTTGCCCATGTCGGCATCAACTGCTCCGGTGAAGGTGAGGCTACGGATAACGCTCAGGCCATTTCTGATATATTCAGAATGCAGCCGCGTTATATGAACAGTGCCGTATTTGCGGGGAAGGCTGTGGAGGCTGTAAAAAAAGGTGGGCTCGGTACGCATGGACACATAGGCTTTTACACCAATTCGATAAGCCGCGCTATGGCATATTTTGAGGCGAATAACATCCCCCTTAACCAAGACAGTTTCAAATATAACAAAAACGGCGAGATTACCTGCGTTTATCTTCAGGACGAGATCGGTGGATTTGCGCTTCACGCAGTTGAGCGCTAATAAAATCACTAAAATGTAAGAAGAAAATCAGGGATAGCTAAGAGAACAAACGGAGAATAGTCTCACGTTGTTGTATAGGGGCGAGTTGTTTATGTATGGAGCAACAGCGAACTGTATCTCGATCGGATACACTGTGATCCATACGCGGAAAGGAGGCCTTTTGCTATGCACGCCTCGAAAACCTGTTTGATTTTTTGATAATACAGAGGAGTAACTGATATGAAAAAAGTAATAGGCTTTGGCGACTATATTATGCGCCTTAACCCGGAAGGGTATCTTAAGTTTATTCAGGCAAACAAATTTGAAGTCTTTTATACGGGAGCTGAAGCGAATGTTTGCACATCGCTTGCGTATATGGGGGTGCCTACCCAGTTTGTAACAAAGCTGCCTGAGAATATGATTGCCGAATGTGCGGTGTCAACGCTCAAGAAATTTTCTGTGGGAGTTGATCATATCGCCTACGGCGGTGAGAGAATAGGTTTGTTTTATCTTGAAAAAGGTGCGTCTCAAAGACCGTCGAAAATCGTTTATGACCGTAAGTATTCCGCATTTTGTGCAGCTGAAGCAAGTGATTACGATTGGAAAACGATAATGAAAGATGCGGGACATTTCCACTTCACGGGAATTACGCCCGCACTCGGCGGTAATCTTCCCGAAATTTGTCTTGAGGCGTGCAGAACGGCAAAGGAGCTTGGTTTAACTGTAAGCTGTGACCTTAACTACCGCAAAAACCTTTGGACACGTGCCCAGGCCAAAGCGACGATGGAGAAGCTTCTCGAGTATGTAGATGTTCTGATTGCAAATGAAGAGGATGCTGCGGATGTGCTCGATATACACGCATCCGACACGGACATCATCTCGGGTAAGCTGAGCCGAGAGGGATACATTGAGGTTGCGGATAAGATTTCAAAGAAATACAGTATCGGTACTGTTGCAATTACGCTTCGTAAGAGTATCAGCGCATCCGACAACGATTGGTCCGCACTCCTTTATCGTGATGGCAAGGCATATTTTTCGAATGAGTACCGCATACACATCGTCGACCGTGTGGGCGGCGGAGATTCTTTCGGTGCAGGGCTTATCTACGCTATACATAGCGGGTTTGATGAGCAGAACATTATTGAATATGCAGCGGCGGCATCCTGTCTTAAGCAGACTATCGAGCTTGACATTAATCTGTCTAAACCAAGCGATATTTTAGCGCTTATGGGAGGCGACGGCTCGGGCAGAGTGCAGAGATAAAACAGACACGCTCATCTTGTCTTTTAGATGAGCGTGTTTGTTTTTGCGTTGTTCATGCATTATTGGCGGCATAAGCTGCACCGATTTTCACATGTGAAAGGATATAAAAAACTTGCAATATTTTTTTATATATGATATACTTGTAGCCGTAAAGACAAAGTTTTGTCAAATAAGTGAGATTTTACATAAACTGAATCGGAGTGGCGTGATATGAAAAAAACGATAATTTTCTTGCTTTTTCTTGCAATTTTATGCGGGGCTCTTTTGGGCTGCCGGCAGGATATCGTGGTTTCTGCAGATGCCACAGACAGAACAGCCAACACAGACGATGTAACTGTTGCTCCCGATACTCCCCTGCAAAAAACCGAAGTTCCGTCCATTGACCTGAATACCATTCTCGGCAAAACAGAATACGAATTGATTATCGCCGATCCGAAAAGCCAAAAACATATGATTTCCTGCGCACAAACCAATCTTGGGGATTTTTGCGCCGACGCATATCGCAGCGCGACTGACGCGGACGCAGCTATCGTATGTGCGGGAGAGATCGGCTGCGGCATTCCAAAGGGTGATATTACTGTAGGCACGGTATTTGATGTACTCCCGGCCGAAAGCAATCTGATGACAGTTCGGGCAACCGGTTCAGAGATTCTTGACTGCCTTGAGATCGCATACCGATCCCTTCCCGAGGCAAACTCGGATTATCTGCATTTGAGCGGGATTACGCTCGTTCTCGATTTGAACATTCCCTCACCTGTTCAAACAGATAAAGCGGGGAACTTCATGGGGATTGAGGGTGAGCGCCGTGTGAAAAATGTGCAGATCGGGGGCGTTCCTCTTGCAGAGGAGAGCACCTATACAATCACATTGAGTGCTGCTGTTTCAGGGCCAATTGCCGAAATATTTAGGCATGCTGCTGCCGAAACGCAAAATACAGTCAGCAATCGGTCTGCACTGATGTCATATATCTCCGATTCGCTTTCCGGCAATATAGGCGATGCATATAAAAACATATTTGGAAATCAGAGAATCGGTATAATCCCTCTTGGGCAGACAGAAGTATCCACTCCGGCATCCCTGCTGCCTCAGATCTACCTTACAACCGAAAACACCATCACACGCCGTGAATATGTTTCCTGTACCATCACCGTACATGATCCAACCGGCGTATACAGTGATATTTACGATACTGCATCCACTGTGAAAATTCGCGGGAACTCAACATCAGCAGGGGAGAAATCGCCGTATAATATCAAATTCTCCGACAAGGTTGAGCTGCTTGGTCTTGGCAAAGGAAAAAAATGGAGCTTGCTTGCCAATCTGTATGACAAAACCCAACTGCGCAATACATTATCCTACACCTTTGCGCAAGCGGTGGGGGTAAACTACACCTCCGATTCATGTTTCGCCGAAGTGTATTTGAATGGCGAATACTGCGGCTTGTATCAGATATGCGAACCGGTTGGGGTAAGCAAAACCAGGGTGGATATTGATATAGAGAAAAACGAATATTTGCTGGAAGTCGAGCCCTATCAGGGATATTCCAATCCCTATTGCCTCATCACCTCCTCCTTCAATCTTATTTTGGGGTATAACGAACCCGAAGAGCCGACCGCCGAACAGCGCACTTGGCTCAAAAATTTCATGACCGATGTGGAAAACGCCATCCTGTCGGGAGATTACGACAAAGTAAAGGCGTATGTTGATGTTGATTCCTTCGCGAGATGTTATATTGTCCAGGAGTTGTTCAAAAACGTAGATTACATCCAAAGCAGTACACGCTTTTATGTCAAGGAAAACAAGCTGTATGAAGGGCCGGTCTGGGATTTTGATTTGAGTTCGGGTAACTGTTCCAATTACTATTATCCCACCTACAACAACGTCGATACTTCCGGTTTGTCATACGAGGGGCTTCATTGTGTCAGCCTGTTTAATCGATATCTTTTTGAATACGAGGAATTCCAACTTCTCGTCAGCAATCTTTACGCAGAGCTTCAGCCGGTAATCGTCAACCTGTATCGGGATAACGAACTCGGACAGAACAGAATTGACAGCTTGGTTGAAGCAAACCGCGAAGCCATTGACCGAAACAATACGCTTTGGAGTACCCAAAAGGGATATGGTCTTTATGAGCACACGCCGGTTGACGGTACGTATGACGGCGAAATTGCATTTCTCAAGGATTGGCTTGAGCAGCGCAATGTATGGCTGTACAATTACTATTGTCCCGATATGCCTTGATTGCGGTTCACATCACGCCACAAAAACGAGGGTGTCGCGCCAATGCGCGCGACACCCTCGTTTTTGTCAGTGCAGGGAAGAGTGAAAGATGGTGGTGCGGTTTATGCTAAGAAGGCACGAACTTTGCCGATCTGCATCTCCACCGATTCCTTGGCGGGACCGCCGTGTACCTTGCGCCCTGCCACACAGACAGCCATGTCGATTGCGGCATAAACATCCTCATCAAAAACAGGGGAGAGCGCGCGGTATTCGTCAAGCGACAGTGTCTCAAGGGTTTTGTTCTCTGCGATGCAATAAGCAACCATGCGGCCTACGATTTTGTAAGCGTCGCGGAAGGCGAGCCCCTTCTTGACCAGATAATCGGCCGCGTCTGTTGCGTTAATAAAGCCCTTGGCAGCGGCTGTGCGCAGCACATCGGGACGAACGGTGGCAGTCTCGAGCATGGGGGCAAAGATGGACAGACAAAGTTTTGTCGTGTCAATCGCATCAAAAATGGCTTCTTTGTCCTCCTGCATATCCTTGTTATAAGCGAGAGGGAGTCCCTTCATCACTGTCAGCAGGGCAGTAAGATCGCCGTAGACACGGCCGGTCTTACCGCGAACCAGCTCGGCAATGTCGGGATTTTTCTTCTGCGGCATGATGGAAGAACCGGTTGAGTAGGCATCATCCAATTCAAGGAAACCAAACTCGGAGGAGCACCACAGGATGATTTCCTCGGAGAAGCGGCTGAGGTGCATCATGATGATCGAAAGTGCGGATGCCAGCTCAATGGCAAAATCACGGTCGGAGACTCCGTCAATGCTGTTGTCGGTGATGGCGTCAAAGCCAAGCTGCTCAGCCACAAAAGCGCGATCAATGGGATATGTGGTCGCGGCGAGCGCACAGGAACCGAGGGGCATCACGTTGGTGTGCGCTTTGATCTCAGCAAGGCGGCGGCAATCGCGCATAAACATTTGTGCATAGGCGAGAAGATAATGCGCCATCGTCAGCGGCTGTGCGCGCTGCAGATGGGTATAGCCTGCCATGATGGTGTCAATGTTTGCCTCAGCCTTGTCGGCGATGACACCGAGCAGATTGCGTACCAAGCCCTCAATCTCGCCGATCTCACGCATCAGATACATGCGAATATCCAGCGCAACCTGATCGTTGCGGCTGCGCGAGGTGTGCAGACGCTTGCCCGTCTCGCCGATGCGTGCGGTCAGTACGCTTTCGATGAACATATGAATATCTTCGGCCTCGGGGTCGAAATCAAGCCGCCCCTCATCGATGTCCGCGAGAATTTCTCGCAGTGTTTTGACAATCAGCTCGGCCTCACTTTGCTCAATAATTCCACATTTGCCAAGCATGGTTGCGTGTGCGATCGAACCGGTGATATCCTCTCGAAACATCCGACAGTCAAAGCGGATTGAGGAGTTGAAGTCGTTTACCCGACTGTCCAGCGCTTTGGAAAAGCGCCCGTCCCACATTTTCATAGCTGTATAATCCTTTCATTGTAGTTGGGGCGCTGCCCCAAACCCTGCCAAAAGAACTTTTTGAAAAAAGTTCCTTTGGAAACCTCAAAAACTTCCCAACACGCCTAAAGGAAAGGCGGGATGGAAAGTTTTTGAGGGGGTGTGGGGGCACTTTTTTCAAAAAGTGCCCCCACCTTCCGTTATTACTTATTCTTCTTTGCGTCGAGGGCAGCCTTAACCTTGAGGGGCAGACCGAAGAGGTTGATAAAGCCGGTAGCATCCGCCTGATCGTAAACCTGGTCAGCCTCGAAGGTGGCGATATCCTCATCGTAGAGGGAGTAGGGCGAGGTGACCGAAGCGAGGATGCAGTTGCCCTTGTAAAGCTTGAGCTTGACGTCACCGGTGACAACTTCCTGTGTCTTGTCAACAAATGCAGTCAGTGCCTCGCGAACGGGAGTGAACCACTGACCGAAGTAAACCAGATCGGCAAACTTGCCTGCCAGCATCTGCTTGGTGTGCATGGTGTCGCGGTCAAGCGTCAGCGTCTCCAGTGCATCATGTGCAGCATAGAGAATGGTTCCGCCGGGCGTTTCGTAAACACCGCGGCTCTTCATGCCAACCAGACGGTTCTCAACCATGTCAACGATACCGATACCGTTTGCACCGCCGAGGGCATTCAGCTTCTCCAGCAGCTCGATGGCACCCATCTTCTCACCGTCGATGGCAACGGGAACACCCTTCTCAAAGGAAACGGTGACATAGGTTGCCTTGTCGGGCGCCTGCTCGGGGGAAACGCCCATCTCCAGGATCTTGTCATACATGGGCTCGTTGGCGGGATCCTCAAGATCCAGCCCCTCGTGGGAGAGGTGCCAGATGTTCTTGTCCTTGGAGTAGTTGGTCTCACGGGTAATGTTCAGCGGAACATTCTTTGCGATGGCGTAGTCGATCTCCTCGTCGCGGGACTTGATATCCCAAACGCGCCAGGGAGCGATAATCTCCATATCGGGAGCAAAAGCCTTGATGGTCAGCTCAAAACGCACCTGGTCATTGCCCTTGCCGGTGCAGCCGTGAGCGATGGCATCGGCACCCTCTGCACGCGCAATTTCCACAATGCGCTTTGCAATGATGGGGCGTGCAAAAGAGGTGCCCAGCAGGTACTGGTTCTCATATTTTGCACCGGCCTGCATGGTGGGGAAGACATAGTCCTCGATGAACTCCTTGCGCAGATCCTCGATGTACAGCTTGGAGGCACCGGTTTTGATGGCCTTTTCCTCAAGCCCGTCGGTCTCCTTGCCCTGACCGACATCGGCGCAGACGGCGATAACTTCGCAGCCGGGATAATTGTCCTTCAGCCACGGAATAATGATGGAGGTGTCAAGACCGCCCGAGTAGGCAAGAACGATTTTTTTGATGTTCTTTTTCATGATCTGGATATATCCTTTCTTTGCGTATAATGTATATATTTGTGATGATAATATTATAGCGCATATTTATGCGAAAATCAATTGGTATATTCAACAAAAATGGAATAATATTCATTCGATTCCTACTGCATAACCGCAAACCATCACTTCCCACGACTCATTTTTGCCCTTTTGCGCACACTTGGGGTGAAGGAGATGATGAAATGAAATGGAAAAATATTCACTGTATTCGTTTTTTCGCGGCGCTTTGTGTATTGTTGACAATCCCGGTGGGTGCCCGTGAGGGAATGGGGTGGTATTGCGTACGCAATTCGGCCAATCAACAGCCCAGGTTTGGTGAGGATTTGTGCTGGGTTGAGCAATATGACGGATATTATATCGATCACCGCCACGGAGACGCGGAGAGGGAAAAAGTGGTTTATCTCACGTTTGATGCGGGATATGAAAATGGAAATGTGGCAAAAACACTGGATGTGATGCGTGAGCATAACGTCACCGGTGCATTTTTTATCTTGGGTAATGTGATCGAGCGCGAGCCTGCATTGGTTCGGCGGATGGTGGATGAGGGGCATCTTGTCTGCAATCACACCTATTACCATCCCGATATGACTACCAAGACGACCTGCGCGGAATTTGCCGATGAATTAACCGCACTGGAAGAAGCCTATACCAATTTGATCGGACAACCCATGCCGAAATATTACCGTCCCCCCGAGGGCAGATTTAATGAAGAAAACCTCGCGTGGGCGCAGTCGCTTGGATATAAAACGATTTTCTGGAGCTTTGCTTATGCCGATTGGGACAATCAGCGGCAGCCGACACCCGAGCAGGCGAAGGAAAAGATTCTGTCCAATTTGCACAATGGAGCGGTTATTTTGCTGCATCCGACATCGGCAACCAATGCCGCGGTTTTGGGGGATATCATCACCCAATTGAAAGCAGACGGCTGGCGTTTTGGATCTTTGGATGAGTTGACAGCTGCGGAGGCAAAATGAGGAGGCGGACGGGGGCGGTATGCTTGCTGCTGTGCTGCCTGCTCATGTTAATGCCGATTGCTGCAGCGGCAGGTGGGGACAGCAGTATTGTTTTCCACGCAAATGAAAATCATGAGGATAAGATCGCACTGACCTTTGATGACGGTCCACATCCGCGCTATACTCCGCAAATTCTTGCTATTCTTCGCAAATACGGCGTACACGCAACCTTTTTTGTGATCGGACAGAATGTTGAGTATTATCCCGAACTAATCGGACAGATTTTGGCAGATGGACATGAAATCGGAAATCACACCTATGATCATGGAAGAATGTCAACCCAAACAAGCGCACAAATTAAAGAAGAGATTTTGCGCACCGAATCGGCAATTTATGAGCTGTCCGACTATCGTACAAAGCTGCTTCGTCCGCCCGAAGGGATGCTCAATGAGCAGGTTATCGCGGCGGCGGGCGAGCTCGATTATCGCGTTATTCTCTGGAATATCGATACTCGTGATTGGGATCATACCCCATCCGATGAGATTGCCGCACACATTTTGCACGAAGTAAAATCAGGCGATATTATTTTGATGCATGACTATATCGGACGGGAGAGCCCGACACCTGCGGCACTGGAAATTGTCATTCCCGCACTGATAGAGGCGGGCTATCGGTTTGTGGGCATCAGTGAATTGCTGGGCAGTAAATAACACAAGGGGTGTCGCGAAAATGAGCGCGGCACCCCCTCGTTTAGGCAGCATTAAAGCAGAGCTGCCGCATCCGGATCGGCGAGCATATCTCCGTCGTCGTCATCATCGGTATGCTCTTCATCGTTTTTGTAGGGCTTGATCATCAGCTCATCGATCTTGGGGTAAGCCGCATATGCTGCCATAAATGCCAGACTTGCGGGAACATAAAAAATGGGCAAAATGACAACCACAACCAGACCAAGCGGGCCGAGAAGGGAAATAACAATATAGTTGAGAATCAACAAAACAACCGCGCCAAACAGTGCCATGAAGTTGCGCTTGATGCCGACGACTGCGAAAATAAAGGCATTTTTGATCAGCTTGCGAATGGGCAGGTCAAAGGTAACCAGCATGAGATAGAGATAAAAGCGCATGAATGTGTAGAGCAGAAGCAGAGCAATGATGAGGTAGAACATGACATCCATGGCAAAGGTGCCGATCAGGTTGTAGAAATAAACCAGATCGAAAATCAGCAGAGCAAGGATGGAGAGATCGATGATGCCGAGCAAAAGTCCTTGCTTGAGATTGCGTCGGATGGCATAAAAGAAATCGCTCCACATAAACACAGGCTCACCCCGTACCATACTGCGCAGAATATAGGTAGAACCGACATTGAGCCAGCCGAACACGCACAGCCAAAGAATACCAATTGCCGCGATGCCGATGATGAACCATACCGAGAGGAAGGGAAGCTGGAACTGAATGCCGTTAACACCGAACAGCGGAGCCAGAACCGGCGTCTGTATCACTTGAGATGCCCCCCATAACGCGGGATAAAGGGGAGAAAGGACGGAGGGCGTTTTCTCGCCGGTGAAGAAAAGATAGAACATGATTATCGGGGGGATAAAGATCAGCAGAAGGTAGAGATTGAGTGAGAGCAGACGGGTGAATTTTCGTCCGTAAAGCTTAAAAAAATTCGAAAGATTCGGCGGTCCGAGAGCCTCGTCCTTTTCAACACCTTTGCCGTCACGGTAGAGATTGAACAATTGAAATTTTTTCTTTTTTTCCACGTTTTTTAACCTCGTTTGAATGGATGATCAAAATAGAAAAGATGATAGAGAAGCATATAAGAAATTAACAATCAGCACAAACCCGAAAATCGTCAGATAATGAAAGAGATATTGCCGAACAAACGGCGCCGTCAGTATCATGCGCGGTCTTGCGCAGATTTCCCGATACCGATGTGAGAAGATGACGGCTTGTGCGGAAAGTTCGACAAAAGAAGCGGCAATCAGGACATTCGCACCGAGAAAGAGCAGAAATGCGGCGGGGGCGCGATCCATGGTGATCATTCCTTCGGTGATTGCGGCACAGAGATAGGAGGAAGTGAATCCCAGCGAAAATCCTCTCCATACCGTTTGCAGCGAAAGTGCCAGGGGACAGAACATCGTAAATCCCGCGGTTAAAATGAAGAGCATGGAGCGAATATTTGCCCCCGCATCTTCAATGACGGTACAAATCCGTGCGAGAAGGGAGGCATCGGTATTCATTGCTCTGTCAAAATGCGCTTCAACATATGGTGTGAGTGCCGGAAGAGAGTTGATATCGAGGAGAGAGCAAAACACAATGCCGAACACAAAAGCCAATAAATACAAAAGCAGATACTGGCCCGTGATACGGAGACGAATATAAATGGGGGAATTACGGCGCGCGATAACGTGGGGCGGCGTAATGCATTCCTGCATGGTAGTACCTCCTGCCAATGGATTTGTTCCATTCTATGGCAGAGGACAAGGGTTTATGTCAAGTGCGGCCAAGCTCTTCGGCGCGTTTGGTACAGGCGAGCATGGCTTGGTGGATTATCTCGGCAAACCGACCTTCTTCGAGCTTATGCATTGCCTGCTCGGTCGTGCCTTTCTTCGAGCAAACCATGGCAATCAGCTCATCAGGAGTTTTGTCCGATTGGAGCACCAGCTTGGCAGAGCCGATCACACTGTGGCAAACCGCTTCAAGCAAGCCCTCTTCGGCGAGTCCCTGTGCGAGACCGCTCTCGTAGATGGACTTGATGAAGAGAAAAATATATGCAGGGGAGGAGGACGTCACCGAAATGATTTTGTTCATATCGGGTTCGTCAAGGACGATGGTGTGTCCCGTCGTATCAAAAACCTCACGAATGGCAGAGAAGGTTTCGTCATCCACCGCGGCATTGCGGCAAAGGGCGGTTACACCCTGTCCGATCAGCATGGGCGTGTTGGGCATCGTGCGGATAACGGGCAAATCACCGAATGCGTCGGTGAAGGTTTTGATGGAAATCCCCGCGGCAATCGAGACAATGATTTTGTTGTGACATACATCAGCCAGGCGAAGCTCGTCGAGCAGTTCCGGGATGTTCTGCGGTTTTACCGCAAAAAAAATACAATCGGCGGCAGCGACAGCCTCCGCGGCTGATGCGCAGCGGTGATATGTACGTGCGGAGAATTTATTCAATGCCTCGGGAAGTCGGTCAAACAGATAGATATCTCGATCATCCACAATCTGCTGCAATCCGCCGAGAATGGCAGATGCCATGTTGCCGACACCGAGAAATGCAAATTTAAGTTGTTTCATTATCAATACCTCTTCGGGATCAAATACAACGTTCATTTTAACATATTCCATACCTAAAATCAACGGGAAAGCAAAATAATTTACAACTTTTCGCTATATTGTTGCCAAATATAAGTCTTTTGCGGTCAAAGAAAAGAAAAAAGTCGCCATCCTACTTGAATCCCGGGGAAAATCGTGATATAATTATACAATATCCTACCGATGGGAGAAGATCCTAATGTTTAAGATTGTTCGTAAATATTCACTCAATGACACAACCGATTTTCTGTCGGTTTATGCCCCCCGTATTGCTGCCAAGGCAAAACCGGGACAATTTATTATTTTTCGCATTGATGAAACCGGAGAGAGAATCCCGCTGACCATTGCCGGCTATGACCGTGCGGCCGGGACAGTTTCGGTGATTTTTCAAAAGGTTGGCAAATCCACGATCAAGCTTGGCGAGATGAAGGAGGGCGATGAAATCCTCGATTTTGTCGGACCGCTTGGCACACCCTCGCATCTTGATGGTTATCGCCGTGTTGCCGTGATCGGCGGCGGACTCGGCTGTGCGATTGCCTATCCGCAGGCCAAATATTTGCACGAGCAGGGAACAGAGGTTGATATGATCGTCGGCTTCCGCTCCAAAGATATCATCATTCTCGAAGAGGAAATGCGTGCGTGCTCCAATACCCTCACCATTCTCACCGACGACGGTTCCAACGGCAATCAGGGTCTTGTTACCGATGGTCTCAAGCAAAAAATCGAATCGGGTGCGCAGTATGATCTTGTGATTGCGATCGGCCCGCCCATAATGATGAAATTTGTCTGCCGGCTGACTAAGCAGTACGGCATCAAAACCATTGTCAGCATGAACCCCATCATGATCGACGGTACGGGAATGTGCGGCGGCTGCCGTGTGACGGTTGGAGGAAAGATCAAATTCGCTTGTGTGGACGGTCCGGATTTTGACGGCCACGAGGTCGATTTTGATGAATTGATCCGCCGCAATCGTATGTATGCCGCCGATGAGCGTCATGCCCGCGATGCACATTGCAATCTGATGAAAATGGCCAATACCGAACAGAGGTGAAACTATCCATGCCCAATATGCAGTTAAATAAAGTCCCCATGCCCGAGGCTTGCCCTGCTGTGCGCAGCCGCAATTTTGAGGAAGTCGCGCACGGCTATTCAGCCGAGGATGCCATGCTGGAAGCCCAACGCTGTCTGAATTGCAAAAATCGTCCCTGCGTGTCGGGATGTCCTGTGAATGTAAAAATTCCCGATTTTATCGCCAAGGTTGCCGAGGGCGATTTTGAGGGGGCGTATGCGATTATTCGCTCAACCAACGCGCTTCCCGCTGTCTGCGGCCGTGTTTGTCCGCAGGAAAATCAGTGTGAGGGTAAATGCGTGCGCGGTATCAAAGGAGAGAGCGTTGCCATCGGCCGTCTTGAACGTTTCTGCGCCGATTATCATATGCAGCACGCAGAAAAAACAACGCCGTGCAAATCCGATGAGACCTCGGTTCGTGTCGCAGTTATCGGATCCGGACCGGCAGGTCTGTCCTGTGCGGGTGAGCTTGCCCGCCGCGGATATCGCGTCACGGTATTTGAAGCTTTCCATACAGCCGGCGGCGTTTTGGTTTACGGTATTCCTGAATTCCGTTTGCCCAAAGCAATCGTCAAAACCGAAATTGAGGGCCTGCAGGCAATGGGGGTGGAGATCGCGCTGGATACCGTTGTCGGCCGTGCCGTTACGGTGGACGAGCTGTTCGAGGAGGGCTATGCTGCCGTCTTTATCGGCTCGGGTGCAGGATTGCCCGGTTTCCTCGGAATTCCCGGAGAGAACAGCTGCGGTGTCTATTCCGCCAATGAATATTTAACTCGCGTGAATTTGATGAAAGCTTACCGCGAAGAATACGATACCCCCATTATCCATGCCAAGCGCGTCGCTGTTGTCGGCGGGGGCAATGTCGCAATGGATGCTGCCCGCTGTGCGATGCGCCTGGGGGCGGAAGAGGTTTCGATTGTCTACCGCCGCAGTGAGGCCGAGATGCCTGCCCGCCGGGAAGAAGTACATCATGCCAAAGAAGAAGGAATCATTTTCCGCGTGCTGACAAACCCCGCAGCAATCTCCGCCGATGATGATGGCTTTGTTACCGCAATGACCTGCGACCTGATGCGGCTGGGGGATCCCGATGCATCGGGACGCTGCCGCCCGGAACCGACAGGAGAGCAGATTGCCCTTGATGTGGATACCGTGATTGTTGCGGTCGGTACATCCCCCAATCCCTTGATTCGCATGACAACCCCCGGTCTTGATACCGATCGTCGAGGATGCATCATGACCGCCGATGGGGTGAGCACCAGCCGAGAGGGCGTTTTTGCCGGCGGCGATGCGGTTACGGGTGCGGCAACTGTCATTCTTGCGATGGGCGCAGGGCGAGAGGCCGCCAAGAAAATTGATGCCTACTGCCGTGAAAAAGGATACAGAGACGAGAAAAACAGTTGATAAAGAAAACGGGGTGCCGTGCAAATCGCGCGGCATCCCGTTTGTTTGTGCTTGTATGAAATTCATTGCGCGCACCGCTTGCAGACACGTGATTTTCCCGCAGCCTGCGCCTCAGATTCTACGCCGGAATGCAGATTCTGCGCGTTTTTGAGCGAAGAGCAGGTGGCGTCGATATGCCAGACTTCTCCGCTGTCGGTCCAATAAACAAGAAATTTGCGCGTGGGCTCGGTGGCCGAGGCAGATGCATCATCTGTGTCGGTTGGCACACTCGTCTCCGTCGAGGGGAGAACAGTGGTGTTTTCAGCCGCAAGCATGGATGCCTGCGCCGATTGGATCATGGCACGGACTTGCTCGGCACTCACCGTCTCAAGCGCATCGGCAGAATCCTGTTCCGAACAGGCGAAGATTGAGAAAAGAGAAAGGGAAATAAAAAACAGCGAGAGGAATTTTCGCACAGTATTTTTGAATGTTTTCATTTGTTTTTGATTGCACGGACAATGCGTTCTGCCGCCTCGGCAAGCATTGCACGAGGCATGGCGACATTGATCCGCATATAGCCAAGATAGTCGGGGGAAAACCATTCACCGGGATCGGGAACAACACGGGCGACATCGCATAATCTGCGGAAAATTTCGTCGGACGGAATGCCGCATCCGCGAAAATCCGCCCACAGCAGATAGGTTGAATCGGGATCGGTCAGGCGTATTTCGGGGATATGTTCGCGCAGATACTTCCGCAGGAAGGTCATGTTTTCGGTCAGATATACGCAAAGCTCGTCTGCATAATAAGCCGCAGGGCCGTAGGCTGCAGTAATCACTTCTGTCGACATGAATGAGGCAGTTGGCATATGCAGAGTATCCCAGAAGCGGCGAATCTGCGCACGCTCTTCGGCATCGGGGACGATCATGTATGCCGAATGTGTACCTGCAGCATTAAAGCTCTTGGATGGCGAGCCAAGCTGCAGAATTCGCTTTCCACCTTCTGCCGCAAGAAGTGCAGGGGTGAATTTTGCCCCGCCCAACATGATGTCGGAGTGAATCTCATCGCTGACAAGATAGACATCGTTTTCGCTGCATATGCGATAAATTTCAGCCAGCTCATCATAAGTATAAAGCCGCCCGGTAGGATTGTGCGGCGAACAGAGAATCATCATCTTCGTGCAGGGGTCGGCGGCAAGTCTGCGCAGATCATCAAAATCGATTTCATAGCGAAGTGTGCCGGCGTCGTTGTGCTCGATGAGTTTGTTTTCGCGCACAACACGGCCCATGTTGCACGTTACATGGACAAAGGGAGGGTATATGGGCGGCTGGACAATGATTCCGTCCCCTGCGGCGGTAAAGGCGGCGATGGCGGCAGAAATGCCCGCAACCACACCGGGAGAGGGCAGAATGGATTCGGGAGAGACGGCCAAGCCGTGCCGTGTTTGCATCCAATCGGCGATTGCTGTATAGAAATGCGGGTTGAGCGTTCGATAGCCAATTGCACCGGGGGAGAATGCGGAACAAACGGCATCAAGCAGCTCGGGCGCGCAGAAAAAGTCCATATCAGCCACCCAGAGAGGGAGAATATCGTCGCCGGGCTGCAGATTGAATTCTGCCTCAAGGCAGTCCCATTTTACCGAATCGGTTCCGCGGCGTGCAGGGGCTTGGTCAAAATTCATTCTCATGCGAATCCTCCAAGTTCTATGTGTTGTTATTCCTATTGTAACATATTTCGACTCAAAAGGCAAGAGGAGAAATGCACCCGGACGAATGACTGTATACATTGATTTCGCAAAAAAACGCAAAAAAATACGGAATACCTCTTGTCAAGTCGAAGAATATATGATATACTATATATAATTCTTATCAAGAGTGGCGGAGGGACTGGCCCTGTGAAGCCCGGCAACCTGCAGTCTGCAAGGTGCTAATTCCCGAGAGATGAGACACAGACAGTGTTGCGGTCCCTCGGTGACGAGGGCGTTTTTTTATGCGCACAGAAAGCCATTCAATACGACTTGCCGCGAAAAGGAAAGGTATGTTTATGGAAAATAGACGTTTGTTTACTTCAGAATCTGTTACCGAGGGGCATCCCGATAAGATTTGCGATAAAATCTCGGATGCCATTCTCGATGCAATGCTGGCGCAGGATCCCATGTCCCGCGTCGCCTGCGAAACCTGTACGACCACGGGTATGGTCATGGTCATGGGTGAGATCACAACCCAAGCGGTTGTCGATATTCCCGCGCTTGTTCGTGCTACCGTTGAAGAGATTGGGTATGACCGTGCAAAATACGGCTTTGACTGCCACACCTGCGCGGTGCTCAACTCCATTCACGAGCAGTCTCCCGACATTGCGCTGGGGGTAGATCGCTCCTATGAAGCCAAGCAGGGGGATACCGATGCGTATGACACGGGAGCCGGCGACCAGGGGATGATGTTCGGCTATGCCTGCGATGAAACCGAGGAGCTGATGCCCCTGCCGATTTCACTTTCCCATAAGCTGGCGCGCCGCCTGACCGCTGTCCGTAAGAACGGTACATTGGATTATCTCCGTCCCGACGGGAAAACGCAGGTGACGGTTGAATATGTGGATAACCGTCCGGTTCGTGTGGATACCATTGTTATCTCGACCCAGCATGCGCCTGAGGTTGAGCTGGAGCAGATCCGCCGCGATATGATCGCGCAGGTCATTGAGCCGATCATTCCCGCCGAGTTGATGCAGGATACCAAAATTTATGTCAATCCCACCGGTCGCTTTGTTGTCGGCGGCCCGCAAGGCGACAGCGGTTTGACCGGCCGCAAGATTATTGTTGATACCTACGGTGGCTATGCCCGTCACGGCGGCGGCGCTTTTTCGGGCAAGGATCCGACAAAGGTTGACCGTTCTGCGGCTTATGCCGCACGCTATATCGCCAAGAATGTTGTCGCAGCAGGGCTTGCGCGTCAGTGCGAGGTGCAGCTTGCATATGCGATCGGCGTGGCACGTCCCGTGTCGGTTCTTTTGGATACCTTCGGTACGGCTGTTGTGGATGAGGCGCGGATTCGTGATGCGGTTCTCGCCAATATTGATCTGCGTCCCGCAGCAATTATTGAGCGCTTCGGTCTGCGCCGTCCGATCTATTCTCCTCTGGCAGCTTACGGACATATGGGAAGAGAAGATGTCGATGCACCCTGGGAGAGACGGGATATGGCAGATGCTCTTCGTGCAGCATTGAACTGATCGACACGAATTATGCTTTAACGCATATCCTGTACCGAGGAGGGGTGGATATGTGGCGCATAATTGCAGAAGTGACGGTCGCAATTTTGGCAGTCTGGGGCATTTACTGTGCCGTTGCCGCACTGGGAAAGGTGTTTTTTGTTCCCCGTGCCTATACAGTTGCAGTCCGTCTGCATTCGGACGAAACGATCGAGTCACTGACATCGCGAATTATAGAGGCTCGCCTGGCGCTTTGCGGCGGGGCAGAGCCGACGGTACTTTTGCTCTGTGAGCAGGGCGTATCTTTTGATGATGAAATCAAGGCACTTCTCCGCACACACAACGGAGAAGTGCTGCTTGTCACTCCCTATGCGGAGTCAAATGCAAATGTGTGACCGAGAAAGGAAATCTGGGGATGGGTGAACGATTGCCGTATGGAGAAAGACTGCCCGATGAGGCGGGCTTGATTCGCATCGGCGGAAGTATAGAACATGTAATTTACAGCAACGATGAAAACGGCTATTGTATTTGCGATATGGGCACCGATGACGACGAATTGATTACAATCGTCGGAACGATGCCCTTTATTGCCGAAGGCGAAGAAATTGTTGTCTACGGAAAATGGATACACAATCCCAAATATGGCAGGCAATTTTCAGTGCAGACCTATGAGAAAATCCTCCCCGCTGATGTTAACTCCATTCTGCGCTATCTTTCATCGGGCAGCATCAAAGGAATCGGTCCCAAAACAGCCCTTCGCATCGTGGAAACCTACGGTGCCGACAGCTTTGACGTCATCGAAAACCATCCGGATTGGCTGAGCGAGATCAAAGGCATATCCCGCAAAGCGGCCGAGCGAATTTCCGAGGAGTTTCGTGCGCAGGCGGGGATGCGATCCGCCATGCTTTTCTTTCGTGATTTCTTCGGTCCCGCAACGACGATGCGGATCTATAAAAAGTGGGGGGGCGGCGCGGTCGATATTGCCCGCCATAATCCTTACCGCTTGTGCGATGAAATTGAGGGTGTGGGTTTTGAGCGTGCCGATGCTATGGCCGAGCGTTTGGGGCTGGCACGGGACAGTGAAGCACGAATCACCAGCGGTGTGCGCTATTTGCTGACAGTGAATGCGGCACAGAACGGTCATGCTTGCCTGCCGCGTGAAAAATTGGCGGCATCGGCCGCGGCGCTGCTCGGTGTCGAGCTTGCTCGCGTCGATGCGGCGATCTCATCCTTGATGAAGTTGGAATTGCTCAAATATACCCGCATGGATGGTGTGCAATATATTTATCTTGAAGATGTTTATTCGGATGAAAAGTATATTGCAGAAAAGCTGGTTTTGCTTGAGCGCAGCTGTGCGGGGCTGTCTCACGCCGATATCGAACGGTTTATCCTGCGTGAGGAACAGGCGGGCGGTCTTAGTTATGCCGCGCAGCAAAAGCAGGCGATTTATGATGCACTGCGCTCGGGTGTGATGCTTCTGACCGGTGGTCCCGGTACCGGAAAAACGACGGTTGTACGCGCACTGTTGGGAATTTTTGAAAGCATGGGATATAAAGTTGCGCTTGCCGCCCCCACCGGACGTGCCGCCATGCGGATGTCGGCTGCCTGTGCGCGTGAAGCCAAAACAATCCATCGTCTGCTCGAGATGGAATATACCGAAAACGAACGGATGCATTTTGTCCGCGATGAGTCCAATCTGCTGGGGGAGAATGTGATTATCATCGACGAGGCATCCATGGTCGACAACGCACTGATGGCGGCACTTCTGCGTGCTGTCAAGCCGGGCGCGCATTTCATTCTGATCGGAGATGCTGATCAGCTTCCCTCGGTGGGGGCAGGGCGTGTCCTTCGGGATTTGATTGACAGCGGCCGTTTTGCCACCGTTCGTCTCACCGAAATTTTCCGTCAGGCGCAGAGCAGCTTGATCATCACCAACGCGCACCGTATCAATGCGGGAGAATATCCCGAGATGACGGTGAAAGATAACGATTTCTTCTTTTTGCCCCGTTCCGGGGAGCGCGAAATTGTGGCAACCATTGCCGATCTTTGGCAGAATCGCCTGCCGCGCAGTTACGGCGAACAAACGAGAGAGCGGATTCAAGTTATCTCCCCCTCTCGAAAGGGCGGTGCCGGAACAGAGACCTTGAATATCACCCTTCAGCAGGTGCTCAACCCACCGAGCGCCGAGAAACGTGAATATAAATTCCGTGAAGTTGTCTTCCGCGAGGGCGATCGAGTCATGCAGATTCGGAATAATTATGATCTCGAGTGGGAAAAGGACGAGAAAAGCGGACAGGGGATCTTCAACGGAGACATTGGCGTGATCGAACGAATTAACCCGCACGATCGTTTGATGGAGATCAGCTTTGACGAGAAACGCGTGAAATATGATTTCAGCAATCTCGAAGAGCTTGAACATGCGTATGCCATTACCGTGCATAAGAGTCAGGGCAGTGAATATCCGATTGTGATCTTGCCCGCGTTTTCCTGTGCGCAGATGCTCCAGACGCGCAATCTCCTTTATACCGCCGTCACCCGTGCGCAGAGCATGGTAATTATCGTGGGCAATGCCGACATCGTGCGAATGATGGTGGAGAACAATCGGCAGTCCATGCGATATACGGGACTCGCTTCCCGCTTGCGCGAAGGGGATGCCGAATGAAATCTTATCGTCTTTCTCGATTTTTATGGTATTTGTTCGCTGTTCCGCGCTGTGCGGTCTGCCGGGAGCTCCTCTCGGCAGAGGATGTTTTGCGCGGCTATGTCGGTGCCGATGTCCTCTGTCCGTCGTGCCGCGCAGAGTGGGAGAGTGAAAAGCTGGAATCCTGTGAGATGTGCAGCTCTCCTGTGCTGGACTGCCGCTGTATGCCGGAGCTGCTCTCGACAGCAGGTGCCAAGAGCTTGATTTGTCTGGCCGATTACCGTCCCGACGGTGCGGTCGGCAGATTGATTCTTCGCCTGAAAACGGCAAAGCTTCGCCGTGCGGCGAAGTTTTCGGGCAAACAGCTTGCGGCAGGCATTAGGCGTGAGTGTCAAACATACGGAATTCTGCCCCGGGATTTGCTTGTGACCTGGTGTCCCCGCAGCAAAGAAAAACGGCGCAAAATCGGGCACGATCAAGCCGAACTTCTTGCGCGGGCAATCTCGGATTCTCTTGGTTGTACAATCCAGCCGCTTTTTCTTCGTGCCGCCGAGGGACAGGCACAGAAATTACTTGGCGCACAAGAGCGCGTGGAGAATGCCGGTGCGCTGTTTGTGCGCAATTCCGCATACAAAATCGATGGACGTTCGATTTTGTTGGTGGATGATATTGTAACTACGGGTGCCACAATGGCACATGCTGCCGCACTTTTGCGTGGGGATGGGGCTGAAGTTGTGCTCTGCGCCGCCCTCGGACGAAGCAGATTGCGGAAAAATAAAAAATAGCATTGCATTTTGTCGGGAAATCATGTATAATGATAATGAGAAGTTCTGTTTAATGCAAAGAAGAGTTAGCCGAGGAATTTAGCACTCGGTGATTTTTGACGAAAGGGAGAACCATGTTTACAAAAGATATTGGGATCGACCTTGGCACGGCAACGGTACTGGTGTATGTACGCGGGAAGGGAATCGTGCTCAAGGAGCCCTCTGTTGTTGCCGTCAACACCGATACGGGTGCAATTAAGGCAGTCGGCAAGCCTGCACAGACGATGCTGGGCAGAACACCCGAAAATATTGTTGCCATTCGTCCCCTGCGTGATGGCGTTATCAGCCGTTATGATGTGACAATGGTTATGATCCGTGAATTTTTGCGCCGTGCACTGGGCAATACTTTGCTTAAGCCGCGTGTCATTATTTGTATTCCGAGCGGAATTACAGAGGTAGAGGCACGCGCGGTTCTTGATGCCGCCAAGCAGGCGGGGGCACAGCGTGTCCACCTCATTGAAGAGCCTGTTGCAGCCGCCATTGGCGCCGGGATTGATATCAACCGCGCAAACGGGAATATGGTCGTGGATATTGGCGGCGGAACAACCGATATTGCCGTCATTTCACTGGGCGGTGTCGTTGTCAGCGACTCGGTCAAGATTGCCGGCGATAAATTTGACGATGCCATTATCCGCTATATGCGCCAACAGCATAATATCCTGATCGGTGAGCGAACCGCAGAAGCGATCAAAATCCGCATCGGTGCGGTTTACAGCCATCCCGAACAGCAGTTTATGCAGGTTAAGGGACGCTGCCTGATTCAAGGTCTGCCCCGTGTGGTCAATATCGGTTCGTATGAGATCATGCACGCACTGACGCCCCCCATCAGTGAAGTCATTGATGCAATCTGTGATGTCATCGAGCGCACACCTCCTGGCTTGATCGGCGATATTATGAATAACGGTATCGTCATGACGGGCGGCGGAAGTCTGCTCTACGGCTTTGACCGTTTGATTGAACATGTGACCAATATTCCCACGAGAGTGGCGCCGAAAGCGGTTTCCTGCGTTGCGGTCGGAACGGGAATTGCGCTGGAAAGTTACGATCTTTTCTCAGAAAATGAGGTTTATGTGACCGCGGTGAGAAGTCCGGACAGACGTCCTCCCGACAGACGCCCCCCGGATAGACGAACCAATGGCTGATGCTTGCATTAAGTACAGATCATTTCGGAGGAATTAGGGATGGAATATAAGATTCATGGCTATGAGCCTGCTTGTTTTTTTCGATTTTTTGAGGAAATCTGTGCCATACCGCACGGCTCCTGCAACGAAGCGGCAGTTGCCGATTATCTGGTTTATTTTGCCCGAGCTCGCGGACTTGCCGTTTGGCGCGATGAGATGCAAAACGTCTTCATCCGCAAGGCGGGGACGCCCGGAAGAGAGCATGAAGCGCCCATTTTGATTCAGGGGCATACCGATATGGTGTGCGAAAAAAATGCCGATGTTGTGCATGATTTTGCGCGTGATCCGCTCAAGCTTGCGCTGACTGATGACGGCAAGGTCTATGCGGAAGGAACGACACTGGGCGCAGACAATGCGGTTGCCGTTGTGGCAATGATGGCACTGCTTGACGGTGCGCTTGATTCTCATCCGCCGCTGGAATGCCTCTTCACTTCGCAGGAAGAGATCGGTATGCACGGTGCCGCCGCGTTTGACTGCTCCTTGATCACAGCGCGTCGTATGCTCAATCTGGATAGCGAGTCGGATGATTCCGCGGTTGTCGGATGTGCCGGCGGACTTCGCTCGGATATGACCATTCCTGTGACGCGTACTCCGTTTGGCGGTGAAGCCCTGTCGATTGAAGTAAAAGGATTGATCGGAGGGCATTCGGGCGAGAACATTCATCTTGACCGTGGCAATGCCAATAAGATCATGGGACGGATGCTGAGTGCACTTTTGTTGGGTGAGCATGATCTTCACCTCTGCAGCATGGAGGGAGGAAGCAAGGACAACGCTATCCCGCGCGAATGTCGTGCACTGGTCTCGGTTTCCTCGGCAGATGCCGCCATGAAAAAGCTGAATGCATTGGCAGAGGAAATTCGGGGAGAGTTGGTTGCCGATGACAGCGCGTTCTCGGTTGTGCTTGCCTCTGCGGCCGCTCCTGCGGTGATGTTGGATGCCGAGTCAACCCGCCGCGTGATTGTAACTGTTGAGGTTGCCGGAGTCGGTGTGCTGGCGATGAATCAGACGCTGAATGTAGTGGAGTTCTCTCGCAATCTTGCGGTAATTCGTACGGCAGATACGGCGGTTCGCATTACCTTTTCCTCTCGATCCCCCAAAAATTCTCAGCTTGACGCTTCCGCATTGGAGTTGGATACGTTAGCTGCATTTGTCGGCGGAACGGTGAACCACCACAGCCGATATCCCGGATGGGATTACACCGAGGTCTCCCCCCTGCGTGATGCATATGTTTCGGCATACAAAGCTCTCTGGGGTGAGGAGCCGATTGTAAAAATTATCCATGCCGGTCTGGAATGTGGGCTGCTGAAATCGAAAATCCCGGATATGGATATTATTGCCATTGGTGTGAATCTGGAAAATATCCATTCGCCGCAGGAGAAAATGGAGCTTGCTTCCTGCGAAAAACTCTGGAAAATTATTGCGAAAATGCTTTCCAAATCATAAAGATAAGCGCTCGTGCAGTTGGCACGAGCGCTTATCTTTATCGTGTGGGCAGAGACTCGCCGTAAGGCTCGACGAGGGTATATCCCATTTGGTGACGGAACTGCAGCAATTTGGGAATTCCGCCCCGTGCTGCGTGCACATTTATCGCATGAATATGCACGGGGATGCTTGTTATCGGCAGAGGGCGGTTGGGTTGGCGAAGAAACGCCGCCAAATGCTCGGCAGATATCACCGCCCGACTGAAAACGAGAATCCGGAGCAGCGCATATTGTGCAGCGGTCAGGGATGCTTGCTCAACGCCTAACATAACAGCGTGGCGGTTTGTCGGCAAAAATAACCCGTGCAGGCAGATCGGCGGATGGTCTGTCCCGCCCCGAACGCCGATGTGATCCAGCAGACCGCATACTTCCTCAACAGAATAGGGGGAGGATAGCTCAAGGTCACTTTGGGGCAGATTGCGCCAAATATTGGATCGATGTTTTCCGCCCAGCGCGAGAATTCGAATGTTCGGGAAGTGCGCTCGTATCTCAACAGGATCGGGCAGCCCTTCGGGGGAGCGGTGAAAACAGAAAAGCGCAGCAGTGAAGGGCAGTGCACATAGATCTTTGACCAAGATCTCCTTTTCCGGAACACAGATCAAATATCCATGCCGTCTGAGCGCGCGGCAAAGGTCACGGCGCAGTGCAATTTTATAATCAGTCGAAGCAAAAAAGAGGATCATCGTTTCTCCCTTGCTGAATATGGCAATGATAGATATTTTAACACCAATCCACAAACGTGTCAAGAGAATTTTGGGATTACCGTGAAAGGGAATAAAAAGTTTTCGGAAAAAATAAAAAACCCTCTATACAAACTCCAAAAAATGTGGTATAATATATCGAATATATAATGCGATTCATATGCTCTGATGAGAATAAATAAAGGATTATACTATGGAACAGAAGAAAAAGCAAACAACAGACAATTCTGCGATGCGTAAGCCCAATCAAAATCGGTATCGCGGAAACAATCAACATAAGTCCCGTAAGCCAAACCGTGCAGCAGATACTTCCGCTGCTCCCGAATTCAAGGAAAACAAGCCGATATACAGCGATAAGTCTCATGCGCAAAATAAGCCTTACCGCGATCAAAAGAAAGACAACCGTCCGGATAACCGCCGCGGTGGGAAAAACGCCAGAGGCGGCCGAGGCGGTGCGCGGTATGATGCATCCCGTGCTGAGGACATTAAGCTTCGCCACAATGAGTATGTCGCCACTTACGAAGCAGATGAAGAGATGCTCGATGAGCGAAACGGTGAACTGCATCCCAACGTCCAAGGAGACAGCGGTGCCGTCATCGGGCGCAATGCAGTTCGGGAATTGCTGAAATCCGAGCGGTCAATTGACAAAATCTTTGTCCGCCGCGGAGATCGGGAAGGTTCGATTGTTGTGCTGGTTGCCGAAGCTGTCAACCGCGGCATCCCCGTCATCGAAGTCGAGAAGAGCAAGTTGGATACATTGGCGGGTTACGCACCCCACCAGGGCATTATTGCACTTGCCGCGGCAAAAGAGTACTCGACCGTGGAAGATATTCTTGACATCGCCAAATCGCGGGGGGAAAAACCGCTGATTGTTGTGGCAGACGGGATTGTCGATCCCTATAATCTCGGTGCACTTATCCGCTGTGCCGAGTGTGCGGGAGCGCACGGGCTGATTATTCCCAAACGCCGTGCTGTCGGTCTTACCCCGATCGTGACCAAAGCATCTGCCGGAGCGATTGAGCATCTTGCCATCGCTAAGGTGTCCAACATTGCCCAAACGTTGACGTGGCTGAAAAAGCAGGGCATCTGGACCTATGCTGCGGAAGCGGGCGGAAAAAGTTATCATGACACCGATTTCCGCGGGCCTGCAGCCATTGTGTTCGGCAGCGAAGGCGACGGCGTTTCTAATTTGATTATGGAGAAATGTGACTTTATTACATCAATTCCGATGTACGGTAAGGTCAATTCATTCAATGTTTCCACCGCGGCTGCGGTTATTCTCTCCGAAGCTGCAAGGCAGCAACGCACAGAATGAACCTATCAACTGAGCAAGGAGTTTGGAATTCATGAAACAAAAGAAATCTGAAAATCAAGACGCTTTGTCCACGGGTGAGCTGCTCGGGCGGCTCAAGAAAAATTATGCCTCGGATACGCATCCGACCAATATGCCGAAATCGGCACAAAATGCCGGGCAGCCCACAGGCGATGATGATTTGGATATTGCCGAGCTGCTCAAAAAATACCTGCCCGATGTGGAGACATCCAAGCCTTCGATGTCTGCACAGAGTGATAGCGCATCTCTATCGGGCACCGATCGGGAAATGCAGGTCGATGATGCGGCAACGACCGAGTTTACCGCAGTTCGTCCTGCCGATGCACCCCGTCACGGGGAACGCTTTTCGGCACTGTTTGAAAACGATGATGAATTTATCGACGAACCGCTTTCCGCATTTTCTGCCGACGACGAAGACAAGATTGATGCGGCGCCCGCCGTTCCCGCCGTACGCCGTCAAGTTTATCACTTCCGTCCGTCTGCACGTCAGCAGACGGTGACGCAAACCGTTAAGGTTCAGGAAACCATTCCCGAAGTACAAGCTTCTCACTCTGCCGAGGTTGTATCCGGTGACAGTTATTTTACCGGGCGTGAGAAGCCCGAATTTGCGGTGGATGATGATCCCGTCCTGCCCGATGCATCGGCTTTTGATGAACTGATTCCGTCTTTGTTCAGCGAGCAGGATGCAATGGATGCACAACCCGCAGAGAAAACCGAGATCTTTACATTTGCGTCGGAGTCTGCCGAGGAAACGCGCGAGACTTCCCGTACAGAAGATGCGGCCGAGGAAACCATCCGGCAGACATCTTCTGATGAAGCGGAAACAGCTGAGCCTTCTCCTGAGAAAGCCGAATTGGACGAAACCGATATCAATTTGATGATCGCACTCGGCTACGAGGATGAGCTTGAACAGACGGTTGGCATTGATCGCGTGAGTGAGATCGAAGATAAATTGGATAAGGATGTCAGCGGTGACGACATCGACGAAAGCGTTGCTTTCCGTGGGTTTGAGTATACCGATAAAGAGCAGGCAAAAGAAATTATGCAGAATTATCGAGCAGAGTACAGTAGTGTCCTCCTTCGCTTGATTGGCAGCGCAATTCTTCTTATCGCCCTTTTCTTCTACGAGAATATTGCACTCTTTGGTGCAGATCTTCCCGGTGCCCTCAATATGCGCCATTTCCCGACTGTACATACACTGGTATCGCTTCAGCTTCTGGTTTTGAGCGCGGCGTTGTCCTGGC
This sequence comes from Clostridia bacterium, assembly GCA_017407835.1. GTDB lineage: Bacteria > Bacillota > Clostridia > Oscillospirales > CAG-272 > SIG693. The sequence goes on from JAFQVV010000015.1 coordinate 30,373, forward strand.
GTCGGATTTTTGACGGCTTGCGCGGCGCAGTTACCTTTAAGCCGTCTCCGCAGAGCCTTGGTGCTGCAGCGGTGGTTATTGCTGTGGCATATGATTTAATCATCGCCCTGGTTGCCCCGGCAAACGGCGTGATTCTCTATAATTTCCCGGCAGCACTTTGCCTGACCTTGATGGCACTTTATGATTTGATGAGCTTGAAGCGCGAAATTTACAGCTTCACGATTCTTGCAGACCGTCACAATAAATACGCTGCGCGCAGTGTTCTTGCCAAAGATGCGGTGAGCGGGGAAGAGTCGCTTACGCTCGATATCCGTCTTTCTTCCTTTGTAGATCGTTACTTTGCGCGTACCAATGCCAAAACATCTGCGGCGAATCACCTGAACTTTGTCTTGCTTCCTGTTTTGGTTTTCTCTGTTGCCCTTGCCATTATCTCCTTCTCGGTGCATAAGGATGCCATCGGTGCGCTGAATATTTTTGCGCTGACCAATCTTTTCTGTCTGCCGGTGTCTACACTGATTGCATACAGTTATCCGCTTTTCCGCGCATCGCAGATTGCATATGCCCAAGACTCGGCAATCCTCGGTGAAGTATCGGCTGAGGAATACAGCGGTGCGGATGTGGTCAGCTTCGCCGATACCGATGTTTTCCCGTCTTATTCGGTAAAGCTTCGTTCAATCAAACTTTATGGCAATTCCCGTCCGGACTTGGTGCTGTTTGCTGTCTCGGGTGTCTTCTCTGCGGTGGGCGGTCCGCTCGCCGATGTGCTTGAGCTTGCCACAATGGAATTTGATTCTGCCGAGTCGGTGGAGCTTGTTCGCATCGCCGAAGATGGCATTGAAGCAACAGTTGACGGTCAAAGCGTAATGGTTGGCCGTGACAGTTTCCTTGAATCCTACAATATCCATCCTCTCCACGATGCAGAGGACGAGGCAAATCTCTCCTGCGGTGCACGTATTCTCTATATCGTGATGGACGGTGCACTTTGCGCTAAGCTTTATATTCAATATGAGATGGATGTTGATTTTGAATATGCGCTTCTCGAACTGACCAAAGAGGGGATTACTGCTAAAATCCGCACCTATGATCCCAATATTGATGATGCATTGCTTGCTGCCAAGCTGCGCGGAAAACAGATGTCCGTTCAGATTGACAAGCAAATGGTGCCGCCGGAGGAACCTGAGCCGATTGAGAGAATTGACAGCGGACTTGTGTCCCGTGCATCGGCGAAAGCGCTGGTTCATTCTGCCTTGATGTGCAGCCGCCTATCCCATGTTGAGCGGACAAGTTCGATTATCCGCGGTGTGGCATTGGCAGTCAGCCTTTTGATTATGCTGCTTTTGACCATTTTCAGCGCATCAATTGGTATCACGTCATTCTATGTGGCGCTTTACCAGCTCTTCTGGATGATTCCCGGGCTGATCATTACCCGTTTGCTGATTAAATAACTTCATAATAAAAATACGAGAACACATTGTGTTCTCGTATTTTTATATGCGGCAACCAAGCATATTTTGCTCGCCGCCGAAAAGACAGAGCAGAACTTATTTTTTCGGTACGATTTCGGTCATGCCGCCCATGTAGGGACGGAGTGCCTCGGGAATGGCAACCGATCCGTCAGCACGGAGGTTGTTTTCCAAGAAAGCAATGAGCATACGCGGAGGTGCCACAACGGTGTTGTTGAGGGTGTGCGCGAAATATTTGCCTTCCTTGGCGTTGACGCGGATCTTGAGACGACGCGCCTGTGCATCACCAAGGTTCGAGCAGGATCCGACCTCAAAGTATTTCTTCTGACGGGGGCTCCACGCTTCAACGTCGATTGATTTCACCTTCAGATCGGCCAAATCACCCGAGCAGCATTCGAGCGTGCGCACGGGGATGTCCAGCGAGCGGAACAGATCAACCGTGTTCTGCCAAAGCTTCTCAAACCACATCGGGCTTTCCTCGGGCTTACAAACCACGATCATTTCCTGCTTCTCAAACTGATGAATACGATATACACCGCGCTCCTCCAGACCGTGCGCCCCCTTTTCCTTGCGGAAGCAGGGGGAATAGCTGGTCAGCGTGTAGGGAAGAGCCTGCTCATCGATGATGGTGTCGATGAACTTACCGATCATCGAATGCTCACTGGTACCGATGAGGTAAAGATCTTCCCCCTCAATTTTGTACATCATGGCGTCCATTTCCGCAAAGCTCATGACACCGGTTACAACCTCGGAACGAATCATGAAGGGGGGGATGCAGTAGGTAAAGCCGCGGCCGATCATGAAGTCGCGTGCGTAGGAAATGACAGCAGAATGGAGACGCGCAATATCACCCATCAGATAATAGAAGCCATTGCCCGCAACCTTGCGTGCCGCATCCAGATCAATGCCGGCAAAACGCTCCATGATTTCGGTGTGATAGGGGACATCAAAGTCAGGGACAGCGGGTTCGCCGTAACGCTGAACTTCAACATTTTCGCTGTCATCCTTGCCGATTGGAACACTCGGATCGATGATGTTGGGAATGGTCATCATGATCTTTTTGATTTTCTCCTCAAGCTCGCCTTCCTTGGCTTCTGCAGCAGCCAGTGCTTCGGCCGAAGCGGTGACTTGTTTCTTTACCTCTTCTGCCTCGTCGCGCTTGCCCTGTGCCATCAAGCCGCCAATTTGCTTGGAAAGACGGTTGCGCTCAGCACGCAGACGGTCCGCCTCCTGCTTGTTGGCGCGATTTTCGGCATCGAGTGCGATCACCTCGTCCACCAAGGGGAGCTTATTGTCCTGGAACTTGCGGCGGATGTTTTCCTTGACAATCTCGGGATTTTCTCTGACAAAACGTAAATCTAACATGGTTTCCTCCAAAATAAAAATATACCGAATTTTGTGGGCGAAAAAGAAAAAACTCCCGCCCGATTACATGGGACGGAAGTCTCCGTGGTGCCACCCAATTTGCCGCAGTTCAACTGCAGCCGCTTGCTCCGTGCGGTAAAGGGCACGCCCCTTCGACTCGTCGCCGACAGCTCGGAAAGCGGAAACGCGCCATTACTCATCGGTTTGCACCCACCACCGACTCTCTGCACAGCAAAAAACGCGATAACTTTCTTCATTGCATACCGTTAGTATACACGATTTTATTTTTAAATGCAAGAGGTTTTTCAAAATTTTTTCCAAGAATTCCGAAAACTTGATCAAGTTCTCATTTTTTCTTGCTTTGCGTCGTTTCAGCGAAAAATATCCCTGGGAATAAATCTTTGGCAGAATGAAATAATGAACGTATATCAAGCAAAGAGGAAAGCCGAAAATCTGTGAATATCATTGACAAACTTCCCCGAAAGGTGTATAATATTGTGAGTTAATTGGAAAAGGAGGGATTGTTCTGCCACAGTCGATGCTTGGTTTTGTTATCACATTTTTGATCGGCGTTTGTATTGCATATGTGAATTATCGTTTGACGGCGAAATCCGCGAAAAATCCCACCGGACAATTTGCTGTGGTGTCACTGGTGCGCCAATTTTTGAATTTTGGCTATCTTGCGGCGGTATTCTTTGTCGCTCCCCTTACCCCGTGGGACCGGACTTGGATGCTGGTCGGCGCTGTGCTGGGTGTCACGCTTCCCCTGTTTGTATTTACATTTCTCCTCCTTCGGCAGGTCAATGCCGAACGGAATGATCGTGCCGAGGAAGAAACGAAAGGAGGCGAAAAATAATGGGTGAAAAATCCGAAGTCATCATACGGCTCGGCGGTATATTGGACGTTACGGGCGAAGTGATTACCATGTGGATTATTCTTGCAATTGTTGCACTTCTCTCTTTTTTGGTAACGCGAAATATGAAAGAACGTCCCGGAAAATTTCAGAATATGATTGAGACGGGTGTCGAATATCTGGATAACTTTTTCTCGGGAATTATCGGCAAGCACCACGCACGAAAGTACTTTTTCTTTCTCGGTTCGCTTTTTGTCTTTATTATTGTGGCAAACTACACGGGGCTTATCCCGGGCGTAGGTATGACCGATTATATTAAGGCGCCGACTGCCTCGCTTTCGGTAACCCTGGGGCTTGGCATCGTAACCTTTTTCTTTTTGCAGATTGCAGGTCTTCGTGTTGGTGTTAAGCATTATTTCAAACGCTTTATTAGTCCGATTGCCATTATGCTGCCCCTTCTTATTCTCGATGAGTTCATCAAGCCTGCATCGTTGGCACTTCGACTTTTCGGTAATGTATTTGGTGAGGAGACAGTGCTGCATAATTTGTATGATCTGCTTCCCATCGGTGTTCCCGTCATCATGATGGTGCTCTCAATTCTTTTCTGTGCCATTCAGGCCGTTGTTTATACGATGCTCGTTTCAATTTATCTTGAAGAAGCAATCGAAGAATAAGGGCCGATTTATTGAACGTCAAAAATTTATTGCAATAAATATTAAGGAGAAATAATCATGGATAGTTCCGCTTATATCGCAATCGCCGCTGCAATCGCTATTGCCGTCAGCACAATTTTCCCCGCGCTCGGTCAAGGCCTGGCTGCGAAAGCAGCAATGGAAGGCATTGCCCGTCAGCCCGATGCAGCTAAGGATATTCGTTCGACGCTGATCATTGCGCTGGCTCTGATGGAGGCACTGACAATTTACGGCTTGCTGATCGCCTTCATTCTCGCTTCCAAAATCTGAGGAGGCAGGACGTGACGATTCAACTTTCCGTCCTGATTTGGACGGTGATCACATTTTGCCTGTTTATTGTCGTGATCAATCGCCTGCTTTTTAAGCCCATGCTTGTATTTATGGATAAACGTCAGGCACGGATTGATCAGGCAAAGCAAAAAAAGATTGAATACGATCGTATGTTGGCTGATGCCGAGCAGAAGTTGGAGAACTTTTGCGCAGAGGAAAGCCGGCATTGTGCGCAGCTTGCCAAAGATGAACTTGACCGCGCCCATGGCGATGCGGAAAAAATTCTTGGCGAGGCTATGCATTTGCGTATGCAAAATATTTCCGAGCGCAGGGCTGAACTTGGCATCGAACATCATGAGATTGAGGAGATTCTGGACGCCCGTGTAGAGGAGCTTGCAGCTGCCTATATCTCCACCCTCGTGTCCTGAACAGGGAAGTATATATGGAATTTGTCTATCAACTAATCAATTTTCTTCTTCTTGCAGCACTGATTTGGATCTTTGCGCGCAAGATGATTGTCTCTATTTTTGCCAATCGCAGTGAACGAATCAATACCGCACTGGATGAAGCAGAACGAATTGAGCAGAGCGATATGCAGCTGCCTCAAATTCCCGATGCTTTCAAGGAGGAAGTCTCTCCCACGATTCTTGAAGAGGCCCATGAGATCCGTCGTCTGGCAGAAGCAGAGAAGGAAAATATTCGGCAGCAGACTGAGCGTGAAATGTATGGTATGCGCCGTGAAATGCTGACCGGTGTAAAAGATGTGTTCATTCACAAAATGATCACGCGTGTAACAGAGCTCATCCAAACCGAGCCGTATGCATCTCAGCTTCGTGCCAAAGAGGCAGAGTTCGCCGAGATGATTATGGAGCGAATGGAGGTTACCCCCGGCGATATGGCCTATCTGCGCCGCTCGGATGTGCTCTATATTACGCTCACCTCTGCTTATCCGCTTGCACAGGAAATTGTTGATGAAATCGGTCGCCGAGCAACCGAAATGCTGGAGCAGATCGGCGGAAAGCCTTCCTATTGGGTTAAGGTTGATCCCGATTTAATTGGCGGTCTGCGTTTCCGCGTGGGTGACACTGTGTATGACTGTACAGTTGCCGATCGTCTTTATTTGCTGCGTCATGAATTGGAAAAACGGGAAATTCACGGTGATGAAGATGCTGAGCAGATCGTGGCGGATTTGCTCCATGGCATCATGACAATGAAGCATGGCGTCAACGAGTTCCAGCTCGGTCGTGTCATCAGCGTATCGGATGGTATTTGCTGGCTTGACGGTCTTGCCGATATTATGTACGGTGAGGTGGTTGAGTTTGAGTGCGGAGAGCGTGGCATGGTGCTGGATATTGAGCCCGATCGCATCGGCTGTGTGATTTACGGTAAATACGAGCATATTGAAAGCGGAAGCCGTGTCAGACGTGTTGGCCGCATTGCTTCTGTCCCCTGCGGTGATGCACTGCTCGGACGAGTTGTTAACCCCATCGGCCAGGCACTGGACGGAAAGGGGCGTATTTGGACCAAAGAGCGCCGTCCGATTGAGTGCAAGGCCCCGAGCATTCCCGACCGTTCGGCTGTATTTCGTCCGATGCATACGGGAATCAAGGCGATTGATGCACTGGTGCCCATCGGCCGCGGTCAGCGAGAGTTGATTATCGGCGACCGCCAGACCGGAAAAACCTCAATTGCAATCGACGCGATTATCAACCAAAAAGGGAAGAATACTGTCTGCCTTTATGTTGCGATCGGTCAGAAAGATACCACCATTGTCGATATTCGCGAGAAGCTTGCCAAACACGGTGCCATGGAATATACAACAATTGTATGTGCCCCGGCATCCTCCTCGGCTTCCTTCCAGTATATAGCACCCTTTGCCGGTGCCGCAATGGCAGAGTATTTTATGTACGCGGGCAGAGATGTGCTTATCGTCTATGATGATCTTTCCAAGCACGCTGTCGCATATCGCGAGTTATCCCTGCTGCTGCACCGTCCGTCCGGACGAGAAGCTTATCCGGGTGATGTGTTCTATCTCCATGCACGCTTGCTTGAGCGTGCAGCACAGCTCTCCGCGGAAAATGGCGGCGGTTCAATCACCGCTCTGCCCATCATTGAGACACAGGCAGGCGATATTTCGGCATATATTCCCACCAATGTCATCTCAATTACCGACGGACAGATATTCTTGGATGCTGATCTCTTCAATGAGGGACAGCGCCCGGCTGTTAATGTCGGTCTTTCGGTTTCCCGCGTTGGCAGTGCGGCACAAACAAAGTTGATGAAGCAGGTTTCTTCCCGTCTGCGCATGGAACTTGCACAGTACCGTGAATTGGCAGGCTTCACGCAATTCGGTTCGGATGTTGACGCGGCAACCAAACGCATTCTCGATGCCGGTGAGCGGATGATGAGTGCTTTGCGCCAGAACCGCTATGAGCCGTTGCCCGACTGGAAACAGGTTTTGCTGATTTATGCCGTCGCCGAAGGGTATGCTGCGCATATCTCACCTGCTGAGCTGGATCGCTTTGCCGAAGAACTGTATGTGTATTTTGAAACGGCACAGCCGGATACGGTGGAAATGCTGCGCCGTGGGCAAAAGATGTCTGATCAAGACAAAGCATGCCTTAATGCGGCACTTTCGGCCTTTGGGGCATCGATGGGTGAGGTGTCCTGATGCCAAGCCTTCGTGACTTGAAAAAACATTTGCGCAGCATCGAGATGACGGGACAGCTGGCTGGGGCGATGAAAACAGTATCTGCTGCAAAATATTCGCGAATTAACAATATTCTGCAGAACTACGCCGATTATGCCGCTGTATGTGAACGGATTTCCCGACATTTTGGAAGCGCTTTGACCGAAGCTTACCCGTGTGTCAATCCAAACGCCCCCCGCGGGATCGTTGTGTTGGGCTCGAATCGAGGATTGTGCGGCGGCTATAATATTGAACTCCTCAATTTTGCCGATGCATGCTTAGCGGATTCTGCGTCTTCTTGCGAGTTGATCGTTGCCGGAAAAACAGCGATTGCACATTTCCGTGATAATGCTGTTCCCATCAAGCAGGAATTTTTGCTTCCCGATGTGGTGCAGTACAGCGATTGCCTGCCGCTGTTGGACTATGTGCTGGATCTCTATCGTGCAGGAGAGATATCCACAATTGAAATAATTAACCAGAAGTTTATCAATATGTTGACGCAATCGCCGATATTGACACAGCTTCTGCCATGGAAGGCGCCCGATGATCAAACGCCGGAAAAAGAGATTCTTTACCTGCCCGATCGCGGGACGGCTCTGCGCTCAGCCGCTGAGACTTGCATCAACGCCGGTGTTTATATGCGTATTTTGGAGTCGAGTGCAGGTGCACAGGCCGCGACATTGATGGCAATGCGTTCAGCCTTTGATAATGCGGAAAAGTCGTCAAATGAATTGCAGGCGGCCATCAGCCGAAAACGACAAAGCGATGTGACCGCAAGCGTGATTGAAACGGCCGGCGGTTATTTCGAGACATAAGTCTTATGGTATTCAAAAATTACAAGAACCGATCGGAGGTTCGATATGCCTAAAGGTTCTATTGGAACAATTACTCGCATCAATGGACCGGTTGTCGACGTCATGTTTGATGCCCTTGTCCTTCCCGATATTTTTCATGCTCTTGAGATTCCCACCTCAAATGGTGAGCGCGTGACGATTGAGGTGCTGCAGCACCTCAACCAAAACGAAGTGCGCTGTATTTCCATGCAGCCGACCGACGGACTTTCGCGCGGCATGACGGCGATCATGAGCGATGGTCCCATATCGGTTCCGGTGGGAAACTGTACGCTGGGACGCATGACAAATGTAACGGGAGATCCCATCGATCGCGCAGGAGAAATTGTCAGCGATATGCGTTGGCCCATTCATCATTCCTCTCCCGCATTTACCGATATTGTCACTGCGGATGAAATTCTGGAGACGGGAATTAAAGTCATTGATTTGATGACGCCATATGCTCGCGGCGGAAAAATCGGGCTCTTTGGTGGAGCGGGTGTTGGAAAAACCGTTTTGATTATGGAATTGATCCGTAACATTGCGTTCGAACACGATGGATACTCGGTTTTTGCCGGTGTCGGTGAGCGTTCCAGAGAAGGCAATGATCTCTGGAATGAGATGAAGCAATCCGGCGTTTTGGAAAAAACGGCACTTGTCTTCGGGCAGATGAACGAAACTGCCGGTGCACGTCTCCGTGTTCCGTTAGCAGGACTGACGATGGCAGAGTATTTCCGCGAGAATTCGCATAAAGATGTCCTTCTTTTTATTGATAATATTTTCCGCTTTACCCAGGCAGGTTCCGAGGTTTCGGCCCTGCTTGGACGAATGCCTTCGGCTGTTGGGTATCAGCCGACGCTTGCATCTGAGATGGGAAAGCTGCAGGAGCGCATTGTGTCTACCAAAAACGGTTCGATTACGTCTGTACAGGCGATTTATGTTCCCGCCGATGACCTGACAGACCCCGCACCCGCGACGACATTCTCCCACCTCGACGCGACGACGGTTCTTTCCCGTTCGATTGTTGAGCTCGGTATATATCCCGCGGTCTCTCCCCTGGAATCGGGTTCGCGTATGCTTGCCCCCGATATCGTTGGTGATCGCCATTACCGTTGTGCCAAGGAAGTGACGCGTGTTCTGCAGCGCTATAATGAACTGCAGGATATCATTGCCATTCTCGGTATGGATGAACTTTCACAAGAGGATAAGAAGGCAGTCCGTCAGGCCCGCCGTATCCAGCGGTTTATGAGCCAGCCCTTCCATGTTGCCGAGAGCTTTACGGGTATTCGCGGGAAATATGTGAAAGTGGACCAGACAATCGCAGGTTTTGAAGCGATTCTCGGTGGCGAATGTGACGATCTTCCTGAACACGCATTTTTGATGGCCGGAACAATCGACGATGTTTGGGAGGCTGCGAAGGCATAATGGAGAATATAGCAGAAAAACTCCCGTTCCGACTCATTGTTTCAACGCCCGACAAAGCGGAACTTATCCTTCGCTGTGATTCGGTTTCCTTTTCTGTCCCTGATGGGAAGGATGGAAAACGGGGTGGCAGTGTTGGTGTTCGCAGCGGACATGTCGATGCTGTATTTGCTCTGGCAGCGGGGCGAATTTTCGCCAAGGTCGATTCTCAAACGGTTTTTGACGCAATGGCAGATGCCGGAGTTGCTTTTGTGGAGAATAACTGTGTGACTGTTCTGACCAATAAAGTGGAGATTTCTGTCATCGATCGAACTTCCTTTTGGGAAAGGGAAGAAGCATAATCGATGATAGATGAACATAATTAAATTTCAAAAGAGGTTGTCGCGCGATTAAGCGCGACAACCTCTTTTGGAATGCGTGAATATGTTTACTGTGTATCTGTATTTCCAAACACATAGAGATAATAATCTTCTAATGTGGGTGAGACGATTTTGGCTTGATGGGTTGGGGGCGTATCTGCCAGAACGCGAAGCAGGATTTCTCCCGTGTTTGCGTTTCTTGTGATATTCGTTACGCGAAATTGATCCTGCATTGTTTGCACTTCGGAGTCGGTGCACGGTACAAGCCAGACCTGACCGTTAATTTTTTCGGTCAGTATTTTTGGGGGCGCGTGATCCACAATGACACCTTTTTTGAGTAAGATAATCTCTTTGGCAATAAACTCAATGTCGGAGACGACATGTGTGGCAATTAACACAATCTTGTTGAATGCAATTTGGGAGATGTAGTTGCGGATGGCGATGCGTTGTTTGGGATCAAGGCCTGCGGTGGGCTCATCGAGAATAAGGACCTGCGGATCGCCCAATACCGCCTGCGCTAATGTTAAACGCTGTTTCATGCCGCCCGATAAGGCACTGATCTTTCGTTTGATCACATCATCCAATTCTACCGCGGAAAGAATATCGGGAATTTGTTGTACTGCTTCGGCTTTCGATAGCCCCTTGAGCGCCGCCATGTACCACATGAAACGTTCGACCGTAAAGTTTGGATATAATCCGGGATATTGCGGCATAAAGCCAAGTTTTTCCCGAAAACGTGTACCCATATCAAGGATATTCTCGTTGTCACACAGAATTTCACCCGAATCGGCTTTGAGGTTGTCGGTAAGAATATTCATCAGGGTCGATTTGCCCGAGCCGTTTGGTCCGAGCAGGGCGTAGATGCCCGCGTCGAGAGTAGCCGTGAAGCCGTTGAGTGCGAGGTTTGTGCCATAGGATTTGGAGATGTTTTGGATGGATAGTGTCACTCTGATACCTCCTTAAGGTTCTGGTTGAATCATACGAATTTCGCCGAAAACATAGCTGTTTGAATTGACGCCGTTTGCGGCAAGATGCTCGCGGATGCGCTCCCCGTCAACCACGTTGCCCGAAACGATCAGATGTGCGTCTTGCATACCGATGATGCTTTGCCCATCAAAGCCAGGCGTGAAAATCTCGCGCAGCTCACCGCTGTCAAGATCAAGCGCAATCAGCGTTGATCCGCTGTCGGACACGATGTAATCCACCTGAATATGCTTGCCAAGCGAATCGACCACCGCATCACCGGTTTCGCCCGTCATCGTTGCGGCAATCGCCTCAACAAACACCGGCTTATATGGGATAATGAACAACGTACCGTTAACAAGATACATCGGGGTAAATGCGCTGGTCGGCGTGTTAACACCATCATAAAGCAATTCCGGTTCAGCATCCAAAGCGGTAAGATTGATACGATAACACGCATGGAGCTGTTTTTCTGCGCGGACAGTGGCTTTACCGTCGGAAGACTGATTTTTGTCCTGCGGATGAGCATCAACTATCAGCGCTCCCGCGCGGTTTTCGCTTTTCTGTGTATAGTACAGCCATCCATCATGAAGAAAACTGCCATACAGTGCAACGCCCTGCATCACTTTTTCTGTTGTCTGAAAATCTGCTGTGGAAGCATAAAGACAGGCATCCTCATAGCTGACCCAATATGCAGTTCTCTCCCCGTCCGTATCGGTTATACCGATGATATTGACCACATCATACGCTCCCTCGGTCAGCATACGCAGATTTTTTCCATCGGCATCCATGACGTAGAGATTGCTTCCGAGCCCGACGGCATTTCCGGTTTCATCGTAGGTAGTGCACTGAATGACCAGATAGATATCGTTTGCGAACAGCCAGAACCGATTGATCATCTCGGCATGCTCCACCAGGACTGTGCGGATGCCCTTTTTCATATCCAGCCGATACAGGCGGGAGATCTGCTTCTTCGTCTCAAGGTCGATCACGCGGTCGGTATAGTATACAATCGGTGTGCTGTCTTTGTCCGAAACAACGGCGATCTCCGGCTGAAGCCACAGATACGCCGGACATTCCGTGGAATCGTGAGCACAGAGCGGATCATAGCAGACGAGATTTTCTGTGCCGTCCGGGGCGGTATAGGCAAGCAGACCATCTGTGTTTTTATAATAGCGATAACCATTGTGCATAAATTGGCTGGCAGAAGCTGTGTAAGCATACTCGTTTTCCGCTGTGCATCCGACGAGCAGCAGAAGTACGGCAATTATGATTAAAACAAAATTTATGCCGTAGGATTTGGATATGTTTTGGATGGATAATGTCATGGTGTGTCCTCTTAGCGTAATTTTTCGCCAAACTGCATTTAGATGTGCGGAGAGCAACTGCTGTTTTTCGGAATTACTTATCATGTTTTCCTGATGATTTATCCGAATTCATAGAGCGTGTATTCTCCCGTTTCCATATCATAGGCAGAAAATGCCGTATTGCTAAGGTATAGAATCCATTTGTCGCAGACCAGAATCCAGCGAGCGCCGGTAATTGGATTGGAAGCCTCCTGCTCCGGCGTTTGTACCAGACGGAGTGGATTGCCGTCATGATCGCATTGCCAGAGACCGTCGCTAAAATTCAAATAGAGATAATGATCGGTAATACTCCCCCACATCAACGGATATGCGCTTACCGTTTCCGGCACCTCTCCGAGCATTTCTTCTTCGCCCGTGAGGAGATTTCGCTTCGTATAATATAATCGATATAAAGCGGTAGTAATCGGATTTCCGTTTTCATCTGTCAGAGGTTCTCCACGTCCATCCACTTCTTCCATCAACTTTACCGGTTCTCCGGAAGGCTTTTGGTAATAGCAGTAATCACCTGCCCGTGCGGTATTGATGTAATAATAGGGGAAATGAAGAAGCGCCGACTCGCCGCTGTTCCGATCGACACGCGTTACGCGATTGCTCTCTCCGATTCCCGTGTGAAAATAATAATACTGCTCGTCAATATCCTGAAGATTGCTGAACCCGTCCTCCGTCTGCTCAAACGTATAGAGGATTTCCTCCGTTTTCCCGAAGGAATCGGGCTTCGTCCGGCAGAGAAGCCTGATCTTTTCACCGGTAGGATTGTCCGCGTATACCGGTCGGAAAACGCTGTAATAGAGATATCCGTCCGAAAGGATCTTGTGAAGGGTATACTGCGAGCCGTCATCCGGGATGTCATAGAGCTTCTTTATGCTTTGAGATGCTATATTATAGCACAGAAATGAATAATCACGGATTTCCGTTCTGCCGGAAATATCTCTTCTCCATTCGGTTGTTCCGGTGATAAAGTATACTTTATCATCATCAACCAACCATTGATCTGAGCCATTTGCAAAAACACATTCTTCTCCGGTACACAGCGGATCGGTACAGACGCTGTTAAGGCTTCCGGTCATGGGATTGAATCGGTAAAAATTTCCGGTTTCTCCCGATGGCCAGAAATAAATCATATTGTCAAACAGTCTGATACAGGAATTGTTCGGTGTGAAGACATGGTCAAACCCGTCTATAGTCTCACTTAGAATATCCTCCGAAGAATCCGGTATTGTATGCCCACCACTGCAGGAAGAGAAAAGAAGCAATATAAGAAAAATGGCTGCGATTAACTTACCTCCATTTCTCTTGCCTGCGTTGAGGGCGAGGTTTGTGCCGTAGGATTTGGTGATTCGATTGATTGTTATTTTCAAGAGTATCCTCCTTGTTCATCCATCCGATGCAGCATCATGATGCCATTTTCGATGCAGGCGCGGCAATGATATGTCGAAGTTTCCCCCGCATATTCGGTTTTACCATTGGTGATCTCAACCCATAATCCCGATGCCGCAGCGCAGCGGATCGTCACCGTGTCCTCCGGCTGAACGTCGCCGGCAAGCGTGTATCGAGTCACGGTGCCATCGGCGGGCTTGATACAGCAGACGGACAGCGTTGCATTGACATAAAAGTCAATAGGATCGGTTTCCCCGTTTGGACCGCCTGTTGGCATTTCCCGGCTGCCAAGATAACGCTTTTCAGACTCGGTAAACCAGATTCCCCCGCCGAAAGTGAACCCATTCACACTTTCGCCTACCTTTTTCCATTTCCCGTTGTGATACACATACAGATACCATCGCTTATCGGTATAGACGTGCATTCCACCATTTTCGCTTGGACATTCGGCAGAAAATTCAGCCACAGAACGTAAATAGGTTTTTTCGCCATATATTGTAATGTCATACAAACGACCTTCGACATCACCTGCCGCATCCACCTCTGCAACACCGCTTTTTCGGTCGATAATATCCATCAGGAGATCGCCGTTCACGTTCGGATAAAGCAGATAGTAACGGGCATCATCTGCATAAAAAGAACTGCTGATATCGAGTTCGTCTTCCAATACTTTCTCGGCCTTTCCGCCGTTTGTCGCGATTCGCATGACATAAGCAGATTGTTCGCTGATGCCGAGGTGATTGTCTGAGAAATTTTCCTGCCCACTGTAAAAGCCCTGTTCAAAGTAAAGAAAGCCATCCGCATACTGCATATAGAGGGAGGTGTTGGTCGAGAAATCATAGGTGTGCAGGAGAGTGAAGTCTGAGCCATCGGGTTTCATGGAAAAAATCTGCCGATACACAGTGCCGTTTTCATCGGTGAGGGCGGGATTGGTGGCATTCATATAAAGCCGTTCCCCATCGGTAACCAGCGTCTTCATCCAAAGCTGCCGGGAGGAGGGGCAGAGGCTGTCCTCGCTGTCATGGGTGCAGAGAGGGTCACGGCAAATATCGTCGTACGTCGCGTCCCAATTCGGATTCCATACCTGCAGGTGGAGATTTTCGTAATATGTTTCTCCCAGCAGACAGCCCTCACGGGTGTTACAGTAGTCTTGCATCGGGGGTTTACCGCAACTGCACAGGAGCAGAAGAGCGGCAAGGGTTATGCAGAGCAGGTTTTTCATTATTCTCACCATTCTTTTATATTCGGTAAAAATATCACTCGATATCCAACAATTCCCAAACCGTATATTTCAAACCGGAGTAACCGATATAATCGGTTTCATAATGCTTGTTGATCGTATCGATATCATAAACACTGCCGGAAACGAGGAACTTTCCTTTCCCCGTATACTCGATGGTCTTGATATCATAGCCGAGATCGGACAGAACCACACGCTGCTCTTTGGTGTTAAGGTCAACCGCCCAAAGCTCGCCGTCCGTTTCGCTCCAGATGTAGGTCAAAGCGTTCTTTGCAACAGAATTGCTCCACTCGATTTTGCCCTGCAGTTCAAACTGTGCAGGAACACAGTAGAGCGTATCCTCCACGATGCACCAATCCGACCTTGTCGAAATGCCGGAGATCAGTGCTTCTGTTGTGCCGCTGCCGTCAAGCTTTGTGCGCATCAAGGTGCAGGTATTGGCGGCATCCAGCGCTTGGGGATACTGGCCGATGGCATATCCGTAAACCTCTCTGCCTTCCGGCTTCGGCTCATCGGGGGTAAGGGAGATGACCTCGCGCCGGTCGGTATAATAAACCCAGCCGTCGTGGATCATGATCCTCCACAGATTGTTGAGGCCATCCATCACAACCTCTTCCGTGACAAAATCATCTGTTGTGCGGCAGAGAGTTTCTCCGCAGCGATAGTAAAATAAACCGTCCTCGTAATACTCAACACGATAGTTGTCAACAAAGGCATTCTCACCAAAGGTGCATTGCTCCAGCTCGCCGCCGGAAAGCGGTGCGCGCCAGATGTTGACCTGCTGTACATCCGATTCGATCTGCATCCACGTGGAATTGAGCGTGAAATAGACGTGGGTATCGGTCAGAAGAAAGCGGATGCCATAGCCGAAAGCCGAATCGGGAATTGAAGTGATGACTCGGCATTTTCCGGTTTTCATATCCATCGCAAGCAAATCGGAACGATCGTCATACCCCTTGCTCGGATCATCGGGATCGCTGAGAAAGCTCTCCACGCGGAAGAAATAGATGACAAATCCCCTGTCCTGCGGAACAAGCGCAATCTGTGTGCCCGGCGCCCCGGCAAAGGCTGCACATTCCTTTTTGTCATGGGAACAGAGCGGGTCGACGCATCCCACATAAACCGTCTGTTCTTCGTCATCGATCTCGGTATAGGTCAGAAACGCTCCTTTGTCGGGAACGGACTGGATGGAATAGATCCGATCACCCCAAACAGCCCGTTCTGCGGAAAGGACACAGTCCTGCAGGGGTTCATTCTGTGCGCAGGATGACAAGAATATCAAAGCGATCAAAAGAATTGCAAACAGTTTTTTCATGAGCTTTCCGTCCTTTCGATAATATCAGAGAATCACTTCACAAACATCCGCTTCGCGGGCATCATTATTGCCGACACCGCCGCGATTGCCACCGCCATCCACAGCGTGAGCATCGCATAGCCGTTGCCAAACAACGCCATCTCAGCCGACTGCAAGAACAGCGGCGTACCTGCCAGCAGGTTGAGGAAATTGACTTGCTCCGCCGCCGCAAGTCCGAAATAGGCACACAGTGCGGGCAGGAGCGTGAGAATCACAGCCGTGCCGAGGACGGGAATATACCGTGCCAACAGCTCCGACAGCGCACAGACGAGCATCGCCATCAGCAAAGCCCCTACCGTACGCATGATAAAGAAGACCGCGAAATATTGCCCTATTGTAATGTCGCCGGATACATCTGCGAACATTTGCATTGATACCAGAGGGGCATTCATGGCAGGCAGGTCGTAGCCCATGACAATGATTGCGGTATCCACAGCACCGGTGAGAAGAGCCAGAATGATCGCGATCATACCGGAGGAGATGAGCTTTGCGTAGAAGGTCTTGTGCCGTCCGTTTTTGGTGGAGCGGAGAAGCTGCGCAAAACTGCCGGAAGAGGATTTTGAAGCATATTCTGCCGCAAACGATCCGGTTAAGAGAAGTAAAATAGCCGCGTAGAGGAAGAGATCCGCATCTTCTGCGTACATCTTCTGCCAGCCCGAATCATAGACGAACCAACCACGCACACCGGTCTCGGATTCCTTTTGCTTTAGATATTCTGCGTGGTTTTCGATAACGGTTAGCAGCTTTGCCCGGGAGTAGGCATAGTTGAAGTCGGAAAGATATGCGCAATATTCATCGAAGGAAATTTCTTGGTTTTCGTATGCTTGCTGCATGATGCTTTGCTTGGCGATTGCTTCATCAATGCGCTTGCGTTCTTGGGCGAGGTAAGCTGATTTTTCTTCGGTCAGCGGTCCCTCCAGAGTGGTCATGTATTCCTTATATACTGCATCGGCATAAGAGTTTGATGGCGTGTTGGTGTCGTAGGAATACCATGTCTTCACGCAGAGAATGAGTAAAACGATGACCAGAAAGCGGGAGGAGATAAGTGTTTTGAAAATTTCAGCCAGAACCAATGCGCGGCTATAGGTGCGCATTTTGCGGCTTCTCCTGCGATTCGGAACAGAAATTTTATGATGATGAAATTTGGCAATATTTATCATGCACCATGCGAGGGCAGTATCGATCCACCCAAGACGGAGACAAATCTTTCCTTTGCAGTAGAGAAAGATGGTAACCATTGCACACACTACAATCAGCAGTGAAAATACGGTCAGCATGACGGGTAAAAATCCGGCAACGGTACCAAAGAGATTCATAGCGCGATACCGCACAAATATCGGATTTCCTACCGCCCCGGTCATAAGGTTGAGATTTTTGAGGACATTGTTGCCGTCGATATAGGATATTATATAAAGTAAGAAATTGAGTCCAAACATGCCAAGACCGGAGAGATAAATGAGGATATAGTTGTAGAACAGCACCGACAGGGTGAGCACAATCATGGAAAACACCGCGAACGTCAGCAATTTTATGCCGATGTTGGTGAGAAAATACTGGCCGATGGTAATTTGATAGGGGGAGAGTGTGAAGGTATTCAGCGCTTGAATCACGTTATGCGGAGAGGAAAATCCGATCCGCAAACCGTATACGGCAAATGTGGATAGAGTGAACATCAGCACGAAGATAGAGGAGAGCAAGAGCATGGTGAGTATTTTTGCCGTTGCCGTTCTGAGTCGCCCATTTTTTGCCGTGCGCATGATGGGCAGAAATCCACTTTGCTTTTCCTGCGCAAAAATCAAGCTGCCCAGCATAATGAGCATCATAAAGATAAAGATGTTCACTGTGTCGTAAGCGAAATATTCATCCCAACCCCGAGTGTATTCCACTTCAATTTCCACAGCATCTCGCATCTGTTCATATAATTCAATCACACGAAGTTGATAGCGATAGGTAAACGAATCTTCGGTAATATTCATATCGGCAAAAGCATCTAAATTGTCGCGCGCGCGTGTAATTACCCGCTCAAGCAAAGCAGGATATTCCCGTGCCGCTTCAACATTGCTGTAAAGCTTGGCAAATAACAATTGGTCCGGATAAGCTTCATCGGTCGAATAAAGATTGGGCATCACCTGCGGCAAAAAATCATCATTTCCGTCTCGCATGGCTTGACGATGCAGTGTTTCCTGCTCGGCATTGAATGCCTGCATCTCGGCATAGTATGCATCCAATTCGGTCGAATTTGCAGTGTATTCGGCAAAGAAAGCAGAGATCATTTGGGTGGGCTCTTTGGCCGCTTCCGTTTGATCGGCGGTATACCATGCAATGGCAGTGTTGAGCATCAAAAGGAGAAAGAAGAATACCCACAAATATTTCACACCGAGAAGTTTTTTTATCTCATAGCCGACAAATTGTCGATTTTTTTGTTTTTGTGAGCATGTCCTCACCGCATCCGATTCATTGAGCAAACTTAACCAGTGCTCATCCACATAGCCGATGCCTTCAAATAATTTTTCAGCATTCTTCATAGCGGTATTCCCTCCTTTTCCAGATGATTTTTTAATTGTTTTCGTAATTTTGCCAGGATTTTGGAAATTTGATTTTGTCTCATGCCGAGTTTTGCTGCGATTTCTTTCACCGGTTCGGAACAGAAATAGCGTCGGATAAAGATGATACTTTCCCGCTTCGGAAGCATCTCCAGAAAAGAATCAATCGCATGTCCGATGTCCTGTGGCGTCATATCCGTTATGTCTTCACTGATGCACTCGTTTAATTCCACCAAAACAGCAGAGCGTTTCTGCCGATTCTTCGCTTTGATTGTGTTGAGAGCAAAATTACGGCAAATGCGCAGAGCATATGCCCCAAGAAAATTCGGATTCTCGGGCGGAATAGAATTCCAGACAGCCAAACAGGTGTCATTGAAACACTCCTCGGCATCTGATGCGTTTCCTGTAATTTCTTTTGCCGCACAGAGACACAGGCGTTTGTAGGCTCGTTCAAATTCGGTTATGGCGCGTTCATCACGCCGCCAAAACAAGGTGATAATTTGCACATCTTCCATATGTACCC
The DNA here is from genome assembly GCA_017407835.1 of Clostridia bacterium. Taxonomy (GTDB): domain Bacteria; phylum Bacillota; class Clostridia; order Oscillospirales; family CAG-272; genus SIG693. Next base: position 49,683 of record JAFQVV010000015.1, read on the forward strand.
TCCTTTCTTGTGGGGATAAGCATAGACAAACGGCCCCCTTGTGGTCCTTTCACCGATAAAGACAACATTTTGGGAGAAATCTGCCAACACGTGCAAGAAAAAACAAGATAAATGAATCTCTTATGCAAACTTAAACGGATACAATCCAAAACAGCGGAAACAGCCGGAGGGAACAATCGGCGATAGTATCCGCTGTTTTGGCTTGTTTTATCTAAATTATATCACGCACTGCGCGCCCAAGCAAGGCGTGATAGCCGACGAAAATAAAGAAAAAACACTTGACAGCATATTTGCAATTATTTTATAATGATAAAAGTGAAAAATGCAATGTTGCCGGGAGGTGGCTGAATGCAGCTCTTTTTCAGACGTCCGCTGTGTTTGTTGTGTACATTTGCTGTTTTGGCCATGCTTGGCGGGTATTTTCTTTCTTTTTCCTGCTTTTGGTGGCTCTGTCTGCTTTTCTTGTTTATGTGCATCGTGACTGTCGGAGGAATCTATACCAAGCGAATTGCGTTTTTTACCGGTTGTATGCTGGTCGCATCCATGTTGGCGATTGTATTGGGATTTTGCGTATCCGCAAGCTTTTTTCAATTGAAGCTTGTCGAATTGGAGAAAAAGCACGGAGAGACGCATATTGTCGAGGGGCAGCTTATCCGCCGTGAATGGGGAGGCAGTTATTACTCGGGTTATCTTATGCATTTGTATACGGTGGACGGCGAGAAAATATCGGCGGATGTTTTGCTTTCGTGTGAATATCCCGCAGCTTGGCGCGTAGGCGAGGTTGTATGCATATCGGTGGAATGTCAGGCGTTCGAGCAGGAAAGTGATGGATTTGCCGAACGGCGGTATTATTTATCCAAAGGCATCTTGATGCGATTGTCCTCGGAAGATTCAAGTGATGTTTTATCCGTCAAGGAAGGAAAGCACTCACTTCGGATTTCGGCAGAACGCTTTAATCTTTTGCTCAGCGCACGAATTGAGCAGGCAGTTGGAGACGAAGGCACAAGTTCACTGCTGTCAGCACTTTTTCTTGGACGTCGGGATGATCTTGATGATGCCGTTATTCGGGATTTTCGTCGTCTCGGACTGTCTCATCTGCTTGCGTTGAGTGGATTGCATCTGACATTTCTTGTTCGGATTGTGGATTGGATGTTAGGCAAATTTTTGCGAAAATCAGCATTTCGATCATTGCTTATCTTGGTCGTGATCGGCGGATATACACTTCTCGCAGGAGCGCCCATCTCGGTGGTGCGCGCAGGGATTATGTTAGCAATCGCAGAGTTGTTTTCTCTGCTGTGGGATGAAAGTGACGGACAAACCGCGCTTTTCCTCGCCGTTTCGTTGATTTGTCTCTGCAATCCGCCGTCATTGCTCGATCTTGGGCTTTGGATGTCGGCATTTTCTACCTTGGCATTGATTTTGTTTGAGCGCATACAGCCATGGAATCGATGTGATCGCTTGATTCGCATTCCGCTTGAGACGGTGAGTGTTACGTTGGGCGCAACATTTGCAACACTCCCATTTGTTTGGCTGAGCGGCGGGGAACTTTCGCTTTTGGCAATTCCCGCGAATTTGATTTTTGTTCCCCTTGTCTCTGTACTGCTTGCTTGTGCACCCGTTTGCATTGTATTGGGTGAGCTTGGAGAGTTGATTTGTCGACCGATGGTTTGGCTTGCGCAAGGTGTACTTTGGCTTGCGGAGAAATTTTCAGACGGGCGGGGAATTACGGTTTCCCTGCAATATGAATTTTTGCCTATCGTTTTATTGCCGGTCATCATTTTCATCTTGGTCGTTCTGTTGATCAGGATACGGCGGAAATGGATATTCGTCATTCCCGTGTGTTTGTTGATTGTTTCATTGCCGATCGGCGTGTTGTATGCGCAAAACGATTCGGCTGTTGATTTGATTTATGATGTCGATGGAAAGAACGAAACTATTGCCCTGCAGAGCAGCAGAGGGGCTTTGATTTGCGATTTGACCGATGGCTCGTATTCCGCACTTTATTCTGCGGCAAATCACATAAAAAGCCTGGGCGAAACAGAGGTAGAGGTGTTAATGCTGACGCACTATCATACCGGACATATTGGGGCGGTTTTTCGTTTCTGCAATAAGGTAAAAGTCAGACAGTTGTGGCTTCCATATCCCAATACCGAACGAGAGTGGGAAATTCTGCTTGACCTTACCGAGAATGCAGAACTGCAAAACATCACGGTTTCACTGTATCACGAAGGGGAGGAGATTTATTTCGGCAACGCGGAAATTATTCCGTATACGCGGGAATTGCTGACGCGCTCATCTCAGCCGTTGCTTTTGCTGCAGATCAAAACAGGTGAGCGGGCGTTGACATATATCGGTGGGTCTGTACAGGAAGGCACACTTGGGGCGACGGCAGATGAATTTATAGCAGAAAGTCAAATTGTGATCTTCGGCGATCACGGACCGAATCGAAAAAAGGTATTTGCATGGGAATCTGCCCCCAACCTTGAAACGATGGTTTTTTCCACGCATGATTGTCTGTCTTGGGTAGACGTCGGCAATGTGTATGTGGCCCGGGCGATGATGGATAGTGCCGTCAGTATTGCGGAAGGGTGGACAAACGAACCTGTTTTTCGGCTTGAATGATAAAGATTCACGCATACACTGTTTTTATGGGGCGAACAGCTTGGTTCGCCCCATTTTTATGATTCTTGATCTTTTCAATGTGCGCAAGAGGTGTTCATGATACGTCCAAAGCTCGGTTGGGGGCCGCACTTTTCATGTAGGATGGCATATACTGTAGATGAAGCGCGAAAAACGTCTTCAGAACACCAAAAGGAGAAATGTCAATGTACAACGTAGAGGATATCCGCACCCCGCGTGATCGGATTAACGAAGAAATGCTTCGCCGTCTGCTTGAGGATGAGCAGGGAAGTTGCGCGTGCGGAAATACCCGTGTTTCCCAAACTCGTTCGGAATCAGGCAGTTATATGCGCGGATGCGATCGCGTGAGCGACGGTATGCCGCTTGCGATGGTTTATTCACCCTGCCAGATCTGGCGTGGAATTTATGATTGCGAAACCGCGCTGCGTCGAGGGACACTTTTCAAAGAGCTTGACAAACCGTGGGGTGTTGAGCGCAGAAATTCCTGCGCATCAAATACGGTGAAAGGGGGATGCGGCTGTGGAAAATAATTGTGGGAAAGCACTGCTTAACAAGCTGCGCATGATCGATTTTTCCATTTATGAAACCGTACTCTTTCTGGATGCTTATCCCGAGGACAACGAGGCCCTCGCTTACTATCATAAATTGCTTGAACAGCGAAAAGCATTGATGAGCGAATATGAAACCAAAGTCGGCCCGTTGACCATCTACGGGAATACCTGCGGCAACGAATGGAAATGGATTAAACAGCCTTGGCCGTGGGAATATGACGCCAACTGAGCCAACGATCGAGGAAAGGATTTCTTTATATGTGGAATTACGAGAAAAAATTGCAATATCCGGTGAAGATTAAGAATCCCAACCCCAAGTTGGCGCAAGTCATTATCAGCCAGCTCGGCGGACCTGACGGAGAATTGGCAGCATCCATGCGCTATCTCCATCAACGCTACGCAATGCCGTACGCGGAAATTACGGGGATTCTCACCGATGTCGGCACCGAGGAGCTGGCACATTTGGAGATGGTTGCTGCGATTTTGTATCAGCTGACCAGAAATCTCAACGAAGAGCAAATCCGCGACGGCGGCTTTGAGACGTATTTTGTTGATCATACAACAGGAATTTATCCGATTGCCGCTTCGGGTGTTCCGTTTGATATGAAATACGTGGGCATTAAGGGGGATTTGCTTGCCGATATCCATGAGGATATGGCAGCAGAACAAAAAGCCCGTGTGACCTATGACAACATTCTGCGTCTGACGGACGATCCCGATGTCAGAGATCCCATCAAGTTCCTGCGCGAACGGGAGATTGTGCACTATCAACGGTTCGGCGATGCGCTGAGAATTGCACAGGATCATATGGACAGTCGAAATTATTATGTAAGCAACCCCTCATTTGACATGGGCTGCTCACAAAAATCGTGAAAGCGGACCAATAAAAAAGGAGCGGACAAATTTGTCCGCTCCTTTCGGTGTGTTTGCTTATACTTCGTAGGTATATCCAATCTCAAGTGCACGCTTGTTTTTTTCAATCAGTGCAGATTTGGATGCGGGAATGCCCTTGATCATCAAATCAAGGAAGCTTGCATAGTCAAAGAGTCCGGTCTGCTTGAGCAGCTGCCCAAGAACAATCACATTTGCAAAGCCTTCAAGCTTGTTTTCCGCTGCAAGACCGGTGGCGGGGAGGCGGCAGATGCGAATATCGTTGCGCGTTGATTCTTTTGCAATCAGTGTGCTGTCTGCAATGAGCAGGCCGCCGGGAACGATGGTCGGTTCAAATTTATCAAAGGAGGGGAGATTCAGTGCGATCAGCACATCGGGGGTGGTAACAATCGGAGAACCGATTTCCTCATCCGAAATGATAACCGAGCAGTTTGCAGCACCGCCGCGCATCTCAGGTCCATAAGAGGGAAGCCAGGAAACCTGCAGATCAGAATACATTGCGGTTTTGGCAAGCTGCTTACCCGCGAAAAGGATGCCCTGTCCGCCGAAGCCCGCAAGAAGGATTTTCGTTGTCATATCAGTTCTCCTCCTTTGCGTCGATGTCTTTGTAGACGCCCAACGGATAGTGGGGCATCATATTTTGGCGAAGCCATTCAAGCGAATCGGCGGGGGACATACCCCAGTTTGTCGGACAAGTTGAGAGCACCTCGATGATAGAGAAGCCCTTGCCGTCGATCTGATTCTGGAATGCCTTTCGGATTGCTTTTTTTGCGTGATTGATGTTCTTGGGTGAATCCACCGAAACACGCTCGGCATAAGCGACACCATCAAGTGTGGAGAGCATCTCACACACGCGAACGGGATTACCCTGGATTTTGGGATCACGGCCATAGGGCGAGGTGGTGGTCACTTGCCCGGGCAGAGTAGTGGGTGCCATCTGACCGCCCGTCATGCCGTAGATTGCGTTGTTGATAAAGATGATGGTGATGTTCTCACCGCGGGTGGCCGAATGAACGGTCTCGGCGGTACCGATGGCAGCCAAGTCGCCGTCGCCCTGATAGGTGAAAACGATGGAATCGGGATGTGTGCGCTTAACGCCGGTCGCAACTGCGGGTGCACGGCCGTGTGCCGCCTGAATCATATCACATTCAAAATAGTTATAAGCAAAAACCGAGCAGCCAACGGGAGCGACGCCCACCGTTTTGTCGGTAATATCCAACGCATCAAGTGCCTCTGCCACCAAGCGGTGGACGATTCCGTGCGTACAGCCGGGGCAGTAATGCAGCGGGACATTGGAAAGTGATTTCGGTTTGTCAAATACGATCATTTTGTAAGTCCTCCTGCAATTTTTTCGATTTCGGCGAGAACTTCCTCGGCAGAGGGCATGACACCGCCGGTGCGGCCGTAGAAGCTGACAGGACGTGCGCAGTCAATGGCAACCTTAACATCATCCACCATCTGACCCATATTCAGCTCGCAGACCATGAAGTGCTTTGCGGTCTCTGCAGCCTTCTTGAGAGCGGCAGAGGGGAAGGGCCACAGCGTGATCGGTCGAATCAGACCAACCTTGATTCCCTTGGCACGGGCTGCGTTAATTGCGGTTTTGCAGATACGCGAGGTGATGCCGTAAGCGACCATCACAATATCGGCATCCTCCACCATTACCTCTTCCCAGCGGGTTTCGTTGGCTTTGATTTCATCATAGCGCGCAAAGCGGGCTTTGATCGAATTCTCAAGATCGAGGGGATCCATATAAAGCGAGTTGACAATATTTTTCTTGCGTTTGCCGCCATGACCGTTGGTTGCCCAGGTTTTCTCGGGCAGAGCGGTCTTTTCTTCGATGTCGAAGTTGACGGGTTCCATCATTTGTCCCAGTGCACCGTCTGCAAGAATCATGGCAGGGGTGCGGTATTTGTCGGCAACATCAAAAGCAAGCCCGGTCAGCGATGCCATCTCCTGCACCGATGCGGGAGCCACAACGAAGAGATGCAGGTCTCCATGGCCGTTTGCTTTGGTTGCCTGATAATAATCGGCCTGTGAGGGCTGAATTCCGCCAAGACCGGGACCGCCGCGCTGAATATTGACGATTACGCAGGGCAGATCACAGCCAACGATATAGCTGATGCCCTCACTCTTGAGCGAGACGCCGGGGGAGGAGGAGGAGGTCATGACGCGGCTGCCCGAAGCGGCTGCACCCATGACCATATTGATGGCCGCCACTTCGCTCTCTGCCTGCAGGCAAAGACCGCCAACCTGCGGCATGCGCTTGGCCAGATATTCGGAAATTTCGGTTTGCGGGGTGATGGGGTAACCGAAGAAATGCAGACAGCCGTTTTTGATGGCAGCCTCGGCAATTGCTTCATTACCCTTCATAAGTACTTTGTGTCCCATATGTAGGTTCCTTTCTTGAAATTTCGATTAAACGTCCCGTTCGACGCGGATAACCGTGTCGGGACACATGGTGGCACACATTGCGCAGGCGATACACTTGTCCATATCCGTGACTTCGGCAGGATGATAGCCTTTTGCGTTCAGTGTGTCGGGCGAGAGAATGAGGATCTTTTTGGGGCAGACTTGGGTACACAGACCACAGCCCTTACAAAGATCAACTTGAAACGTGACTCTGTTCATATATATTTCCTCCAATATAATTTCGAATTAAAAGATTTTCCGTGTGTGATTACGGATGGAAAGCAAGGGTGTATCCAGCGTGCTGAACGCTTGATTTTTTGTATCAAGCGGTGCACAAACCGTTGTAAAGAGGATCGGAAGGGCCGCAAGTGACGCAAATTGCTGCATTGCAGGCATTTTATCGATGATATCTTCGGCTGTTGTTGCTTCGCCGAGATTGGTGTTGTTGATGATTGCATCAAACCGAAGTCGAGAATAGCCCTCGATCTCCCGCAGATTTTCAAGCATAGCCTCGGGCGTTTCGGTGAGAGGCCGATAAGCATTTTCCACACAGAGCATCATCGCCCCAAGACGAGTTAGTTGAGCATGGTAGCGACCAAGCGCGACAGCACCGTTGTCACCGCCGACATCAAAAATGACCGTTGCATTTTCCTGCTGCTCAAGCAGGGGGAAAACACGTTGAATATCGGCACCGAGCACCGGAATATCCACATTGGTATTGGCAAACGGGGGATTGATATAGTGAATGCCCGCAGCCGCAAGCGACGCCTCCGAATCGGCAGCTCGAAAATACGGATTGACAATATCCAGATCAATCAGCGTGACATCGCGCCCTGCGTCATGAAGCATATATGCCAGATTAAGCGCAATATTTGTTTTACCCGCGCCGTAGTGACCGGCGATGATCAACAGCTTCGGCGTGGAGGGAAAATAAGCGGAGATATGCGAGATAATGATCACTCCTGTTTTGATTTTATCTATTATATCATAAATCGACCAAAAAGAAAAGAGATATATTCGAGCAAATTATCATCAGGGAATGCAAAATTTTGTACAAATTTACATTTTTTTATCTGTATGAACCTGTTTGCTGTGTTTGCTGCAGAGTTTTCGATAGATGCAGATACCAATGAGACTGATCAATCCGGTGATGGCAAAGGCGAGGATCGCAAGGGTATAATCGGCTTCCCCCAGTGCATTCCCGCTCAATGTTGAGGAAACCAACGAGGGCAGACGTGCGGTGAGTACAATCAGCAGCCAAGTGGAAAGTTTCATGTCGGTCACCCCGATAAAATAAGAGAGCAGATCTTTCGGGGTTCCGGGAATCAACATGATGATAAATGTCAGCCATTCAAGCCGTCCGCTGCTCTGCATAAAGCGGAGGGAACGGATTTTTTCGCGGGAGAAAAACAACTCAACCAGTTTGATTCCCCAACGGCGGACAAAAAGGAAGATCAGCGCGCTTCCAATGAGAATACCGATCAGGGAGAGCAGGGAACCCTCCCAAAAACCGAAGGCATATCCCGCACCGATTTCAAACGGTTCACCGGGAATAATAGCGACAACAACCTGAAGCACGACCATTGCGATAAAAATCAAACGTCCCATGAATCCCTTTGCCGAAACCCAATCGCGGAAACGATCCGGTTCATCCAAAAACGCAATCATAGGGCGGCCGACAAACCAAAAAACAAAGAAAAAGAACAGAATAAAAATCACAACGGCAATGACGCCGAATATCTTTTTTTGCCGTTCGCTCAAGTGATTCTCTGCGGCACGATCAGCCATATTTTCCGCTCCTTTTTACATGATATGAATATTATTTTTATCATACCACAAAAAGTGACAACAAAACAAGACATATTTTGTAAACAGAGCAAAAACGAGAACGGAATGGGGCAGAGTTGGTGGTAAATAAATGAAAAATCTCTTGACAAACAGAACAAAATGGTGTATCCTATAAACATCAAATCGGAATAAGGAGATGTACATTATGAAGTCCATTGAAATTCGTCTTTCCACCATTCAGGACGTGCAGGGATTTGTCAATATTGTCAACCGTTATGACATTGACGTAGACCTTGCTTCGGGCCGCTATATCGTTGATGCCAAGTCGATTATGGGCATCTTCAGCCTTGATCTGCTCAATCCCATTACGCTGACGGCACACAGTGATGATACCGATGCTCTGTTTGCTGAGTTGAAGCCTTATCTGGCATAACGACGAAAAATTTACCCCTCATACCGTTTTCGCGAACGATATGGGGGATATTTTTGTTCTATAAAAACCGACACCGCCGCGAGGACGGTGTCGGTTTTCTGTTTTTCTCAGACCTGTGCGCTGTAGTTGGGCGCTTCCTTGGTGATGTTGATGTCGTGAGGATGGGATTCACGCAGACCTGCATTCGTGATGCGGACGAACTGGCCCTTCTCACGAAGATCCTGAATGGTGGGCGCGCCGCAGTAACCCATACCGGCACGAAGACCGCCGATGAGCTGGTAGATGGTGTCTGCCAGGGGGCCCTTGTAGGGAACGCGTCCCTCAACGCCTTCGGGAACCAGCTTGCGGTTGCCTTCCTGGAAGTAGCGGTCCTTGGAGCCCTGTTCCATGGCGGCGATGGAGCCCATGCCGCGGTAAACCTTGAAGGAACGGCCCTGATAGATCTCGGTGGCACCGGGGCTCTCCTCACAGCCGGCCAGCAGGGAACCGACCATGATCACGCTGGCACCTGCGGCGATGGCCTTGGGCAGATCGCCCGAGTATTTGATACCGCCGTCGGCGATAACCGGAACGCCGTATTTCTCAGCAACCTCGGCGGCGTTCATGATTGCGGTAATCTGAGGTACGCCGATACCGGCGACCACGCGGGTGGTGCAAATCGAGCCGGGGCCGATACCGACCTTGATGGCATCGGCGCCTGCCTCGCAGAGATCGCGGGCAGCCGCGGCGGTGGCAATGTTGCCGGCAATCAGCTGGCAGTCGGGATATGCAGTCTTGATCTGTTCGAGGGCAGAGAAGATGTTCTTGGAATGTCCATGGGCTGAGTCGAGTACCAGGAAGTCAGCACCGGCACTAAGCAGAGCACCTGCGCGCTCGATGACATCCTTGGTGATGCCGATAGCGGCACCGCAAAGCAGGCGGCCCTGAGCATCCTTGGCAGAGTTGGGATACTGGGTTGCTTTTTCAATATCTTTGATTGTGATTAAGCCGCGGAGATGGTAGTTATCATCCACAATGGGAAGCTTCTCAATCTTATGGTGACGGAGGATTTCCTGTGCAATCTCAAGGTTGGTACCGACGGGGGCGGTGATGAGGTTTTCCTTGGTCATCACCTCTTTGATCTGTACGTTGTAATCTACCAGGAAGCGCATATCACGGTTGGTGATGATGCCTACCAGACGACGGTTCTCGTCGCAGATCGGTACACCCGAGATCTTGAACTTGCGCATGAGGTCATTGGCCTCATAAACATAGTTATCGGGAGAGAGGAAGAAGGGGTTGGTAATGACGCCATTCTCGCTGCGCTTTACCCGGTCAACCTGATCTACCTGCTGTTCAACGGACATGTTTTTGTGAATAACACCCACGCCGCCTTCACGGGCAATGGCAATGGCCAGAGCGGACTCGGTGACTGTATCCATTGCAGCCGACATGAGGGGAATGTTAAGGTTGATTTTCTTGGTCAGTCTAGTGTTCAGCTTGACCTGATTGGGGATCACATCGCTCTGTGCGGGAATGAGGAGGACATCATCAAAGGTGAGGCCTTCCTGTACGATTTTGTTTTGGAAATCCATCTCTTTCTCTCCTTAAAAATGTGGTATTGGTTGGACTAAAAAAAGATTTTTATTAGAAATATTATAGCAAAATCCGCTATTGCTGTCAAGAGGGCAGTTCGAAAAAATTATCGATGTTGGTGTTTTGCTGTGCTTTGGGGGTATGTGCCGGAATAGCTTTTGCCGCCAATGCATAGATATTTGCACAAAGGAGTGATTGATGATGCGCCATGATTCTGCCCGCACTTGCTCACCGCGAAAATTTACTGTCCAATATTTGTTGTTTTCGCTGATCTTTGCCGGATTAACCCTTCTTTTGCTGTTTGTCGCTGTCTATTTCGATGGAGGAAAGTTTGTCAGCGAAACCGATGCGCTCCCCGATGAAACGACGATACAAAATGACTTTTGCATTGTACTTGATGCAGGGCATGGCGGAGAGGACGGAGGAGCAGTCGGCGTAAACGGGGTGTTGGAAAAAACGATCAATTTACAGATTGCGGAAATGCTCCATGATATGTTGGTTTTAGCAGATATTCCGGTTGTAATGACCAGAACCGAGGATAAAATGCTGTATGATCCCAATGCTGACTTTCGCGGCCGCAAAAAAATGTTGGATTTGCGCACTCGGCTGGATATTGCGGAGCAGACTAACGGTGGAATTTTGGTCAGTATTCATTTGAATTCTTTTTCGCAGTCAAAATATCATGGCCTGCAGGTCTACTACTCGGCAAACCATTCAAACAGTCTTTCTCTGGCGGAGACAATACAAAGCACCGCACGAACCTATCTGCAGCCGCAAAACGACCGTCAGGTCAAAGCGGCGGGCAGCAATATCTATTTGCTCGACCGCATTCAAAAACCGGGGGTTTTGGTGGAGTGCGGATTTCTATCCAATCCCGAGGAATGTGCACAGCTGAGCGATGAGGCTTATCTTGGAAAACTGAGCACCATGCTTTTGCATGCAATTTTCACCTATCACGCACAGTGTACGGAGGGGTCTTGATTTTTTTGCCTGTATGCGATATAATGTAAAAAATGCAATACGTTGAAGGAGAGGACAATGAAGACACCCAAAAGCATCTATTGCTGCAATGCGTGCGGTTATCGTTCACCGAAATGGTTGGGCAAGTGCCCCACATGTGGGGAGTGGAATACCTTTGAGGAAGAAATCGAGTCCCCTGAGGTGAAGGAAAGCGGACGTCCGAATTATGCGGGAATGGATAATCACGCCGTGGCCTATTCATCCCTTGAGCTGCCGACGTATATGCGCTCTCTGACAGGATTGAATGAGCTTGACCGAGTGCTTGGGGGCGGCCTTGTCCACGGTTCGGTCGTTTTGCTTTCGGGTGAACCTGGGATAGGAAAGTCCACGCTCTTGATGCAGGTGTCGGATGTATTGGGACGCACGCGCCGTGTGCTTTATGTGTCGGGGGAAGAATCGGGCGGACAGCTCAAACTGCGTGCCGAACGGCTCGGCGTCGGGGGAGAGAATCTTTATATTTTAACCGAAACCAATCTTGAGCGCGTGATGCGCGAGGTAGATGCCGTAAAGCCGGAGGTGCTGATTGTTGATTCAATTCAAACACTCTACAGCGATCGTTTAACGTCAACTCCGGGCAGCGTCACCCAGGTAAGGGAAAACGCACTCTCGCTGATCAATCGCGCCAAAAGCGAAGGCATATCGGTGCTTTTGGTTGGTCATGTGAATAAAGAGGGTGGAATTGCAGGCCCTAAGGTGCTGGAGCATATGGTGGATGCCGTGCTCTATTTCGAGGGAGAGCGTCAGCAGGCATACCGTATTATTCGTGCAATCAAAAACCGGTTCGGTTCAACCAACGAAATCGGGGTGTTTGAAATGGAGGAGCATGGACTCCGTGAGGTGGAAAATCCTTCGATGCTTTTGTTGGCCGGTCGTCCGCACGGAATGAGTGGAAATTGCGCTGTTTGTACGCTTGAGGGGACTCGTCCGTTGATTGCCGAGATTCAGGCTTTGGTGACACAAACGCCATATCCGGCGCCGCGGCGCACCTCGAATGGCATTGATTACAACCGGATGTGCCTGACGCTGGCCGTTTTGGAGAAGCGTTTGGGGCTGAAATTTTCGGCGACCGATGTTTATCTCAATGTCATCGGCGGCCTCCGTCTGGACGAGCCTGCTGTCGACATGGCGGTTGCACTTGCGCTGATTTCCTCGCTGACCGATCGTATTGTTCCCGATGATTTGATTGTGCTCGGGGAGCTGGGATTGTCGGGGGAATGCCGAGCTATCTCGGGGTTGGAAAATCGAGTGCGTGAGGCGATGCGGCTTGGGTTTAGACGTGCGATTGTTCCGGCGCGAAATCTGGAAAAACGAAAGCTTGATGTGGGCATCGAGCTGATTGCCGTCAAGAGTATTTTTGAGGCGATTCGCGTTTTGAAAAAACAGGAACCGCGAGAGAATGCCGAAGAATTGTAAATGAAGTATTTAGATAAAATGACAGGGTGTCGCGCACAGCGCGACACCCTGTTCAGTTTCTTGTGTTGTGTTCGTGTTGAATTTCTCCCAGCGCACGCACAAGAATTTCGTTATCATTGGGCTGATTGAATACCGAAAATCCCACTCGAAGAGCACCGTTTTCTCCGGTATTGAGCGTTTGGTGTCCAAGCGGAGAACAGTGAAAGCCGGCACGAAGACAAATCCCTCGTTTATCCAGCGATGCGGCCGCTTCCGGTGCGGGAATGCCGTCGAGATTGAAGAGCAGGGTTGAACCAACGTGTTCGGGGGCATAAAGCGTTACCCCCTGCATGTTGCCCAGCATTTCGCGCAGATGACGATAAAGCGCATGCTCTGCCGCGCGAATACTTTCTGTTCCGCGATCGCGTACAAAGCGAATTCCTGCATGAAGTCCGGCCAACACCGGGGTGGCGAGAGTTCCTGCCTCATATCGCTCGGGCGGAAAGTCGGGCATGAAATCGTCCAGCGAGTTGATACCGCTTCCTCCCTCGATGAGGGTTGCCATGGTCAAATCATCGCGAATTGCCAACAACCCGCTTCCTTGCGGACCGTATAATGCTTTGTGTCCGGGGGCACAAAGCGCATCAATCTGCATTTGGGTGCAGTTAATCTCCTCAATTCCCGCACTTTGTGCGGCATCCAAGACAAAAAGAATCCCTCTCTCTCGGCAAAAATGACCAATCTCGGCAACGGGAAGTGCTGCCGAGCATAGATTGGAAACATGAGATGCAACAAGCATTCGTGTGTTCGGACGGATCAAATTCGCAATGGAAGAGAGAATTTGTTCGGTGTTGCGATTCGGATGAAGGCAATGTGTGGGGAAGATATCATAGCTGATCTCTCCGAATGCGGCCAGTGCGTGAACGGGACGATATACGGCATTGTGCTCCATATCGCTGATGAGGACATGATCACCTCGGCGCAAAAGCCCTTTGATCGCCATATTCAGTGCATAGGTGGTGTTATAGGTGAAGATAATTCGCTCGGGAGACGCTATCCCAAACAGTTCTGCAGCTTCCAGACGGCAATCGTAGATGGCTTTGGCTGCCGCAAGGGAAAGTGCATGAGCGCTTCGCCCGGGATTCCCGCAATATTCGCGCAGACATCGATCAATTGCCCGGCGAACCGAATATGGCTTTGGGAATGTTGTCGCTGCATTGTCCAAATAAACGATTGCCCTCACCCCCCGAGATAATTGCTGACTTGAATTCCGCGTGCGGCAAGGACCGTTTTGACATTTTGCAGCTGGGAACAGGAAAATTCCAATCCATACGCACAGCCGTGCGTGGTTTGATTTGCGTTCAGCTTCACGACAGACGTGCGGATGGCAGCTGAGGAAAGCGCCCTTTGGGCGCCGATTGCGACTGTCATGGAAGTGAACGCGGCGATGCAGGTTTGCATCATACCGCACCTCCTTCAATGTCAGAATATGTCGATGGTTCGGTAAATGTTCATCTGCGTATAATGCAGGAAATCTTTTTTCAAAAAAGAATTGACAAGAAGAGTGGAATGTGCTATAATGCTAATTAACATTTGAATATAGACGGCAATGACGAAGACGGTCAAGGTTGAGCTGCTTACAGAGAGCCGATGATGGTGTAAAATCGGCAGAGTGATATCTAACGGCCCCTCACTTCCGAGCCGAATGACGGAATGCGACAGATGAAGATTTCCGTTTGCTTGATTGAAGCATAGGATCAGTTTGATCCCAAAGAGGTGGCGGGCTCAGTCCGCAATTTGAGTGGTACCGCGAGTGTAAACGGATTTACACCCGTCTCAAAGCAACCGAGAACGCTTTGAGACGGTTTTTTGTTTCTGTATTCCGGCTCGAAATATGCGGTTTAATATGGAACACAGCAGAATTTTGAGAATGAAATAAAGAAAAAGGAGTGTGAACGGTTGATGGGGGAAACCAAGTATTTATCCGGTGCGGATATTCTGGTCAGAACGTTAATCGAACAGGGGTGTGATGTTGTTTTCGGTTATCCGGGCGGGCAGATCATCCACGTTTATGACAGCCTTTATAAATATCAGAATGAGATTACGCATATCCTGACTGCGCATGAGCAAGGGGCGGCACATGCAGCCGACGGCTACGCCAGAACGACGGGACGAGTCGGTGTTGTGCTCTCCACTTCAGGACCGGGTGCCACCAATTTGGTAACGGGAATTGCAACTGCGTATCTGGATTCTATCCCGCTGGTTGCAATTTGCGGCAATGTGCCAACAACGCAGATCGGTACGGACAGTTTTCAGGAAATCGATATCACCGGTGTAACGCTTCCCATTACCAAGCACAATTATTTTGTCGGGTCTGTAGACCAGCTGGCAGATACACTGCGAGAGGCATTTGCACTGGCACAGTCGGGAAGACCGGGGCCCGTTCTGGTTGATGTTCCCAAAGATGTGCAGGTCGCAATGTGCGAATATACTCCGCAGCCGCCGGTGGAAGCGGAGGAAAAACAGGCCGCAAAGGAAATGCGGATAGAGGAAGCGGCAGCCTGCATCAATCTGGCTGAACGCCCCTATATCTACTACGGCGGCGGTGTGCTTGCAGGCGGTGCACAGGAAGAAATGCTGGCGCTTGCCGATAAGATTGATGCCGTAATCGGCTGCTCGATGATGGGGCTTTCGGCAATTCCTACCGATCATCCGCGTTTTCTTGGGATGCAGGGTATGCACGGGCATTATGCTTCATCCATGGCGATGCACAATGCCGATCTGATCATTTCTCTCGGCGCGCGCTTCAATGATCGCGTGACGGGAAACCGTGCAAAATTTGCACCTCGTGCAAAGATTGTACATATTGATATCGACGGCTCTGAGCTGTCCAAGAACATCAGTGCGGCACACGGTCTGCGCGGCGATATAAAACTGACGCTGCAAAAATTGCTTCCTATGGTTGATGAAGTCAAGCATAACGACTGGCAGGCAAAGGTTTCCGATTTGCGGCACAAGGAAGAGGAGATTACCGATTCTCGTCAAGGCGTCACTCCCAGAAATGTGATTATGACGTTGAACCGTCATCTGCATCCCAATACACCGGTTGCAACCGATGTGGGACAGCATCAGATGTGGTCGGCACAGTATCTCACCTGGAAAACCGCACGGCGCTTTGTCTCAAGCGGCGGTCTGGGGACGATGGGAGTTGGTCTTGGTGCTGCGATCGGTGCGGCATTCGGCACGGGTGAGCATGCCGTCCTTGTCACGGGAGACGGCAGCTTCGGTATGTGTCTCAACGAACTGGCAACTGCGGTAAAATACCGTGTTCCCATTGTGATTTTGATCATGAACAACGGCGTACTCGGTATGGTGCGGCAATGGCAGACACTCTTTTTCGATAAACACTATTCCAATACAGTTCTTGAACGAAAGACCGACTTTGTTGCATTGGCATACGCATTTGGGGCCAAAGGTGAGCGTGTCGCTGATTTGGATGCACTTGATCGGGCGTTTGCCAATGCATTCGCCGATGACGGCCCGTATGTAATCGATTGTGCAATCGAGCGGGATGAATTTGTTCTTCCCATGCTGCCCCCCGGCGGCTCAATGGATGATATCATTGTAAAGGTGGGTGACTGATATGAACCGATATACCGTAGCTGTTCTGGTGCGCAACCAGTTTGGTGTCCTCAATCGTGTCACCAGTATGTTCCGCCGCAGACAGTTCAATATCAGCGCACTGACCGTCAGCGAAACCGAGTCAAGTGATTATTCCCGTATTACTGTAATTTTTGACGGTGAAGAGACCTATAAGCAGCAGTTGATCAATCAGCTTTATAAGCTTCCCGATGTTTGTTCAATCAAGGAGTTTAATGCCGAGGATTCGGTCAGCTGTGAGCTGCTGCTGATCAAAATGCAGAATGATGCCTCCACGCGTGAGGAAATTCGCGCGGCAGCTGAGGCATTCAACGCAAAAACGGTTGATTATGCCAAAGAATCGATTGTATTCCGTCTCGCCGATGACAGCAGACGCATTGATGATTTCATCAATCTGATGCGCGACTATACCATTCTCGAGATTTGCCGAACCGGTAGTGTCTCACTCGAGAAGGGAAGCTCGACCATTCGCAAAGTTACAAATCTTTAATAATAAATTTCAAGTATAGAAAGAGGTAATTATCATGGCAAGAATTTTCTATCAGCAGGATTGCGATCTGCAGAAGCTCGCAGGCAAGACGGTAGCAATTATTGGTTACGGTTCGCAGGGACATGCTCACGCGCTCAACCTCAAGGACAGCGGTGTGAATGTCATTGTTGGCCTCTACGAAGGCTCCAAGAGCTGGGCCAAGGCTGAGGCACAGGGCCTGAAGGTTATGGTTGCCGCTGAGGCTGCCAAGGCCGCAGATGTGATCATGATTCTGATCAACGACGAAAAGCAGGCTGCACTTTACAAAGAGAGCATCGAGCCCAACCTGACCGAGGGCAAGACACTTGCTTTCGCACATGGCTTCAATATTCATTTCGGCTGCATCAAGCCCCCCAAGAATGTCAACGTCATCATGGTTGCTCCCAAAGGCCCCGGCCACACCGTCAGAAGTGAGTATCAGGCCGGCAAGGGCGTGCCCTGCCTGATCGCTGTTGAGCAGGATGCTACCGGTGATGCTTGGGATATCGGTCTGGCCTATGCTCTGGGCATCGGCGGCGCACGTGCAGGTGTCCTTGAAACCAACTTCCGCACTGAGACCGAGACCGACCTCTTCGGTGAGCAGGCTGTCCTTTGCGGCGGTGTCTGCGCCCTGATGCAGGCAGGCTTTGAGACGCTCGTTGAAGCAGGATATGATCCGAGAAACGCTTACTTTGAGTGTATCCACGAGATGAAGCTCATCGTTGACCTGATCTACCAGAGCGGCTTCTCGGGTATGCGCTACTCCATTTCCAACACCGCTGAGTACGGCGACTACATCACCGGTCCGAAGATCATCACCGAGGATACCAAGAAGGCGATGAAGAAGATTCTCTCCGATATCCAGGATGGCAGCTTTGCCAAGGAATTCCTGCTGGATATGTCGGATGCAGGCAAGCAGGTGCACTTCAATGCGATGCGCAAGCTGGCAAGTGAGCATCCCGCTGAAGTCGTCGGCGAGGATATCCGCAAGCTTTACAGCTGGAGCGACGAGGACAAACTGATCAATAACTAAGACATCATGGCCAAGGGGGTAACCCCCTTGGCTAATCCTCTATGAAAGGAGCTTCTTATGATGAAAAGTGATGCACTGAAAAACGGGATGCAGAACGCCCCCCACCGTGCGCTTTATCATGCCCTTGGCTTGACCGAGGAAGAAATCGCCCGCCCACTGGTGGGTATTGTCAGCTCATATAACGAGATCGTTCCCGGCCATACCAACATCGATAAGGTGGTGGATGCCGTAAAATTGGGCGTTGCCATGGCGGGCGGAACCCCCATTGTTTTCCCCGCGATCGCGGTTTGTGACGGCATTGCGATGGGACACACGGGAATGAAATATTCGCTGGTTACGCGTGACCTCATTGCCGACTCTACCGAAGCCATGGTCATGGCGCACGGATTCGATGCCCTTGTCATGGTGCCAAACTGCGACAAAAATGTTCCCGGCCTGCTGATGGCAGCCGCACGTCTGAATATCCCCACGGTATTTGTCAGCGGCGGTCCTATGCTTGCCGGTCATATCGACGGCGCCAAAACCAGCTTCTCCTCAATTTCCGAGGCGGTGGGTGAATTTAACGCCGGCAAGATCTCCGAGGAAAAGCTCAAGGAATACGAATGCAAGACCTGTCCCACTTGCGGTTCCTGCTCGGGAATGTATACCGCCAATTCCATGAACTGCCTGACCGAGGCACTCGGTATGGGCTTGCGGGGCAATGGTACGATTCCCGCGGTTTATTCTGCGCGCATTGAACTGGCCAAGCACGCAGGCATGGCGGTCATGAAGCTGCTGGAAAAGAACATTCGCCCCCGCGACATCATGACCGAGAAAGCCATGATGAACGCGCTGACGGTGGACATGGCCCTGGGCTGTTCCACCAACAGTATGCTCCATCTCCCCGCCATCGCCCATGAGTGCGGCGTGGAGATCAATCTCGACATCGCTAACCGGATCAGCGAAAAGACGCCCAATCTTTGCCATCTCGCCCCTGCGGGCCGCACCTATATGGAGGAGCTGGACGAGGCCGGCGGCGTTTACGCTGTCATGAATGAGCTGGACAAAAAGGGCTTGCTTTACACCGACTGCATGACGGTGACGGGCAAGACGGTTGGAGAAAACATTGCCCACTGCATCAATCTCAATCACCATGTCATTCGCCCCATCGAAAATCCCTACAGCGAGACCGGCGGTATTGCCGTTCTGCGCGGTAACCTTGCGCCTGAGGGGAGTGTGGTCAAACGCTCGGCAGTTCTTCCCGAAATGCTGGTGCATGAAGGTCCGGCTCGTGTTTTTGAATGCGAGGAAGACGCCCAGGAAGCCATCAACGCAGGGAAGATCAATCCCGGTGACGTGGTGGTCATCCGATATGAAGGCCCGAAGGGCGGTCCCGGTATGCGAGAGATGCTCAATCCCACCTCTGCAATTATGGGCATGGGGCTGGGCAACAGCGTAGCGCTCATTACCGATGGTCGTTTCAGCGGTGCGACAAGAGGCGCTTGTATTGGTCACGTCTCTCCCGAGGCGGCCTCCGGCGGTATGATCGGCGTGGTTGAGGAGGGCGACATCATCAGCATCAACATCCCCGAAAACAAGCTTGAATTGAAGGTGGATGCCGATGTCTTGGCTGAACGCATGAAAAACTTTGTTCCTAAGACAAAGCCGCTCACCGGATATTTGAAGCGCTATGCCGCACTTGTTTCCAGTGGCGCATCCGGTGCAATTTTGAATTAAACAGGGGTATTTATCTGTTTTACCCAAAATAAAAATCGGTCAGCGCACACGAGAATTCGTGTCTCTGACCGATTTTTTATTCGGCGAAGGGTTCTTCGCTGAGTGCAGGCGCAAGATCAGCCTGGATTGCAGGGAATCGCTTGGGCGCACGTTTGAGCGGATCATAGACAAAGTGGCGACAAACGTGGGTGTCGCATACAACGCCTTTTTTGTTGCAGAGGATGTAATCGCATTGTTTGAGCAGTGTCGCATGCTCGCATCGTGCGCAGCAGCGCTCGATCTCGGGGCGTTCAGTTTTTTTCTTCATGGTCCTACCTCCGACGATTTCTGACAATAGTATATCACAAAAATTGACGGATTTCCATAGCTTCAGCGGATTTTCTTGAAATTTTTCATTTTTTGTGTCCCAAGAAAGCACCAAATTGCCAGTGCGCCGGCGAAAATAATCCAAACAAAATGCTGATAAGCGGGCGGGAAGGTATCGTTGACGCAAGCAATCGCAGTGCTTGGTGCAAATATTGATGAGGGCAAGAACAGTATCCATACTGCTGCGAAAATGCCGCTCAGGAGACACTGAAGGCCCTTGGCTGCAATATATGGGCGATAGGAGATGCCTCGTCCTTCGGTGAGGGCAAAAATTTGGAAATGTACGGCGATTCCCGACCATCCCGCAAAACAGGCTGAAAGAAAAATGCCAAGATGAGCATCTGCCAGAGAAGCCGCGGCGTTCATGCCGGAGGAGAGCTCAAAGCAGCCGAACAGAATCGCATCTAAGAGGGGAGAAGCCGAAAGCCGATCAAGCAGAATGCCCAACGTTCCGATGACTGACGAAAAAAACACCACATAAGCACAGATCATCATCATGCTGTTTGCGGAATTGGCAATGGCACGGGAAAAGGAGATCGGAGCTGATTTCGGGGGGACAGCCATGATTGGCGTGCTCTCCTGTTTTCTTTTTTTGCAGATATTGCCCAGAATGCCGATCAAAACGGCGGAGAGAAGCTGAATCACATACAGCATCAGACCGATTGTTCGCGAAGACCATAATGCACTGCCGACAGTACCGATCATAAAAGCCATGCCTGTATTGTTGCAAAATGTCAGTAAACGAATAAAATCTGCCCGATCAATGCTTCCGCGATCATAAAGTGAGGCGGCAATGCGTGCACCGACGGGAAAACCGCAAAGCGCACCCAAAATAAGTGCAGTGGCCGCTTCTCCCGCAAAACCAAACAGGGTGCGCATCGGACGCTCCAACAAACGAGTTGCCGCACCATCTATTCCGCTTGCAATAATCAGTTCGGCCAGAACAATCGACGGAAAAAGCGAGGGAATGATTTTATTGGCACAGAGTGAGAGGCTGTCTCGAACAAATGAAGCGGCAATATCGGCATTGCGCAGGAGCAAAAAAAGCAGAAAAACCGAAAAAACCAGCATACTTACACGGCTGACTGGGAAGTTTGCGGTGTCACAAATACAGCGTCGGTTGTTGGTCATGTCGCGCTCCTCCTTTGCATAGACTACGGTGACGGAATCCGTTGTACTCTATGCGGATTTCAGCAAATTTATGATGTGGAAAGGATGGGGAGATAGGTGAAAAAGGAAAAAAGCGGCAAATTGGCACGTTCGGCACGTGAGAGCTTTGCAATGGTTGAGGATTTATTTTGCGACGGACCGTTCATCGAACTGCGCGGACGGCATGAGCTTGCTGTGCAGGGGTGTCGAAAAATATTGACCTGCACCGAAAATGAGGTTTGTTTAGCCTTGCGGGAGACAGGGTTACATGTTGCAGGGAAGCGTTTGCATTGCACAACCTATTATGCAGGCGCCGTTTCGGTCAATGGCGAGATCGACGCACTGTTCTTCGATGATGATATATCGGGTAAAAAGAACGGAGGGGCATCGTGATCCTGTTTCTTTTGCGCTTTTTGGGGGGATGGTATGTCATTTCGGGCAGACGGGAGCAAGCGGCGGCATTTTTGGATTTGTGTATGCGAGAGCGTTTTGTCCACTGGCGATTTTGCTACACAGATGATGAATTTTTCTGTCGTGTCAGCCGTCGCGGATGGCGGCGATTATCGTCTGCAGCTTGCTCTTGCGGAATTGCGCTGTGCTGTTGCGCTGAACACGGATTACCTCGGCGTATTGCGCCTTACCGACATCGCACAGGATTGATATTGGGCGCAATTTTCTTTTGTGCCATACTTGTTTTGTCGGGGAAATTTGTCTGGCGGATAGAGGTCATCGGTACGGAAAAATATCGCTCTGCCGATGTGATCGAGGAGTTGTCGGCGCAGGGATTTGGGATAGGCGCGTATATTCCCAGTGTAGAGGTGAACAGTTTGCAGAATCGGTTGCTTCTGTATTCCGACCGTTTTGCCTGGCTGTCGATCAATTTAATCGGGACTACAGCGCGTGTTGAGGTAGTGGAGCAAAAAGATCGGGAGATGCCGACAAACGATAATGCTCCCGCTAATTTGATTGCGTCGGCCGATGGGCAGATTGTGCAATTCTCTCTGCAGGACGGATGGACGGCCGTTGGGATCGGGGATGTCGTTCGTGCGGGAGATTTATTGGTCAGCGGAATTGGTGAACGCAAGGATGGCGGAACACAGCTCGTCTGTGCACAGGGAGCGGTTTATGCCCAGGTTATGCATGAACTCAGCGTGGAAATTCCGCTGACATATGACCGAAAAACCTATGGAAAAGAGAAAATTACCGAAAAAAGTATAATTTTTTTCGGAAAAGAGATAAAACTTTTGCAAAACACTGGCATTTTGGGGGAGAGTTGTGATACAATAAATAATGAGCGGATATTGACCTTTTTCGGCGGTGTATCGGTACCCGTGGCTTTTCGAACACAGACGCAGCTGCCATATACGTTGGAGCCTGCGTCCCGAACGGTGGATGAAGCGCTGACACTTGCCGAATACCGACTGCGGCAGCAGACCGACGCATTGTGCGCAGACCGAGAGTTGATCTCGCAAATCCGTTCAACCACTGTCACCGAGACATCGGTACGGTTGGATTGCAGACTGTTTTGTATCGAAAATATTGCCCAGTCATCGCCGATTTTGCTTGGCGAATCGGACTGAACGCAGGTAAAGGAATTTGAATTATGCATCAAAAAAATATACCCACCAATACAAGTGAGGAGACCGCCCGCATTTTTGGCAGCTATGATTGCCATGCCCGCGAGATTGAGAAAGCATTTGGTGTAACACTGCACAATCGCGCGACCGATCATGGAGATTCAATTCTGATCAGCGGCGAAGAAGACGGAGTTCGTAAAGCGGCGGAAACTGTTGAGTATCTGCGGCGGATGTCGGCTTACAGTGAGCTCTCTGAACAATCGGTCGGTTATGTCATCGGCATGGTTGCCGATGGTCGTTCTGATGAGCTGGGGGCGTTGGATGACGACTGCATCTGCATCACTAACCGCGGAAAGCCCATCAAGGCCAAAACCGTAGGGCAAAAAAAATACGTTGAACTGATCCGCCGCAATACCATCGTCCTGGGTGTTGGACCTGCCGGTACGGGTAAAACCTTCCTTGCCGTAGCAATGGCGGTTAAAGCACTGCGCGAAAAGCAGGTGAATCGAATTATTTTGACGCGCCCCGCCGTTGAAGCGGGAGAGAAGCTCGGCTTTCTTCCGGGCGATCTGCAAAATAAGATTGATCCCTATCTGCGCCCGCTGTATGATGCGCTGTTTGAGATGATGGGGGCGGAGAATTACGCCCGCTGCCTGGAAAAGCAGACCATCGAAATCGCCCCTCTCGCCTATATGCGCGGACGCACCTTGGATGATTCGTTCATTATCCTCGACGAAGCGCAGAATGCAACACCCGAGCAGATGAAGATGTTCTTGACGCGACTGGGATTCAACTCCAAGGCGGTTGTAACGGGTGACTTAACACAGACAGACCTGCCCGACGGGAAGAAGAGCGGTCTTGGGATGGCGGTCAAAATTTTGCGTGATATCGATGACATTGGTATCCACTATTTCACCGAGCGCGATGTGGTACGGCACAAGCTGGTACAGAAGATTATTCTGGCATATGAGAAATACGAGCGAACTGCCGCGGCAGCCAAAGCGGAGCCGAAACGATACCACACCATGCCGCATCGAGAGGGCGGAAAAACCGAGAAAAAATAAAACACTGCGAGGTTTAAGATGAAATTACAACTTTATTTTCAGAACAGTCAGAGCACCTGTCCCATTACCTATTCCATGAAAATGCTGATTCGTTCCGCAATTGCCGAAACACTGGAGGCAGAGCATTTTGTGGCATATGATCGTGTGGATATTTCAGTGACGTTTGCCGACAACGAGGGCATTCGTGCCATCAACCGCGAATACCGCAAAATCGATGCTCCTACCGATGTACTTTCTTTCCCCCAGTATGATTTTGCCGATGGCAGTGAGCCTGAGGATGAACCTGTTGTTGTGCTGGGCGACATTGTTCTCTCACTTGAACGTGCCGCCGAGCAGGCGGAGGAGTTCGGCCACGGATTTGCGCGGGAAATTGCCTTTCTCTGTGTACACTCCACTCTGCACCTGCTCGGATATGATCATGAGCGTTCCGAAGCAGAGGAGAAAGATATGCGCCGCCGCCAACGCCATGTAATGGAAGTCTTGGGGCTTTCGGTGAAAGAATGATCAATCATAGAGAATAAGGACGGAAAATCAATGAAAAAAACAGGATTTATCGCCATTGTCGGCCGACCGAATGTCGGCAAATCTACTCTGCTCAATAAAATTCTCGGCGAAAAAATTGCGATTGTATCGGCAAAGCCCCAGACCACACGAAATCGTATTCTGGGCATTCATACAACGGGTGACGCACAGTTTGTTTTCCTTGATACACCGGGTATCCATCGCCCCAAAAACAAATTGGGTGACTATATGGTCAAAGCAGCCAATGCCAGTATGCGGGATGCTGATGCAGTTATTCTCGTGGTCGAAGCGGACAAGCCGATCAGCAGCGTTGAAGAAAATGTAATCGCTTATTTGAAGCGTACTGAAACACCGTCTGTACTTGCGATCAATAAAGTTGATCTGACCAACAGGGAAGTGATTGCCCAGACAATCACCGCTTATGCGGCAATGCATGAGTTTAATGCATTTGTGCCGATCTCCGCGAAAAAAGGGGACAATGTTCCCGCACTGTTGGAGGAATGTGCCAAGTTCCTCGAACCTTCTGACTGGTTCTTCCCCGAAGATATGATCACCGACCAGCCCGAGCGTCAGGTAGCGGCTGAAATCATCCGCGAGAAGCTGCTGCGCACGCTGGACAAAGAAATCCCGCACGGGACGGCAGTTGTAATTGAAGAATTCAAGGAAGAGAAGGGCTTGGTCAGCATTCGCGCCGAGATCTTTTGCGAGAAGGCTTCGCATAAGGGGATCATTGTCGGGAAAAACGGCGCTTCGCTGAAGCTGATCGGCAGTTACGCCCGTGCCGATCTGGAGAAATTGCTCGGCACGCGTGTCTACCTCAATCTTTGGGTTAAGGTTAAGGAAAATTGGCGGGAAAGCACGGCGATTGTCGGCAACTTCGGCTATAAAAACGAAGAATGACCTACACAACGGATGCGTTGATCATTCGCGAAGTCGCGTACGATGACAACGATAAGATGCTGACGCTGCTCACGCCCGAATACGGACGTGTCGGCGTGATGGCAAAGGGCGCGCGCTCAATGCGCAGCGGATTGATGACGGCCAGCCAGCTTTACAGTTGGGGCAATTATGAAATCTACACCCGCGGAGATCGGCATTGGCTGAGGGAAGCGGCATTGATTGAGCCGTTCTACGGCCTGCGCAATGATCTCGGGCGGATTTCTCTCGCTGCCTATATCTGTGACGTGACATACGATGCCACAGGTGAGCAGGTGGCGGCAGACGATGTACTGCGCGTGGTGCTCAATACCCTTTATGCGCTCTCGCACGAGCTTGCATCGCCGCACCTAATCAAGGCGGCGTTTGAACTGCGGATTGCTGCCATGTCGGGTTTTTTGCCCGATCTTGACGGCTGCGTGGTGTGTGAAGCCGAAGAAACAGAGGGTATGTATCTGGATGTGATGAACGGTCGCTTGATTTGTGCCGCCTGCATGCAGAAGGATGCCGCAGCGCAGCGCCGTCCGGATCCTGCCTATGAGATCGAGCCGACGCGGATATTTCTTCCCATTCCGCGTGGAGCGCTGGCTGCTATGCGCTATATTTTATCGGCGCCCGTCAAGCGTCTCTTTTCTTTCCGCCTTGACGCCGGAGACGAGGCGGACTTTTCCCGTGCCTGCGAGAGTTATCTCTTAAACCACTTTGAACGCGGTTTCGCTTCCCTGGATTTTTACCGATCAATCGAAGGAATGGCAAGCAAAGCCGCACAGATGAAAAAGGAATGATATGATGCACATTTCCCAAAGGACTTTACACACACTGGAATATGATAAAATCATCGAAAAGCTTGCTGACTGTGCCTTGACCGATGGCGCACGTGAGTTGGCACTGCGCCTGCTGCCCACCGATGATCTTGAGCATGTGCTCGCGCGTCAGCGTCGCACAAGCGACGCCAAACGGCTGCTCAACCTCAAGGGAACACCGTCTTTCGGGATGGTTAAAGATATCGGCGATGCCTGCGCCCGCGCGGACAAAGGTGCCGTGCTCTCAACGCGTGAGCTGCTTGATGTAGCATCGGTTTTGCGCACATCGCGGATGCTGTTGGATTATATTCACGCTAACCGCCTGTTTGAGACGGTTTTGGACGAAGTTTTTGAACGTCTGCAGCCTGAGCGCACGCTGGAGGAAAAAATTCAGCGGGCAATCCTCTCAGAGGATATGATTGCCGATGAGGCGAGCCCCGCGCTTGCCGACATCCGCCGAAAAATGCGTCTGGCGAATAACAAAATCAAGGAGACGCTCCAACATTTTATCAGCGGCAGCAACAATAACCGCTATCTGCAGGAAAATATTATTACCATGCGCAATGGGCGCTATGTCATCCCGATCAAGACCGAATACAAAAACGAAGTCAAGGGCTTGATTCATGACACTTCCTCCTCGGGTGCTACAATGTTTATTGAACCGATGGCTGTGGTTGATGCCAACAACGAACTCCGCACTCTGGAAAGCAAAGAAGCCCATGAAATCGAGCGGATTTTGGCCGAGCTTTCTGCCGCTGTGTCGGCGTGCTCGGGGATTCTTTCGCTCAATTACCGAAACATCACCGAGCTTGCCTTTGTCTTTGCATGTGCTGAACTTTCCAACCGTATGAACGCTGTCTGCCCCACCATTACCGAGGAGCGGCAGATGAACCTTCGTGGTGCGCGGCATCCCTTGATTGATAAAACCAAGGTTGTGCCGATTCATGTGGCGATTGGTGAAGCATACGATACCATCGTCATTACCGGTCCCAATACCGGCGGTAAAACGGTTACGCTCAAAACACTCGGTCTTTTTGCGCTGATGGCGCAGGCGGGGCTTCACATTCCTGCGGAGGATCCGTCAACTGTCTGTATTTTTGAAGCTGTTTTGGTTGACCTCGGCGATGAGCAGAGCATTGAGCAATCACTTTCCACCTTCAGTTCGCACATGGTGAACATTGTAGATATTGTCGGTTCACTGACCGATCATTCGCTGGTGCTCTTTGATGAGCTTGGCGTTGGAACCGATCCCGTTGAAGGTGCCGCATTGGCTGTCGCTGTTATCGAGGCGGTGCGTGAGGCGGGCGCAATTTGTGCCGCAACAACCCACTATGCGGAACTGAAGGCTTACGCACTGCAGACGCCGGGCGTCTGCAACGCTTCCTGCGAATTCGATGTCAATACGCTGCGTCCGACGTATAAGCTGATTATTGGCGCGCCGGGTAAATCCAACGCGTTTGCCATCTCGGCAAAGCTCGGCCTTCCGCGTGCCATTCTTGATCGCGCAGAGCAGTATGTTAGCAGTGAAAACAGACAGTTTGAAGATGTCATAGCTCAGCTGGAAGCCAGCCGTGTCGAAATGGAGCGCAATCGTGAAGAAACCGCCGCAATGCGCGCGGAATATGAGCGATTTAAGGTGGAAGCGGAAAAAAATATCCGTCGACGTGAAAAAGAATCGGAGAAAGAGCTTGAGAAGGCGCGCGAGAAGGCCGTAGCGCTTGTTGAGAGCGCCAAAGCATCCAGCAACTATATTCTTGCCCAGATGGATGCGGTGCGCAAACAACGCGATTCTGAACGGCTTGGTGACGCATTGGATGAAGCTCGCCGCAATCTTCGTGCGCATCTGCGCGAAAATGAGGACAAATTCAATCCCGTTGAAGAAAAAATTGACGAAAACTACGTTCTCCCGCGCGCATTGGTCAAGGGGGATGAGGTGATGCTCATTAATATCGGCCAGAAGGGAACATTGCTTGATGCACCCGATCGCGACGGTAATGTTCGCGTGCAGGTCGGCGCTGTTACAACCAGAACTAAGCTCCAAAATCTGAAGCTGATTGAAACCGCGGAAGAGAGCGAGGCAAAATTCCGCAAACAATCCGAATCGAATTATCGCACCTCAATCAGCCGCAGTTTCCGCGACGAAATTGATCTTCGCGGTCAAACTGGGGAGGATGCTTGGTTTATGGTGGATAAATATCTTGACGAGGCCAATGTTGCGGGGATTAAAAGCGTAAGATTGATCCACGGTAAAGGAACGGGTGCACTGCGTCAGGCGCTGCAGCGTTTTCTGCGCGGCGATCCGCGCGTCGGTGCCTTCCGTCTCGGCCGTTATGGTGAAGGCGACAGCGGCGTGACGATTGTTGAGTTGAAATAATCAGGCGGAAAATATTATGTGGACAAATTTTATTTACAGCGCGAATATCGTTCTTCCGCTTTTTGTGATGATCGTACTCGGCTATTTTCTGAAACGGATTCGATTTTTGGATGAATCTTTTTTCTCACAGAGCGAGAAATTCGTCTTTAAAGTCGCCCTGCCGTGTATGCTCTTTCTTGAAGTGGCAGGTGCGGGGGGAACAGCGTTGTTTAATTTCCGGTTGATTCTCTTTGCCTGTCTTTCCATAACCGCGGTTGTGCTTTTGCTCTGCCTTCTTGTCCCGTGTATCGTACGGGATAATGATAAGCGCGGAGCGATTGTCCAAGGCATTTATCGCTCAAATTTTGCGGTGCTCGGTGTTCCGCTCGCAACCAATATGCTGGGCGACGCCGGTGCGCAGATCATTGCGGTAATTATGCCGTTTGTGATTATTCTGTTCAATGTTTATGCCGTCATTGTGCTCAGTGTGTTCGCTCCTCGTGATAGTCGTCTTTCTCTGCACCAAATTTTCGCCAAAATTGGGAAGAGCATCGTCACAAATCCCTTGATTCTTGCAGTGATCTTGGCACTTCCATTTTTGCTGTTGGACCTGGAAATGCCGGTTTTGCTGAAAAAGAGTGCAACTTATCTCTCCAATACAACCTTTGCTCTTTCTTTGATCAGTTTGGGATCGACAATTACATTTCAGACATTACAGGGAAAACTCAGGTATTCTTTGCCATCGGCGTTAATTAAAACGGTGGCTTTGCCGACAGTGATGCTCATCATCGGATATCTTTGCGGTTTCCGTGGGCTTGAACTGGGGATCATTTTGATTTTATTTGGCACACCATCGGCGGTCAGCAGCTATATTATGGCAAAAAACATGAAAAGTGATTATGCGCTGGCGGGACAAATTTTACTTTTAACCACGCTGTTGTGTACATTTACTTTGTTTGGCGGTGTGTTTTTGCTGAAAACATTCGGATTGATTTGAGCAAAATCGACAAAGTTTTATAAAAAATGAAAATCATGTGTACAAAATGCGTCGAATATGGTATAATAATCTCAGTCATTCCCAAATCAGAGGATGAAAAAATCGTATTGTGGAGGCTTTATGAAGGAATCGTTGTACGGAGAGCTTAGTGTCATTGGAATGCGTGGCTGTGAACAGTTTGTGGCACAGGTAGACGGCTATCTCAAAGAATGGCGGCGGCACGATGGAGAAACAACCTTTTTGGTCGATGCCCCCTGCCCGCGTTTCGGAACGGGCGAAGGGAAGGGAATGATTGCGCATTCTCTGCGTGGACATGATGTATACATTATTTGCGATGTGTTCAATTACGGTGTTACCTATAAGATGTATGGGATGACCGTGCCCATGAGTCCCGATGATCATTTTCAGGATCTGAAGCGTATTCTGGGTGCAATCGCCGGCAAGGCAAGACGTGTATCGGTGATTATGCCTATGCTCTATGAGGGACGCCAGCACAAGCGCTCATCGAGAGAATCGCTTGACTGTGCTTCCGCACTGCAGGAGCTGATTGCGATGGGCGTGTCCAATATTATTACATTCGATGCACACGATCCTCGTGTACAAAACGCAATTCCGCTGTCCGGATTTGATAATGTTCGTCCTACTTATCAGATGATCAAAGCTTTGGCCAAAAATGTGCCCGATATTAAGTTTGACAAGGAAACCATGATGATCATCTCTCCCGACGAAGGTGCGATGCAGCGCTGCATGTACTATTCTTCGGTTCTGGGCATTGACATCGGTATGTTCTACAAGCGCCGCAATTATGCGGTGATTGTGGATGGACGAAACCCCATCGAGGCACATGAATATCTGGGACGAGATGTCGCAGGCAAAGATGTAATTATTGTCGATGATATGATTTCTTCGGGAGATTCGATCATCGATGTGGCAGTTCAGCTCAAAGAAAAAGGTGCAAAACGCATTTTCATTTTCGAGACATTCGGTCTTTTCACAGACGGTTTTGCCAAAATCGATGCCGCATATGAAAAGGGAATTTTTGACAAAATTTTTACAACCAATTTGGTTTACCGCACCCCCGAGCTGCTGTCCAAGGAATGGTATGTTGAGGTGAATATGTGTAAGTATGTTTCCTACATTATTGACACCCTCAATCACGACGAGACAATCAGCAATTTGCTCAATCCGGTTAAGCGCATTCATAATCTGCTCGACCGTATGAATGCCGAGCAAAAAAAATAATCCGATACTCAGATCTTACGCCGCATCAAATTCGATGCGGCGTAATTTTTTGCAATTGAGGAAAAATGCGCAATTTGCATGAATATATCATGAATAACGGTTACAAAATCATTACAAACAAACAAAAACGCTTGCGAAAACAATGACCTTCTGGTATCATAGCGATGCGGCGGAAACAGGACGACAATCCGCCAAGAAAATACAGGAGGAAAAATACATGAACCACTTCAGAAAATTTCTTGCACTGGCATTGGCAGCACTGATGGTTATCGGTGCCACGGTCAGCGTTGGCGCAAAGAGGTTTGACGATGTAGCGAATGACAATCAATATGCAGAGCAGATCGATCTGCTTTCTGAGATCGGTATTATTCTGGGCACATCCGAGAATGAATTCAGTCCCGATGTCAATGTCAGCCGTGAGCAGATGGCGCTTTTGCTTTATCGCATGATGCTCGGTGACAACAACGCGGGGAATATCAACACCTCGCCGTTTACCGATCTCTACGATCCCACCTATCACGGTGCAATCTCTTGGGCAGCTGCAAACGAGTATATTCTCGGCACCACCCCCACGCAGTTTGCTCCCCGTGAGGGAATCCTTTTCCAGGATGCGATTACCATGCTGGTTCGTCTGCTCGGTCACGAGACCGATAAGATGAACAAGGGCTATCCTTGGACCTATATCGAAGCCGGCGTAAAGCTGGGCTTGACAGACGGTCTTGAATCGCTTTCCTACAATCAGGTGATGACACGTGGTCAGATTGCAGGTCTTCTGTACAACGCACTCACCGCAGATTACCTGATTCCCAAGAATATCGCAGGGAACATCTTCTACGAAACCAGCACGGTTATTGAGGAGGTCTTTGGTTACAGCATCGAGGAAGCCGTTTTGACCTCTACTAATGATTATGCGCTGCCCGGTTATTCCCGCGTCATCAAGAACAATTATGTTACACTGACGTATGATGTACATTCGGGTGACAGTGTTGTGTCGCGTACCATTTATGTCAACTATGAAGAGCTTGGCTTTAAGACCGCTGCAAACAACAAGCTGGGCGAACGTGTGAAGATTATTTTCACAGTAGACGCTAAGACAAACCTTGTTTCGGTACTTGGCGCACTCGAGATCGGTCACAGCAAAACCTTTGATTCTGTAACGGTTGGTAATAACAACAAGTATGTCGAGATTGACGGTGTACAGTATAATGTCGTCCCCAGTTACTCCGATGTTCTCGGCACCAACAACAATGAGCTCTTGGTTTATCGCTATAACACCGACGGCTCCATGACGCAGATCAATGACAACGCTTCGCTTTCGGCGAACCTTGGATTCTATTCTATTGAGATGATCTATGACGACAATGGAAACATCGCATCCCGTGCAATTCTGACGCCCTATGCATTCAATCAGCTTCAGCTTGACCGCAACGGCGGAATCAACATTGCAGGTGGTCTGACCACTGCTCAGCTGACGGGCGGCATTCTCAATCCCGCCGGCGCAGAGGCAGGCGATTATGTGCTCTACTTCTACAACAGCGCGCTGAAGGCACTCGAGATCAAGCAGCCGCTGATTGTCCTTGAGGGTGGCCTTGTCACTCGTCTGACCGCAACCGAAGCATCGATTGGCGGTGTCAGCTATAAGCTGGGCAAGAGCGGTACCGGAATTACTGCCGCATCGATTGCAGCTCAGCTGACCATTGGCACCAAGGCAAACATTGTTGTATATGAAGGCCACATTGTCGGTGTAACCGAAGCAGTGGCACAGACCAACAGTTCCAAATATCTGATCGCAATGAGTGCTACCACGCCTGTCTATGCCGAAGGCGGTGTCCGCTACTTCATGACGGCTAACATCGATGGCGTCAACAGCGGTATCTTTGTAGCCTCTGCAGAGGTAGAGCAGGGCAAGGTTTATCGTTACCTGGTAGACGACAACGGTTTCTATCATCTGATTCCCATGACGCTCGATGTGAACAATGTGATCATCAGCGGCGCAAATAACTTTGTACAGAACACCAACGGACTGGATGAGCTTGCACTCTATATCGATGCAGCAACGCAGACCACCATTACCCGTGGCGATAACTTCTACTATACGCTCGGTACGGGTGAGGATACCTTGATCGGTTCTGCCGGTGTGACCACACCCATCCACTTCCTGACCAATGATGAAACTGTCATTCTGGTGAACACCGCGTCGGGTATCCGTGTCAAGACCGGCAGTTACAGCTCGACGATTTCGGTCAACGAGGGCGCATCGGTTACGGCAATCTTCAACAATCGTCCCGGCAGCATCGAGATGCTTCGTTATCTCTACATCTCGGACGGTGAGCTTGGCAGTGTGAATGAAGGCGCAAACTATGCAAAGGTCTACAGCACGATCGGTCTGGAATTCGTCAACGGCGCGGTCATGACCGCATATAAGGCGTATAATTTCAGCACCGGTGCAATCGAAACCTTCCTGTCCTCGTATAACGCACTGCAGGTTGGCACCACTTATGCAATCGATGGTGAGGGTCATCTCTCCAACATCGAGCGCAGAACTGTGAGCGGCATTGTAACAGGCTACAACGATGGCATCGTAACCATTGGCGGAGAGGTTTACAAGCTGGCAGAAAATGCCAAGATCCATTCCGTTAATAGCAGCCTTGCAGTCAGCTCGCTTAAACTCGAGGATGTGTATATGCACAATGTAGAGATCTTTGCCGA
This sequence comes from Clostridia bacterium, assembly GCA_017407835.1. Lineage (GTDB taxonomy): Bacteria > Bacillota > Clostridia > Oscillospirales > CAG-272 > SIG693. The sequence continues at coordinate 83,020 of JAFQVV010000015.1, forward strand.
AGGCAGAGAGATTAAGACCATCCTGGTTGGTGATGCACTGAATTTCAGTGCATCGTCGGAAGGGAATACCATCACGCTGGCAGCTAATTTGAGCCTTGCCTCGATTGAAGATCCTCAGATCAATCTCAACAGCGTTACCCACAACGGTCAGGCGCTTTCGCTTGAAGCGTTTTCGCTGACCGCGGAAGGTGATAATCTTCTCCTGGCAAGCGGCGAAGAACTGGCAGACGGTTTGTACGTGATTTCGGTTAACTTCTATGATCAGGCCTTTGTTATCAATTACGTAAAAACAACGCCCGAAGCAGAATAATCATCTTTGACAGCACAGAGAGAGCCGATACTTTTGTATCGGCTCTCATTTTTTATTGCGAATAGATCAGAAGGGGATGCCAGAAAAAAATAAATAAATTATCCAAAATGCAAATTTTGGATAATTTGGAGAAGCGGATTTGTGGTGGAAACGCCATTTCGCCACAAAATACTTGCGGGATAAATCAAATTTGATTTGGTGAAAGTATACCAAAGGGTGAATAAAATCCTGTGTGAAATGCCAAAAATAAAATTTTTTACTTAAGAGTATTTCATCTTTCGGATAAATGTGATATAATATATCTTACATACGGATATATGCCTTATTCCGTTTTTATTCCGAATTATTTTTAGGAGGATATTCATACAATGAGTATTAAAATGCGAGTCCTGTATTATTCCAATAAAGGTAAAATGGAGACGCTTGCACGTACAATCGCTGATAAGTTTGAGCTTGCGATCAATGCAGTTGATGTCATTCCGCCTGCGTATTCCTGCGACAAAGAAAGATTGGTCATTATGGGGATCAGCGTTGGTGATGAGCCTGCCGATCAGCTTCGTCTGTTCTGCCGCGAGCTGACCAAGGTGCGCACGCAGAATGTTGCACTTTACGTAGATGGCAAGCCTGCAGGTATTCAAAAGATCAAAGACGCGCTCAAAGAGGCCGGTACCAATGTCATCGAAGAGACATTTACCGTCAAGGGCGGGCTTCCCTTCAAGTTTGCCAAATCGGCATCCGATGAAGAAAAAGCGGCTATTCTCGCTTGGGCGGAGAGAGTTGTTGCACAGCTTCAGTAAAACTTGATTATACAAAATAAAAAGCTGAGGAATAGTTGAACATTCCTCAGCTTTTTTTGCTGCAATCACAGCAAACAATCGCCGTATTTTGATCAAATGCGAGAATATAAACCGTGCTGCCACACGGCGGTAACTGCTCAAAACTGCACCCTGAGTATGCAGATATATGCTGACCGCGAAAAAGCACGGTGCCATTTGTACAATCTCCCGAACGCTGCAGTACGATGGCAGTTGGTGTCTTGTTTGATGAATGCCGCCCAAAGAAGCTCCGCCGCTTAAAAAGGATCGCAAACGGCAGACAAACGGCAAATGTGAAGACCTGAATCCAAGGCTGTACACCGCACAAAGAAAGCAAAAAAGCCCCGGTTGAGACGGTAAACAAGCCAATGGAAACCGTATTTTTTATCAAACAATTGAGAAAAACAATCCAAATCAAGACGCACCACACGACGGGCATGGACTCCAATAACGGCATAGTACACTTCCCTTTTCACCCCATGCAATCTTGGTTACGGTGTGACAATGCGGTCGATTTTTAATTCGCCCTCGCGATCGGAGATAATCAAATATTGTGCACGAATACTGTCGCTGTCCATGTCACGGCGGAAGGTGCCGTTGTTGCGATGAATCATATATTCGACACGATATGCATAGGTGTTATATTCAGCCTCGCCGTTTTCTTTCAATTCTTCATCTTGAAAAATCAAAGAAATATTATACAACTGCTGCATGGTAAAACGGTCCATCGGCTGGTTTTCGGTATAGTATTCCTCACTGAAGCAAAGATTATACGCCTCGGCGTCTCCCGCAATGATGGAAGCAATATATTTTTCCGCAAGAAAAACAACGACATCGCCATATGCGGCATAGTCATTATCGACAACAGCGGTAGAAACCGGACCGTTTACAACGGTAATATATCGGTTAAGGCCCAGATATTCCTGGTCTTCAAAAATATCTGCTTCATAATCACTCGGATAAAACAGATAAGTGGTTTGATAATTTTCGTCTTGCCCACGCGACGAAAGATACGAGAAGATTCCCATCGCTCCATAAGACACGAGAAGAAACATCGAAATAAACACGAAAAAAATGATGATTTTTCGTTTTAGACGCTGTTTGGCCGAATATTTATCTTCCATGCATAGACTCCTTTTTACCGATATACGACAGCAAATTTTTTTCTGCCAAACGCAATGCCCCGCAAAGGATCTGGCAGCTCACCCGATTTTTTGAAGTGTGCAACGGTGTTAACCGGTTTTTCCACCCGCGCGGCATCTTGTGAGAAAAATCCGTGATTTTTAGTCATGGTTTCGATGCCGTACTCAGCTGCATGTTCGGTGATCGCAAGTGCAGCTTCCGCACAGCGCCCGAGGATATCATCATAACCAATCGCATTTTTTCTCCCCGAGATGCCCCGCGTAGTGACAGAGAGCTTCATGTTTGGTCTTCCCCGGTTTGCTGGTGTTTATATTTAGTATAGCATATCCGGGGAGGAATTTCAAGTCAATTTATCGAAAAATGGGGCGAATTTGCTTGCCTTCACGTGCCTTTGCAACTACCGATTCAAGAAGAGAAAAATCGGCAACCAGTGAATGTGGCTTCTTTTGCGGATCGTCCTGAATCATGGGGACAAAATAGATATTTTTTCGTTTGAGCAGCTGCGCGATATTCTCCAAATTAGCAGACAAGGCGTCATTCGATGCAGGGGCAAGGATCAGCGGACGATCACAGCGGAGATGGGCTTTGGCAGCCATGCAGACACAGGTATCGGTGATACCTTGTGCGAGTTTGGCCAGTGTATTCCCTGTACAGGGGGCGATAATTAAGAGTTCAAGCGGTGTTTGAGGACCGAGCGGTTCTGCACCGAGAATCGTGTGCACAGGAAAATGTCCCGTGAGTTCGGTGAGCTCTCGGCAAAGTTCTTCCGCTTTACCAAAACGGGTATCGGTATGATATACCGTTTCGCTGATAATGGGAAGAATTTCCTCCCCTTGTGCAATAAGTGCTTTCAATTGTTTTAACACTGCTTCGTGCGTACAGAAGGAGCCGCAAAGTGCAAATCCGATCATGCTTCATTACCGCCTTCCTGTGTCAGTAACGCTAAAACTGTATCTGCAATGATTTCTCCTGCGGTATCGGGGGCGCATTTTCCGGGAAGGCCGGGTGCGCGAATGACACGGATACCACAATTCGCGGCTGCCTGCGGATCAACTCCCCCCGGAGCAGAGGCCAGATCGATGATGAGTGTATTGGGATTAAGCACAGAAAGTACCGTCTGGTCAAACAGCCAATACGGAACGGTATTGAAGATAACGCGGCAGGATGCGTCAAGCTTTGTGAGCGTGCTTATTCCTTTTTCAAATGCAATCCTCAGGCTTTGAAAGCCCTGCAGTTCGGCGCAGCACAGATCACTTGCCTTTCTTGCTGCAACCGTAACCTTTACACCCACGGCGGACAGCAAAGAAGCAAGGACGTGCGCGATTCTGCCGTATCCGATGACGGCGGCAGAAGTTCCCGACAAGGTAATGGGCAATTCATGCAGTGCGATTTCCAGTGCCCCCTCGGCTGTCGGTTTTGCGTTTCTGAGCTGAAAAAGTTCATTTTCACTGTAGTCCGTCATCGTAATTCCATGTTCTTCGGCGTAGGTTTTGCATGCGGGAGGAATCTTTCCGCCAAAGATACGCTTATCGGTGCCAATGGCATCAATGATATGGGTAAAGCGCAGCTCGGAAATTTCTCGCGGCGAGACAGTTTGCTCGAGCAGTGCGCAGTTGATGCGTATACCGTCATGCGTAACGGGAAGCGGGAGAACGATCACATCGGCGTCATTGACCGCACTCTCCCAATCGGACGCATGAATGATTTTTGCTGATTGTGCAAGATGTTTGGGCAATCCCCAGACGATAACTTCATTTCCGCACTCCTCAAGCCGACGTGCCGCGGCGAGCTGACGTCGATCACCGCCGAGGAGCGCGATTTTTCTTGTTTTGCCAGTCATTGTCTCACCTCTCAATGTTTCGGCAGAAGATTCTGCCTCTGTACAGTATATGGTGAGATTTGGCGTATGGTGCCGAAAGGCAAAAGAGCCACCGCGAAAAAATCGCGATGGCTCTTGCTTGTACCGTGTGCAGAATACTTTTACTGGCGATTCTGCTGCTGGTTCTGGTTGTTGTTCAGACGATTCTGGTTATTGTTCTGCTGGTTCTGGTTATTGTTCTGGTTGTTCTGGTTGTTGTTCAGACGGTTCTGATTATTGTTCTGCTGGTTCTGGTTGTTCTGGTTGCGGTTCTGGTTGTTCTGATTATTGTTCTGCATGGTTTTTATACTCCTTTGTAATTAAAGAATTACGCTTACAGTATGGATCGTTTTGCAGAAAAGTATGCGTAAAAATTAAAAATTAAAATCAGCCATCGGCGTTATTCTTCTTGCCTTTTGGTGGGGAATATGGTAAAATAAGATATTCCATTCAATAAAGGAGGTGGGCGGATTGGCGTCTCCCGGACTGATTTTTGCCGATTATCATAATCATGCTTTGCCGGGGATGCATGACGGGCCGAGTACCGTTGAGGACTCGATTGCACTGTTGACCGCAATGCGTCAAGCCGGTGTTTCTCGTGTTTTGCTTACGCCGACATATCGCCCCTTTTTTGAATCGGTGCGCCGCTTTAAGCAGCGGCGCGCCAAAGCTTGGAATTCGATCAGCCGACACTGCCCGCATGATATGCGCATTCAGCTCGGCGCACTTGTGGCACTTGAGGCCGAGTGCTGTGCCTCACCGGAAATTTCTCACCTTGCACTCCCTCACACACCGTATTTGTTGCTGGAACTTCCGCTTGCATCCTTTCCCGATTGGTTTGATTATGAGATGCACCTGTTAATGCACCGAAGAAAGCTAAAACCGATTTTTGCCGGGTTTGAACGATGCATGGTGGTATATTCCGAAGCAGAAGTTGATCATCTTTTGCGCATTCCCGGCGCTGTATATCAGTTTGGCATGCGGTCGCTTGAGCGCGAGCAAGTTCAAGCGGTAATTGCAAAATTGCAGAAGATGGGCAAGACGGTGCTGTTCGGAACCGGTGTTCATTCGTGTACCTGCCGTGTGGAAGATACCGCAAATCAGCTGCAGAACCTTCGCGGATATCTTGGAAATTCCGCTTATACTTCCCTTCTCGTTGAGGAATTTTCTTTTGTTAATTTCCCACGTTGATCGGATTTTTCACTGTTTCGGGCAAGATATTTTTGTTTTGTCGCTTCTCCTCCGCGCAAATGCCGCTCGTTTTTGTTGACTTCCAAAACTTTTTTGACCGAATCATATAGTGCAGGATTGACTTTTTTGAGTGTTTGTGTGATGTCCTTATGTACAGTACTCTTGCTTACCCCGAAGCGCTGTGCCACACTGCGTACTGTTGCATTGTGCTCAACCAGATAATGCGCCAGATCTTCACAGCGCTCAAACTTGTCGCTTAATTTCATATCATTGACCCTTTCGCCGCGTTATCGTATTGCTACATCTTATGATAAGCGCGCACCGAAATATGTCTAAAAGGAATCGACCGATGAAAAAGGAATACGAAAAATTTACAGCATCCAATCTTTTTGAGGGAATGACCTCGATCTCCGCGTTGTTGTCAGCGCGGGAGGCAGGAACAAACAGCCGCCCGATTTATGAAATCTATTTTGATCGAGCGAAGATGAAGAGCAAATGGCGAGAATACCGATTTTTGGCACACAAGGCGCAAGCACTTGGGTTTGCGCTGACTGAGGTTGACGGCGAACAAATCGCCGAACAGGCAATCGGAAACACGCACGGCGGTATTCTCGCCCGCTGTGGGGATCGTATCTTCCCTGCCCTGACTGCACCGGAACAGCTTTGTGCCGATGGCTTCTATGTGCTTTTGGATGGGATTGAAGATCCATATAACTTTGGCTATGCGCTTCGCTCGCTCTATGCGGCGGGTGTAACGGCGGTATTTCTGACACCGCGCAACTGGATGAGTGCGGCAGGTGTCGTGGCGCGCGCGTCGGCCGGTGCGTCGGAACTTTTGCCGATGTTTGTCGCAGAGGCTGAGACGGCAGCAGAGATCGCACGGACTGCCGGCTGTAAGCTGGTCTGTGCCGATAAAGACAACTCTGTCTCGATGTACGATGCCGATTTGTCTCGTCCGTTGCTTTTGGTAATCGGTGGGGAAAAACGCGGGATTTCACGGTCTTTGCTGAACACGGCAGATCAAATTGTGCGAATTGATTATGCAAGACCGTTTCGCGCAGCACTCTCTGCCGCGTCGGCAGCTACCATTCTCGGATACGAAGTGATGCGGCAGAATTTAAAGTGATTTTCTTTCCCTATGGAACATTTGCAGCTCGGTTCCGTCTTATATAGACAAAGAATGTTGAACAAACACCGCATTTACAAGAGAAAGGAAAGGTTAGTATGCTGAAAAAAGAACACGGTATCCGCTTGATATGTCTGTTTTTGTTTGTGCTTGTTGTATGTACCACCGGCTGCGGCTCGAATGATTCAGGAAAAATCCCCGACCATATCACAACCGATGCTGACCCCATGTCTATCAATCCCCCTGAGGAACTCCCTGCAAACTTTGTGCAGATATACCGTGAGGCGGAACACCTCTATGCCATGTTTACCGGCTACGGCAGTATCGAATATGTAGATAGAACCATCCGATACAACGGCGAAACATACCAGGAATTTCGCCACGCGGATTTTTCCACCCTTGCTGAAATGGGGAATGTGGTCAGACAGCATTTCTCGGAGGAGATTACAAACACGCTGATGAACAAGACGGTTGCGGGCGCTGGCTGTCCGCTTTATCTTGAGCAGGACGGGCAGCTTTATCGGTTCGGCGGATATGCGGCACAGTGGGGCTATAGCGCGGCGGAGGGATACACTTGGGTTCCCCTCGGTACCGTTGACGGCGAGCACCTGGTGGAAGTGTCCGCTTCCATCACCGAATACGGGACCACATACACCGCTGCCGTCGTCTGTAGATACGTTATAGAAGCCGATGGATCTATCCGATTTACCGAATTCCCTCTCATAATTGAGCATCTTTGGGATGCCTTTGCACAGCCGTCAGCACAAGCACCGGTTTCAACCATCACCGATATTGCCGATTGGGACAGGCTTGCCTGGGTTCAGGCACCGTATGACGATGACAGCATCAAGCGCGCCCATGCGGCATATGAATTTACCTGATCCCATCCCACAAGGTAGTTTACAGAATTGGTACTTACGAAGTTTTCCTCGACTGTGAAATGATACAAACAGGAAAATACGGCCATCTTCACTAAAGTAATCAAAATGGGATGCCGCGCAAATATGCGCGGCATCCCATTTTTCTATTTGGCCGGATTACACTGTGTTTCCCGCCGTGTCAGCACTTCTGTGTGAATGAGGGCGGACAAAATTCCGATGTGGGAAAGGCCATTGTGCGGAAAAGGCTGCAGGGATTGTCTTCTTCGGCTGCCACACATTCTTTGTCGGGAACGCAATATTCGGATGCCTGTACGAGATACTGCCCGGGGCGGACGAGCCGAACAACCGAGAAGAAGCCGAGCGAAACCACAAGATATCTGTTGTCATCGTCATCATCAACGATTCGCCCGCTGAAATTATTCTGTACATATTCGGGAATATCATTGACGCAGCAATTGCAGACGCAGCAGCAGTTCTTGTCTTCTGCGATATGCGTGTCAAGAACAATCGGATCCACCACTTCAACTACCGCAGTCGGTACGCTGCGTGTGGGGCAGCAAAGCATCGGCATAGCACAATAATCATTGGCATCTCCGCTGCTCTTGAAAACACTGACATTGCTTTCGCTGCCCCAAAGAACGACTTTCTTTTCGACAACAGCAATGCCCTCAAATTCCTGCGCACGGCCCGATCCTACGCATGCCTCAAAGGTAAGCTTAACGTAAAAACGAATAACAATTTGATAAAAACCGCGATTGAAGCGGACGGGATCAATGGTGATATTGGTCCAGGCGATACAAGCGTCTTTAACGCGAATATTTCCAGCACGGTCAAGGATATCCCGACCAAAATCTGTCAATTTCACACGTACGTTTTCATAGCAGTCACGGTCTCTGCAGGAATCGAGAATACGGTTGGTTTCAATACAAACCATTTCGCGATCACTGCTGCGCATCGATGGTGCGCTACCACAGGAGCATCTGTTCTCTGCCATTGTAAGTCCTCCAGTTCGGTTATGATCTGTGTAAAACAAGGCGAGCCTCGTCTTCTCTACCAGAATATGCGTGTGTGTGTTTTTGTGACAAAAAAACAGCCGCTGAACGCGGCTGTTTTGGGGTGTTGATTTGGGTTTAGATGTACTTTTGGACAGTTTCGCTTGCCGTCTCGACGGGAATCGAAGAAGTAACAACAATATTGACAGAATTCTTTACAGCCAGTTTTTCGAGTTCGTCGACCAGCATGTCAAAGCCTTTCTCATCGTTGCTGCAGATCTTCAGCGCGGAATCGATGTACAGGTCGGTTACGTCGTAGTTGCTGGCAAGAATGCCTGCAACAAAACCGTAGAGTGACTGTGCATCGGTAACCATATATTCATCGGTATCAATCAGGCGAGCCTGGTGTTTAATATCATGGATCAGTTTGTTGCCTTTTTCAATGACAACAACAGCACCCTTGGTTGTGTCAAGTGCCTTGTTTACCATCTCAATCAGCGTTTTTGTCTTTCCTGTACCCTTCACACCGATAATCAATTTCAGCATCGTTTCATCCTCCGGAAATATTTTTAGCCATTTGGTACTGAATAAAGTATTACCTATTCATATTATATCGTAACTTGGATGAAAATGCAAGAGTTTTTCACACAATTTCATAAATATTTATGATTTTCTTGGGTTTTATTGCATTCTCGCCTCAAGTTCAGCCTTTTGCGCTTCATAGCCGGCTTTTCCGAGAAGCGCGAACATATTCTTTTTGTACGCCTCAACACCGGGCTGATTGAAAGGATTCACACCGAGCAGGTTGCCCGAGAGTGCGCATCCAAGTTCAAAGAAATAGAGCAGATGACCGAGAGAGTGTGCGCTTCTGTCGGCCAGTTCCAGCACAAGATTGGGGACACCGCCGTCATTGTGTGCGAAAAGCGTGCCGAGCATCGCAGTATCGTTTACATAGGAGATCGTTTTGCCGGAGAGGAAGTTAAGTCCGTCAATGTTGGCGGGATCCTCGGGGATTTCGACATGGGAACCGGAATCTTTCACTGAGAGCACCGTTTCAAAAATATTCCGAAGACCGTCCTGAATATATTGGCCAAGCGAGTGCAGATCGGTTGAGAAAATAACCGACGCGGGGAAAATTCCGCGATTATCCTTGCCTTCGCTTTCCCCGTAAAGCTGTTTCCACCATTCACAGAGCATCAGTTCATACGGTTCATAGCCTGCCAAAATTTCAGTGGTTTTTCCCTTACGGTAAAGAATATTGCGCAGGGCAGCATAGCGATAGCAGATGTTTTTCTCCAAAGACGGATCTGTATATGCGGCGCGTGCTTCTGCTGCGCCCTGCATCAGTGCATCAATATCTGCACCCGACACTGCAATAGGAAGCAGACCGACAGCGGTCAGCACCGAGAAACGTCCGCCGACATCATCGGGAACGACAAAAGTCTCGAACCCGGCCTGATCGGCAAAGTTCTTGAGGGTACCGCGTGCGCGGTCAGTGGTGACAAAAATTCGCTCCCGTGCACCTTCGGCACCGTATTTCTGCTCAAGCAAGTTGCGGAAAATGCGGAAAGCAACTGCAGGTTCGGTTGTTGTACCCGACTTGGAGATGACATTGATGCAAACATCTTTGCCTTCGCAAAGTGCAAGAAGCTCTTCCATCGCAGAGGAGCTGATGGAATTCCCCGAGAAATAAATCTGAGGAGTATCTTTGGCAAGATTGTTATAGAGCGGGGATTTGAGAAATTCAATTACCGCGCGTGCCCCAAGATAGGAGCCGCCGATACCGATAACAATGAAAATATCGCAGCTTTTTTGGATTTTCTTTGCCGCTTCTTTGATTGCAGCAAATTCAGCACGGTCGTAGGCAACCGGGAGATCCATCCATCCCAAGAAATCACTTCCGGGCGAGGTGCGCTCAACGAGCATCCGATGTGCAGTGTTGACCATGGGCTGCATATTTTGAATTTCTTCGGAAGAAACAAAATCTCGGATAAATTTTTCGTTTAATTTCAAAGTCATGGGAAAGTACCGCCTTTACAAAATTGATTTGTATTTATTTTACTATAAAGTCCGAAGAAATGCAAGAACAAAAGTCGGTTTTATTGCAATTTTTTTGCTTCTTTTAGGCAGATAGAATGGCAGAACGCAAAATCTTGACAAACAGACCGCCGAACCCGATTTTTTTGATCGTTTCGGCACACACAATATCTGTACGGCCGATTTCTTCGCCGTCGCAGCGATAAATAATTTCACCGATTCGATCGCCTTCATGCAGGGGAGCTGCTGCATATTCGGGAAGAAAAATTTCATATTCCACCTTCCCTTCACTGCCTTTGGTGAGAACGGTAGAGAAAGTATCACAGCGAATCGTGCAGAAAGAGGACTCGCCGCCTGCAACGTAAATCGGTTCGAGGGTATCGGGCGTGTGTGAATATACTGCGTAATTGGCAAAACCCCAATCCAGCAGAGATTTTGCCGCTTCGTTACGGGTATCTCGGCTGGGAGAGCCCATAATCACGGCGATCAGATGCATGCCGTCTCGTTCTGCGGTTGCACTGATGCAAAAGCCTGCACGGGATGTAGAACCGGTCTTCAAGCCGGTTGCGCCCCGGTAAAACCGAATGAGACGATTGGTGTTGGTCAGACCAAAGCTGCCGTCACGGATGGTATCCATCCAAATGGTTGTGTAGTCAAAAATTTTCGGGTGCGAAATCAATGCACGTGACATGATCGCGATGTCTCTTGCAGAGGTCAGATGTTGATTGACGCTGTCATCAAGTCCGTTGGTGTTTTCAAATACGGTATTTTTCATCCCCAGCTCGGCGGCGCGTGTGTTCATCTGTGCAATAAATGCTTCTTCACTACCGGCAATGTACTCAGCAAGAGCAACTGCCGCATCGTTGGCTGAGGCAATTACCACACTTTTGATCAGGTCTTCGACACTCATCAGTTCGCCCTCCTTGAGGTAGATCTGTGAGCCGCCCATTGATGCAGCATTTGCGCTTGCCTGTACCATATCGGAGAGGGCAATTTTTCCGCTGTCGAGTGCTTCCATCACCAAAAGAAGTGTCATGACCTTGGTTACCGATGCCGGTGGCAGGGCTTCATCGGCATTTTGCTCTCCCAAAATACGTCCGGTGGATGCTTCCATTAAAATTGCACTCTTGGCTTCAACTTGTGGCATTTTTGCGGCTGTTGTTTCGGCAGAGACAGAGAATACGGCAGCATTTAAGAAAAGGGATACGGATAAAAAAAGGGCAAATGCGTAAAATAGTCGCCCATATTTCCTGTGTTTCATATTTATCACCTCGGTTTAACTATATGCCGAGCCTGTACGCAATATGTTTATTTGTGGCTCACTGTTTTTCCCTCCTATGCAAAAAACGGCTGCCGAAATCAATCGACAGCCGTTGGTTTTTATTGGACGGTTAATGTTGGGGTTGTATAAATATCGACAGTGATTGCAGGATCGAATTCCCGCACAAGCTCGGCCAATACGCCGCAGACCGGGTGTTCAGTCGCAAAATGTCCGGCTTCGATCACATTGATGCCCAATTCAGCCGAGTCAAGCATATTGTGATACCCTGCTCTTCCCGTTAAATAGGTGTCGCAGCCGGCAGCGAAGGCAGCACGGATAAAATCGCCTCCCTCTCCTCCGACCAAGCCGATTTTCTGCACGGGACGCTTGGCGTCGGAAAGGGTGAGGACGGGGATATCCAGTGACTGTTTGACCTGTTCGGCAAAATCGCCGAGAGGGAGCGGCGTATCCAATTCGATTATACGCCCTTCCAGTGCATCCTCACAGACAAATCGATCGACAACAGGTCTGCCGAGCGCTGATGCAAGTGCATCGTTTACACCGCCCGCATACGCGTCGAGACGTGTGTGCAGTGCAATCGCCGATATGCCCGCGCGGATCAGCGAGATCAGCTTTCGCCCAACAACAGCGGAAGGTTCAAGCGTCTTAATGGGACGGAAAATCACCGGATGATGGGTCAGCAGAAGATCATATTCCCCGTCAATTGCCATATTTACTGTGGTTTCGGTGACATCCAATGCGACGAGTACACGGTGTACTTCCCGTTCGGGATCGGGAGAACAGAGCAATCCGTCGTTATCCCACGCGCAGGAAAGTGAGCGGGGGACACGGGCATCCAGAAAAGCAGATAATTCTTTGATAGAAGCAGGCATGATTCAATCCTCGTTTCTTTCCCTGAATTCTTTGAGAAGATTTTCTGTCGCGGCAAGCATTGCTTCATCTTTTGCATTGGCTTCTCCCGCACAGGTTTGCCCTGCAATGCGTGCGCGGAGCACGTTTGCCTTATGTTTTGCCAGCCGTTCAAGCAGCGGCGGACGATCTGCGAGAATATGTTCGCCAAACTCGGCCTGAAATGCGTCGAGTGTATACGGTTCACCGCTGTATTCGGCGCAGATGGTTTGATATATTTTTCCTGCCGCCAACGAAAGACGTTCACCACAGATATTGAATCCTTCGGCGGCAAGCCATTGACGCAGCTCAGCCTGCTTTGTCATGGGCTGAAGAATCAGCCGGATTTCGCCATTTCGGACAAAGGGGGCTTCGGCCAGAATTTGCGCAATCAGCTCACCGCCCATGCCGAAAATCAGAATATCTGTCGGCGCATCCTGCTCAATGCCGTGCAATCCGTCGGTCAGGCGAAGAGAAATACGGTCCTGCAGATGATAGCGGTGGATTGTTTCGGCGGCGTGCTCAAGCGGTCCTTGATTGATGTCGGCGGCGATTGCGGCACGCGCACGTCCATTCAGAACCAGTGCAGCGGGAAGATAGGCATGATCGGTCCCGATATCGGCAACAATTGCCCCGGGACGAACAAAATCCAGAGCGGTTGACAGGCGCGCATCCAGAATCGGCGGATGAATAGATGAATTCATAATCGTCTCCTGAACCTAAAACACCCACGCGGCTGCGCGGGTGTTTGGGAAATATTGCGTATCACTTATTTTGCGGCAAGAAAATCGTTGAGCTTCTTGACCAGCGCGTCTGCATCGGTACCGTGAACAGCACAAGCCTGCTCGATGGTTTCACCGCGGGATGCGGGGCAGCCGAGACAGTGCATACCGATTTCAAAGAAGAACTGAGCGGTTTCGCTGTTGTAATCAAGCACATCACCGATGATGGACTGTTTTGTAATCTGCATGGGAAAGACCTCCTTAAATTTATTCTGCATTTATTATAACCGAAAGCGGTGCAATTGTCAATAAATAATCTTACTAATCTCTTAAAAGCTTGGAAAAAATGTTTACTTTTGCTTGTTTTTTTGGTATAATAAATCCAATTAACAGGATTGATTTTCTCGTTTTGAACATACTATACTGCGGCAGCGCATTTGGTCTGCCGCCGAGAAAGGTTTTCTATGAAGCGTATCAAACAACTTTCTGCCACGCAGATCGGTGACGCCGCCGCCTGTGCAATCGGTGCATGGTGTATCAGTGCATTATTTTTGACGCTGTTGACAGCGGTATCACCAACAAACACTGCTTATGCGTCGGAGGCACCGCTCCTTCCCTTTTTCATTTGTTTTCTTGTTCTGTGGGGCGTTACTGCATATCTGTCGCTCCGCCTTCCTCTGGCACCGCCGTTTTTGTTTGCGTCTCTTTTGCTGTATGGCTGTGCGGCACTTTACCGCAAGGGTGATTTTTATATCTATCTGGTCATCGCCTTCGTCTTTGTTATCTCGATTGTTTACCTGCTTAATCGAGTCCCTGATTTCGGCGAACTTCCAATTCGTTTGTCACGGGGATGGATGATCGGACTGATCATCTCCGTCGGTGCGGTGATCTTTTTGGGTTTGATTACACTGCTTCTTTGCCGTTATTATTCCTATTCTTCACCTTGTTATGATTTCGGTATCTTCTCGCAAATGTTTTATTATATGGCAGAGACAGGAGAACCCCTGACAACCTGTGAGCGTGACGGTCTGCTCTCACATTTCGCTGTTCACGTCTCGCCTATCTTTTATCTCTATCTGCCTTTTTACGCAATGATTCCCTCTCCTGCAACCTTGATTGTGGTGCAGGCAATCTTCTTGTTCTCGGGTGTTGTTCCGCTTGTTTTGCTTGCGCGCCGTCTCTCCCTTTCCCGTGCGTTGACGGTTGTTTTGGCTGTTCTCTATTTTGCTTATCCGGCAATGATCGGCGGATGCTTCTATGATCTGCATGAGAACAAGCTCCTGCTTCCGCTTTTGCTCTGGGTTTTCTATTTCCTTGAAACAAAATGCTATCCTGCGGTATATCTGTTTGCGGGACTTGTTCTTTTGGTGAAGGAAGACGCCCCGATTTATATGGCTTTTGTTGCGCTGTACTGGCTTGCCGCCCGTCCGCGCAAGCGTCACGCCTTCGCACTGCTCATCCTCTCGGTGCTTTATTTTATCGGTGCTGTTTGGTATTTGGAAACCTATGGCGACGGTGCAATGTTCGGGCGTTATCAGAATCTTATCGGTCAGACGGGAACGCCGATCGATTTACTGCGCACCGCACTGCTCACCCCCTCTCTTGTTTTGCGCGAATTGTTGGATGAGGAAAAGCTGGCTTTCCTTGCGTATATGCTGCTGCCGCTTGGGCTTCTGCCCGTGATGACAAAGCGTTTGAGTCGTCTCATCCTGCTTCTGCCCATGGTGCTGATCAATTTGATGCCCGATTATTATTATCAGCATAATATTGGGTATCAGTATACCTACGGGGTTGCTGCGATGCTTTTCTATCTGTGTATCTTAAACCTCCCCGAATTAAAAGGAAAACTTCGCCGAGGAATATTGCTTTTTGCCATTTGTGCCACCCTGCTGCTGACCTCCATGCGTTTGCCGCAGCAGATTTTTTACCTCCAGCGTGCTATCACGTACCGAGAAGACAACGCCAAGATTACCGAATGCCTTTCACAGATTCCCGATGATGCCTCGGTGCGTGCGTCGACCATGTTTATTCCCCATCTCAGTGCGCGAGAGGAGCTGTATGTCATAGAATCTCTGCATGACAGTGAATTTGTTGCCCTTGATCTGCGCCCCTATGTCAACGCACACGTCAACGGCATTACGGTGGAATATTTTGAGGCGAGAGGTTACCGTGTTCTCCTTTATGAAGAAGATTTGCTGGCAATTCTGCAGGCAACGGGTTAATCTGCAGGTTTTTCTTGCCAAAAATTCAAATATAGTCTTGCAAACCCGCACTTGATATGATATAATAAATCAGATATATGATTAACACATACCGCTCGGCGGGACAGGAGGATTCTTTTGATTATTGCACTTGAGGAAGCCAAATATAAACTGCAAAATTTGCGTCAGGATATGAAAGAGCTCGGCTCTTCTTTGCGAATTGATACACTTCGCCAGACAGTCGCAGACCTTGAAGCACAGACAATGGCCGAAAATTTCTGGAGCAATCAGGAAAATTCCAGTAAAATTCTGCAGACCATCAAACAAACGAAGGATAAGATTGAAGCCTACGAAAATCTCTGCACTAAGCTTGAAGATGCCATTACGCTGGCTGAAATGGCCATTGAAGAGCAGGAAGAAAGTTATCTGGAAGAGGTTGAGGGAGAGCTCGCCGAAATTGTTGCAACCGAGGAGCAGATGCGCATAGAAATCTTGCTGTCGGGCGAATATGACCGCAACAATGCGATTGTTTCCTTCCACCCCGGCGCAGGCGGAACCGAAGCACAGGATTGGGCGCAGATGCTTTACCGTATGTATACCCGTTGGTGTGAGCGCCGCGGCTTCAAATATAAGCTGATCGACTGGCTGGACGGCGAAGAAGCCGGCCTGAAGAGTGCCACCATTATGGTCGAGGGCACAAACGCCTATGGTTATCTGAAGAGCGAGAACGGTGTTCACCGTTTGGTGCGCGTTTCTCCTTTTGATGCATCGGGCCGCCGCCAAACATCCTTTGCCTCGGTTGAGGTTATGCCCGAGTTTGAGGATGACGGACAAATCGTTCTCAAGGAAGAAGAGCTTGAAATCACCGCACACCGTTCCAGCGGCGCGGGCGGTCAGCACATCAACAAAACCGACTCGGCAATTCGTATTCTGCACATTCCCACGGGAATTGTTGTCGGCTGTCAGACTGAGCGAAGCCAGCTTCAGAATAAGGAGACGGCATTGAAAATGCTCAAATCCAAGCTGATGGAGATCAAGGCAAAAGAAAAGCTGGAAAAGATTGAGGATATCAAGGGCGTCAAGAATAAGATTGAGTGGGGCTCACAGATTCGTTCCTATGTCTTTATGCCCTACACACTCGCAAAGGATACCAGAACCGGCTATGAGGACGGCAACATCAATGCCGTGATGGACGGTGAAATTGACGGCTTTATCAACGCATATTTGAAAATGAATGCACAGTAAGAAATGATTCTCTGAAATTTGAAAAAGGAGAACTTGTTATGTTTACCAAAAAACAGTCTGAACAAATTCTGGCTATTTCCCTTCTGGTTGCTGCGGTATCTATGGTGACGGTGTTTATCACCGTTTGTGTTCGACGCAAGAGTTTAGCTAAAGCACTGCTTGCTGTTGCTGCAATGGAAGGTGCAATCGGCACATTTATTTTATGGCGTCAAAGCGCAGAAGAGCGTCGTTCTGCTCGCCCCAAATTTTCTTTTGACGGGCCTAATGCCGAATTGTTTGATGAGGAAGAAGCAGGCGAAGTGGAAAATCACGTTAATGAAGTTTTGGGTAATAGCATTGTCACCGAACACGGTCCGACTGCCAAGCCCTTGTTCACAATTCCCGTTGACGAGGATGCAACCGAAGCGGATTTTATTACCGCTTGATTGAATACAAAAAATTGCCCGCGCAGTGTTTATCTGCGCGGGTAATTTTTTGTTTTTGGCAATCTGTCAATTGCGGAGCCGATATGAATATACCATGCCCAAGTGTACTGTTCAAGCATTTCTCGCCGTGCCTGTTCTGATCGCTGCGAGGGCGCGTTTCGTCCCGAGCAGATGAACTGTGTACAGGAAATTTATTCGGTCAGCAGTACATCCAAGAGCTTGACGCGGCTTGTGGTGTATCGATACGCACGTTCAAAATCGCCGATCTCACGACAGCAAACCTCGAGATCGAGATAGAGCAAATATGTCATCGGTTTGCTGGGCGGCAATCCCCTCTCGGGGGTGAGCAATTCTTCAATGGTGCGAATTGCTGTGCTGTATTCGCGGCGTGCCATTGCAATTTTTGCGCGAAGGTGGGAGGCATATGTGGTATCTGCAAAATCCTCGATGCCGATCAAATGATCGGCCGTGTCGGGATTTCCCTTTTCAATGATGCGAAGTGCGTGCAAATAAAGGGAAAACCACGGCTGATCGGAGGTAATGGAGCTTGGGGCTGTTCGAATGAAGGCCGGAATTTCAAGCGCGGAATCGAATTTTGCCAGATAATGCAGGTAATCATAAGCGGTACGCACAATTGAGGTCGTATCATACAGCGATAGTGAGGCATATTCAATTGTTTGTACAAAGCAGGTATGCGCGGCGCAAAGACGTCCCTGGGCGAATGCTTCAAGCGCAAGATGGTATGCACATTCGGCCAGCATGAGGTTAATCTCATCATCACTGCCGCCCAGATTTTCCTGACAGAGTTCCATGCACTGCTGCCAGTGACCTGCAGTGTAGGCTCGCTTGATTGCCTTGATTTTTTGCATTTTCCGATAAAGGAACTCATCTTCCTCTTCGGCGAAAAAATAACCGGCGGGAATCTCAAGCTTTTGTGCCAGATATTGAATCGTCGGCAGAGACGGTAATGCCCCTCCCGTTTCAATTTGGCTGAGCATGTTGCGTGTGATCTGATCACCCGCAAGCTCAGCTTGTGTCATTTGTGCGGCAATGCGCAGACGACGAATTTTTTGCCCGAGTTCGGTCATGCTTTTTTCTCCGCTGTCGAAATCGAGGCAGATTCTTTTTTTGTTCCGACTGCCGAAACAGCTGTTTTCACTTGATCAACCATCTGCGCAATTTGCTCATCGGCAGTAGCGCGAACTTCTTGGTTGCTGCGTTTGAGGACTTCATCCAACTGTGTGCGGCGGCGCGACAGATCGGTGAGCACCCGGCTCAGCAATTGCTGAACTGCGTATACGGTAGATTGAATTTCGTCTGCCGCATGGGTGCTTGCGCTGCGGTAGAGTTCATCAAGGCGAGTGGAAAGCAATGATGTACTTTGTGTGATTGTCGCCTTTGCCGCGCCCAGTGACTGCTCTGCATCTTGACGTGCCGCTGTTACGATACACTCTGCTTCATGGTTGGCAGAAATGAGCACATCGCCAAACTGACTGCTCATAGTATCATAAAGCTCTGCCTTTTTGCGCAGCTGTTCGATTTCTTCTGCGCTGATTTGCGGTTGGATGGGCATACTTTCGATAGCCGAAAGAGATGCATTTTCAGCACGAAGTGCTTCAAGCTCGAGACGAAGCGCTTCTGTTTCGGCGCGAAGTATTTCGTTTTCCGTTTCTTTGATTTTGCCCTGCTCTGCAGTTTCGGTGACTTGTTTCAGTTCATCTTTGAGGAGCGAAATTTCTTTTTTGTACCCTTCTTCTGCTGCGGCGAAGTTCGCATTCATGGTGACGATAAACTGATTTACATCTCGTTTGTTGTATCCGCCGGCTGCGGATCGAAAGACGATCGGTTTTTGTTTTCCCATATGCATATTCCTTTCGGTGAACAGTCAATGTCATTTACGCTTCTTCTTACATGATAGCATATTTTTCTCTGCGAATCAAGTTTTTTTGCGAAAATTTGCGAAAATGCTTTACAATCTTCTCGGATACAAGTATAATATATATATATTCAAGCACATCATTTTCGCAAGGAAGGACAATTTTATGGAATTGCTCAAAGAACGGATTCTTCGTGACGGTGTCTTCAGACCGAACGGCATTTTGAAGGTGGACAGTTTTTTGAATCATCAGATGGATATCGATCTGATCAATGAGATCGGCCGTGAATTTGCCCGTCGCTTTGCGGGGACGAAAGTCACGAAAATTCTGACGATTGAAGCATCGGGGATCGGTATCGCCTGCATTGCCGCGCAATATTTCCATGTTCCTGTTGTATTTGCCAAAAAAGTCAAGTCGAAAAACCTCGACGGTGATGTGTATACAGCGAATGTTCACTCCTATACCAAAGGCACCGATTATATCATTCGCGTTGCACAGCGCTTTATTGATAAAAAGGATCATGTTCTGCTTATCGATGATTTTCTTGCGAACGGCCGGGCTTTGCTGGGGCTGATTGAAATCACCAGGCAAGCAGGTGCAAAAGTTGCAGGCGCGGGAATTTGTATTGAAAAAGGCTTCCAAGAAGGCGGAAAAATTATTCGCAATATGGGGGTTAATCTCCAATCTTTGGCCATTGTCAATGTGGATGATGAAGGAAATTTGGAATTTTTGAAATAAAGATAGTTGGAATTTTTGAATTAAAGATAGATTGAGGAAATGCGTCCGTCGGGGAGAAATCACTGACGGACGTATTACTTTTTTCTTCCTTTTGCGAAGTGTATTTTTTGTTGAAAATTTGATCAAATAAGAATAATTTGTTGACAAAATTGGGAAGATGTGTTACAATTACTTTTGTATTGGTGCATCATGAACGGAAGTCAATGTCAAGTCGTTATGCTGCATACAAACATTATTTAAGGAGGAACATTGAAATGTTCAAAAAAGTGCTTTCCCTGTGTCTGGCAGTTGTCATGCTCGCATCACTTGCGCTTACCATGACCTCCTGCGGCGAAACCAAGGATGATTTCAAACTTGGTGTTATCCTGCTTCACGACGAAGCATCGACCTATGACCTCAACTTCCTTGAGGCAGTTGAGCGCGCAGCAGATGAACTCGGTCTTTCCGAAGATCAGATCATCTACAAGAAGAACATTCCTGAGTCCAACGATTGCTATGAGGCCGCCGCAGACCTGGTTGACGAAGGCTGCGACATCATCTTCGCAGACAGCTTCGGTCATGAGACTTACATGATCAAGGCTGCAAAGGAATTCACCGATGTTCAGTTCTGCCATGCTACCGGTACAATGGCACACACCGAAAATCTCGCTAACTACCACAATGCATTTGCTTCGATTTACGAAGGCAGATTCTTAGCAGGTGTTGCCGCTGGTATGAAGCTCAACGAGATGATTGAGGACGGTACGATCACTGCTGATCAGGCTAAGATGGGCTACGTTGGTGCTTTCACTTATGCCGAAGTTATCTCGGGTTACACCTCTTTCTACCTTGGCGCAAAGTATGTATGCCCCAGCGTAACGATGGATGTTCAGTTCACCGGCAGCTGGTATGACGAAATCAAGGAAAAGGATGCTGCTACCGCATTGATCAACAACGGCTGCGTTCTGATCAGCCAGCATGCTGACTCGATGGGTGCTCCCTCCGTTTGCGAGGACAAGAATGTTCCTAATATTTCCTACAACGGCAGCACTGTTGCATCCTGCCCCAACACCTTTATCGTTTCTTCCAAGATCGACTGGACGCCTTACTTTGTCTATATCTGCAACGCTGTTCAGAACGGTGATGCAATTGATGTTGACTGGACCGGTACCATCGCAACCGGCTCCGTTGCACTTGCTGAGGTAAACACCAAGGCGGCTGCTGAGGGCACGCAGGCAAAGATTGATGAGCTCAAGGCTAAGCTCATCGCAGGCGAACTGCACGTCTTTGATACCGCAACCTTTACCGTTGGCGGCGAGACGCTCACCTCCTATATGGCAGACGTTAACACCGATGCCAACTACGAAAAGGATACCGAGGTTATCGCAGACGGCTACTTCCACGAGTCCGAGTTCCGCAGCGCACCTTACTTCGATATTCAGATCGACGGTATTACCCTGCTCAACACCAACTTCGGTTAATATATTTTCAGACAAAACGGGCGGGCTGTCTCTTTATGGGACAGCCCGTGCCCAAATTTATAAGTTTTAAGCAAATCGCCGACAGGCATTGTTCGGCGATTTGCTTAAGGTTTATACCTTTCTTTGGATAGATAATTTTTCTTTTACGGAGGGGTTCATGAACAAATCTGTTGCATTGGAGATAAACAATGTTTCCAAGTATTTCGGCAGCCTGGCCGCAAACAAAAATGTTGATTTAACCGTTTACCGCGGAGAAATTTTGGCGATTCTCGGTGAAAATGGCTGCGGCAAGACCACACTGATGAATATGATTGCAGGGATTTATTATCCCGACAGCGGCACAATTTCAGTTGATGGACAAGAGGTTGTTATCCGTTCTCCGAAGGATGCGTTCCGCCATGGCATCGGTATGATTCACCAACATTTCAAGCTGGTCGATATTTTTACCGCAGCTGAAAATATTGTTCTCGGTGTAAATGACGGAAAAGCATATAGCATCAAGGAAGTTAACCGTCGAGTGGCGGAGATTGCCGACAAATATGGCTTTCACATTGATCCGAAAAAGAAAATTTATGAGATGTCGGTTTCCGAAAAACAGACGGTTGAAATTCTCAAAGTGCTTTACCGCGGTGCGGATATTCTGATTCTGGACGAGCCTTCGGCGGTGCTGACACCTCAGGAGACCGATAAGCTCTTTGATGTTCTTCGCCGTATGCGCGAGGATGGAAAATCAATTTTGATTATCACCCATAAGCTGCACGAAGTCCTATCTATTTCCGACCGTGTGACTGTTTTGCGCAAGGGTGAACATATTGCAACGGTGGATACTGTGTCAACGACTTCGGCTGCCCTGACGGAAATGATGGTCGGCAAAAAAGTTGAGCTGAATATTGAGCGCCCGCAGCCGCAAAATGTATGCGACAGGCTTGAAATCAAAAACCTCAGCATGGTGGACGCGGAGGGGGTTAAGGTGCTTGATGATATCTCCTTCACCGCCCGCTCGGGAGAAATTCTCGGTATTGCCGGTATTGCAGGCAGCGGTCAAAAAGAATTGCTTGAATCCATCGCCGGGCTTTGCCATCCCATCACGGGGGAGATTATTTACCACAATCCCAAAAACGGAAAAACCGAGGATCTGCGCGATAAAGATCCTGTTGCGATTCGCGAGCTCGGTGTCAGACTTTCCTTTGTTCCGGAAGACCGTCTCGGCATGGGGCTTGTCGGAAACATGGATATCGTGGATAATATGATGCTGCGAAGCTACCGAAAAGGACATTCGGTGTTTGTGGACCGCAAAAAACCGGGCGATCTTGCAAAGAAAATTGTGGAGGAGCTTGAGGTTTCAACGCCCAACACCCACACCCCCGTCCGCCGTCTGTCGGGCGGTAATGTACAAAAGGTTCTCGTCGGACGAGAAATTGCCGCATCCCCGACTGTATTGATGGCGGCATATCCTGTCCGCGGGTTGGATATCAATTCTTCCTACACCATTTACGGTTTGCTGACCAAGCAAAAAGAAAAAGGCGTTTCGGTCATTTTCGTGGGCGAGGATCTCGATGTGCTGGTCGAGCTTTGCGACAGAATCATGGTTATTTGCGGAGGGCGCGTCACGGGCATCCTTGACGGCAGAAACACCACAAAGGAAGAGATCGGTCTTCTGATGACAAAAACGGCACGTGATGCCGAAGAAACATCAACTGCAAAGGAGAGTGCTGACGGTGAAAATGTCTAAAACCCACACAAGTGAACTTCCCTTCCACGTGGTCAAGCGTGAGCCGATGCCGTTTTGGAAATCCATGGGCATTCGTGTGGCTGCAGTTGTCATCGCGCTGCTGCTTTGCTCGATTCTTGCCGTGTTTATGATCAAGGCAAACCCCTTGGAATTCCTTACGACGATGGTTGACGGTGCATTTGGTTCTGCACGTCGTCTCTGGAAATTTGCCAAAGACTCCTCTGTGCTTCTGTGTATCTCACTTGCCGTTACCCCGGCTTTCCGTATGCGCTTCTGGAATATCGGCGCAGAAGGACAGACGCTGATCGGTGCACTTGCCGCCGTCGGAGTTGCGTTTTATCTTGGCAATACCATTCCCAACGCACTTCTTCTTCCCCTCATGCTGATTGCGGCGATCGTAGTTGGTGCAATTTGGGGCGGCATCCCTGCAATTTTCAAAGCAAAATGGGGTACGAATGAGACGTTGTTTACCTTGATGATGAACTATGTTGCCACCGGTCTTGTGGCATATTTCCTCCTGCTGTGGACGCCAAGCGGTTCGAGTGTTCTCGGCGCACTGTCGGTCGGCCATCTGCCGATCTTGGTTCATGAGTATTTCCTTTTGATTGTGATTGTGCTTGCCCTGACAGCCCTTGCCTACATATATCTGCAGTATACCAAGCAGGGATATGAGATTTCGGTTGTCGGTGAGAGTGAAAACACCGCCAGATATATCGGAATCAATGTCGAAAAAGTGCTCATCCGTACCATGTTGATCTCGGGTGCTATCTGCGGTGTTGCGGGCTTTTTGATCGTTGGTGCGCTTGACCATTCGGTTACCACGACTACAGTTGGCGGACTCGGTTTTACCGCCATTATGGTATCGTGGCTGGCAAAATTCAATCCGCTCTTTATGATCGGCACCTCTGCATTTATCACCTTCCTCCAGCAAGGCTCCGCACAAATTACGACCAACTTTAATATTGATTCGGCTTTCCCCGATATGGTCATCGGTATTGTGCTCTTCTTTATTATCGGATGTGAATTTTTCATCGGTTATCAGCTGAAATTTCGTGAGTCCACCAAGAAAGGAGAAAAGGTAGAATGAATCCGTTTCTTGATTATTTGCTGACTGCAATTCCGCTTGGGATGACTTTCCTCTTTGGCTGTACGGGGGAAATTCTGACCGAGAAAGCCGGACACCTCAACCTTGGAATCCCCGGTATTATGTGTATGGGCGGTGCCTGCGGATGTCTTGCTGTCAAGCTGATGCATGGCACAAATATTTCTCCTGTTCTCATCGTCATTATCGCTCTTCTTGCGGCATTTGCAGGCGGCGTGTTGATGGGAATGATATACAGCTTTCTGACTGTTACGCTCAAAGCCAATCAGAATGTGACCGGTCTTGCCATGACCACGTTTGGTGTGGGAACAACAAAGTTTATTATGTCCGGCATGGCCAAGAATGCAATGCAGTATCTCTATGCCCTCCGTTATTTCCGCTTCCCTTTTGCCGAGCAAACATCCTCGGTAAAGTATTGCGGATTTATGGTTGGCCTGGCGATCATTATTGCGCTTGTTGCATCGTACATCCTGACCAAAACCCGTGTTGGCTTGCATCTGCGTGCGGTTGGTGAGAATCCCGCAACCGCTGATGCGGTGGGAATCAATGTTTCCCTGTATAAATATACTGCCACCTGCATCGGCAGCGGGATCGCCGCACTCGGCGGACTCTTCTATATTATGGATTACGCAGGCTCTTACGAGGCCTACAAGAGCATTGAGGCACTGGGGTGGCTTGCTGTTGCTTTGGTTATTTTCACGCTTTGGCGGCCGCATTTGAGCATTATAGGCTCTATTCTGTTCGGCATGCTCTATCTTGCCGGCTCGCGTATTCCTACTCTGCTTGGCATCCAGCTTGATATCAGTGCAACGCCGCTTTTGCAGATGCTGCCCTATGTTGTAACCATCATCGTGCTGATTGTCACCAGCGTGCGCAAAAAGCGCGAACATCAGCCTCCTGCATCGCTCGGACTCCCCTATTTCCGAGAAGAGCGATAACTTTAAAAAAGGACGAAGAAATTTTCTTCGTCCTTTTTTACAAGGCTCTACATCGTAGGGGCGGATTCCATATCCGCCCTTTTTGTTGATTATTTCGGGAGCATATGGTATGCTCCCTACATTTTCTGCGGGAGCAAGCCCCCGCCCTACGATGCGCCATTTCTCTGCCGATAGTGGGTTAGGGCTTCTGCCCGATTTTGCGCGGTGGACGTCCACGCGCTATGCTTGCCCCAGACGCAAGCGTCGGGGAAAAAGCGGAATTAGAATTTGTATAATTCATTTTTTTATGTTATAATTTTATAATGATGAACCTTTTGATATTTTATTTCGACTATATAAATGAAATCGATTTCAAGATCACGTTCAAGGAGGTGATGATGTGAGTGAATTTGAAAAGCTATTACAGGAAAATATTGTACCGCTTCAGCGTTATGTGAATTTCAAGGTCAATAACAAGCATGATGCTGAAGACATAATCCAAGAAGTATGTCTTATTGCTACAGTGAAGTTTGATTCATGGAAAAACACGGCATCCTTCAAAGCGTGGCTAATTGGTATTGCTAACCACAAGTGCAACGATTATTACAGACAAAAAGCCAAGGATATGAATATTTCTTTAGATGCCCTATCCGAGTCAGCGTTAAGCACTGGAAGATTGGGTATTATCGAGCAAAGTGTGGTGCGTGATACTTTGGATGTTCTTGGTGATAAAGAAAGACAAATTTTGTATTTGTATTTCTTCAAGAACTTACCACAAGAGGATATTTCAAAACAGCTTTCTATTCCACTTGGTACGGTTAAAAGTCGTCTGCATTATGCGAAAGAAAAATTCAAACAACATTACCCTTTCAAAGAAATATCAAAAGGAGAAACGATAATGAAAAGGTTACCCGAATACTTGCCCGAATATAAAATTGAAAGATCAGAGCTTGATCCGTTTGCTGTAAAATGGGAAGAACTTCAAGGATGGCTGATGATTCCACGTGTTGGAGAAAATATAACATGGGGATTATTCGATATGCCATCAAGAAAGCGAACGGAATATACCGAAATGAAGGCAATCGGTAAAGCTGAAATACACGGCATAGAAGGTGTTGAGATTTCTGCCATTCAATACGATGCTGAAGATTACTATCGCACTGGTTCTGTCGATAAAATGGAGCGCATATTCGTAGCACAACTCACAGACACGCATTGCCGCTATCTTGCTGAAAGTCATATTGAAAACGGAGTTCGTAAACTTTATACCTTCCTTGATGGAGACGATTTTATTAATAATTGGGGGTTTGGAGAAGATAACTGCGGAAACGAAGTCAACCTTTCAGCAAAAAGTTTATTGATTCGAAATACCAACATAATTACCGGACATACAGATAAAGAAGTTGTAGATATTGTTGGGCGCTATACTGTTACGATCGGTGGAAAATCTTATGATACTATCTGTGTGATGGATATTCAGTGCTTTAATGACGGTGTTGTTTCAGAGCAGTATCTTGACAAAAACGGACGCACGATCCTTTGGCGCAGATTTAACAAAAACGATTGGGCATACAATCGTTACGAAACGTTGTGGACAGAAATGCTGCCAGAAAATGAAACGCTGATCATTAATGGTGAGACCTATGTACACTGGTACGATTGTATAACTGATTATATTGTCTAACACCTCGCCCCGCCTCGCGCGGGGCTTATTCTTTGTCTACTGCGGCGCAATATTTGATGCTTGATACGGTGCACTATGCTTGCCTCAGACGAAAGCGTCGGGAAAGCGGAAATACAAGGGATACTTGATATTCTAAACAACGAATTGATAATTGTTTTTTGATAAATATATGCTATAATATAATTACACTGGTGATAAACTTTTTGGAGGGACGATATGAACATTAAAATAGGTGCGATTATCAAAAAACTTCGCGCAAAAAATAATATTACACAAGACACGCTTGCCACTGCCATAGGGGTGACACCCCAAGCTATCTCCCGTTGGGAATCAGAAGGCGGTTATCCCGATATTGAACTCCTGCCTGCACTGGCTGATTTCTTCTCAGTCAGCACAGATGAGCTTCTCGGATATAAATTGTCTGAAAGAGAACAAGAGCTCGCCAACATTAAGAAGGAGATGGAGCGCCTTGCAGAAGTTGGTTCTGTTGAAGAGCGAGTGGCTTATGCAAGAAATGCTTTTGCCCATTATTCGAACGATTATGAGATTCGTGATAATCTTGCGGTGTGCCTGTATTTTGTGTGGGAGGAAACGCACGATGAGGCGCTTTTCAAGGAGGTCGAATCGCTGCTTAGCTCGGTAGCCAACGAATGTAACGACGAGAATACACGATACGACGCTATCAATACTCTTATCACACTGTATGGAGAAGTCAAACAGTCTGAAAAAGCAAAAGAGTGGGTTAATCGTCTGACACCTATGAAATATCGCCGCGAAACGGCACTTTCGGGCGGAATTGGTGACGGAATGACCAAATTTTATATTCAAGAGGAAATTGATAAGCTGACCGATGCCCTCGGTCTCGCTATTCGCAATCTTGTACTGAACGAGGACCTTCCTAATGATCCGTCCACTTGGGAAAGTAAAATCGAAATGCTCCGTGTTTCTAATAAACTGTATTTCATGATCTATGGCGATGATCTTATATTTCATCATAACCGGATATCCTTTAATCATTGGGTGATCTCCACTTACCAAATGTCGCTTGGTAAGACCGAAGATGCTATGGTATCTCTTGAAAAAATGTGCGATCATGCCGTAACTTACGATATATCCTATCAAAATGATCACGGCAAGCATTTCACATCCTTCTTGGTTGATACTCAAGTCTATCCCGAGAAAAGCAAGGATTTCCATGAACTCACAGAACATACGCATTGCTACTATATGCTGGATCGCTTACAGCACAGTCGTTATGATTGTATCCGTCAAGAAACTCGTTTTGTTTCCGTTGTTGAAAAATTGAATCAATACGCCAAATGATTTCTCCTCGCCCCGCCTTGTGCGGGGCTTTTCTTTGGTTTTCTGCGTATGAAAAAGCCACCACTAAAAAGTGATGGCTAAATTCAATTTTACGCTAATTTTGCACGCCATCTGGGCGGTGCTTTGTTCGCGTCGGATAAAGCTTAGTCGGCGTAAACGCTGACCTGCTTCTTGTCCTTATTCTTGCGCTCAAACTTGACCTTGCCGTCAATCAGAGCGAAGAGCGTGTCATCCTTGCCGATACCGACATTGTTGCCGGGATGGATAGCGGTGCCGCGCTGTCTGACAATGATATTGCCTGCAACGACGGGCTGACCGTCAGCCTTCTTTACGCCAAGGCGCTTCGACTCACTGTCGCGACCGTTCTTGGTCGAACCGACACCTTTTTTATGTGCGAAAAACTGTAAGCTGATTCTAATCATCGTGTGCACCTCCGTTCTTTTCATTCAAATTGGATGTGAGACCGCCGGGGCGGACTCATTCGTCGACGACTTCGACTTCCAGATAATCGTAATACTCCTCGAGAAGATCGTTGAGCTGGTAGTAGTAGGCCAAGAAAAGCCCCGACACCGCATAACGCTTGCGCTCATCCTCCTCAAATTCGGGGAGAGCCGAGCGGCAGATCACCGAAATGTTGGTGGTCTCTTCATCGATGGTATATTCGACATCAGAAGCATACGCAACCTCCGCAGCATTGATGATCAACATCGTCATAGCCGAAAGTGCCGCGCAAAGGACATCGTCCCCCGCCTCAGCATATCCCGCATGACCTTGCTCGCGAAAGCCGTAATACACGCCGTCTCTGCGAAGAAAAACAACCTTTGTCATGGCAGAACCTGCCGTGGATTAGCCGCAGATCTTGTCGATCTGTACCTTGGTGTAGGGCTGTCTGTGACCGATCTTCTTCTTCTCGTTCTTCTTTGCCTTGTACTTCATGACATAGATCTTCTTGGCCTTGCCGTTCTTGACGACATTAGCGGTAACAGTAGCACCTGCAACGGTGGGGTTGCCAACGACAAACTGGTTGTCAGCACCGGACATTGCGAGCACACGGTCAAAGGTAACCGTATCACCCTCGGCAGCGTCCAACTTCTCGATGAAGAGAACGTCGCCCTCGTTAACCTTATACTGCTTTCCGCCTGTTTCGATAATTGCGAACACGAAAAGCACCTCTCTTTCTTTTATGACTCGCTAAAGCAGGCGGTGGAAAATTCCACACTTAAAAAGCCCGATTTTATGCGGCATATTATTATACCATGTATAGGTTCATTTGTCAAGCAGTATTTTCAATTATTTTTGGATTTTTTGTGTATTTTCGATTCTTTTTTCTACATCTTGACTCGTGTACCAATTTGTGCTATAATGACGGCAACTTATCAACTTTGCCCTTTAAACCGGAAGTGCAGGCGGGAAACCGC
>JAFQVV010000016.1 GCA_017407835.1 Clostridia bacterium
CAAGCTGACGGGCATCGACTACCGCTCGATCGACATTGGGATCGTATCGGCATATATCACTGCGGAGGCAACCGCACAGGGGCTCGGCAGTTGCATCCTCGGGTGGCTCGACGATGCGGACATCCGCAAAATCTGCCATTTGGACGGTGCTGTTCAGCTCGTAATCACGCTTGGATACGCGGCAGAGGGCGATCCTCTGCGCACGAAAAAGCGCAAGGATATGGGTGCTTTGGTTGGGTTTGCAGAGTAAACGTTATGGGCGGCTCACTGAGCCGCCTGTTTCTTTCTCTTCCCAATCGTGCTTGCGCACGCCTGTAATACAAAACGCACCGCAACTGCGTGTTGCTTGTAATTTGTGCGCAATTTTGATATAATCAAAGTACAGAAAACAAAGGCGGTGGCACTATGGAAACAAAAGATATTATCCTCGAACTTAGAACGAAGCACAACCTCTCCCAGGACGAGCTTGCCGAAAAGGTATTCGTCACCCGTCAGGCGGTCAGCCGTTGGGAGAATGGCGAAACGATACCCAATACCGAAACGCTCAAGCTCCTTTCAAAGCTGTTTGATGTGACAATCAACACGCTTTTGGGTTCTCCGCTTGATCTTGTCTGTGAGTGTTGCGGTATGTCGATGAAAGACACGGATATTGGTCATGAAAAAGACGGAACTTTTAATGAGAAATACTGCAAGTGGTGTTACGCTGAAGGCGATTTTACCATGGATTTTTGGAAACAGTATGGTGAACTTGGCGGCAAAGAAAAGTTCGAGGAATTCAAGGCGCAGCTGATCCATGAATTCAATACCCTGCTTCATATCGAGGGACTGCCCATGGTCGAGAGCCTTAACGTGCTGTCGGGCGACTACATCAATCTGGAATATACGCTGCCAAACGGACAAAAGGTAAAATTCCTTGACGATAATGCATCCTACCTCGGCAGTCAGCTTGAATGTGAATTCGGCGGCGACCGTTGCTTCGGTATCGCCGCCAATATGGACTTCCTGCTCGTCTGCACCTACGAGGAAAACGGTGAGAATCCCGAGCTTGTTGTTTATAAAAAGAGATGAAAATTGCCGATGAGGAATCAATCGAAACCTCATCGGCTTTTCCTTTACTTATCGAAAGAAACAGGCTTGGTATCACCCGTGGCGAATGCATTAGGGCCGGGATCCGACATGGAGAAATACATTTTCGCGGCTGTGGTCGTGCCGAAATCACGGTTAGAGCCGGAATTCTGCACCTTGTTAAAGGCGTCGCGGAACATTTGGTTATGCGCTTCCTCACGGTTCAAGAGGAAATCAATGGTCTCGCGCACCTTCTTGTCGTCGATCTGTCGGTAAAGGTATTCGTAAACCACCTTCGCACGCTGTTCGGATGCGATGTTGCTGAGCAGGTCGGCGCACAAGTCCCCCGTCACCGTTACATAATCGCCCGTCCAGGAATAACCCGAAGCGTTGATAAGCCCCGGATTCAGACCGAGAATGACGTGGGATTGGATCTCACCGCAAGGCACCTTTGTGGCATCCACGTCGTGACCGTTTAAGAGGTTGATGGTCTGCGCCACCATCTCCATATGACCGAGCTCCTCCGCCGCAATGTCGAGAAACAGATCCTTGATCTCGGCATCTTTGATTCGGAAGCTCTGGGACATATACTGCATCGCCGCCTTCAGCTCGCCGTTGCCGCCGCCAAGCTGTTCCTGCAAAAG
>JAFQVV010000017.1 GCA_017407835.1 Clostridia bacterium
GGCAGAAGCGGCCGATTATGTTATTCCGATTGCGGGCGACAGTATGGAGCCTACCTATCACGGAGGCAACAGAGTGTTTGTGGAAAAATGCGATTCTGTTGATGTGGGTGAGATTGGCATCTTCGTTGTCAACGGCGATGCCTATATCAAGGAGCTTGGCGACAAGTGTTTGATTTCGCATAATGAGAAGTATAGGCCGATTCGACTCAACGAGAATGATAGTGTTTACTGTTGCGGTAGAGTTATTGGAATCGTTGAAGAATAATTGTTAGGATGAAAAAGATGATGCAGAGTGCTAATGTGCCAAATGATATAGAGCAGCTGTTTGAAACTGCAGGATTTAGTGATTACTATCGAAATGATACGGTGGAATTTTATAGTGTCTATTTTGATGATACATCAAAAATGAATAGCTTTTTCTCCGATGTCTTTGGCAACGAGGAAAAGTTAAATTACACCCCAAGAAGAATGATGAACAGGGTGAGGTATTTGGTATCGCTTGCCAACAATATTGAAAGCATCAGTAGCGAGTCTGATGCCTTAAGAATTGTTTTTCTGCAAGCGTGTATAGAAGGGTTACATAAATTAAGCAAGTCTAACGTCAAACACAATCAGTTTTTTCTCAACTATTGTAATGAAGAAGATAGCCAATATATCATAAAACATTTTGATATATTCGATATTGCGCCGTGCTTAGAGGATGGGAGATTTGATGGTGATGCTTCGGAGAACTGTGATAACAATATGTCATTAATATTATTCGCTGAAATCTTAAAGGAAACAAGAAATATTGTCTTGCACGAAGGCGATTTCTGGTCTGTTCAATTATTCAACTCCGAAGAAGATTGCGGTTTATTATCATCCATACAGACAGATAAAAAATATATCAAAGATGAGATTCTTAAAATACACTTTCAATATTGTGATGAGGAAACAAGAAAATATTTTGAAAAAACTGACACGCTAGTTAAGCTTCTAAACTCTAATGGAGAACTAATGTATTCTTTTGATACCAGATTAGATTATCAAAAATTTGCAGCAATATTTGTTAGAGCCTGCGTCAACTTTATCACAAAATATATTCACGACAATTAATCAATAATGCAGAAAGGAGATGAATCGATGCGGGGCGTAATTTACGCACGATATTCTTCGGACAACCAACGTGAGGAATCCATCGAAGGACAAATCCGAGAGAACACAGCATTCGCCGATAAAAATGGTATCGAAATTGTGGGTACATACATAGACAGAGCACTCTCTGCAAGACTGATAATCGCCCCGAATTTCAGCAAATGATCAAGGACAGCGCGAAGAAGAATTTCGACGTTGTCATTGTGTGGAAACTCGACCGATTCTCCCGTAACCGTTACGACTCGGCAAAATACAAGATGATGCTGAAAAAGAATGGCGTGCGCGTGGTGTCTGCAACGGAAGTCATAGCGGAAGGTACGGCAGGCATCCTTCTGGAATCGCTCCTTGAAGGTATGGCGGAATACTATTCTGCAGATCTTGCAGAGAAGGTAACACGCGGAATGACCGAGAATGCACTCAAGTGCCGTTTCAATGGTGGTACAATTCCTCTCGGATATATGATTGATGAAAATCAGAATTATCAGATCAATCCGGCGCAGGCTCCTCTTGTGATAGAGATGTTTCGAAGATACGCCGGTGGTGAATCGATTACCGAAATCATCGAAGACTTGAACGCTCGCGGTATCCGCACATCCAAGGGAAACAGATTCAATAAAAACTCACTTGCTCGCATCTTCTCCAATCGCAAATATATCGGAGAATACAGTTATAACGACGTGGTATTCCCCGATGCAATCCCTGCTATTGTTCCCAAGGATATATTCGATAGGGTTTCTGTTCGAATGGCGCAGAACAAGCACGCCACAGGTAAGGCGAAAGCACCGGAACGTTATTTGCTGACAACCAAGCTGTTCTGCGGAAACTGCAATTCGATGTTTGTGGGCGACAGTGCAAATAAGCCTAACGGCGTGATTTACCGCTATTACAAATGTGCCGGTGCAAAACGTCACGAATGTGACTGCAAGGCAATCCGCAAGGAATGGATTGAAGATCTTGTCATTCAGAAGATCACATCTTGGCTGCAGGACGAAAAAATGATCAGCGACATGGCGGATGACGTGATGGCTCTCTTGAATGTGGGCAACGAGATGCTTCCGGCACTTGAGGCTCAACTGAAGGATGTGCAGTCTTCTATTGACAACATTATGAAAGCGATTGAAAAAGGTATAGTCACTCGCACGACAAAATCTCGTCTTGAAGAATTAGAAGCAGAGGAAGAGAAAATCACGCGGAATATCAAGGTGGAAGAATCCAAAATACCGACGATTACAAAGGATTTTATCCTCTTTACGCTGAACAAATTCCGCACTCTTGATCTGAAAATCGAGAAAAACAAGGAACGGCTCATTGACGGACTCGTCAAAGCGATATTTGTCTATGATGATTACATAAAAGTGCTTCTCACATTTGACGATTCACCGATTACCATTCCCACATCCGATGAAATTGAATATATGGCTAATAGTTCGGACATTCAATCGTCCGGGTCACCAAACGAAACAAATCCGAACCTCAGGTTCGGATTTGTTTTTTTGTGCGATAATTTTTCTTTATCCGAGCTGTTTTTGCACCAAAGACTTGTAATTCTGCGAAATTTGTGGTATAATAAAAATGCTACACAATTTAATCAACATATTTTAGGGGAGAACTCTCTTTTTATAAGGGGTTATTATACCCTTTTCTACATTTGCCTTTTGAAATTGGTAAAAGCGCAAATTCCACTTGGTAAATGTAGGAAGTCTTCCTCTTTTGTTGAGAATTGTGTAGCGACAATCGGAGTTTGCGTTTTTCGGAGCGTTGACTTCGGTTGACGCTCTTTTTATTTTATACCTATCTTTGGAGGAAAAGAAAATGGCAATGATCAAATGTCCCGAATGTGGAAGAACAGTTTCGGATATGGCTACAAGCTGTCCTGCTTGTGGATATCCAATTGCGAAAAGTGTGCCAAATGGAATGGTGCAAGTAAAACTTGGAACATTTCAAAGCACTCAAAACGCGACTATTAGCGCAAATGGTTTGACTTTGTGGAAAGGCAAAACAGGACAAATTGCAGAATTAAAGCTGAATGGTCCTACAAACGTACAAATTAATTATCAAATGGGTATGTTTGATGGTGCTGGTTCTTGTTCGGGCATAATTGACCCGAGGAAAAGCGGAAAATGGCAAGTTGTATCCAGGCCTGGTTTTATCACAATGAAGCTTTCCTTACAACCTGTAGATATTTTTGATGCTAATTAATTACATACTCCTACTAAAAAGGCGAGCCGTAAAAAGCTCGCCTTTTTACCTAAAACTGTTGAAAAATGCCGAAATATGTGGTATAATTATTTCCATAATAAAGTATAAGTCCAAGAGAAGAGGCAGAATAAATGGAAATCAATATCAACCTAGAAAAAACTAAAAATCAATTAGAATGGTTGAAAACAAAACTATATTTAGATGCTATTTCCCCTAACGCTCAAAGGCGATTTATCAAAAGAGGACAGGTTTACTTATGTAACCTTGGTGTTGGTGTAGGCAGTGAAATGCAAAAAAATCGTCCCTGCGTGGTCATTCAAAATGATGCTGCAAACAGAACATCTCCCAATACCGTTGTAATACCAATAACTCACGATGATGCCACTCTTCCTTGTATGGTTACAATTGCTAATGTGGTTAATGGTGATGGACAAACAATTTTAGATGGAAGTGCAAATACAGCGTGTATAACGAATGTTAGCAAAGCTCGTTTGGGTGATTGTATTTGCGTACTTTCGTCTGCCGATATGAGAAAAATAGATGAATCTGTTGCAAAATCTATAAATTTGATGCACTATTACGCAGATGTAAAAGGAAAGCTTGCAAGCAGAGATGCCTATATTGAAAGAGTTAAGCGTTCTAGAAATAGTGCAGAAGATAAATTAAAAGAAATAGAAATCTTAATTGAATCTGGAGTTTCCGAGAATTTAATAGAAAAAATTAAAAAAGTGTTAGAAACTGCTTGACAAACAGATACATATAGTGTATAATATAAACACAAAGTAATCTCGAATAGAATATTTGAGATAATGTTTTTTTCAAACAAAAGGAATCCAGAATGGATTCCTTTTTACTTGCATATACTAATTAGTACAAAGAAGTTTGAAGTAGAATACTTCGAATATTACGAGAATCAATACTAAAAATGATTCTCGGTTACCTTAATTAAGTTCGATTCAGCTTTATATTGGCTCACCAAACGAAACAAATCCGAACCTCAGGTTCGGATTTGTTTTTTTGTCTGTGGACTCCTTCTTGCGATTGCGGGGTGTGCCGCTTGTGCGGTACCCCCCTTTTGTTTGCGGCATACCGAAGTCTGATCACAATCGGCAGTGCATCGGGGAGGAGTAAAATTTCGGTTGACTTCTCTGCGATTTTATGCTATAATAAACAAAAAATCTGCGAAAGGAGGGGCAATTTGTTGCGAAATGAAATAAAATATTTGCTTGCCTATGAGGAATATCTCATTCTCTCCTCCCGCATTCGTGCCGCACTGCCTATGGATAAGCACGCACTCGATCCCAGCGGCTATATGATCAGCAGTTTGTATTTTGACGATCAATATCATTCATCGTACTACGAGAAAATTGCGGGGACGGTCAATCGAAAAAAGTATCGAATCCGTATCTACAACGGCAATGATGCCGTGATTTCCCTCGAGTGCAAGGAAAAGCGAAAAAATAAAATCCAAAAACAATCGCTGCGGATTGACCGTGAAACCTGTGATGGGATGATTCGCGGAGAGTTTACGCGGTTGGCCGCCTATGACCATCCCCTTGCGCGTACGGTGTATGGCCTGCATCAGGAAAAGGGATTGTGCCCGCGCGTGATGGTCAATTACCGCAGAGAGGCGTTTTGCCACCCGCTCTCCAACACTCGCATTACCTTTGACTGCGAGCTGAATGCTACCGTAAACACGGGAGACCTTTTTGCACAAAATCAGGTCAAGCGTTTTGTTTATCCGCGCAATGAAGTTATCCTTGAAGTGAAGTATGACGAATATTTGCCTGCCCATATCGGCAGCTTGCTTGCCTTCCGTCATACCCCCGTCGCGGCCTCTAAGTTTACCCTTTGCTGTGATGCGCTGACCGATCTGCATATTCCCTCAACACATATTTTATATTCAGGAGAGAAAACGAGCCATGAAATCATTGATCAATGCATTTAAGGACAGTATCGCCCAATCGGGGCTTCTTTTGGATCTCACTCCCCAGTACATTTTTGTTTGTGTTTCGATCGCGCTTTTGTGCGGACTGTTGATTTATGCGGTGTACAGATTGTTCTACCGCGGGAGCTGCTACAGCGAAAACTTTAATCTGCTGCTGATTTTGACAACCTTGGTGACTACCTTCATCATCATGACGATTTCCGCCAATATTGTGCTCTCGCTCGGCATGGTCGGATCACTCAGTATTATCCGTTTCCGCTCGGCAGTGAAAGATCCGCTGGACGTTGGCTTCCTGTTCTGGGCGGTCGCTGTCGGCATTACCTGCGGAGCGGGGTTGTATCAGATTGCGCTGCTTTGCACGGGCTTTATTGCGGTTGTCTATATTCTCTCTGTCGTGCTTCGTTTCGGTGCCAAACGGTTTTTGATGATTATCAAGTACGATGACGCAGTAAAGGCACAGGTCATGCAGACACTTGGCGGTGTGCGCTATTCGCTCAAAAACAGCATCGTGTCCCGCACGGGCAGCGAGCTGACCGTGCAGGTATACGCAAAGAATAAGGCAGATGCGGTCAGCGAGATGCTGATGGCAATGGAGGGCGTTGAGTCCGTGATGCTCATCGAGTACACGGGGGATAATTAACGCATCACAAATGAAGAAAAAGCTGATCAAATTACTTCTGTTTGAAGCCCTTTTGTTCTGTGTTGGATGGTTGGCACTGGTCTCTCTCCGTCTCTCTGTGCCTGCAGATGCTATGATTGATGCACCGGAGGGGAGGGTCTCTTCCGCCATTGCATTTGAAACTACGCCCGGTTTTTACGAAGAAGATATAACTGTGTATATTTCGGGCAGTGAGAACTGTACCATTTATTATACCCTCAACGGTACCGAGCCCGAAACACCTGCGGCAAAAGGCGGCACGAAACGATATTCTCCTCAGTCGGGCATTGCTCTCCGCGCGCCGGAAGATAAGATCGGTTATTACAGCTTGACAGCCCGCGCCTATTATCCCGATGGGACATGGGGGGAGAGCATTCGCAGCACATATGTGGTGGGAGAGGGTGCCAATTCTCGGTTTACCACAATGGCCATCTTCATTACTTGCGATCCCGACAAACTTTTCGGATATGAAGAGGGAATTTTGGTGTTGGGCAAGACACGTGCCGATTGGCTTGCAGCCAATCCCGACGAAAAGGTGATTGCCATCTCGCCTGCAGGCTATAACCTGCGCGGATGGGCATCCGAGCGCGAGGTGAATGTGGAGTTCTTTGACACCGAAGGGAATCAACTCATTAACCAATCGGTTGGTATTCGCCCCAGCGGTGCATATTCCCGCGCACAACGCTTGAAATCACTCAAACTGTTTGCCCGCAAGGATTATGAAGAGGTGAATTTCCGCTTTGATTATCCCCTCTACGGCGATTTGTACACGCTGGACGGAACGGGAAGACTTCGCCTGGATTTTAAGCGCGTACTTCTTCGCAGTTCGGGAAATGATCTGGGCGGTGCGCAATTCAAAGATGAAGTGAACCAAACTGCGGCCGCCATGGCAGGCTTTCCCATGAGCCAGGCGGTTCGTCCGTGCTCGGTTTACATCAATGGTGAATATTACGGCAGTATGTGGATGCATGACGTCGTCAGCGATGATTTTTTCGTTGAAAATTACGGCGAATATGCCGGCACGATGGGGGTGGTTACCGGCCCTGAGATGAGCAAGCCGGATGAGCGCTATGAGATCGACTCGATAGAAGAAGATCAGTTCATGTACGATGACTGGAATAATATGTACAACACCTATAAGGTTGCGGACATGACCGATGATGCGGTATATGCCGAATTCTGTAAAGTTTTCGATGTGGAAAATTATCTGTTCTATTATGCCATCAATACCTATCTCAATAATAACGACTGGCCGTCCAACAACCATAAGGCGTATCGTTATTACGCAGCTGAGGGAGAGGAGTACCGTGAAGGTACTGTTTTCGATGGGCGCTGGCGTTTTATTATGCATGATGTCGATAATACGCGAGATCCGTACGGGGATCTGCTCAATGATGGGCTGCTCAATCCGACGGCATCTCGCCGCAGTGAGCTGTTTGGGGCGTTGATGAAACGTGAGGAGTGCCGCGATATCTTCATCGGGTATATGTTTGAGGTGATGAACGGCGCATTCTCTACCGAAAATTATATCAGCATTATCGAAACGATGCACCAAGAGCGTTTGGCTGAGGCAACCATGTATACCACCACCAGCCGTTATGCGGTGAACAATATTGCCAATATCGAGGCATCGGTGGAGAAGCTCCGCGAGTTTGCCAAACTGCGTCCCAAAACAATGATTGATGATCTTGTGCAAGCCTTTGGCATCAGCAAAAAGACCTATACTATCCACATACAATCTCCCGAGAATGCCTATATCATGACGGGGTACTGGAAGATTGAGGAGAACTTTCATGGGAAATACAGTGTGGACTGTGGAGAGTCATTTGAAATTTATCCCGCAGTGGGTTATGTTTTTTCTCACTGGGTGGTCAACGGAGAGGCAGTCTATGACCGCGTGCTGACGCTTGATTATAATGATTCCATCGGCGGGACAATCAATGTAAGGGCCGTTATCGAGCGTCAGACCGAAGACCTTTATCTCACAATTTACGAATATTCTTCCGCCGGTTCGGGAGACTACATGATTCTGTATAATCCCTTCGATGTGGCCATTTCCACCGCGGGATATCAGCTCAGCGATTCGGCAAACAAGTTGGGTAAATATACACTTCCTGCGCAAATTGTGGAACCGGGCGAATATTTGACGATCTACTGTGACAACTATATCGGAAAAGAAATGCTGCACCAGATGTGCCTGCCCTTCAGTTTTAAGACGGGCGAGAG
The DNA here is from genome assembly GCA_017407835.1 of Clostridia bacterium. Lineage (GTDB taxonomy): Bacteria > Bacillota > Clostridia > Oscillospirales > CAG-272 > SIG693. The sequence continues at coordinate 8,166 of JAFQVV010000017.1, forward strand.
CATTTATCTTTCCTATCGGTATGAGATTTTGGAAACGGTTACCTTTATCGATTTGCACGATGGATATGTCGCCAGACGGAATTTAAGCGACGGAAAACTGTATGAGGTAAAGGCCGATTGATCGACAATCCTCTTTCCCTGCTGCTGATGGATAACCATAGCCGTGCGACCATCCAACGATAGGTCGCACGGCTTTTGTTTGCGGAAGAACAAGATGACAATATATTGAAGAAATAAGAAAATTGCACAAACCGTGAAACCGACACCGATTTTTTGCGAGATATAAAGTGAACAATTTGATGCGAGAGGAGGGTTCCCGTGCAGGACGAACAGATCGTGGCGCTGTATTGGCAGCGCGATGAAGGCGCGATTGCGGCGACAGAGAAAAAATACGGGGCGTATCTGATCAAAATTGCCCACAATATTCTTGCCAGCCGTGAGGACAGCGAGGAGAGCGTAAACGATACCTATCTTGCCGCGTGGGAGTCCATCCCGCCGCAGAAACCGACGGTGCTCTCGACCTACCTTGCCAAGCTGACGCGGCGGATTGCCATCGACATATACCGCAGGCGAAGTGCGCAGAAAAGACAGGGAGGGGAGTTTGCTGTGTCCATGTGTGAGCTGGAGGATGTACTCGGCGGGGGAACGACACCTGAGCTGGAGTTTGAGACAAAGCTCCTCGGTGAGGCGCTTAACCGTTTTTTGCACGCGCTGTCGGCGGATGAGCGCAACACCTTTATCGGACGCTATTTTTACATGGATCCCCTGCGCGAGGTTGCTGCTTACTGCGGCATGAGCGAGGGAAAAGCAAAATCCATGCTTTACCGTACTCGGCTGAAGCTGCGGGATTATTTGAGACAGGAGGGGCTTATGCAATGAATCGAGATATACTCGTGGATGCGATGGAATGGATCGATGACGATCTGCTCTGCGGCGTTGATGCGCTGCGCAAACGAAAGCCGTCACCGCGCCCGATGCTGCGTGCGGCTGCACTTGCCGCCTGCCTTTGTGTGATGATCAGCGGTGTCTGGTTAGGGGGACGAGTTCTGCGTGTTTCAGAGGATGCGGTGCCGCCGGGAGAAAATGCCATGCTGGAGGATCAGGCGGTGACGGGGGAGCACCGGACTCCAGTCTGTGTACGCGTGGAGATCAGCCGCCGACAGGGAGGCGGGAAGCTTCCGCAGAAAAACCGCAGCGAAGAGGACGCTGCACAAGTGGCAGCACTGCTTGCGATCATTGAGCAATGCTGGGATGATACAAACGGCTTGCCCCTTGATGGTGAGTCGGGAAATACAGGCGTCACGGACGGAGTGCAGGTAAGAGATGAAGGCACCGAAGAAGTGATTCTGACATTTATCGCCGACGACGGCAGTCGAACGGTCTATTCACTCTGCGGCATTATCTTGGAAAATCAAACCGAACACAGCAGTGTGGTATTGACAGAGGCACAGCTTGCACGTCTTACGCGTGCTATCGCCGATCTGGAGTAAGGGGAGGGCAAAGAGATGAAGCGAATTTTGTGCAGCATATTGATTTGCACGGCTGTTCTGTCCGGCTGCGCCGGCAGCAGACCGTCGGGTGATGCGGTGCCGGAGGACTTTTCCTTTTCGCTCACCTGGGATGCCTATGGCGTCAGCTCGTATGACAGTACGACAGGAAAGCTGGTGAAAACGACCGATGCCACACATCCTGAGGATTATGTGACAACCTACCGGCTCACTGAGGATGAGCTGACAGAGATTTATGCGCTGATTATGGCACTGGATGTTGAGTTGTATCCCGACACATACAATCCCAATGCGGATATGTACACAAAGCCGTTGATGACATTGATTCTTGCTGTGAAATGCGGGGAAGTGCAGAAAACCATCCGTGCAGAGAATATCGCATATTCGTTTGAAGCTGACAACCGACGGGGGCAGGCTTTTCTGGATACCTGTCAGGCGATCAAAAACCTGCTGACCGCGACCGATGCATGGCAGGCTCTGCCCGATTATGAATTTTTATATCAGTGAAGGAGGATTTTTCAATGAAAAAAGCAATCATTCTCTCGCTATTGGTACTGCTGCTGGCGGGAGCGATTCTCTTCGTCCCTATTCCGCAAGCGTCTTATGATGACGGGGGAACGCGGGAGTATGTTGCACTGACCTATAAAATTGTCGCATGGAAGCGGCTGGTTTCGAGCGAGGACGGTCCGTATCTGTATGAGCAAACGCGGGTATATGGCCCCGCCGACCGCGGAAAATCAATCGATGTGCTCTGGGAACGTGAGTCCGCACGCTTTGGTAGCCGAAGCATAGCCTATGACGGCGTTTGGCTGGACAAAACCGCGCTTGAACCCGTTGACAATCCCAACAGCTTGTTCGGAGACATCCGGATTACCGAGATTTACGCCGATTGTTTTTTTGCCGCACCGGTCATTCCCATGCCCTATACCATCAAACTCAATGGCATACTCTCCCCCGAGTGGTGCATCGGCGATCAGGTTGCCGTTACCTGCGAGAACGCCTACTTGGATGCAGACACCTACCGCATCGAAGTCGATTTTCTGACCGTGACAGCGGGTGAGTTTGAGCTTGATCCCGATGTCTGTTATAAACCGGTGATCTATCTCTATCCCGAGGAGCAATGTACGGTGTCGGTGCAGCTTTCGCTGAACGGCGCATTGACCTGCACCTATCCCGAGTACCATGACGGCTGGATTGTCACAGCTTCTCCCGACGGTACGCTGACCGATGAGGAGGGGCAGACTTACAATTATCTCTATTGGGAGGGCGATACTGACATGGAATATGATCTCTCCCGCGGCTTCTGTGTCAGAGGAGAGGATACCGCCGCCTTCCTTGAGGACGCACTTGCCAAACTCGGTCTGAACCGCCGTGAGGCGAATGAATTTATCGTCTATTGGCTGCCCCTCATGCAGGAGAATGCCTATAATGTAATCACTTTCCAGCGTGATGCCTATACCGATGCCGCCGGGCTGTATGTAATCCCCGCCCCCGATACCCTCATCCGTGTGTTTATGGCGTGGCGGGGTGTGGATGAAGCGATTGAACTCGAACCCCAAGAACTTACTGCTCCCCCCCGTGTCGGCTTCACGGTTGTCGAGTGGGGCGGAACCGAAGTGCGCTGAGAAAGGAAACAAAAATGAAGCAAATTATATCCATCATTTTGACGTTAGCAATGGGAATTGTCTGTCTGAGCGCCTGTGGCATGGGGAATGATGTCGATCTGATGCAGGGAATCACCCCCAATGCACATGAGGATGCGCAGCTCTCGCAGGTTGACAACACTGCCGTCGCCGATTTTGCGGTGCGGCTGTTTCATGCCGGGCTTTCTTCGGAGGAGAATACGCTGATTTCTCCGTTGTCTGTGTTGGTTGCTCTCTCGATGACAGCGAACGGCGCTGAGAGCGAGACGCTTTCCCAGATGGCAGCGGTGCTGGGGATGCCGATTGCCGAGCTGAATACATGGATCCGTACCTATACAGAACAGCTGCCCGAGAGTGAAAAATACAAGCTCAGCTTAGCCAACGGCATCTGGTTCAAGGACCATGACAGCTTCACGGTCAACGAAGCTTTTCTGCAGACCAATGCCGACTATTACGGTGCAGGTATTTACGCCGCCCCCTTTGATGCCTCCACCTGCCGTGAGATCAACGACTGGGTTGAGGAAAAGACCGATGGCATGATCAAAGATATTTTGGACGATATTCCCGAGAGTGCGGTGATGTATCTGGTTAATGCGCTGGCCTTCGATGCCGAGTGGCAGAATATTTATGAGAAAAATCAGATCCGCACGAGTATTTTTACCACCGAGGATGGCGAGCAGCGCGAGGTTGAGATGATGTATGCCGATGAGAACCGTTATCTTGAGGATGACAGTGCGAGCGGCTTTATCAAGTATTACCGAGACGGCAAATATGCTTTTGTCGCCCTTCTGCCCAACGAAGGCATCTCGGTTGCCGACTATGCAGCAAGTCTGACCGGCTCGCATCTGCAGGAGCTGCTCGGCGGTGCACAGTATGTGACAGTCGAGACGGCGCTGCCCAAATTCGAGAGCGAATACAGCACCGACATGCGCGAGATTCTGCGGGAAATGGGCATGGTGGATGCATTTGATGAGCACAACGCCGATTTTTCGGAGCTGGGCTATTCGATTGATGGCAATCTGTTTATCAGTCGTGTACTGCATAAGACCTACATCGCAGTGGATGGTAAGGGAACAAGAGCGGGCGCTGCAACTGTAGTGGAGGTGGATGGTGAGAGGGGTGCGGCAGAGCCTGACAACCTCCGTCGGGTATATCTCGATCGCCCGTTTGTGTATATGCTCATTGATTGCCAGACAAATTTGCCCTTCTTCATGGGCACGGTGATGGATACGGGAAAATAAGCCGGCGCGCGCAGCACCGCCGGTGGGGGAAACCGAGGGGATTGCTTCGGTTTCCCCCATTTTTGTCCTGTCGATTAAACGAATATTTACGCAAATTTCAAAAATATTTCCCGTTTTGCCTTGCTTTCGGGGGTGAGATGGTTTATAATATAAAATGAATTGTTATGTCTGTTATTCTGCACTGTACCGGAAAGGAGTCTTGCCGATGTCAGCTGAGCAAAAGGTTACGATTATTCTCCCTTCACTGAATCCCGATGAAAAGCTTCGCTTGGTTATCGAAGGATTGAGTCGTGCGGGATTTGATGATATTATCGTGGTCAATGACGGCAGTGATGCCGAGCATCTGCCCAATTTTCCCTCGCCAGACGAGTTTTCGAATGTGGAGATTCTGACCCATGCCGTCAACTGCGGCAAGGGGGCAGCCCTCAAAACGGCGTTCCGCCATTTTCTCAACACCCGAGAGGGGCGGGTTGGGGTTGTGACGGTGGACGGAGACAATCAGCATCATCCCGATGATGTGGCCGCCTGTGCCGAGGTGCTTTGCGCTATACCGCAGAATGTGATTTTGGGTGTGCGGGATTTTTCGGGTGATGATGTGCCTGCCCGTTCGCGGACGGGGAATGGAATCACCTCCTTTGTTTTTCGCGTTTTCTGCGGCATGGCCATCTCGGATACCCAGACGGGGCTGCGCGCCATACCCACAGTACATATTCCCCGCTTGCTGGAAGTCGAGGGCAATCGCTTTGAATATGAAACCAATATGCTGCTTGAACTGAAGCGCGCGCGCATAAAATGGACTGAGGTGCCTATCCGCACCGTTTATATTGAGGAGAACCAAACCTCCCATTTTCGCCCCATTGTCGATTCGTGGCGGATATATAAGTTGATCATCAAGTTTTTGCTCAGCTCGGGGGCGGGATGCGCGGTTGATCTTGGTGTTTTTTGGCTGTTGGCGCAGATTTTTGGAGTGGCGCAGACCAATCTTACCGTATACCTCTACACTGCCATTGCGCGCCTGATCTCTTCGCTGACCAACTTCACCATTAACCGCAAGCTGGTTTTCCGCAGCAGCGGCAGTGTGGGAAAGACGCTTTTGCGCTATTACATCTTGGCCATCCCCCAGCTGTTTGTGTCCGCTTTTTTGGTCGATTGGCTGGTTTGGGATGTTCTGCATGCTTATGCATCGAACAATGCCGCTCTGGGTGTGACAGTGATCAAGGCTATCGTGGACACTTGCCTCTTCTTGATCAGCTTCCGTATCCAGCGCGAGTGGGTATTCCGTGAGAAAGGAAAGCATGAACCAAATGGAAAATAATACACAGCATGATCAGGGACGTAACCGTCCCGTGGTGCGCCGTCCGAGCCGTGTGCCGGCACAGTTCCCGAGCGGGGCGGCGGCACCCACGGCAGTGATGGATATAGAAACAACGGCGCCTGCGGTGACGACTGAATCCATATCTCCGGTACAAGCGGGAAGCCCCTGTCATTCTCCTGCGCCAACGTCGGTTTCCCCGCGGCCTGACGCAAAACAGCCGGTCACCTCTGCATCGCAATCGGCTGCGTCCAAGCCGAGCGCAAAGAAGCTGCGCCGCTGTAAGCATCGCAAAACAGCGGGGCAGATTGTGGGCATGGTAATCGGACGCACGCTGATTTTGCTGCTGACGGTCCTTGTGTTGGTTGTTGTGGGCGTTTTCGCGCTTTGCTATACCATTGCCAACGGGCCGAGCCCCACGATGCGGAATCAGCTTGTTCTGACCGCCATGCAGACCAGTGCTGCCAAGTGGGTGCCGGGGTTGTTTATGTCGGATGAAGAGGTTGAGCGGATTGTCGCCGACAGCCATGTCGTGCGGCAGGAAGAGATCAGCCTTGATGAATTTGCACCGACCACAAAAACAAATCAGGACGGCGAACCGATTGACGAGTGGGAGAATGCTATTGACGGAATGATTTACGAGACGATCAGCGGACCTACCTTCAAGGGGTATGTGCTGTTGATCAAAGATCCTTCCCGTGTCTATGTTTCGACCGCAAGCGATTTCAAGAGCAATCAGCCGGGGATGCAGATCTTCGCGGGTGCCGATCGTGACGGGGCCGTGGCTGCCATCAACGGCGGCGAGTTTTGGGACGACGGCGGCGGAGGAACGGGCGGTCAGCCGCTGGGTTTGACCTATTCGCTGGGGAAGATGGTATACAACGACTGGTCCACGCGGACCTTCATCGGGTTTGATGCCAATCATCAGCTCGTTGTTGCCGAGAAGATGACCCGTGCGCAGGCAGATGCGCTGGGCATTCGTGATGCCGTTTCCTTCCAGAACGGCAATACGCTGATCACCCATGATGGGGATAAGGTTACGCTGCACTATAACGATGACAATACCGGCAAGGCTCAGCGCACCGCAATCGGTCAGCGCGCCGACGGAACGGTGATTATGATCGTCACCGATGGTCGTACGGCGGCAAGCCTTGGTGCCACGCACAATGATATTATCGACGTGATGGTCAGTTATGGCGCGGTGACGGCGGGAATGCTTGACGGCGGTTCATCTGCCATGATGTATTACCGCGATTGGTATACCAAGTACAATGTCGACGTCAATACGTTGGATGAAAACCAGCGCAAGGGGATGGTCAATAAATTTAAGGCATTTACACCGCCCCGATATATCCCGACCTACTTCATGGTCAAACCGGAGGAGGTGGGGGCATGATGAACCGCAAAAAAACAAAACCTGCCTTTCGTATTCCTGTTTTCTACATATGTTTGGTGGTCTTTGTTGCCCTCGTGTTGGTTGCAATGGCGTGCGGATTGGCCTATCTGCGCGTGATTTTGACCGATTATGAAGCATCTCAGCCCAAATATGCCGCAGAGGAAGTCTTTGCCGAGTATTTCGCCGAGCCGGATTTTGCCGCGTTGGTTGAGATGTGTGAACTGCCCGAAAATGTCTCTCCGCTTGAAACAAAGGTGGGGTTTGCCGCTGAATTGACCGAACGGTATGCTTCTCTGCCCACATCTTATGCCGCCACCACGGCGGGTGCCGACGGAAGCCTCCGCTATCTGGTAAAAGCGGGGGAGCAGAAGATTGCCGTTTTTTCGTTGACTGTGGCTGAAGAGAAGAGCGAATTCGGGTTTGATCTGTATGAAAAAGGTGAAATTTCGCTCTATATTCGTCCCGAGGAGAGTGTGACGATCAGTGCTCCGGCAGGAAATGCGGTTTATGTCAATGGGACACTACTTGATGAGCACTATATCATTGAAGATGGCATTAAAACCGACAGCTGTGCCCATATGCCCGAGGGAGTTGAAGGAATCACCTATACGACCTATGCCGTTGACAGTCTGCTCCGCGTACCGACGGTGGAGGTCAAGGCGCCCGATGGGACGGCAGCTCCTCTGGCAGAGGATCCCGAGACGGGGGTTCTGACGGCAGAGATTGTTTATGATGAAGCATTGGCAGATCAGTACAGCGAAAAGATGATTACCGTAGCGCAGAATTATGCCGCTTTCGTTATGCGGGATGCATGGTTCTCTTCCTTCTCCGGGTATTTTGATCAAACGACCGATCTGTATCAGACCATTCGTCAGGTGCCGACTTCTTTTGTATGGGCACACGATGGATTTTCGTTTGAAGATGTCAGCGCAACCGAGTTTTATGCCTATGATGAGAATACCTTCTCCTGCCGCATTCGCTTTGTGCACCTTCTCCATCGCAATGGCAGAGAGGATTATACCGAGCAGTTTGATGTGACCTTCTATCTCCGCCGCGTCAACGGTGAATTCCTTATCTACGACATGGTCAACAATTGAACGACAGGAGTCATGAATGATGGATATTTTTCTTCCCTTTGATTTTGCCGTCCTCGATTGGATTGCTGAGCATCTGCGCTGTGCTTTTCTTGATGTGCTGATGCCCCTGATTACCCGTCTCGGCGATGAGGGGATCTTCTGGATCGCCGTGGCAGTGTTGATGCTTATTTTCCCCAAAACCCGAAAGGCGGGTGCCATGCTTGGCGTGGCGATGCTGCTGGGATTGCTGATCGGCAACAAATGTCTCAAGCCGCTCATTGCCCGCATCCGTCCCTACGATCTGCGGGAGATTATCCCCTATCTGATTGAACCCGAGTCTTCCAAATCCTTCCCCTCGGGACATACGCTTGTCAGCTTTGAGGCGGCCACTGTGCTGATGCTTCGTTACCGCAAGCCGTGGGGCATTCTTGCGTTGATCGCGGCGTTTTTGGTGGGCTTTTCGCGACTGTATCTGTTTGTGCATTATCCCACCGATGTGATCGGCGGTATTTTGCTCGGCGTACTCTTCGGTTTCTGCGGCATGTGGATTGTGAATGCCGTGACCGGGCTTTGGCAGAAGCGAAAGAAGGCATAAATCGGCCGATTTATCCTGCGAAAATAAAACAAGCGGATACCGCTGTGCGGTATCCGCTTGTTTTATTTTCCGATTTGTTCGCGCAGTGCTTGCAGTGCATCCGACAACCCGCCGATACGATCGATGATGCCTGCCTCAACTGCCTCATGTCCGTCGATAATCGAACCGACATCGGTGGCAATTTCGTCGGGCTTCATCATCAGTTCGCGCAGACGGTCAATGTCAGCATTGGAGTGATCGGCAATAAAGTGCAGAATCCGTTCCTGCATATGCTGAAAATAGCGGAATGTCTGGGGAACTCCCACCACAAGTCCCGTCATGCGCACGGGATGAATGGTCATGGTGGCGGTGGGAACGATCAGTGAGACCTTTGCCGAGACGGCAAGGGGAACGCCGATCGAATGTCCCCCCCCAAGTACCAGGGAAGCGGTGGGCTTTTTCATGCTTGCGATCATCTCGGCAATGGCAAGCCCTGCCTCGACATCGCCCCCCATGGTGTTCAGCACCACAAGCAGTCCATCGATTTCGTCGCTCTCTTCAATGGCGGCAAGCAAGGGAATGATGTGCTCATATTTTGTTGCCTTTTGGTTGTCGCCGAGCAGATAATGCCCTTCAATTTGCCCGATGATCGACAGGCAGTGGATGCTTTCACGGGCGTTTTTCGCCACAATTGAGCCGCTTTTGATAATGCCCTCAAAGGTGTCTTTTTCCTTCTCGGCAGTGTTTTCTGTGGTGGATTGACTTTCGTTTTCCATGCGTGTTCTCCTTTTTGTTTGATGGTAGTTTACCCCAAACGCGGGTAAATCTTGCATGAAAAACAAAGGAGACAGAAAAATTTTACCGATTCATTCAATATGGGTATTGTTTTTTCGGGCGGGATGGCGAGTCGAGAGCATACACATGATTATTGTGAAACGATGGAAAATACCATCATTGCGGCACACAATACAAAGAAGAGGAGGAGACCGAGATCAAGAAAAACGGCGCGGGGCTGCTCGACGGTGGCAGAAAAGCGAAGCCGTTTGCGGCAGACAAGTGCAAGAATCAATGCTGCAATCGCAGAGCCGATCATGAGTGCGTAATAGCCAAAGAGGAGTGCGATCTCGGGCAGATGGGAAAGCATCGTTTCAAGCACGGCTGATGTTTCGGGCATCCCTGTACTGTAGAGATCAAGCATTGGCTGCAGGCGGCGAATCAGCCAAGGGATAAAAACCCCGCCGCAGAGATTGATCGCAGCGTGCAGTGAGACGGCATACCGCAGCTTGCCTGTGCGCAGATAAACATAGCCGAGCACAAGGCCGATCAAAAAGGCATAGAAAAATTGATGTAAGTTCAAATGGAAGGCGCCGAACATCAGTGCCGAGAGCAGAATTGCGGTTCGGTCCCCCCATTTTCGTGTGCGGTCAATGAGCAGTCGGCGGAAGATAAATTCCTCCCCCAGCGGTGCGATGATGACAGTACAGATGAAAATGATCCCAAGGTTGCCGTTGAGGATCAATTCGCTGATGTTGTTGACAAGCGGCTTGCCGCGCAGGATGCCGATCCATGTTGTCAGCATCGTGCCGATCATACTGCCGATAAACATCAAACCAAAGGTCATCAACAGTGCCAGCAGCCAACCGCCCACTGTCATTTTACTTGTGTCATCGGGCATACGGGCGAGGACTTCCTCTTTTCGCAGGACAAGCAGGCAGAACGGAAGCGCAATGCCGTAGAGGGGGAGAAAGCTGAGTATCCAAACGTAGAGGGAATGCGTTGTGATCGCCGGCCACAGGAGCTGGGCCAGCAGCGCCAGGCCAAACTGGCTTGTCAGCAGGACAGCCAGCAGGGCAAAGAAAGCAAAGCCGGTGCGGGACGGTCGGAACATGATCAATCCTCCTATGCGGGAATTTTTCCGCGGATGTGCCGAAGGATGCCGTCATCCATTTCGTAAACAGTGTCGGCAATGTCGGCCACTTGCGGGTCGTGGGTTACGAAGAGCAGAGTCTGCTCGAAGCGTTTGATCGAACTGTGGAGCAGCGTGAGAAGTTCTTCGGTGGAGCAGCGGTCAAGGCTGCCCGTGGGCTCGTCGGCAAAGAGGATCCGAGGGCGGTTGATTATGGCACGGGCGATGGCCACTCGCTGCTGCTGTCCGCCCGAGAGCTGAGCGGGGAAGTGTTTGCGGCGATCGGACAGATGGAGTTGATCGCAGAGCTCCTCCAGATAGGTCATGGAGGCGGGCTTTTCGCTAATGAGGGCAGGCATGAGAATGTTTTCTTCAGCGGTTAGCACCGGGAGCAGGTGAAATTGCTGAAAAACAAACCCCAGGGCATGACAGCGGAAGGTAGAACGCTCCCGCTCGGACATCCGCAGGATGTCTCGGCCGTCAATGAAGATTTCGCCGGCGGTGGGGGGCTCCATTCCCGCGAGAAGGTGCAGGAGGGTGGATTTTCCCGAGCCCGACCGCCCCATGATTGCGGTGATGCTGCCCCGTCGCAGGGTGAGATTGCAGTTGTCCACAGCGCGGATGGAGCATTCCCCCTGGCGGTAGATCCGGGTGAGCTGTCTGCACTGCAGGATAATATCGGTTTGTTCCATCAGAAATCCTCCTTGAGCAGAGCTGCGGGATTTTGTCCTGCAATGCCGCGGATGAAGCGGCGGCAGATCCATGCGTGGATACCGAGGTGGAGGCCGCCGAGTCCCGCCATGAGGGGGACAACAAACATGGGACGCAGGAGAGGGCTTCCCTCGGTGAAGAGCAGAATGAAGATGGCCGACGCGGCCAGGCTGATGCAGAGGGAAAGCGATGCGATCATCAGCGTGGGACGGCAGAAAAGGGACAGACGGCGGCTGTCTATGCCCATGGCAAGGAGAATGGCAAATTCCCCGTTTCGCCGCCGCAGGGAGGCATATCCCTCGGCGGCCAGCACCGCCAGGGCGGCAAGATAGAGCAGGGCAGCTTCAAGCAGATAGAAGACGGTGTTGATGTTGCTCTGCAGAATGACCAGCCGATCGTTGAGGAAATGATCAAAAAAGAGTAGGCCGTCGGCGGTTGCCATGGTCTCCAGGACCGGACGGAGCGCATCGGCATCGGTAGCGGCGCACCAGATGCGGACACCGCCGTAACTGCCGTCATCGTAGGGATGGAGCGGCTCGAGGTGCTCCACTTCCGGCAGTTGGGCGATTTCTGCGTACCGTTCGGCGCAAAGGGGGAGTTGCCCCATGTGCAGGGAAAAGGTGCAATCGGTAACTTCTGCCTGAGCACGGACGCCGTGGGCGAAGATGGCGAGCAAAACAAAGAAAAGCGAAAGGCAGAGGAGTGCTGCTTGGCGGAGAACTGCGGCAAGGGCGGTGCGCCCGTTGCGGAGTAGATACAGGATGGGATAGCCCCCAAGCCCTTTCCGCAGAAGGGAGGGGCCGGTGAGAGAGGGCGTGCTGTCGCCAATGCCGTCCCCGCGGCGCTCGGTCTTGCGCAGATGGTGGCGGGTTGTCAGCACAATGGCTGCAGCACTTATACCCATCTGAATGAGGATAAAGCCCAGAGTCTCCGGGATGGGGATGGCGAAGCGCATCTGCCAGTAATCGGCGGTGAAATGTCGTGCGAGGAAGATGCAAAATGCGCGGAAGATCAGCGCGGCGGCAGGCACGGCAAAAACTGCCGAGGCGAAAAAGAGCAGGATATACTGGAGAAGAAGCAGGCGGGTAATTTTGCCAGGGGACATCCCGAAACTGCGCATGGCGGCATAATCGTCCCCGTCCTGCACCAGCTTAATGCCCACAGCGGATCCGATGCTGAAGGCGGTGAACAGCCCCAGTATCAGCATGAACGGAGAGACCTGCAGCCAAAAGACCGAGGTGGCGGCAGCCAAATAGTCCCGGTTGATCCAGTTAGGCATCGGCCCATACATTTCATAATAGGTATTTCCTACGCAGAGAGAGGAGTTGATCAGGCCTGTATCCCGGAGAATCCGATCGCAGTTGTCCCGCAGACGGGCGGGATCTCCATCGTTCAGAAGAATATGTGCAGTGTAGCTTTCTCCCGTCCAGTGCGCTTCGGCAGAACGGACATAGGGAAGCTCGGCAATGGAGGAAATCTCTTCCAGAGAAAGGCGGGGGAGTTGGAGATGCCCATTGACGGCGGTGCGGTCAATTTCCGCCAGATAGGAGCCGTACTGCATGAACAGCATATTCAAGGCAATGAGCAGCCCGGCAAAGCAGCACAGAAAACCACCGAGAAATGCAGTCGGGCGGCGGCGCAGTTCACGCAGGGCATAGGTGGGGATGATGCGGCAGGGCGGATGCATGGTTGACCTCCCTTCATGTTCCCGGGGGAGTTTTTTGAGGCGGATTCGGGGGGAACTTTTTTGAAAAAAAGTTTCCCTCGATATTCCCGATAAATCTTACAGCAGTTGAATACCGTTCTCGCGGCAGGCCTTCACGGTGTCTTCGGGCCAGATGGAGGACTGAACCTCCCCAACGTGCGCTTTACGCAGGAAGAACATACACAGTCTCGACTGACCGATGCCTCCGCCGATGGTGTAGGGCAGCTCGCCTCGCAGCAGGGCGGCATGGAAGGGCAGGCTTGCCCGCTCGGTGCAGCCCCGGATGGTCAGCTGGCGCATCAACGATTCTTCATCCACACGGATACCCATGGAGGAGAGCTCCAGAGCGATGTCAAGCACGGGGTAATAAACGATGATGTCACCGTTGAGAGCCCAGTCATCGTAATCGGGGGCGCGGCCGTCGTGGGGTTTGCCGTTGCGCAGAGAGCCGCCGATCTGCTCAAGGAAAATAGCGCCGAATTCCTTGGCGGCAAGGTATTCCCGCTCCTTGGCGGTCTTGTCGGGGTAGCGGTCGAAGAGCTCTTGGGAGGTGATAAAGGTAATCTCCTCAGGGAGCATACGGCCGGCGAAGGAATAGTCCTCGGCAATGTAGCGCTCGGTGTGCTTGATCACCTCATAAATGCGGCGGACGGTGGTGCGCAGGGTATCCTGCGTACGCTCGGCGTGGGTAATGATTTTCTCCCAGTCCCACTGGTCTACGAAAATGGAGTGGATATTGTCGGTGTCCTCGTCGCGGCGGATGGCGTTCATGTCGGTGTAAAGCCCCTCACCGGCTTCGAAGTTGTATACGCCCAGGGCATATCGCTTCCACTTGGCCAGCGACTGCACGATCTCGGCTTCACAGCCGGTTTCTCCCAGGTCAAAGCTGACGGGACGTTCCACCCCATTGAGGGTATCATTGAGTCCGCTGCCCACCGGAACAAACAGGGGGGCGGAGACACGGGTGAGGTTGAGCTCGATGGCAAGATCGCGCTCAAAGAAATCCTTAACTTTTTTGATGGCAACCTCGGTCTGACGGAGGTCGAGCAGGGAGCGGTAGCCCGCAGGTACAGTAAGAGACATGGCATTGTTTCCTTTTTTATATAGAATTGGTTTGTTGACAGGATAATTTATGCAGCCGGGCGTTCAGAAAATGTTTTCGCGGTGGGACTTGACTTGCAGTCCCGAGTGGAGTATAATCAATATACGGCATCTGCCGCACACTGCAACCAAAGAGGAGAGATGACAGATGAATCTGAACGAGACGCAAATCAAAGAAAAAATCGAAGAGATTACCGAAAAAATCAAAAACAGCGATGATCTGCTTGACGATTTCAAGCGTGAGCCCGTCAAAACGCTGGAGAAGCTGCTGGATATCGACCTTCCCGATGAACTGATTGAAAAAATCGTAGATGGGGTAAAGGCGAAGATCACGGTGGACCGTGCTTCGGATCTGCTGGGGGGTCTTAGTGGTTTGTTCAAAAAGAAATAATTTTTGGGGAGCCCCTGCGGGGGCTCTTTTTTTCTGCTTTTTCTCGACCGCGGCGATGGCGGCAATCAGCAGGATAATTCGTCAAGCAGGGTATAATAGCGAAGGCGGTCGTTGTCGCGGGGAATGCCCAGCGCGGCGAAAAGACGGTTGAGGTCAAGTCCGGGATAGGCCGAGCCACCGTAAGCACCGGCAAAGTTGAGACGCAGACTCCGCGCGCAGAGGGCAATATCCTGAAAACGGTCGGCGATACCCATGGTGCCGAGATCGATGAATCCGCCGAGAGCCGTGCCTTGCGGCGTTTCCTTGAGAAGGATGTTGGGCATACAGTAGTCGCCGTGGGTGAGGACAAGCTCTTCGTCGGGGCGATTGCGCTCCAGCCAATCCAACAGAGCGGCGGGGGAGGAAAATCCACCTTTTCCAAAGGTGCCGGGTGTGGCATCTGCTGCATGATATATTCCTGTTTCAATGTTGCTGCGGGCAGCGGTCAGCGCATGGTCAAGGCCGTGATGGCAGGGGCAGTCTGTGATGTCTGTGTTCCAGAGCAGGCGGATACCTTCTGCCAGAGCGTCAACTGTTTCGTTTGGGCGGCGCATATGACAGGGCGCACAGGACATTTCACCGTCAATGCGGCTCATCAGCTGAAAGCGGCGCCCCTTTTCGGTGATATCGCAGAGCAGGCGTGGGACGGGAAGACGACCGTCAAGCCAGCGCATCATTTGTGCTGCATTTTCGGCAGCTTTGTCGGGAAGGCTGATTTTGAGCACCATGTCCTCGTATTCATACACCGTTGTGTTCGAGAACCCGATATCGTTTCGGCGCGGGATTTTGCCCGCGGTCATGGAGAGAATGGGGGCGGGCAGGTCAATCATTGGCTGTCCCCGGTAAAATAGGCAAGCAGATCGGCGGGGGTTTCCAGAATTACATCCGCCCCGGCCTCGCGAAGACGCTCGGGGGATTGATAGCCCCAGGCAACGCCGACCGCTAAAAAGCCTGCACGGTGTGCCGTTTCCATATCCGAGTCGGTGTCGCCCACAAAAGCCACTTCGTTCGGGGTGCAGCCACATTCGGCGGCGATGGCAAGGGCGGCGGTGGGATCGGGTTTTGCGGGGATGTCGGCGCGGCGTCCCACCACAGGCGAGGCGATGCCGGGAATGAGCTGTTCGATCAGGGGCTTTGTCATATACTCCCGTTTGTTGGAGAGGACGGCAATGCGTATTCCCTTGGCGTGGAGAGCGGCGATCGCGGTATCCACCCCGGGGTAGGTGCGGTCGGTGTGGATGTAGGTCACATCATAATTGCGCCAAAATTCGGCGACAGCTTCGCGGATGTGCTCCTCGGTGCGGGCCTGGGGGGGGAGACTTTTGCCCATGAAGCTGAAGGAACCGCCGCCAAGGCAGGCGGCGAAGGACGCAGCATCGTGCTCGGGGTGACCGAAATGCCGCAGAGCGAGGTTGGCAGCCTCGCGGATGGCATCGCTTGTGTTGGCGATGGTGCCGTCGAGGTCGAGAATCAAGAGTTTATACATGGGTTCTCCTTATGAAAAATAGCGAATCAGGTCGGTGGGATGTTCAAACACCGTCAGCGCACCAAGCTCGCGCAGAAGTGCGGCGGGGCGATACCCCCATGCCACCCCAAACGGAGCAAAGCCGGCGGCCAGAGCGGTTTTGATATCCACATCGCTGTCCCCGATAAAGGCCACCTCATGGGGGGCGGCATCAAGTTCTGCCGCCACTGCCAACGGGACAGTCGGATCGGGTTTGGTGGGATATCCCTTTCGCTGACCGTACGCGGCAGAAACCGGATCGGGCAGCAGTTGTGCGCAAAGTCCTTTTACCATATAGTCTTGCTTGTTGGAAAGCACACCGATGCGATAACCGCGGCGATGCAGAAGGGAGAGGGTGTGATCCAACTCGGGATAGGTGTGGTCGGTTTGCAGATAAGTCTCGGTATAGGCCGCGTCATAGTCGGCGAGGACGGCGTCGATTTGTGCCTCGGTGCGTTCGGTTTCGGGCATCGCGCGGGTGACCAGCATGCGCGCACCGTTGTTGATGAAGCTGCGCAGTGCGGGAATGTCGTGCTCGGGATAACCGAAGCGGCGCATGGTGGAATTGAGGGCTGTCAGAATCGCGGGAAGGGTATCGGCAATGGTGCCGTCGAGATCAAAGATGAGTGCTTTGTACATAAAACCTCCGTGCAGAGGGAAAAATTGAGTGAAGTGGAGAAAATATGAACCGCCACCACTTATGTGAGCAGAGTGTCGCCCAGCTCGTCGATGAAATCGCGCAGTTTTTTCTTGTTGAGGGCATAATAAATACGGTTGGCATCGCGTTTGATTTCCACAAATCCGCTCTCCATCAACAGGGACATATGGTGGGAAACGGTGGCGGTGGAGATGTCAAGGAGAGAAGCCAGCTGTTGACCGTACTTGGGCGACTCGGCCAGCAGCTTCAAAATCTCAAATTTGCGCAGGTCACCGATGGTGCGCAGGGTACGGCAGAGCTTATCCTCAAGGGTAGAGGTTTGCGTGATCTCCTTCAGCGGTTCAAAGAGCACGCCAACATAGAAGAAATCGTTTTCCTGCTCATCGGTGAAGTTCATCAGATAACGCGTGGAGTTGCACATCATGATGGATGGCTGAATATAAAGTGCGTCAATCGATGTAGGGACGGTAATGCTGTAATTTTGCTCGATAAAATCGATTCCGCCCGAGGAAAGGGGCTCATTGACAGCCGAGAGAAACCAGCCGACATAATGCTTGACGATATCATATTTTTCGCGCCAGAGCCGTGCGGCTTCTTCGAGAATATCGGCCAATGCCCCGCGGTAGTGGTCAAAGCCATTGTAGAAGCGGCAGATCTCCCACTTTTCGTCGGCGGGGATGTCCATGCCTTCCACAAAGGCGATAAATTCGCTGTAATTGGTGATCTCGCCGTCATAGTCATCGGGTGCAAATTCACCGATAAGCAGAGAGGTGAGATTGAGGAAGAACAGGGGCTTGGATAAATCGCGAAGCGCGACCAGATCGGCTTCAAGACTGGGGGCACTGCGGCGGCAGGCGTTATGAATGAGATAGAAGGCAAAGCAGCCTTTCATGCCGCTGTGGCGGCGAAAGAGAAAATCGAGCAGGCTGTCATCTGCCGAGAGTGAGCGCGTGACGTGCTCGGACAGTTCGATGATGGCGTCAAAGCAGCTGTCGAGCACTTCGGGATCGATGGCAAATTTTTTGAGGATGGCGTTTTTTAATTCTCGGCAGGATTCTCCGTTGCGGCTGTTGTAAAGTAGCATGGCTGTTTCGAAAATGAGATTTGGTTCGCGCAACAATTTGATCTCCATATGTCGTTCCCCCAATATTTTACTATAATCAAATGCAGTATACCACGCATCTTGAATCTTGTCAAGTGTTTTCTTTCAAAAATGATCAAACGTTTGATGAATATAATGAGATAATCGGGAGAGATATTCGATATACGGCAAATGTATGCATATAAATTCGATATACATAAAACAAAAAGCATCGAAGGTCATGATAGATGCATATCAATGAAGGAATTCGGCGAAGGAACGGAGATTTGATTTTCACGAAAGATGATATTTGATAAACTTCGTATATTATAAATTTGAATGATATCGATTAAAAATCAAAAAACACTTGACATCATTCGAATGTGCGCAAGCGGTTTTTGCTGCAATTTGTGCAGAAATATAAAAAAACGGCAAAAAAACGAAAAAATATCGGCTGTATGCCCATATGCGAATGCGGTCAATTATGCTATAATATATAATTATGGTAATATTCTATTGAAAAATACGGGGAGACGAGAAGTTTGAAACGCGAAGATTTACGAAATATTGCAATTATTGCCCATGTAGACCACGGTAAAACCACTTTGGTTGATGAAATGCTCAAACAGGGCGGTGTTTACCGCGAAAATCAGGCCACTGAGGAGCGTGTGATGGACAACAACGCCCTGGAGAAGGAGCGCGGCATCACCATTTTGGCCAAAAATACGGCTGTTCACTATGAAGGGGTGAAGATCAATATCATCGATACCCCCGGCCATGCTGACTTTGGCGGTGAGGTTGAACGTATCCTCAAAATGGTGAACGGCGTTCTTCTGCTGGTTGACGCAGCAGAAGGGCCCATGCCCCAGACACGCTTTGTTCTGCAGCGTGCACTTGAACTCAACCACCGCGTGATTGTGGTCATCAATAAGATAGACAAGCCCGATGCACGTCTGGAAGAGGTTGAGGAAGAGGTATTGGAGCTGCTGATGGATCTGGATGCCACCGATGAACAGCTTGATAGCCCGATGGTCTTCTGCTCGGGCCGTGCCGGAACGGCCTCTCTCTCTCCCTTCCAGCCCGGTACCGATCTCAAGCCCCTCTTCAATACGATTCTTGAGTATATGCCCGCACCCGAAGGTGACGAGAACGGCGAGCTGCAGCTGTTGGTTTCTTCCATTGACTATAATGATTACGTCGGTCGTATCGGTATCGGCCGCATCGAGCGTGGTGTGATTCGTCAAAATCAGACGGCGATGGTGACCAATTTCCACTCGGGGATGACGCCTAAGCAGACCAAGATTGTCTCGCTCTATCAAATTGACGGGCTGACACGTGTTCCTGTCACCGAGGCAAAGGTGGGGGATATCGTCTGCTTCTCGGGCGCCGAGGACATCACCATCGGTGATACCATTACCTCGACGTCTTGTCCCGAACCGCTTGAATTTGTCAAGGTCAGTGAGCCGACCATGGAGATGACCTTCTCGGTCAACGACTCCCCCTTCGCCGGCCGCGAGGGCAAATATGTCACCTCCCGCAAGCTCCGCGAGCGTCTCTACCGCGAACTGCTCAAGGACGTTTCTCTGCGGGTGACTGACGGAGAGACCACCGACAGCTTCAAGGTGGCAGGCCGCGGTGAGATGCATCTTTCCATTCTCATCGAGACCATGCGCCGTGAGGGGTATGAGCTGACCTGCTCGATGCCTCATGTGCTTTTCCGTGAGATTGATGGGCAGAAGCATGAGCCGATGGAGAAGGTGTCGCTTGACGTGCCCTGCGATTATGTTGGTCCGGTTGTCGAAGAGCTCGGCCGCCGCAAGGGTGAGCTGCTGGAGATGAATCCCAACAGCACCGGCACGCGGATGCGCATTGAATATATGATCCCTGCCCGCTGTCTGATCGGTTATCGCGCTATGTTTATGAATGCCACACGCGGCGAAGGTATCATCAACTCTCTGTTCGCAGGATATGCACCCTATCGCGGGGATATTTCGCTCCGCTATACCGGTTCGCTGGTGGCGTCGGAGGATGGCGAAACCACTTCCTACGGTCTTTACAATACGCAGGATCGCGGTTCCATGTTTATCGGTCCCGCTACTCCTGTCTACGAGGGAATGATCGTGGGCGAGAACCCCAAGGGCGGCGATATTGCCGTCAACCCCTGCAAGAAAAAGCAGCTGACCGCTATTCGTTCGGCAGGAGCCGACGAGGCACTTCGCCTGGTTACCCCCGTTGTCTTCTCGCTGGAGGAAGCAATTGAGTTTATCGCTGACGATGAGCTCATCGAAGTTACGCCAAAAAATATCCGTCTGCGCAAGCGTATTCTCAATACCGAGCTGCGCTTGAAGGCAGAGAGCCGCCGCAAAAAAGGCGAGCTGCAGTAAAGCAAAAAACAGTGCCGCACAGGATGGCGGCACTGTTTTTTTTGCTTTCTTTCTCCCCCCAAAACGCCTTTACAGCCGAGCAATTTTCTGCTCGGCTGTGAAGGCGTTTTTTCTTGGTGAGCTCATTATTGAACGGCGTACTGCAGATAAAGGAAATCGCAGGCGGCATCGGTGAGATGGATGGGATCAAGATCGGCGGCGGTGATTTGCGCGGCAAATGCTTCGGCCTCGGCGCGGTCTGCGCTGAAGTCATCGAGAAGAGCCAACTGCGCTCCGTCGAGATCACGGCAGACAATGGCGTAGGCACGGTAATTGCCGAGCAGAGGATCGGTATATGTGCATTCAACAGCTTGATAAGAAACGGTCATGGTCATTTCGACTTTCCTTCACTTTCTCGCATGAAATCATGGATTTGACAGTATTATTATAACATATTTTTCCAAAAATGTCAATATAAGGAAATAAAAAATATGAAAAAAATTCCGAAAAAATCGGAATATGGACGAAAAAAGGACCGCCGCAATTGTGCGGCAGTCCCGAATGGATGGACGTATTTATGAAGGTGCAGTGGTATCGGCGGAAGCGGGCTCAAGACAGCGTGCATAAAGCTCCATGCTGTCGGTGATGGGCGTCCACCTGCTCTCGCCCCCCACCACAACGGCAATAAACTCGCGGCCGTCATCGCGAACGGCCATGGAAACCAGGCAGCGGTGGGCTTCCAGTGTATATCCCGTTTTGCCTGCGAGGATTTTGATGCCGGGCATCTCATCGCCTGACAGACCGGAAAACAGGGTACTGGTCAGCAAAATTCCGCCCGGATTTTGCTCGGTTGGGGTGGTGGTATATTGATAGGTGGAGAGAATCTTTCGCAACGGCTCGATCTGCATGGCATAGGAGAAAATCGCGGCGATTTCACGAAGCGTGCTGTAGTGCGCATCATCGTGCAGTCCGCTGGCATTGACGAAATGCGTTCCGGACAAGCCCATCTCGGTCGCTTTTTGGTTCATCAGCTCGACAAATGCTTCCTCCGAGCCTGCGATCAGTTCGGCGAGTGCGCTGGTTGCATCGGCACCCGACGGCAGCGCTGCACCGTAGAGCAGATCAATGACAGGTACCGTTTCCCCGGGGAAGAAACCTGCGCGGGATGCGTTGGCTTCTACAAGAGGATTGATGAGATCTGCGGTGAAGGTATAGGTCAGATCAAAGCTTTCCAGGTGCTCGTAGGCGACGATCAGCGTCATGACTTTCGTCATGGAAGCCGGATAAATTTGCTCGTTTGATTTTTTGTCGACGAGAACCGCCGCGTTGGCAACATCGATTAACACCGCGTGGGTGCATTGAATTTCCTCATCGACGATAACAGTCTCCCCGTTGGAGGAAGCCATCACAGCAAGCGGTCCCGGCGGTTCGGTTTCGGGGGGATCGGTGACGACCGGGATGAGCGTAGGGGTGCTTTCCTCGGTGTTCAGTCCCGCCGTTTGCGCATAAACGGCCAGTGCAAGTGCTTCTTTGTGGCGTTGGTAAGCGATGCCTCCAAAAATAGAACCGACCAGAAGCAGCACCGTACACAGAATGGCAATCAGAATGGGACCTGCACGCCGTTTCCTGCGGCGCTTGGCGGGGACACAGCACTGGACCTGCATGGTCACTGTCTGGGTTTCACGGGCACGCAGCAGTCGCTCGCGATCATTGGCAGTGCGGGGAAGGGGCTGCTGTCGGTTGACACCGCCGTATGCTGCGGGAGGACGATGTGCAGTTTGCTGTTGATAAGGCGGGGAGGGGGAGCGGTAGGGTGTGTTTGTGCGTGGCGGATTTTGTGTTTGCGCAGGGGGACGCCGGGGAGAGCGCACGAGGGGAGGCGTATTTGCATCGGAAGGGGGTTGGGTGCGGTTTTGATGGTAAGGTGGTTGATTGATGATCTTTCGCCTCCTTTCGCCAAATTGCGCAAATTGTGTATAGAAATATTATACCGAATTTCCGCCGCCGTGTCAAGGGGCGGTGAAATTTTAACAATTCCTCCGACTGCTCGGCGGCGATGGCACAGATATCGGCAGTGTCTTATTCTGCGATAACGCAATGCTCAACGGCGTATTCCAGAAATGTTCCGATCAATTCATTTCGACTGTGTCCCGTTCTTGACGAAATCGTATTGATTTGTTCGAGTAGCTCTTCTTTGATGCGGATGGAGAAGACTTTATACCCATCCTCTCCTTTGGGGCGTTTGGGATGGATAACCAAATTTTTATCATGCATATAAATCACCTCTTAAACATAATTTTATGCTTGACTTTTGATTTATTATATGTTATAATTTATGTTACAAAATATGTTTTATTGGAGGCTTTTTTATGAAAAGAATAATTGCGTGTTTTTTGTTAAGTATGGCTTTGTTATCCTTCTTTGCCTGCGAAGATGTATTGGATGCCGAAATGACGGATCCGTTTGCGGCGGTGATCGAAACCGGCGGAGATAGTGCGCAGACGAAAACGCCTGAGCAAGCGCGTCAAGCGGCGACAATTGAAGAAACCGTATTGATTGACCAAGCGGGGGTGAAAATCACAGCAAAAAGCTTACATGAAGATACGCTGTTTGGCAGTACGCTGAATCTGCTGATTGAAAACAACTCAGGCAAAGATTTGACCTTTCAGTGCAGAAATGCATCGATCAATGGCTATATGGTGGAAACGATGATGTCGGTTGATGTGGTAAATGGAAAGAAAGCAATGGGAGGGAAGCGTTCGGTGGACACCTTGACATTCCTTGCCGAAGACCTTGAAGAAAATGGGATTGGGGAAATTACCGAACTGGAACTGGCATTCTGTATTGCAGATGCCGAAAGCTGGGATACCATTACCGAGACGGAGATTGTAACAATAACACCCTAAATAAAAAACAGCATCGCATTGGAGGATTGCGGTGCTGTTTTTTTGCCGAAAAGGGATAATTTTGCCTTAGTGTGGCAAACTGAAAGAGGAGAATATTCTGAGGAGGCGGAAAGCCATGAAGCATGAAAAAATCCGCGTCGTCCAGTATGGATGCGGGCGGGTAGGGCGCTGTATTTTGCGGTATCTGCATGAAAAGGGTGCTGAGATTGTGGGTGCGATTGATCCTGATCCCGCACTGACGGGGCGGGATGCGGGAGAATATGCAGAGCTTGGCATGAAGCTGGGGGTGAAAATTCGCGCCGATGCCGAAGCGGTGCTTGATGGCTGTGATGCCGAAGTCGCGGTGTTGGCACTCCCCGGTTATCTGGGCGATATTTATCCGCATATCGAGCGCTGTGTGCGGCGGGGAATTTCGGTGATTACCACCTGCGAGGAGGCACTCTACCCGTGGACAACCTCGGCAGCACTGACCAACCGGTTGGATCGCTTGGCCAAGCAATATGGCTGCAGCGTGATGGGATCGGGAATGCAGGATGTGTTTTGGGTGGGCTTGGTATCCGTGCTTGGAGCGGGATGTCAGCGCATCGATAAAATTGAGGGCGCCATCAGCTACAATGTGGAGGATTACGGCTTGCAGGCGGCCGAAGCCCACGGTGTCGGTCTGTCCAGTGAGGCATTTTCCGAAAAGATTGCACGGCATGCCATGCAGGAACCGAGTGCGCTCCAAAACGCCAACGAAGCAATCTGTGCACGCATGGGATGGACGGTGAAAGCACAGTCTCAGCGCTGTCTGCCGCATTACTATGACGGTGATCGTTATTGCGCGATTCTGGAGCGCAATCTGCCCCGCGGAACCTGCATCGGGATGACTGCTGTTGTGACAACCGAGACCTACGGCGGACCTGTGATCGAAACGCAGTGTATGGGCAAGGTATACGGCGCCGATGATGGGGATATGTGTGAATGGAAACTGCGCGGGGAACCCGATGTCAGCTTTTGCCTGCGAAAGCCCCACACCCTTGAGCACACCTGCGCCGCCATTGTGCACCGCATTCCGTCATTGCTTCGTGCACCGCACGGATATACAGCCGCCCCGCTGCTTGAGATGCCCGAATATCTTTGGCAGCCGATGTGGTTTTACCGATGATGTGCGCCCGTGAGAAAAGGCTGTTCCGCAGTTTTGCGTGACAGCCTTTTTCGCTTGAGGGGAAGAAATATATACATTTTATAGTATATCTGTTGCATATTTTGACAAAATGTGCTATACTAAACTGTCTGTCGATTGGATGGGCAAATTTTTTTGCGAGGTTAACTATGCATTCTTCCGAAAACAAAATGGGCACAATGCCGATTTTTCGCCTGTTGATCACCATGTCACTGCCGATGATTATATCGATGCTGGTGCAGGCACTTTACAATATTGTGGACAGTATCTATGTCGCGCAAATCAGCGAAAATGCGCTGACTGCGGTTTCGCTGGCCTTCCCGATTCAAAATTTGATGATTGCGGTGGGCACGGGTACGGGTGTCGGTGTGGGGGCACTGCTCTCCCGCGCACTTGGACAGAAAAATCAGCAGGATGCCAACCGTTTGGCTGAACACGGCTGTTTTCTCGCTGTGCTGAGCTATCTTGCGTTTCTGATCATCGGCCTGTTCGGCTCGCGTGCATTTTTTGCCATGCAGACCGATATTGAGGAGATTGTCGAGGGCGGTACGCAGTATATGTTTATCGTCACGGTCGGCTCGTTCGGCTTGTTTGCACAGCTGATTCTTGAGAAGCTGATGCAGGCGACAGGGCGAACCCTGCTGAGCATGTTCACGCAGGGCCTCGGCGCGGTGCTTAACATTATTCTCGACCCCATTTTCATCTTTGGGCTTGATATGGGGGTAGCCGGTGCGGCAGTTGCCACCATTGTGGGGCAGATTGCGGCGGCGGTGTTTGGCATTTGGCTCAATGCACGCTTCAACCGCGAGATCAGGCTTGATTTTCGCCGCTTCCGGCCGCAGGGAGAGACGATCCGCCGCATTTATGCAATCGGCGTGCCGTCCATCATTATGGCATCTATCGGTTCGGTGATGACCTTTGGCATGAACAAAATTCTGATTGGCTTTACCGAAACCGCCGCGGCTGTGTTTGGTGTATACTTTAAGCTGCAGTCATTTGTGTTTATGCCGCTGTTCGGGCTTTCCAACGGAATGATTTCCATCCTCAGCTACAATTACGGTGCGCGCTGCCGCGAACGGATGATGGCGGTCATTCGCTACACTGCCTGTATTGCGCTTGGGCTTATGCTCTTTGGCGTGGGGCTGATGCAGCTGATTCCCGCCCCGCTGCTTAAGCTTTTTCAGGCTGATGAGCACATGCTCGGCATTGGCATTCCCGCACTGCGCACCATTTCGCTCAGCTTCCCCCTCGCTGCCTTCGGCATTACGGCAAGCTCGAGCTTTCAGGCACTGGGGCGCGGTTTCCTGTCGATGACCATCTCAATTGCCCGCCAGTTGATGGCACTGCTTCCGATTGCATGGGCATTGGCGCAGACAGGCGTGCTGTCTTCGGTTTGGCTGGCATTTCCGTTGGCAGAGCTGGTTTCGACCGTTTTGGCCGCTGTTTTCTTTGTGTATACCTATCGGCGCGTGATCAAACCCATCCCGGTTTGCCAATCGTAAACGGAAATGGAAATACTTGATTGAGCATACCGGAAATTACACAAAAAAATCACACAGTGATCACGATAAGTTTGGATAATCCTTTTGAATGTTCACGGAATATTCAAGATTATATGCTATAATCGCAAGAGTATATCTTTGCGTATTTTTGCTTTTTTTCGTCCCATCCGGCCGAAAAGGCAGGGCAAAGCTTCACTTTTGAGGCCTTCGCGGTTTTATCTCTTTAGACTTTGATCAATGCAGAAAGGATTGCTATTATGATTAAAATCGACCATCTGATTAAACGCTACGGCACCAATTATGCCGTGGACGACATCAGCTTCTCGGTCGGTGAGGGGGAAATTGTCGGTTTCCTCGGCCCCAACGGCGCCGGCAAATCGACAACGATGAACATCCTCACCGGGTATCTTTCGGCCACTTCGGGGACGGTGACGGTGGGCGGAATCGACGTGCTGGAAAATCCGCTGGAGGCAAAGAAGCTCATCGGCTTCCTGCCCGAGCAGCCGCCCCTGTATCTGGACATGACAGTTGAGGAATATCTCAACTTCGGGTACGATCTCAAAAACTGCAAGCTCAACCGCGTCAAGCATCTGCGGGAGATCTGTGAAGTCGTCAAAATCACCGATGTATATCACCGTGTCATCCGCAATCTCTCCAAGGGATACCGTCAGCGTGTCGGTATTGCGCAGGCGCTGATCGGCAACCCCAAGATTATCATTTTCGATGAGCCGACCGTTGGCCTTGATCCCAAGCAAATCATCGAAATCCGTAATCTGATCCGCAATCTCGGGCGCGATCATACGGTGATTCTCTCAACGCATATTCTGCAGGAAGTGCAGGCGGTGTGCGACCGCATTGTCATCATCAATAAAGGGAAGATCGTTGCGGACGAGCTGACCGAAAACATCACCCGCGCGGTGGACACCAAGCGCCGCTTTAATGTGAAGATTGCCGGTCCGCAGCGCGAGGTGCTGTCGATGCTGAAATCCAAGCCGGGCATTGTTTATGCCGAGGCGCTGGCAGAGCGTGACGGTGATGCCTATACATATATGATCGAGAGCGAAGTCGGCGTCGATATCCGCAAGAACCTCTTCTATACGCTGGCAGAGAAAAATTGGCCGATGATTGGGTTGGAAGCACTTGGCATGAGCCTGGAGGACATCTTCATCACCATTGTCGACCACAGTGAGGAAAAGAAGAAGATGCGCGGGCGCGTCAGCGTCGAGAAAAAGGTTGCGCAGTCGGTAATGCAGGCAACGGCAGAAAAGCAGTCGTCCGCCGCGACCGATGCCCAAGAATCCGAATAATCCCCATCAAAAAGGAAAGGAATTACCGAAATGTTCGCCATCTATAAAAAAGAGATGCGCTCGTATTTCATCAATGCGATCGGTTATGTATATATCGCAGTGTTTCTTGCCATCTCGGCATTTGTTTGCTGTTTTACTACCCTGCAGATGCAGAGCTATGATGTCTCGACCTATTTTATCATCATGATCTGTGCGCTGGTCGTGCTGATTCCTCTGCTGACCATGAAGCTTTTCTCGGAGGAGCGCAAGCTTCGCACCGAGCAGCTGCTCCTGACCGCCCCCGTGACCATCACGGGCATGGTTGTGGCAAAGTTTTTTGCGGCAATGACCATGTTTGCGGGAACCGTGCTCTTCTCCTGCATCAACTTCTATCCCCTCTACAAGCTCGCCGATGAAGCGCGTGCCGCCGATGAGTATGCAGAGATTACCTCCGCGCTTGGCCCCAATACGGCAATTCTCACCGGCAATGTCATCGGCATTTTGCTGGTGGGCGCCGCGTTTGTCTCTGTCGGACTCTTTATTTCGGCACTGACCGAAAACCAGCTGGTTGCCGCTGTTTCGACGATGGGCATTATTCTTGCCATGATTGTTATCGGTTTGCTTAAAGGTTTGATCAACAATTATGCCATCCGTTTTGTGCTGAGCTGGATCTCGGTGCTTGACCGCTTCAATTACTTCAGCTACGGTATTTTTGATTTTAATGCTTTGTTGTATTACATCTCGATTTGTTCCGTCTTTATTTTCCTGACCATCCGCGTTTACGAAAAGCGCCGTTGGGGTTAATCGGAAAGGAGTATATGATATGAATCGTTCATTTATGCACTCCCGAAAGTTCCGTTACGGCAGTGTTTCGGTTGCGCTGACGGCAATCTTTATTGCGGCAGTCATTTTGGTGAATGTGATTTTCACCGCACTCGCACAGAAGTTCATGTGGTATATCGACATGACAAGCGAAGAACTTTATACTATCTCCCAGGCAACATGGGATGCACTGGAGGAAGTGGATGCCCAGGTGCGTATCCTCTTCTGCTCCGATCCCGACGTGCTGGAAGCGACCGAAATGATGCGTATCGTCTACAACACCGCGCTTCAGCTTGAGGAGCGTAAGCCCAATATCTCGGTTGAGACGGTGAACATTATCGACAACCGCTCGGCTGTCCAAAAATATACTTCCATGGGCTCAACCATCAAGACCTATTCGGTTATCGTTGAGAGCGGAACCGAGTTCCGTGTGCTGACGATTGATGCGTTCTATACCTATTCGGATACCACGTCGGAGGAGCCTTGGGCATACAGCGGCGAGAAAAAGTTTGTCTCGACCATTCTGTCTGTGACGCAGGCAGAGGCTCCCATTGCCTGCATTACCAATACCCATGGTGAGGGCTTTTATGATGTTTCCTTGCTGGAAACCATCGAGGATGCCGGTTATATTATCCAGTCCATTGACCTGACGACGACCGATATTCCCGAGGATTGCCGACTGCTGGTTGTGTTCAATCCCCAGACCGATTTCCAAGTCAAGGACGGTGTGTCCGATATTTCCGAAATCGAGAAGATTGACAAATTCCTCGATGGCAACAACGCCATGATGGTATTTATGGACCCCAACACGCCCGAGATGCCCAATTTTGAGGAATATCTTGAGGAGTGGGGTATTGTGTTCAACCGTGAGCTGGTCAAGGACAGCGCAAACTCTGTCTCGACCAACGGATATTCGATTGTCGGCACCTATACGACAGATGAAGGAATGGGTGCATCGGTACATAAAGAATTGCGCAATACGCGTACCGTTTTGCCCAAGACTATTTTTATTGAAACAGGTCATGTTACCATCTCGGATAGCTACAGCTCTTCGGGTGACTATAATTCAAACGGAGTAGAGCGGAACATTTCCAGTATCTTTACCTCTTCTTCAACTGCGGAAGCTTATGCGAACGGCGAGAAGGTGAACAGTGCAACCGATCTGGATCCTTTCCGTTTGATGACCATTACCTATGAGAGCAAAATTATCGACAATGAGCGCTACCAGTCGTATGTTGTCTTCTGCCCTTCAACACAGTTCTCCATTTCCAATTTGCTGCAGTCGAATACCTACGGCAACAACGAGCTGATTAACTCCATTTTCCGCGCTGTCGGTAAAGAATATGTTCCCTCCGAGATTGCGCGCAAGCCCTTTGCCCAGTTGGATATCGAGGGCCTGACAACGGCTGATGCCAATACATATACCGTTGTGCTGACAGTTGTTCCCACGATCATCGCATTTGGCATTGGTCTTGTGGTAATTGTCCGCCGTAAGTATGCATAAGGCATTTTCCGCAGAAAGGCGAAAATACATATGTTAAAAAAACAAAAAGTATTGATTGTTGTGTTAACCGTCCTCTTCGCTGTGATGATTGCCGCTTATTTTGTGGTTGTTCGTCCCATCATTGAGCAGGAGGAGCCGGTCCAAACCGCTGCTCCCGTGGAAACCGAGGCAGCCGGTGAGGTGGTTGGACAAAACGACAGAATTCTGATGTTCGCGCATACCGAAAAGGAAAATATCCGTTCGATTGAAGTGCATAACCAACACGGAAGCTATACCTTTTACCGAGATGCAAACGGAGATTTTCGGATTAAAGGATTTGAGAGTACAGCCTATGATCAGGAACTTTTTTCTTCGCTGATTGTGTCAGCGGGGTATACCCTGTCGATGGCGAAAGTGGACAAGGTTGTCTCGATGGAAGAGTACGGTTTGGTTCGTGTGACCAACGAAGATGGCAGTGTTTGGGAGCCGTCCTGGTACAAGCTCACCACTACTGACGGAACCGAGCATACTGTGACCATTGGTTATCCGCTCATCACAGGCGGTGGTTACTATGCAAAATATGCCGGCCGAAATGAGGTATATGTGCTTAATACCGATCTGGCGAATACCATACTTGCGCCCATTGAAGATATGGTTACCCCCATGGTGTTCTGGCCGATGGCAATGAATACCTATTACATGGTGGACAACTTCATCTTTGCCGAGGGTGAGGAGATTCGCGTGGCGATCGGCTACAATTCGGAGGAGGAGCGCGCGGGCGAGTATAGCATGCAGGTTTACCGCATGCTTCAGCCCGCGGGATATAATGTCTCCTCGACCGGTTACGATTCGGTTCTGCAGGTATTCTATTCGACTACGCCGCTTGCCTGCCTGGAGCTGGGGGTTACCGACGAACTGTTGGAAGAATACGGGCTGGCAGAGCCGAAGTATTCGATTTACTTTGAATTCCCCGATCCCGATAACGGTCTTATTCAGAACTTTGCGTTGATCAGTGAGCGCAATGCGTCCGGAAATTATTATGTTGCTTCCTCGCTGTTTGACCAGATTGTAGAGGTTTCGGGCACAGATTGGGATTTCCTGACCTGGAGCTTTATCGATTGGGTGGATGCGCCCATTTTCCAGCGCAACATCGACTATGTGCAGGAGATTCGCGTGGAATCGCCCAACTTCAGCGAGACATATTTGCTGGAAGGAGAGAAACAGGAGCTGGTTGTCACCCAAAAGTCGAATGGCAGAAACCCGGAAGTTTCCAATTTCAGACAGTTCTATAAAACGCTGCTGATCGCTTCGATTGAGGGTGATGTGCCGATGACGGAGGAGGAAATGGCAGCCCTTGCCGCAGATCCGGCCAACTGCCAGCTGACGCTGACCATTGTCACCGATTCCACCGAGCTGGTTTATCGCTTCTATCCCTACACCGAGCGCCGTTCTTATATGACGCTCAACGGAGAGGGGCAGTTCTATGTGCTTCGTTCAATGGTGGACAAGATCATTGCCGATGCTGACCGCATCACGCGCGATGAGCCTGTCGATTCGACGACAAAGTATTGATGATAAAAAGATCCCCGCCATGCATTGCATGGCGGGGATCTTTTTACTTGGCAAAGATCGTTACTGTGCAGCGTCAACGATTGCAGCAAAAGCAGCTGCTTTCAGCGATGCGCCGCCGATCAGACCACCGTCCACGTTGGGCTTGGCGAGCAGCTCGGCTGCGTTCTTGTCGTTCATGGAGCCGCCGTACTGAATGGTGACAGTCTCGGCAACCTCTTCGCCGTAGAGCTTCGCCAGGGTGGCGCGGATGACGGCGCAGGTTTCCTCAGCCTGCTCGGGGGTAGCGGTCAGACCCGTGCCGATGGCCCAGACGGGCTCGTAGGCGATGATGATCTGTTTCAGCTGATCGGCAGTGATGTCAGCCAGGTCGAGCTTGGTCTGCATGGCAACCACCTCGTCGGTGATGCCGGCCAGACGCTGCTCCTTGACTTCGCCCAGGCAGAGGATAACGGTCATGCCGGCGGCGATGGCAGCCTTGGTGCGAAGGTTGACCGTCTCATCGGTCTCGCCGAAGTACTGGCGGCGCTCGCTATGGCCGACGATGACGTAGTCCACGCCGCAGGCCTTGAGCATCTTAGCCGAGATCTCACCGGTGTAAGCGCCGGCTTCGGCGAAGTGTACATTCTCGGCGCCGATCTTGATGTTGGTGCCCTTTGCAGCTTCCTGTGCGGCGGCAATGTCCACATAGGGAGCGCAGAAAATAATGTCGCAGTTGTCCTTGCCCGCAACCAGGGGAGCAGTCTCGCGAACCAGCGCAGCTGCTTCGGCGGGAGTCATGTTCATCTTCCAGTTGCCCGCAATTACGGTGCGTCTCTTTGCAGGATTCATGATATAATCTCCTTGTTATTGTGTATTTGTGGGGGAGCTTTTTGA
>JAFQVV010000018.1 GCA_017407835.1 Clostridia bacterium
ATATGCATCTTAGTATCATATGCTGTTTCGGTCATGCTTCCAATGAATCTGACCAGGTTAACGGATAGGGTATTATATGGCGGCGACTTTGAACTACTTGGAAGCGTGATAAGAGATTATTGCTTGCTGTTTTGCATTTCAACTATATTCAATTTTATATATGCATTTGTTTGGCAATATCTAAATAATCACTATGTTCTTGATGTAAAAAAAGAGATGTATAAAAAAGTGGTATATGCAAAGTCTTTGTTTCTGTCCGGGAGCAATAGCGGAGACCTAATGACACGCATTGATCATGACAGTGAGCAGTTTATTCATGTGGTTCAAAGAAACCTTTTTCACTTCATCAACTCTGCAATTATGTGCGCAGGCATTATTGTGGTGGTTGCGAAAATCAATACTGTTATAGCACTCCTATTGTTAATAGCATCAGTATTACCGATTTTGATTACAAGACTATGTGGTAGAATTATAGAAAAATATGCCAGAGAAAGCCGACGGATTTCGGGAGAATGGAACGGCAAAATGTATGAAGTCCTTAAGGGGTTTAGAGATATTAAAATATTGAATGCTTTATCATGGGCGAATAACAACGTAATCAGACCGTTAAAGCAACTTCTTCATTTGGGGAATCAGACCAGAAGAGTCGAATTTGTGGTTGGTAAGGGAATCGATCTTGTAAATCTACTTTCGAATCTTGTGATTTATGCATTCTCAGTATATCTGATTATACAAGGAAATTTAACTGTTGGAGTGTTTTTGGCACTGATCCAGTACGTCTCCTTATTACATAGGAAGTTTAATTGGATGTTACGGATATGGCTTGACTGGTATAACAGAAAAGTCAGTATTGATAGAGTGACGGATATTTTAGAACTTGAGCCGGAAACAAGCGGAACTAATTCTATAAATGAAATCAAGGCGGTTGAATTCAGAGACGTTGATTTTGAATATGAGTTAGGGTGCCCTGTATTAACAGGTTTCAACCTAAAAATTAATTCCGGTGAAAGAATTGGCATAGTAGGTCATAGCGGAAATGGTAAAACAACAATAACATCACTATTACTTGGCTTTTATCAAGTAAATAATGGGACGATATTGATCAATGATATTTCTTTAGAAAATATCGATCAGAAGCAGCTAAGAAAGATGATAGGCGTTGTATCACAGGACGTTATGATTTTTGAAGATACCATTCGGTACAATTTGAATTTAGGCGATGATTATTCTGATGATGAAATATACATCGCATTAGACGCCGTAAAGCTATTAGATGTTGTTAATTCATTACCGAATGGAATAGATACTGTAATAAGTACTACAACACATAATCTGTCCGGCGGGCAAAAGCAACGATTAATGATAGCGCGAACGCTGTTAAGAAAACCGTCGTTTATAATCCTGGATGAAGCAACGTCATCACTTGACGTAGAAACAGAAAAAATCATCATTCAAATGTTAAGCGAGAAGATGATGAATGCAACCGTAATCGTAATTTCTCATAGATTTGAGACAATTCGGCACTGTCAAAGGATCGTTGTTCTTAATGATCATACGGTTGAGGCAATTGGAACGCACGAAAGCCTCATGGAAGACTCTGCTACGTATAAGGCACTGTATGGGAGGTGATATCTTGTGAAACAGAGATTATATGTTTTAAGGAATATCAAGCAGTACATTCATCCTATCAGATGGTCGATTACAACACTTGTAATTTTGAGTCTGATCTCACTTCCCATAAGTTTAATATCTCCAAGATTCTTTCAGATGCTGGTCGATGAAGTGATGTATCAAAAAAACGGGTCTATATTTTGGGCTGTAGTTTTAGGAATGTTGAGTATTTTCATACTAAGGCTTATCCTCGATAGTATTTCTTTAAAACTCAACAATCAGGTCCATAATTCATTTGTTTATCAGCTGCGGAAAGCGGTTTTTGACAAGTATAAAAAAACTCCAGTTTCCTTTATCGAGAAAAAGGAAGTTGGAGAACTGAAAATGCGGATGATGGATGATATTGACGTCCTTGGAAATTTTATCGGGGATCAAATAGTCAGTTATATATACGGCATACTCCTGCTTCTGTTCACCATAGCAGCGTCTGTAAGAATAAGTTGGCAAATGACATTATTTTGCTTCATAATTCTTCCCATCGTGTTTATAGTTGACAGTCTGATAGGAAACGGGACGAGAAGAATCAATGAGCAAATACGGGATGTTAACAGTAAGTATTATACTTCTACGTATAATTCATTGCAGTTTTGGCGGGAGATAAAAGCTCAAGGCTCGGAACAACTTTTTATAGAACGTTTTAGTGGATTTCGTGCCGTATTAGCCAAACTGGGGGTGAAATCCATTCGCTTTTGGGCTTATCGGGAAGTGTTTTCCGATTTTAAGAGCAACTATTTAACAAAGGTTTTGGTTTACATAATAGGCGCTTTTTTTGTAGCAAAGAATCAAATCTCCGTTGGAACACTGATTATGTTTTCGGAATACTTCTCAATGCTGTTTTCTTCATTAGAAAGCTTAAATGCTAAACGAATTGCTCTAAAAACAAATGCCCCATATTACGAACGCGTATTTGACACATTTTCCTTCCCTGAAGAGAGCAAGGATACGTTCGATTTAAAGACGCTTAAAAAAGGTATTCGCCTTAATAATGTGTGTTTCTCTTATTCGGAAAAAGCTCCCGTGTTAAATGAAATTAACCTTGAGATAAATAAGGGTGACTATGTCGCTATTGTTGGGAAAACCGGGTGCGGAAAAACAACATTGGCAAAACTGTTGTTAGGCTTATATGAGACCCAATCGGGTGACATCTTTCTTGATAACATAAATATAAAGAATGTAAGTAGAGGGGATCTATCAAATCTTCTTGGTGTTGTAATGCAGGATAATTATCTGTTTAATACATCTATTCGAGAGAATCTGTTAATAGCAAATGAATCGGCCACAGAACAAGAAATGATTGAAGCTTGTGCGAAAGCCAACATATACGATTTCATTTTGGAACAGCCAAAAGGATTTGACACAGTGATCGGAGAACGTGGAGTTAAGCTGTCGGGTGGACAGAAGCAACGTATATCCATAGCCGCAGCATTGCTTAAAAAACCTCAAGTTTTGATTTTTGATGAAGCCACAAGCGCTTTGGATAGGCAGTCCGAGGATATCATAAATGATGCAATTAACAGAATATCTGAGGACGTTACCGTAATTGTTATTGCACACAAGCCGGAAACTGTATTAAGAGCAAAAAAGGTTGTTGTTATGGAAGAAGGAAGGATTGTTGCGGAAGGAACGCACGAGGAACTTATAAACAACAACGAATTTTATAAAAACATAATGGAGGATACATATAATGAAGAACGAGAACAGGCTTATTCTTGAGCTGCTCAAGGGTGAATACACAGACAAGGAAGTACTAATTGATTTGATGAAGGAGCAAATGGATTATCCTTACATCCTGGGACAGCTTTTATATAACCGAGTGGGAGCAGCGGCATATCTGACGCTAAAACAGAATGAGCTTCTGCCAAAGGTCAACAGGGAATTCCGTAATTCCTTGAGAGCAATTTACGAGTATAACTCAGTAAAGACAGAAAGCTTTAATAAAGTTGTTGAGATGCTCGCGTCGATTTGTAAGGATTTCAACTTCCCATATGCCTTGCTTAAAGGTGCATATCTGGTGGAATTGTATCCAACAGGGTTGCGAACGTCTAATGACGTGGATGTTCTGATCGAACCAGATAACATAACAGAGCTCACTAATATTCTTAAACGCTATGGGTTCAAGCAAGGTAATATCCGAAACGAAGTTTTTGTTCCTGCCGGAAGAAAAGAAATTGTTTCATCCCGTATGAACAGAGGAGAGACGGTTCCGTTTATAAAAGAACTGAATTTGCCGGGAATGAAGTATCTTGAACTTGATGTGAATTTCAGCCTAGGGTTTAGACCCGGTTTGGATGAACAAATCGTAAGTGAATTTTTGAGTCGGACAAAGCCGTTGATTCATGACGATATACATACTCTTGATAACGTAGATTTCCTTCTTCATCTTTGTGCTCACTTGTATAAAGAAGCAACGGTTATGAGTTGGGTGGAAATGGGACGCGATATCTCATTGTATAAGTACTGCGACATCTATTTGTATCTAAACAGATATATGAATGATAAGTATGCCGATGATTTGATTCGTAGAATTAAAGAAGTCGGGCTAAATAAAGAATGCTATTACGCGCTCTATTATACGAAGGAACTGTTCGATATAAGCAATTCTTCGATGGACAAGCTGTTAAAAGGTATTAGACCTGATGATCTATCTTTTATGCACCAAGTTATTGATCCGCAGAGCAGAAAGACATATTTATTTGATATGAAATATAGCGACTGGGTATTTTGCAGTAATAGGAGGGAATTATTAAATGAAGCTTGAGATGCAACAAAACGAGTTTGAAGGAAAGCTGATTACATTCTGTGGCTTAGATGGATGTGGTAAAACTACGCAAATAAGACATCTGGTTGAATGGCTTGAGAGCAACGGTCATAAGGTGTACCTTACAAAACAGCCATCGGATTTTGTCAGAAACTCAGAAATTTTTAGAACATATATGGATTCACCGACACATGACGCTTTTGATTATCGTGCACTATCTCTGCTATGTGCTTCTGATAGGGTTCAACATTCCAACCGTGTGATTTCTCAGAAACTTAAAGAAGGATATATTGTAATCAGTGACCGATACTATTACTCTTGTCTTGCAAATCTTATTGCCAGAGGCTTTAAGGATGATATGTGGATTTATGAAATTGCAAAGTCAATCTGCAAACCCGACATGGCGTTCTTCCTTAACGTTACGGTGGATGAAGCAATAAGACGAGTGAGAAAAAGACCTGAAGAAAAGGATCGATATATAGACCTTGAACTACAGAAAAAATTACACGATTTATATATATCGATCGCACGTGAAAACGGCGGAGTTGTTGTGTCGACCTTAATGTCTGAGGACACTTGCTTCAATCGGATTCTATTTGAAGTAGAGAGAATGCTGAATAACAAATAAGGAGGAGAAAAACAATGGACAATACGAAGGCAGTCATTAATTCAATTTTATCAGAAAAGAGATTTTCTGATACGATCGCAGCAGATATGAAGCTAAGTGAGGACTTGGGATTTGATAGTTTGAGCTTGGTTGAGCTGATAGTCGATTTAGAGGATCGGTTTAATATTGAAATAGATGAAAGCGATTTGGATCCCGGACAGTTAAAAACTGTTGGCCAAATTTACACGCTCGTCGATAAATACTTGGAGGGAAGGATATGCTGTACGAGTATATAAAACGCAGAATGCTTGAAAATCCTGATCAGCTAGTTTCAGATGGCATCAAAACACTTACATACTCTGAGATTCTTGAACGCGCAGAGGAGCTTGGGACCCAACTGACAGAAGAAAAATATGGTTTGTTGTGTGACACGGATTTTGATACGGCGATATCTTTGTTCGCATGCTTTTATGCTCGGAAAACAGCTGTTCCGCTCTCTAAAAGATATGGGGACAAGCATATAAGTCGAATAATCGAAAAGGTACAAATTGCTCATTTGATAACATCGAGTGGAGTGGTTCGGATATCGGATACTATGCCAGAGCCGGAGGATTTAACGGATGTGGCATTGATTATGTGCACATCCGGTACAACAGGCAATCCAAAGGGTGCAATGATTACTGAGAAAAATCTTGTTACCAATTTATATGACATTGAAAAGTATTTTCAAATCAACAACAAGGATCACATTTTAATTGCACGACCGTTATATCATTGCGCTGTGCTAACCGGTGAGTTGCTGATTTCACTTATAAAAGGATTACAGATCAGCTTCTTTTCGGAAGGATTCATTCCGCAAAGAATATTATCGGTAGCAAAAGACAAGAAGATCACTGTGCTTTGCGGAACGCCGACTTTGTTTTATCATCTGGCGGCTCTAAATTCAAAGAGCAAGAATCCACTTGATTTAAGAGTTATCGTTGTAAGCGGAGAATGTATGACACAGAAAGCAGCAGAGAGCATTCGAAGGGCATTTTCCAATTCGAAGATATATAATGTATACGGCTTAACTGAAGCAAGTCCGAGAGCTTGTTATCTTCCGCCCGAAGAATTTGATCTTACGCCACTATCTGTAGGTGTGCCGCTTGCATCTCTGAAAGCTAAAATAGAGGATAATGAGCTTCTTTTAAAAGGCGGTAGCATCATGAAGGGATACTACAACGATCCTGATGCAACAGCGAAGGCTATCCGTAATGGTTGGCTCTATACGGGCGATATTGCGGAACGTGATGAGATCGGTCGAGTGTATATAAAATGCCGAAGAGATAATATGATCATTCGGTCCGGAATGAATATCTACCCGCAGGAAATAGAGAATGCTTTAAAGCAAGATGAGCGGATAAGAGACGTCCTCGCGTACGGTGAAAAAAACGAGACTGTGAGTGAGAAAATACATATCAAGGTTGTTACTGCTTTGAGCAAACCAGATGTTTTTGAGGTGTGTAGAAAGCACCTGTCAACATATCAGCTGCCGGATGTAATTGATATAGTAGATGAGATTCCGAAAAATGCTTCGGGAAAGGTGATACGCAATGCAGAAGGAAACAGAAACTGAATATAAGTTCTTGGTCAACAAGGAACAGTTCGAAAAGTATTTCGCACTTTTGGTCAAGAAATACGGTAAGGCAACAACGAAACTCCAGATCAATTATTACTATGATACGGAAAGTAATACTATGAATAAGAATGATGTTACGGTCCGTGTCAGACAGGAAAACGATCGATTAATGTGGCAAATTAAAAGACATACAGCTAAATATGGAGCATTGTTCTCAAGCGATGAATATTGCGGAAGCCTTGACTTTCTACCGGGGATCATCAAGTTCAATGAAATAAAAGAGGATTTGATTTTGAAAGGTAGCTTGATTACGGAAAGAAAAACAATTAACTTCGGTACCGGAGGGAAGCTATGTTTCGATTTTAACATGTACTTGGGTACATATGATTACGAGATTGAAGTTGAATATTCCGAGCAAGATAAGTCAAGCGGAGAAGATATAGCCACTATCATTGATTCTGTTACGAAAGTAACCGGAGAAACAAAAAGCAATAGATTTTTCAAAAAATGGGAGGAGATAAACAATGGGAAAGGTGCAATTACAATATATCGAGCCTATGTATTCCACTTATCATTGGATGGCAAGCTCCGGAATACCGGCCAAGCAGAATGCAACGTCCGATAATTGGTTTTATAACAACACCGTTGAGTGGAGATGCACACGTAACTTCTTGCAAGGGTTTACAACTCCCGAAATGAGCCTTCACACAGGTAGCATTTGGAGTATGCCTTTCCTTGAAAAAGCAGGAATCAATACCCGTTTTGCACGTCGCTGTGCATTGGATTTGATCAAAACTATGCTGGATGACGGATATTACGTTGCGTTTAGCGGCGTTGATGATTATTATGTGAAGGGGAAGAGCTGGTATCAGGAGCAACACTTCAACCATGATGGTTTGATTGTTGGTTACGATGATGATAATGATACCCTGGCTATTGCAGCGTACGATCAAAGGTGGATCTTCACCGTGTTTAATACACCACAAGAGTGCTTTATGGAGGGATTACAAGCGCTGTGCGAGAAATCCTCGTATGGTGGAATCCATGCAGTCAAAGCAAAAGATGAGGTGCAGGAATTAGACCTGAATATGATCTACGAAGCAGTAAAAGGGTATATGTCATCAAACATTGAAACTTATCCGTTAACCGATATGGGTACAGCTAATGGGATCGTTGTTTATGACTATATTTGTATGTATCTGGACAAGCTCGCCGATGGCAGTATTCCTCATGAGAGAAGAGACCGTCGAATTTTCCGTCTTATATGGGAACATAAAAAATGCATGCTTGGTAGGATTAGAGCCGTCGAAGAAAAATGCCAATGGGATGGCTCGCTTAGTACTGCCTATAACGAAGTTGTGGTACTGGCTGACAAGATGAGATTTATTTACTCAAAGTTTGTAATCAAATACTCAAGTAAAGATCTTGAGAACATTCAAATCTGTTTGATGAAGATGAAGGAGCTTGAAACCAAACTCTTGAATGTGTTTGCAGAAAAAATTTTGACCGAATTGAACGATGAAAAAGACAGTTGACGAAGTAATTAGAAATAGACGTAGTACACGTAGCTTTACAGATTACATTATTCCAGACCAGGAATTAATGGAAATACTGTCTGCGGGAATTTCGGCTCCGTCCGGCAAAAATCGAAAGCCTTGGAGATTCGTGATCGTTAGAAATAGTGAAACAATCAAGCATATTGCGCGGAAAGTAACGTACAGTAGGTTTATCCGAAACATGCCTCAAATGATTTTAGTATATGCAGACAACGATGATGCATATCCATTTGAGAAGGACCTTATAGGCATAGGAGCGTGCATAGAAAATATTCTATTGTCCGCAACTGAGAAAAACTATGGTAGTTGTGTTATCGGCGAGTTGTTTGATAAACACGATGATATATCTCAATATATAAACGTAAATACTGCCGGACTAAAGTTAATTTGCGGCATTGCAATAGGTCGAAGTGTCGGAACTTCAGTAGACAGAGAGCCTCTAAATGTATCAGATTATGTGATTGGAAGGGTAGAGTAACAACCACAAAGGTGTAATATGTGCGGGTGTGTTGTTATCTGATAATAAAATAATTTTATCTGTGGCTATTATTTTACATTATCCGCATTGATTAAATTGAGAAAGTATATTATAATAACTGCGTATAAAGATTTGCGAAAATTGGAAGGTGATTAAGATGAAGCCGCAAACATTCGGACGCAGTTTTGATGCGGGTAAGATCGTTCCGATACAATGTGTGAAAGATGACACGTTAAAAGATCTTGATATAAAGGATTCGTGCTTTCTTTTGTCAATAATTTATGAAGGTGCTGCAAAGTTCCAGGTAGGCGATTCATCGTTCGAAGCTATGGGACCTTGCTTTGTATGCTTTGATGAATCAGATGCTCCCAGATTGATTAAAAAACGTGGCGTGAAATGCGACTCAATATATTTCAAGCCAACGTTTTTGAATATCAATATGACTTTTTCTCGAATACATAGTGGCAACTATGAGCAACTTGCTCTTACGCATGATATATTTCTGATGAAGCCGTTTACTGATAAGATCAGATATGTATTTCCGGTATTTGATGAAAATATAGAGAACCTTAAGAGATTGTTCTCTATGCTCGGAAATGAACTGAAGGAACAACCGGATTGGTATTGGTCTTGCAGAAGCAGATCCTATTTCATGGAAATGATGTTGCTCCTTGAGAGAACATACGGATTGATCGGACAAAACGATCCTGTAGGAAATGCGAACAAAATTTTAAATCCGCATCTTAAGAAAGCGGTTATCTACATAGAAAACAATTATCGGGATGTTGTCACGCTTGAAGATGTTGTTAAAGCAGCTTCACTAAGTCATTCATCCTTAACGCAGTTATTTAAAAGCGAATTGGAGATGACACCTATCGAGTACGTTTGGTATCACCGCCTCGTTGTAGCAAAGAAATTTTTGGAGTTTACAGACCTGCCAATAAAGGATATAGCCTCAAGATGCGGCTTCAAAACAACGCAGCACTTCAGCAGAAAATTTGAAGAGAGCCACGGATGCAATCCAACCACTTTTAGGACGGTTGCCGTAGCAAGGAGAAAAAAGAGTTTCTGATTTATACAATTGAATATCGAAAGAAGAGGAGTCTATTTTATCTATAAAATCGGCTTCTTTTTTTTGCGCTCGTTTAGGGAGAGAATGTGCTTTTGTATCTGGTGGTAAGCAATTGTTATCTCGTAATAATCAATGTTTATTACCCCACTTGATTGGTTTCGACATTTTAATTTACAATGGTGACAACATATTTCTTAGGAGGATTGTTGATGAGTAAAAATGCGATTTATGAAAAAATAGGGAAAAGAGTAAAAGAGGCGCGCGAAAAATCCGGGATGACACAGGCGGAACTTGCTGAGAATGTGGGAGTTTCGGTGACCTACATTTCTTCGATCGAACGCGGTCTCTCTTTCCCTAGAGGAGAGGTTCTTGTTGGAATTCTTAATGCACTCAATGTGTCTTCTGATTTTGTTTTCTGCGATGTGGTAAATGGATCCTTAAAGCAAAAAAGTTGTTTGCTTTACGATATGATTCAGTGTTTGCCTTCAAGAGAGCAGGTAAAGATATTGGAAGTTGTTGAGTTACTTGTTTCTCAGAGACAAGAGTATTGACTATAAATAGTTTTGAGATGTTCGCCTAAAATACAGATATTGTGACATTTTCCTCATAAAAATTATCTGTAAATAATAGGATTGTATCTGCCAATAAGACAATGCTTGTAAGTTATTGTAATTTTTTGTGTTTGCGGGTAGAATTAAGACATCAAACGCAGATCATAAAATGATTCTAAAAAAGATGTGGAGGAAAAATATGGATACAAAAAAATTTCTTGAAGAGCAAATCAAGATTGAACTTGATAAGATGACTTCGAATGATAATAACAGTGACAATTTAAATTTAGTCACAAAATTAATCGAAGGATATGTTGAGTATGCTAGGACGGTGTGCTTGTTACAGGCTGTGATTGAATTGGCACAAGGAGAAGCGTGGGTATCAGTGATCAAGGATTTGCTTTTAGAGAGTGATGCAGATGATGATGTTAAGCAAGAACTTCTTGAACATACAATATCTTGTCAAAGATTAAACTCTTGTGATACCATACGCGAATTGATTCATCGAGTAAAAAACATAGATGGAAAAGTTATTAATTCTATCATATATGAGAAATAAACGAGGTGTGACATGAAAACTTCATTGTTTAATATTATACTTGATGACGGTGGCGCTCTAATGCTGTTCAATTCTATGCGGGGCCTTAATAGCCTGTGCAAAGTAAGTGAAAATTGTAGAGAGAAAGTTTTAGGAGTGCTTAATGGGACTGTGGAGGACAAAGAAATTGAAGATATTCTAATTGATTGTGGATATTTAGTAGATGATAATTGTGATGAAAAAATGAAGCAAGAGCTGCTTTATTCTTATATTAATTCTGGGAATATATTGCGGTTGATTCTTTTGCCTACGGAACAATGTAATTTTAGATGCAAATATTGTTATGAAGACTATAAAAGGGGAGAAATGTCAATTGACATTCAAGACTCAATAATAAAATATG
Organism: Clostridia bacterium; assembly: GCA_017407835.1. Lineage (GTDB taxonomy): Bacteria > Bacillota > Clostridia > Oscillospirales > CAG-272 > SIG693. The sequence goes on from JAFQVV010000018.1 coordinate 11,253, forward strand.
TGCAAAAAAACATTCAAAATTTTTCTGCTCTGCGTGTTTCATGGTTTGGTGGTGAGCCATTAATGTCAATGAAAGCGATAGAATATTTGTCTGAAAAATTGATGACTATATGCAAGAAAACCAAAAGAAAATACATATCCGATATTACAACAAATGGCTACCTATTAACCGAAGATGTTTTTAGAAAATTGTTATCATACAATGTCTTGGAATATCAGATAACAATTGATGGAACCAAAGAAATTCACGATTCGAAGAAACCGTTAATTAATGGCAAGGGGACTTTTGATGTTGTTACTAATAACCTTAAAACAATACATGAGAAAATCAAAAGTAATATGTTCCATATAATCATTAGAAGCAATGTGACGGAAGATGCATGTGAGAGCATGGAATCTTTTACAAGCTTTTTCAAAGATATGTTAAATGATGATAAACGTTTTTCGTTCTTTCTTAGACCGGTAGGAGATTGGGGCGGTAATGTAAAATTTGACGAGATGTGTCGAAAAAGAATTGAGGAGGATGAGATAAAATTAGTATACAATAATTTTATTAAGGGAGGAGCGAATTTTAAAATTTCAACACATGAATCGTTTTATTACACTGGAGGATGTGTTTGCTATGCAGGGTATAAGGATTCGTTTGTTATTGATGCTGAGGGGGGCGTTCGAAAATGCACATGTGGATTAGATGATCCTGATTATCGCGTGGGTAGAATGCTTCCAAACGGAACGATGGAAATAGACGAGGACAAACATTCACGTTGGGTTGGTAACACGGTGCGCTTTTCAGAAAAATGTAGTTCTTGTTCATTTAGTCCTCTTTGTTTTGGCTTTTGTTGTCCAAGAAGCAATCAATATGAATGTGAGAACGAAGAACAAATAAGGTGCCCGAGTGAAAAGAAATACTTGCTTGAAACTTTGAAATTTATCGAGGCGTCTGGCAGGAAAATCAAATATATATGCTGATACTGGAGGAAGATGGTTTGAATATTCGAAATACGATCATTGAGAGCTTAGATGAAATTGGAATAGTGATTGAAGACGATGAAAAAGATTTTGATCTTCAAGAATACATCGTAGATTCATTACAATTTATATCTTTGGTTGTAACAATAGAACAGAAATTAAATATTGAATTGCCTGAAAATTTGCTGTTATATGAAAGAATGAAATCATTCAATGGTTATTGTGAAGCAATACGTGAAATTGTACAATCTCAACGTGATGTTGATATTGAATAAACAAAGGAGGTTAATCATGAGAAAGTTACGTAAACCTAAGAGCAATCAAAAGTTTTTTACAAGGGTCTCAATCTACGATGGAGAATCGTGTGGTGGAACTTGCGATAACAGAGTTTGTGCTGGTGGTGGAAATAATTGTACAAATAAAACATGCTAAAGGAGAAAACAAATGAAAAAACTTATTAAGCCCAAGAAATGTCAAATTCGGTTTGGCTTACATATTGTCAAACTGTACGATGGCGAACAAGCGGGTAATGGTTGCAACAATACCTCTGCTTGTGTTGGCGGTGGAAACAACTGTAAAAACAAGCAGGTTTGTTAAACGCGCGAGGAGACATTTTTTGTGTCTCCTCGTTTTTATAAATTGAGGTAAAAATGAAAAGAATAAGAATTGTATTTTGGGGAATTAAGCAGGTAATTAAGATTAATCCAATAAGATTTATGGTCAATTTGATTATCAATGTTGTTACTGCGCTCTTCCCAACATTTATAGCCATAGAGACGGGTAAAATCATCAATGGTTTTCAATCTTCCAATATTGATGCAAATCAAGTGCTGCTGAATTTGACTAATTTGGCGATATTGCTTTTTATAGATTCATTTATGTATTATGCCGGTGTAATTATTACTTCTGCATTAAATGTGAAAACGGGAATAAAAATTCAAAAGTTTTTTATTGAACTTGCGGAGAGCGTTCCGTTAAAAGAATTTGATGACTCGGATTTTTATGATGAGTTTTCAAATGCGAAGGATGGTATTAATTCTTTGGTAGATGTTACAGATAGTGTGATTTTGTTCATTTCCGAAATCATAGGTTTGATATCTGCAATGATAGCAATTGCTAAGGTGTTTCCATGGTTGCTAATTGTGGTTGTTCCTATATATGTATGGGGATTCTATCTTAACATGAAGTGCAAAAAGACTTCTTTTGACCATTGGAAGGAAACAACGCAACAAAGACGAATGTGCGGTTATTTATCTGGACTGCTTTTTTCCAAGAATCATGCTAAAGAAATGAGAAGTTTAGATTGCTCGGATTTCTTCTTCAAAAAATGGAAGGAATTAAGAGAAAAATTAAGGAAAGAAGACTACTTGATTAATAAAAAATCAAACAAATTATTTGCGCAGTACCAACTATTTATGGATGCAATGAATTTGATAGTATTAATGACGTGTTTGGCATTATTTTCATTAGCACGAATATCCTTGGGGCAGATATTAACCATTTGGCAATTGAATAAAAACTTGCTTCTTAATGTTCAGTCGGTAAATAGTTCGTATTCTGATATATATTATAACAATGAAAAACTTATGATAGCGAAAGGGTTTATCGATAAGTATAAGAAAAAAGATTTGGCGTGTTTGACATCTCAAACTATAAGCACGAGATCTGTATTTAGTTTGAAAAATGTGAGTTTTTCTTACGGCGATCATGTCGCTTTATCTAATATAAATATTGAAATTAAGGAAGGCGAAATAGTTGCAATTTGTGGTGACAATGGTTCTGGTAAATCCACATTGATAAAATTATTGTGTGGATTGTACGCTCCAAATGAAGGAAAAATCACTGTTATGGGAATGGATTTAGTCGGCGAATCCCTTGATATTTCAGAATATATAGGTGTTACATATCAAGATTTTATTTGTTATCCATATTCAATACGCGAAAATATAGGCATTGGTGCGGTAAAAAGTATTTCGAATGATGCTAAAATATTACAAGCTTCAGTTTGCGGCGATTTCGACAAGAAAATTGCGGAGATAGGAAATATAGACTGCTTTTTGGGACGGCAATTTAACGAGTGTGGGGTTGAGTTGTCTGGTGGAGAATGGCAACGAGTTGCATTAAGCAGGGCATATATGGATGATAAGTCAATTTTAATTTTTGATGAACCGGCATCAAAACTTGATCCAGTATCTGAACTGAATCAGTTTAAGAGGGTTCGACGGTTTTTAAATGACAAAACGGCAATATTGGTTTCCCACAGGATAGGATTTGCACGCTTAGCATCTCGGATTATTGTATTAAAAAACGGAGAAGTGGTTGAAGATGGTACGCATGAACAATTACTTCTTAAGAATGGGGAATATGCTCGATTGTTTAATGAACAAAAACAATGGTACTATTCCAAAGGAGTGAGTAATGATGGGGAAGAATAATACATTACATAAAATAATGTTCGGCTTTAGAAAAGCTTTTTCGATGTTACCATCTCCGAAGGATAGAATAAAAGTATATATGTTATGGGTAGCATGTCTTTTTAACTATGCTATTTCAATGTCGCAACCCATACTTCAAAAGTGGATAACAGATGGAGCTGCTTCGCTTTTGACATCAAACCATGATTGTTCATTATTAATAGTTAGCTTAATAATCATGTTGATAACAATAATGATAAGCTACTATATGCGTAAGTATATGAATGCATGGTCAAATAATGTAAGTGCTATTATTTCTGATAGTATATCTAGTGAATTGATGAAAAAAAGTGTTCGCTTGAAATATTCATATTTTGAGAATGATAATACATTCAACGAAATGAGTAGTGTATCGTCTAATATTCCTCAGAAGATAGCAAATCTGCTAACTTGGTCAACTGTTCCACCTATTCTAGGCGGGATTATTAGCCTTATCTTTACTGCAGTAACACTATGCTTCATAAATCCAATGATTGCCATAATGGTTTCTATTGGCAATATTCTTTCGATCTATTTTTATGGAAAAAGAGTTAAAGATAATTATTTTTTGAAAAAAGAACAAATTCCTCAAGTACGACTTGCCAATTCATATGCGAGTACATTAACAAGTAGAAAAAACCAAAAAGAGGTAAAGATGTTCAAATCACACGGTTATTTTTTGTCAAAGTGGGAAAGATATTCCAATGAAATGGCAATAAAAAAAATCGTTTTTGCGATGAAATATACATCTATTCAGTTTTTAACAGACCTTATTGCGATTACATTTAAGATCGGTGCATTAGGTTTTTGCTTATATTTAATTATAAATGACCAAACAAGTATAGGTTCTTTTGTTTTGGTATATGGAACAATTAATGTTTTCGATTCATACATGAGTGATATCTCAAAGGCATTTATAAATCTTGGTGAAAATGGTAGGTACATTGAAGAATGGATAAACTATATGAATTTGGACGAGGAATGTAGTGACGATACGTGTGAAGAAATTTATGATTCAAAGGTGGTGTTCGAACATGTTAGTTTTAAATATCCCAGAACAGAAAAATATGTATTGAAGGATATCGACATAACAATCAATCCAGGTGAGCATATTGCCATTGTGGGCGAGAATGGATCTGGTAAAAGTACTTTTATATCTTTAATAATGGGAATGTATGATGACTATGAGGGTGAACTTTATGTTGGTGGGATTTCTCCACGTATAAATGCTAGATGTATTAGGAAAGGCATATCGTGCCTTTTTCAAGATTTTAATTCATATGAATTAACAATAGCAGATAATGTAAGGATTGGAGATATCAATTCATTTGTTACTGATGAGCAAATTCATTCTGCTTTACTTGATGTGGAGGTTGAGGATATCGTATCACGGAGTAAAAGTGGTATATATACTGCAATAGGTAATTTACATAAAGGAATAAGCGATTTGTCTGGTGGTCAGTGGCAAAAAATCGCAATTGCCAGAACACTTATAAAAAGCAAGGCGAAGATAATGATATTGGATGAGCCAACGGCAGCACTAGATCCAGGTTCGGAGTCAAAGATTTACAAGGAATTCTTGAATAGGCAAAGAAACCGCACCACTATATTAGTATCGCATAGGTTGGGAGCTACAACACAGGCGGATAGAATTTTGGTGTTTGATGAGGGGAGAATTATCGAAGACGGAACACACGATGAATTAATGAACTTAAATGGTAAGTACCGCGAAATGTATGACGCGCAAAGTGAGTGGTATAAGTAAATGGAGGATGAAAATGAGTGTTATTGTCCTAATGGTAGATAGTGGGGTGAATTCTAAACATCCTTGTTTTAAGAATTCAGAAATAGAAACATTCGATTTTATCAATGGTCAAATTGTTTCATCTAATAATATGGTTACATATGGTCATGGTACAGCTGTTGCATCTATTATTGCGAGGAAACAAAACGTAAAGATTATGTCAGTGAAAATCGATGACATAGAGAATGGTATTGACGAAGAACAATTAATATCTCTTCTAAGATGTGTAAGTAAAACTATGAACGTAGATGTAATTAATTTGAGTTTGGGGGTGAACATATGTGAGGGAACAGAATTGTTTGATATTTGCGAAGAGTTGAAAAATAATAATACTATTATTGTTTCAGCGTTTGATAATGCGGGAGCAATAAGTTTTCCTGCTGCCTTTTCGAATGTCATTGGTGTGACATCTGGATCGATGTGTTTGAAAACTAATCAATTTGAATATGTTGAATCGTCAATTGTTAATTTAGGGGCCAAGGGTGGCATTCAAATGTTGGCATGGTTGAATCCCCAATACCTAATGCTTGGAGGGAATAGCTTTGCTTGTGCCCATGTAAGCGCACAGATTGTTGAATACATTAACGAAGGAATTACTGGCTTTGATAACATTCTTGAAAAATTCAAAGAGGACTCTATTAGAATATGGGAGACGCATAATGTAATCGAAAGCAAGTCGCCACCTGATATGAAAAAGGCTATAATATTTCCATTTAATAAAGAAATGCATAGCATGATTAGATTCAGTCATATGTTGTCTTTTGAGATTGTTGGGGTTTTTGATAGCCGAAGTTCTGCCAATATCGGTGTAGGAACAAGAACATTGGTTGGTGGAGATGTGTTAGATATGAAAATTAAAAGTGTATCCGAAATTGACTGGGATCAATTTGATACGGTCATATTGGGACATACTGATGAGCTACATAATTTGACCGGAGGAGATGATATTAGACATTTGGTGAGCATGGCTCAGACAAAAAGGAAAAAGATATTCTCATTGGACGAGAACAATGTCAAACGATACGAATTAAAAGATGCTTATTATCCAGTAGTAAAAAGCAGTCAGCTTCCCGCAAATAGATTTGGAAAACTATATAGGATATCTAAGCCGGTGTTGGGTGTTTTTGGCACAAGTTCGAAACAGGGAAAATTTACACTTCAATTAAAATTGAGAGAGTTATTTGTTAAAGATGGGTATAGTGTGGGGCAAATTGGAACTGAACCGCACTCACAATTATTTGGTGTTGAAGAAGTTTTTCCAATTGGATACAATTCTAATGTGGAAATATGTGAACACGAAGTTGTATTGTATTTAAATAGTATTGTTCATAAGTTGTGTAAAAACAATGACTTGATTATTGTCGGTTCACAATCGGGTACATTACCATATGATGTTGGAAATTTAGCTCAATTTACTATATCGCAAATGAATTTTCTTTTGGGAACACAACCAGATGCGGTAATTCTTTGCGTTAATGCTTTTGACGAATATGAGTATGTTGAAAGAACAATAAATTATATCGAAAATGTGGTGAACTGTAAGGTTGTAGCTATAGTCTTATTTCCTGTGACATTGTCGGATGGCTGGAGAGGAATTTATGGTGGAAGGCACGAGTTGTCACAGCAAGAAATGATTATAAGTATGGAACGACTATCAAAAGCTATGAATCGTAAAGTATATGCTTTAAATAATTGTAATGATATGGAACGCCTCAAGGACGATATTATTGATTATTTTTCTGAAGAAGGAGTATAAACGAGTATGTCAATGTTTAAGTTGCCTTTTTTGGATAAGTCACTGGTTAACTGTTATCACAATTTAGCTTTTCCTATGGGGATTATTGAAGCAAATGCTGAATTGAATAATGAAGATATTACGCCGTGGGTTATATCCAAGTATATAAATCCGTTTTTTGTGGAAACATCGCCTAATAATGCGTATGATATTTGTACATATGATAGATGGGGCACCAATGATGGCATATTGTATCATCAGTATGTTAATTTATTTAAGAGTACATACGATTGTTTGGAAATAGATGTTATAAAATCAATATGTGCAATGATTAAAAGCGGATGCTACATAACAGGTGTGTATAATGAAAAGTATATTCCTGGAAAAATGGTTTATAACCAAGGAGATTTCGTTCATGATTACATTCTATATGGTTTTGATAAAGAGAAACAAACATTCTTGTCAGCTGGATATTTAGCGGATCGTAGATATCAGTCCTATGAAATATCATTCTCAAATTTTGCTCAATCAATAAATTCAGTAGGCGGAGATCGATTGCAATTTGGGTTTTGGACATATAACCATAACTATCATTATCAATACAACGAAGAAAGAGTTTTAGGAGAGCTTAATGACTATATTAAGTGTACTACTTCTCATAATTACAGAAAGAACTTGTATTATGGCGTAGAAGCGAACAGGAAGTTGAGAGATTATTTAATATTTTGTATAACTAACTATGATACTCCTGTTGTGGATTTGCGGTATTCAAGGGCATACATGGAACACAAATCAATGCTATATATGTGTTTCAAATACTTGGTTGAGGAAAATTTGTTAGGCGGAAGAATTGATCAGAATGATATGGAGGCAGCTTATGAAATATATCAAAATGCTATAATAATTCACAGAACAGGAATAAAGCTAAATTTGACTAAAAATTACGATCTAATAAAACATATAACGAAATTGTTCGACATAAATGAATCAAAAGAGGTAGAGATAATAACAAAGATAGTGAGTGCTTAAATAAAAGTAAGTGTATTCTTAGAGCAAAATGAATAATGAAGGGTACTAGCGCATATTGAGTACAAACTATATGTAAAGTGGTGTAAACATAAGGCGGACTAGATCGCCTCCGACGAAAGGAGGTGATCTAATGCATTGTACATGTCAAATTGGACGCATAATTCGCTTTTATCGCAAAAAGAATAACCTTACAATTGAAAAGGTTGCAGAACTATGCGATATGAGTGTTCGAGGATATGTAAAAATCGAGCTTGGAGATTCAGATCCTAAATGGAATACTTTGAGCAAGATTATTACTGTTCTTGAAATTGAACCGGATGTGCTATATGAATGTACTGCCTTGATTTATGATAAGTCGAGGTAGTGATATTCTATAAAAGAAAGTCCTCCACCACATCGTAAATATGAATTGGATCCAGAGATAGATCATTACATAACTGGACCAATGTACAGAGTTCATATTTCGATGTGGTGATATCTTCAATTTTAGCTACGACCTCGTTAGCGATTGTAGAGGTAATGATAATTCCAAACCCCGTGTGTGCTTGTCCTTCAAGGATATATTCATCTTCCAAAATAGAATACAAATAGTTGTTTGTTGGATTGTCCATAATGGCACCTCTGATATATTGAATTGAACAATTCCATTATAGCTTGATGTCGAATTTTGAAAATGAACTATTGTTACGAATTAGATGTTTTTTATGAAGGGTCTTGCCTGTTAAATATTTCACAGAGTTAATTATTCATTTCGAATTAATTCAATAGTTACTGTTCATTAGTTCACAGAATATCATTGATTTAGCTTTAGGAATGTGTTATACTACATCCAACAGTAAAGAGCCAGTGTGAAGTATTTAAATTGTCATTGGTTCTGTTCTTTTTCCTCATATTTTTCATTGACATATTTTCTGACATACAAGTTCGTGTACGTGGTGAAAATAATGGACTGAGATGGCTTCCATCTGATTCACATAGTCCATTAAATCAACGAAAAACGGACATTATGGACGTGAAAAAAGCTGTGTAAAAAAATAGCCACAGTCTGTTAATCATGATGTCACTGGTTCGCACTTAATATGTCACCAAAATACTTTTTTATATTATCTATGTTTTTTGTCAAAACATTCTAAGTAATATAATTGGAGTGTATAAAAAGTCACGATATAGAATGCTAACGCGTTCTATATCGTGACTTTGTTGCACTCGTCAATCGGCGGTTTTCATTGGATATTCAAGATATCCTTATGAAAACCTGCCTTTTTGCAAACTTTTTTTGCAAAATCTCTTGCATCGAGGGAAAAGTTGTGCTATACTATCATCAGCATAGTATGAATAATGTAGAAGAGTGGGTTGACAAACCCACTCTTCCTTGTTGAAACGGCAATTTTTGCTGTGATTGGGAAGGAGAGAAGCCATTTGAAGAAGCCGACGAAAAATATCGCCGCCGCTGTGCGCGAGTTGATTGCTCCCACGGCAGAAGCACTCGACCTGATTCTCTGGGATGTGGAATATGTCAAGGAAGGCACCGAGTGGTATCTTCGTGTGACCATCGATACCGAAGAAGGGGTTACCATCGAGGACTGTGAGAAAATGCACCGCGCCATCGATCCCCTGCTGGATGAGGCCGATCCGATTGAGAACAGCTATCATCTGGAGGTTTGTTCCCCCGGGCTTGAGCGGGAGCTGAAGACCGATTTCCATTTTGCCGCCTGCGTGGGTGATCCGGTGGAGGTCCGTCTCTTTGCACCGATTGAGGGAAGCAAGGTTTTCTGCGGCATTCTCGCCCCCATTGAGGAGGACTGCATTCGCATCGAGGAGGAGAGCGGCATCCGCGCCTTCCCCCGTGCCGCAGTGGCTCGGGTACGCACCCTCTTCGACTTTGACGGTGCCGAGGAGTAAAGACGCATCTCACTGCACCAAGGGTTCGCGTTCAAACGAGAGAACAATTTAATTTTCACATATATGTAAGAAAAACCGAAAGGAATATCATCATGAACAAGGAGTTATTCGCCGCACTTGATCTGCTGGAAAAGGAAAAGGGCATTCCTAAGGAATATATGCTCGAGAAGATCGAGGCCGCGCTTCTGGCTGCCTACAAGAAGGAACAGGGCAACAACACCAATGTCCGCATCGTGCTGGATCCCGTGAAGGAAGATATGCGCGTTTATCAGCAGCGCACTGTGGTGGAGGAGGTTGAAAACCCCGTCACCGAAATCTCGCTGGAGGATGCACAGAAGCTCTCCCGCCGCCATACCCTGGGCGGTGTGGTGGAGAACGAGCTGAAGACCAAGAATTTCCGCCGCCTCTCGGCAACCAATGCCAAGCAGGTCATCATTCAGGCGATCCGCGAGAAGGAACGCAGCCTTGCCATCGAAGTTTACGAGAGCAAGCGTGAGGAGATCATCACCGCCACCGTGCTCAAGATCGACGATTCGGACGGCGCAGTGGTTCTCGCTACCGGTACCTCCAATGTGGTTCTGCCCAAGAGCGAGCAGATTCCCGGAGAAGTATTCCATATTGACGAGCGTGTAAAGGTCTTTATTTCCGAAGTGCTCAAGAACAAAGAGCGCGGCCCGCTGGTTACCCTTTCCCGTGCACATTCGGGCCTGGTTAAGCGCCTGTTTGAGTTGGAAATTCCCGAAATTCAGGACGGTGTTGTTCTGGTCAAGGCTGTTGCCCGTGAGGCAGGCTCCCGGACCAAGATCGCTGTCATGAGCCGCGATCCCGATGTGGATCCCGTCGGCGCTTGTATCGGTAACCACGGTATGCGTATCGCGGGGATCATCGAAGAGCTGCGCGGTGAGAAGATCGATATTGTCAAATACAGCGAGTCGCTTGAGGAGTTTGTCGCAGCCGCGCTCGCTCCTGCCGCTGTCCGCTCGGTCACCATGGACGGAGAGCGTTCCTGCCGCGTAACGATTGCGCCCGATCAGCTTTCGCTTGCCATCGGTAAAGGCGGTCAGAATGCCCGTCTTGCCGCACATCTGACCGGCTGCAAGATCGATATCAAGGCAGAGTAATTTTCATTCGGAACAACAGATACAAATCAAAGGAGGCGAATACCGTGAACGATCAGCTCAAGAAGGTACGCAAGATCCCCGAGCGGCAATGCATGGGCTGCAATGAGAAAAAGCCCAAGCCCCAGCTGCTTCGCGTGGTGCGTGCGCCAGACGGCAGTGTTTCGCTTGATTTCACGGGTAAGAAATCGGGGAGGGGAGCATATATCTGCCGAGATGTCCGCTGTTTGCGGCGGGCCTGCAAGACCAAGCGTTTGGAGCGCAGTCTTGACTGTCAGATCCCCGAAGAGGTGTTCGTCGCCATGGAGGAGGAGCTGAGCCGTCATGTCGACACCTGACAGACAAAACGATGTGGGCAGATTGCTCGGTATGCTTGGGCTTTGCGCCAGGGCAGGACGCTTGATCTGCGGTGTGCCGATGATATGCGATGCACTGCGGGCAGGACGCGGAGCCAAGGTTCCGCTGATGGTGCTCGAAGCGGAGGACACCTCCCCCAACACCCACAAGCGGATTACCGATCGCTGTGCCTACTATAAAACCGATACAGTTCGTCTGCCGATCAGCGGTGAAGCATTGGCTCACGCCGTGGGGCATAGCGGTGTGCTGGCAGCTGTTGCGATTACCGACGCGAATATGCTCCGCGCAGTTCGTGCCGCACTTGATGCGCAGTCAGCCCATAAACCGCCCCACAGCCCAACGGGATGACAGAGTTTTGAACCGAATCGACAAACATCGGCACTCCCTACGCCCGAATCGGGCTGATTATCGCAAGAAAGGACGCCTTTGCCCGGCAAAGGCATGGTGATATCATATGGCACAAAACGCACAATACCGCGTCAATCAGATTGCAAAGGATCTTAACATAAAGAGCAAGACCATCATTGATCTGCTGGCTGAGCAGAAGATTGAGGTCAAAACCCAGACAACGCTGGAGGGCAATGATTTCAACATCATGCTGGATGCCCTGACTCGTCAAAACCAGATTGAGGGAATTGACGATTACCTGGCGGGGAAGACCAAGATTCACTCTACGTTTGCTGCACAGCATGCAGAAGCAAAAGCCGCCGCAGAAGCCAAGGCAGCCGCAGAAGCAAAGGCAGCTGCAGAAGCGAAGGCAGCCGCAGAAGCAAAGGCAGCTGCAGAAGCGAAAGCAGCCGCAGAAGCAAAGGCAGCCGCAGAGGCGAAGGCAGCTGCAGAAGCCAAGGCCGCCGCAGAAGCCAAAGCCGCGGCAGAAGCAAAGGCAGCTGCAGAAGCAAAGGCAGCTGCAGAAGCGAAGGCCGCCGCAGAAGCAAAGGCAGCCGCAGCCGCAGTGCGTCCGCAGGCGCAGCAGCAGTCCCGTCAGCCGAGCGACAGACCGCAGCAGGGTGGTTACAACAACCGTCCGCAGGGTGACAGAGGGCAGCAGGGCGGCTATAACAACCGTCAGCCGAGCGACAGACCGCAGCAGGGTGGTTACAATAACCGTCAGCCGAGCGACAGACCGCAGCAGGGCGGTTACAATAATCGTCCGCAGGGTGACAGACCCCAGGGTGGCTATAATAACCGTCCGCAGGGCGACAGACCCCAGGGAGGGTATAACAACCGTTCCCAGCAGGGCGGCTTCAACAACCGCGATCGTGACAACGATCGTCAGCAGTCGGCACCCAAGCCCAAGTTCCAGCCTCAGGCAATCGTCCGTGGTCAAACACCCAAGGGAACCGAGGCCAGACGTAAAACAGGTGAGACTCGCATCGTCGACACCCGTACCACGGTGGTGGACCTCTCCAAGTACGACGAGCGCCTGGATAATTATGTAGATCACCGCCAGGATAACGTCCGCACCGACCGCCAGAAGGTGAAGAAACAGAACAATCGCGACAACGCCGCCGCCAAGGAGCGTGCCGCAATGGATAAGCTCCGCCGCAAGGAAGCCATGAAGGCCAAGCAGCAGCCCCTGCAGCTGGCACTTCCCGAGGAGATTTCGGTGGGCGAGCTGGCTTCCCGCCTGAAGGTGACGGCGGGTGAGGTCATCAAGCGACTGATGAAGCTTGGCGTGATGGCCACCGTGAACCAGATCATTGATTATGATACCGCCTACCTCATCGGTGACGAGCTGGGTGCTGTGATCACCAAGGAAGTGGTAGTCACCATTGAGGAACGTCTGTTCGACGAGACTGAGGATACTGAGGCGAATCTGGAGCCTCGCAGCCCTGTTGTCTGCGTGATGGGACACGTTGACCACGGTAAGACCTCTCTGCTGGATGCTATCCGCCATACCAGCGTAACTGCAGGCGAGGCCGGCGGTATTACCCAGCATATCGGTGCATACCGTGTCAAAGTTGGCGATAAGGAACTGACCTTCCTCGACACCCCCGGTCACGAGGCCTTTACCGCCATGCGTGCCCGCGGTGCCCAGTCCACCGATATTGCTATCCTTGTGGTTGCTGCCGATGACGGCATCATGCCCCAGACGGTTGAGGCCATCAACCACGCCAAGGCCGCAGGCATTGACATTGTGGTTGCCATCAACAAGATGGATAAGCCCACCGCAAATCCCGACATGGTTAAGCAGGCATTGACCAACTATTCGCTGGTTCCCGAGGAATGGGGCGGCGATGTGATTTGCTGTCCCGTCTCTGCCCTCACCGGCATGGGATTGGATGATCTGTTGGAGAATGTCCTGCTCGTTGCCGAAATGAAGGAGCTCAAGGCCAATCCCAACCGCCGTGCCAAGGGCCTTGTCATTGAGGCCAAGCTCGACCGCGGCCGCGGTCCCGTGGCCACCGTTCTGGTGCAGAACGGTACTCTGCACACCGGTGATATCGTCATTGCCGGGACCGCCGTTGGCCGTGTCCGCGCCATGACCGACCACAACGGTCGTCAGCTGCAGAAGGCAGGCCCCTCGGTTCCTGTTGAGATTATCGGTCTTGCCGAAGTGCCGCAGGCAGGTGATGAGTTTAACGCCGTTGAGGATGAGCGCATGGCGCGTACCCTCGCCGAGCAGCGCAAGGATAAGGTGAAGGAAGAGGCATTCAAGGCGAATGCCCGCGCTAATCTGGATGATCTGTTCAGCCAGATCAAGGAAGGCGTCAAGGAACTTTCCATCATCGTGAAGGCCGACGTGGGCGGCTCTGCCGAAGCAGTCAAGGCATCTCTTGAGAAGATCTCCAATGAGGAGGTCAAGGTTCGCGTGATTCACTCGGCTGTCGGCGGCATCACCGAGGGCGACGTTATGCTGGCTGCAGCATCCAATGCGATTATCGTTGGCTTCAATGTTCGTCCCGACAAGGTGGCGATCGATTCTGCCGAGCGTCAGGGTGTGGATATCCGCACCTACCGCGTCATCTACGAGTGCATTGAGGAGATTGAGGCGGCAATGAAGGGTATGCTGGCACCCCAGTTCCGCGAAGTTGTGCTGGGGCATGCCGAGGTGCGCCAGACCATCCATGTGCCCAACGTCGGTACCATTGCCGGTTCGTATGTACAGGACGGTAAGGTTGCCCGCAATGCACAGATCCGCGTTGTCCGTGACGGCATCGTGATCTATGAGGATAAGATCTCCTCGCTGAAGCGCTTCAAGGACGATGCACGCGAGGTTGCCACCGGCTTTGAATGCGGTATTGGGCTTGAGAAGTTTAACGATATCAAAGAAGGCGATATTCTCGAGGCCTTCATTATGGAAGAGATCGAGAGATAAATTGAAATATGCATGGCTCGTGAATGCCGAACGGAAAGGAGTGTGTCCCCATGCAATATGAAAAATCCTGCGGCGCGGTTGTCCTGCGTCGGGAGGGGGAGCGGACGTATGTTCTGCTCATTCGTCACAAAAAAGGCGGGCATCGCTCCTTCCCGAAGGGGCATGTCGAGCGGGGCGAGAGCGAACGCCGCACCGCTGAGCGCGAGGTGCGGGAGGAAACAGGTGCCCGCATCAATATCCGCGAGCGATTTCGTGTGCCCATCCGCTACCGACCGATGCCGGGGGTGGAGAAGGAGGTTGTCTACTTCCTTGCCTTCACCGATGATCCCGCGATCCGTCCCCGAGAGGGCGAGATTGCCGAGGTGGAGTGGATGCCGTTGGACAGAGCGGACGAAGCACTGTCCCATGACAATGACCGTATGGTTCTCCGTTCCGCGCGGCGCTATCTGGCATCCCGAGAGAGGGTAGAGCAGTAAAAAGGGAAGAGGACGCCTTTTGAAAAAGGCGTCCTCTTCCCTCTCTGCTTCTGCTGTGCCGAAGCAGATTCACCCATCTCCCGCGAAAACTTTCGCATATGGTTTGCTATGAGGGACATTGCTGAATTTTTTTGTTGCATTCGGGGGATGAATGTGCTATAATAGAAACTACCGGTGAGTTCGAAACCTTCCTCACCTAAAACAAAACTAAAGGAGCCTATTATGAAACATCGCAATTCTACCCGCTATCTGGTGCAGGCGGCGCTGATCGCTGCCGTATACGTTGTACTGACCTATCTGGTCAGCGCGCTGGGCTGGGCGAGCGGTGCCGTTCAGCTGCGGCTGTCCGAGGCGCTGACCGTCCTGCCCTTTTTGCTTCCCTCTGCCGTGCCCGGGCTGTGGTGTGGCTGTCTGCTGGCCAATCTGCTCACGGGCAGTGCCCTCTGGGATGTGGTCTTCGGCAGCCTTGCTACCCTGTTGGGAGCACTGGGGACACGTGCCCTGCGGCATCGCTCGCCGTATCTGGCGTGCATTCCGCCAATTCTGGCAAATACGCTGATTATTCCTTTTGTTCTGCGGCTGGTTTACGGGGATGGCACCCCCATCGGATTCTTAGTGCTGACGGTGGGGTTGGGTGAGGTGATCTCCTGTGGTGTGTTCGGTACGGCGCTGCTGCTTGTTTTGCGTCGCCGCGGCGGTCTGCAGTAAGCCTGCTTGACATTGCCCGTGGGCTGTGCTAAAATATGCACAGAAGCACAGGGGCATATTTTCGCGCCCTCCGGCATAGGGGTATAGTATCTCTTTTTTTCGGAGGTGCATATGCTCGATTGGCTCAAAGTTCTTCTTCTCGGCCTTGTGCAGGGGATAACCGAATGGCTGCCCATTTCCTCTACGGGGCATTTGATTTTGCTCAACAGCCTGATTCCTATCTCTGTCTCGGAGGATTTTTTCGCGCTCTTTTCGGTGGTAATCCAGCTTGGCTCGATTGCGGCGGTGCCCGTTCTCTATGCCGATGCGCTCTTTTCTGCCGTTCGTGCGCCGGCATCGCGGGAAAGACGCGCGGGACTGGCGCTTTGGCGGAACATTCTTGTGGCCTGCCTGCCGTCGGCGGTAATCGGCTTTCTGCTCGATGATTTTATCGATGAAGCGCTTGACGGTCCGCTGATTGTTGCCTGTACGCTGATTTTGTACGGGATTCTTTTCCTTGTCATTGAACGCCGCCCGCGCGCGGGGGAGATCCATACAACCGATGCGATCTCGCCGCGCCGAGCATTTGGTGTCGGCTGTGCGCAGGTACTGGCACTTATCCCCGGTACATCCCGCTCAGGTGCGACCATTCTCGGCGGTATGCTTCTGGGCCTTGAGCGCGGCACAGCTGCTGAATTTTCCTTCTTCTTGGCGATTCCCACGATGTTGGGCGCCGGCGGTCTGCGGGGAGCAAAATTTGCCCTGGCTCTGGCACGGGGAGAGACAGCCTGCACCGGGGAAGAATGGCTGATGCTGGCAGTGTCAGCATTGGTTGCCTTTGCCGTGTCCTGTGCTGTGATCCGCTTTTTGCGCGATTTTGTTCGCCGCCATACCTTTCGGGCGTTTGGCATTTATCGCATTCTGCTGGGCGGAGCGGTGCTCGCCGCCGCAGCTCTGCAACGACTATGATAAACAGAAAGGGAGCTGACTATGACCAATCAGGCTCTTCCTCCCCGCGCGCCCTTAGCTGACCGTGTCCGCCCCCGCACCATCGACGAGATGGTGGGGCAGGGGCACCTGTTCGGTGAGCGGGGTGTCCTGCGCCGTATGCTGGCGGCGGGGCGTATTCCCAATATGATTTTCTTCGGCCCCCCGGGGGTGGGCAAGACCACGGCGGCATCCATCATCGCTGCCGCATCCTCCCGCAGGCTGATTCGGCTCAACGCCACCACGGCGTCGCTTGCCGACATCAAGGCGGCGGCCGCCGAGACGGGTAATCTGTTCGGGGGCGGCGGGGTGCTGCTCTATCTGGACGAGATCCAGTACTTCAACCGCAAGCAGCAGCAGTCGCTGCTGGAATACATCGAGGACGGGCGGATCACCCTCATTGCCTCTACCACCGAGAATCCCCATTTCTGTCTCTACAACGCCCTTCTCTCCCGCTGTTCGCTCTTTGAGTTCAAGCCTGTGAAGGGGGAGGAGCTGACGCCTGCCCTTGTCCGTGCGCTGGACATCCTCAACGCCGAGAGCGGGGAGGGGGAGGTCGAGCGGATACTGACGCCCGATGCCATCGACCGCATCGCTCGAGGATCGGGCGGCGATGTGCGCCGTGCCCTCGGCTTGCTGGAGAACGGCTACTACGCCGCCGAAGAGGACGGACGGATCACCGCCGAGTCCATCGAGGCGTTCAGCCCGGCGGGGATCGGCAACTTCGATGACGATACCCACTATGACCTGCTCTCCTGCCTGCAGAAATCAATTCGCGGCTCGGATCCCGACGCGGCGGTCTTCTATCTGGCAAAGCTGCTGAGTCTGGGCGAGCTGATCTCGGTCTGCCGCCGTCTGCAGGTGATCGCGTCGGAGGATATCGGACTTGCCTATCCGTTGGCTGCGGTGGTGACGCAGGCGTGCTGTGCATCGGCGAGGGAGCTGGGTATGCCCGAAGCGAGACTGCCGCTTGCCAATGCGGCGATTCTGCTTGCCACATCCCCCAAGTCCAACGCGGCGCATAATGCCGTACTCTCTGCTACCGCCGATGTGGAGGCGGGAAAGGGTGTCGCGGTGCCCGAACACCTGGCGTCTCCCCTCTTCCGCGGGTACAAGTATCCCCACGACTACCCCGGTCACTATGTCAAGCAGACCTATCTGCCCGCCGATCTTGCCGACGCCCACTACTATGTGTGGGGAGACAACAAGCAGGAGCAGGCGGCCAAGAGTTATTGGGACAAGCTGAAGCAGTAGGGCGTGCCCCTGCGCGACTTCCCACGAAAGGATAAACCATGAATCTGACCACAGAGATCGTTGTCATCGGCGCAGGTCATGCGGGGGTGGAGGCTGCCCTTGCCGCCGCACGTCTGGGCTGTGACACGGTGTTATTTACCCTGTCTCTGGACGCCATTGCCAATATGCCCTGCAATCCCTCCATCGGGGGAACAGGGAAGGGGCATCTGGTGTACGAGATCGATGCCCTGGGGGGAGAAATGGGACGGGCGGCCGATGCCGTGACGCTCCAATCCCGCACCCTGAATCTGGGCAAGGGAGCGGCGGTACATTCCAAGCGAATCCAAGCCGACCGCCGCGCCTATGCTGCTTATATGAAGCGCGTCCTTGAGCGCACCCCCGGTCTGCGGTTGGTGCAGGCCGAGGTGACGGCGCTGATCACCGAGCCCGATGCCGACGGCACGCCCCGCGTCTGCGGTGTGGAGACGCGTCTGGGCGAGCAGTGGAGCTGCCACGGTGTCGTCATTGCCACGGGCACGCACCTTGACGGGCGGGTTTTTGTGGGGGATCGCAACTATGCCGCCGGCCCCGACGGGCTTTTGCCCGCAGTGGGACTGTCAGCATCGCTCGAGGCGTTGGGACTGACGCTGATGCGCTTTAAGACCGGCACTCCTGCTCGGGTAAAGCGACAGTCGGTGGATCTCTCTGTACTGGAGATCCAGCCGGGGGAGGACAAGCCCACCCCCTATTCGGCCGACACCCCCGAAGATGCCTTTGACGGCATGGAACAGCTGCCCTGCCATATCGTTTATACCAATGCCGAGACCCACCGCATCATCCGCGACAATATCTCGCGCTCTGCCATGTATTCGGGGCAAATCCACGGTACGGGCCCCCGATACTGTCCCTCCATCGAGGACAAGCTGGTGCGCTTTGCCGACAAGGAGCGGCATCAGCTCTTTGTGGAGCCCATGGGTGCCGACACCGACGAGCTGTATATACAAGGCTTTTCCACCTCTCTGCCCCCCGATGTCCAGCATGCCATGCTCCGTTCCCTTGACGGCTTTGCCCATGCCGAGATCATGCGCTATGCCTATGCCATCGAATATGATTGCGCCGATCCCACCCCGATGACGGCAGACCTTGCTTTCCGTGCAGTGCGCGGGCTTTGGGGTGCGGGGCAGTTCAATGGGACCTCTGGCTATGAGGAAGCGGCGGCGCAGGGGCTGGTGGCGGGCATTAACGCCGCCCTTATGGTGCATGGGCGTGAGCCTATGGTTCTGCCCCGCTCCTCCTCTTACATTGGGACGCTCATCGACGATTTGGTAACCAAGGGAACAAACGAGCCCTACCGCATGATGACCTCCCGCTCGGAGTACCGTCTGCTGCTGCGTCAGGACAACGCCGACCGCCGCCTCACGCCGATCGGCCGCGAGGTCGGGCTGATCGGAGACGAACGCTGGGCTGAATACGACGCCAAGCAGGCGGCCATTGACGCCGAGTGCGCACGGCTGGAGTTGACTTACCTATCTCCCTCGGCCGAGAACAATGCCATTCTTGCCGAGCTGGGGCAGGCACCTCTCACCACGGGAATTTCCTTGGGCGACCTGCTCCGCCGTCCCGGTATTGACTATGCTGCCCTTGAGCGGCTGGATGCCGCCCGTTCTCCTCTGTCCCGCAGGGTGGTGACCAGCGTTGAGGTGGGAATCAAATACGCCGGGTACATCAAACGCCAGTTGGCTGAGGTGGCCCGATTGGAAAAACGGGAGGCCTACCGCCTGCCCGAGAATATTGACTATTCGGCCATCACCGGTCTGCGCATCGAGGCGGCACAGAAGCTGACACGCCTTCGCCCCCTGACGCTGGGACAAGCCACCCGCATCAGCGGCGTCAGCCCGGCTGATATCGGCGTGCTGATGATTTATTTGGGGATAAAATGATGCATTGCGAAGAGGGAAGAGGGTGCCTTTTGAAAAAGGTGTCTCTTCCCTCTTGCCTGCGGCAAAGCCGCAGGCAATTCACCCAACTCCCGCGAAAACTGGCAGAAAATTTATTGTGAAAGTTTTTGCGGGATTCGCAAGGGGGCTTTTTGAAAAAAGCCCCCTTGCGCGGGGTTTGGGGCAGAGCCCCAGTTGTCCCCCTTTGCGAATTGCCCAATTCCGTTCCCGTCTTTTTGTGCATTATTCCATCTTCCCTTTTGGGGGCGGATGTGGTACAATAGTGGAGCATGAATGATGAGGAGGGATGAGGATGAAGCTGTGCGGTTTGCAGAAGCTGACACTGCTTGATTTCCCCGGCAAGGTCGCCTGCACGGTGTTCACCGGCGGATGCAACTTCCGTTGTCCTTTTTGTCATAACGCCCAGCTTGTGCTTCTGCCCGAGGGGCATGACGCGCTGGCGGTGGAAGAGTTTTTTACCTTTCTCTCCCGACGCCGCGGCATTCTTGACGGGGTATGCGTGACGGGGGGAGAGCCCCTTCTGCAGCACGATATTGCCGATTTTCTCCGCCGCATCCGCAGTCTCGGCTTTGCCGTGAAGCTGGACACCAACGGTTCCTTCCCCGAACAGCTGAGGGCGCTGGTGCGGGAGGGGGTGGTGGACTATGTGGCCATGGACATCAAGCATGCACCCGAGCAGTACGGCATCGCCGTGGGCATTGAGGGTTTCGATACCGCCCGGGTGGAGCAGAGCATTGACTTCCTGCTCGCGGGAGCGGTGCCTTACGAGTTCCGCACCACCGTGGTGGCCGAGATTCATCACGATGGGGATTTCGCCGCCATTGGCCGCCGCATCCGGGGGGCGGAACGGTATTATCTGCAGTCTTTTCGCGATGAGGGGGATCTTCTCACAGGCGGTCTGACTGCGCCCACCGCCGAGCAAATGTGTCGCTGGCGGGAGGAGATCGCGCCCTATGTGGGAGAGGCTGTCATTCGGAGCGAAACAAAGTAAAGCACTAAATCTTGTGATCGGTTGAGAATTTTTTTCTATATCTTGTGTTTTACCCCTTGACAAACACAACCAAATGTGGTATGCTATACCCGACACCGCTTCCGGTGTCGGGTATTTTTATCCAAATCATAACCGAACGACCCAAATAAATGAAAACGACAAAAGGAGAACACGATGTACCAGGTAGTAAAACGCGACGGAAAAATTGCCGACTTTAACATTGCCAAAATCAGCGCGGCCATTACCAAGGCCTTTGAGGCCCAGCAGAAGCCCTTTAACCCCGACATCGTCGACCTGCTCGCCCTGAAGGTGACAGCCGACTATACCGAGAAGATCAAGGACAATAAGGTTACCGTGGAGGACATTCAGGACAGCGTTGAGTCTGTGCTGATTCAGGCGGGCTATGCTGATGTGGCCAAGTGCTATATCCTCTATCGTAAGCAGCGCGAGAAGATCCGCAATATGAAGGCCACCATGCTGGACTACAAGGAGCTGGTGGATCAGTATGTCAAAGCAGCAGACTGGCGCGTGAAGGAAAATTCCACCGTGACCTATTCGGTCGGCGGTCTGATCCTCTCCAACTCGGGTGCCATCACCGCAAACTACTGGCTCTCCGAGATCTACGACAACGAGATCGCACAGGCGCACCGCAATGCCGATATTCACCTGCATGACCTGTCGATGCTCACCGGCTATTGCGCAGGCTGGTCGCTGCGTCAGCTGATTGAGGAGGGGCTGGGCGGCATTTCGGGTAAGATTACCTCCGCACCCGCAAAACACCTTGCCACCCTCTGCAACCAGATGGTTAATTTCCTTGGCATCATGCAGAACGAGTGGGCGGGTGCACAGGCTTTCTCTTCCTTTGACACCTACCTTGCTCCCTTTGTCAAGGCGGATCACCTTGACTACGATCAGGTCAAGAAGTGCATTGAGTCCTTCATCTACGGTGTGAACACGCCCTCCCGTTGGGGAACGCAGGCACCTTTCTCGAACATCACCCTCGACTGGACGGTTCCCGCAGACCTGGCCGAGAAGCCTGCCATCGTCGGCGGCAAGGCAATGGACTTTACCTACGGCGACTGCAAGGCAGAGATGGATATGGTCAACCGTGCCTTCCTTGAGATTATGATCGAGGGCGACGCCAACGGCCGCGGCTTCCAGTATCCCATTCCTACCTACTCCATTACCCGTGACTTCGACTGGGCTGAGACCGAGAACAATAAGCTTCTCTTCGAGATGACCGCCAAGTACGGTACCCCCTATTTCTCCAACTACATCAACTCGGATATGGAGCCCAGCGACGTGCGCTCGATGTGCTGCCGCCTGCGCCTCGACCTGCGTGAGCTGCGCAAGAAGTCGGGCGGCTTCTTTGGCTCGGGCGAGAGCACCGGCTCGGTTGGCGTTGTCACCATCAATATGCCTCGCATTGCCTATCTGGCCGAGAACGAGGAGGATTTCTACCGCCGTCTCGACCATATGATGGATATCTCGGCACGCTCGCTCAAGACCAAGCGTACCGTTCTCTCGAAATTGTTGGATGAGGGGCTCTATCCCTATACCAAGCGCTATCTCGGCGGATTTGACAATCACTTCTCAACGCTGGGCTTGGTCGGTATGAACGAGGCCTGCCGCAATGCCAAGTGGCTGCGCTGCGATTTGACCGATGCACGTGCGCAGGAGTTCACCAAGGCAGTGCTCAACCATATGCGCGAGCGTTTGGTGATTTATCAGGAGCAGTACGGCGACCTGTACAACCTGGAGGCTACTCCCGCCGAGTCCACCAGCTTCCGTCTGGCTAAGCATGATGTTGCACACTATCCCGATATCCTCACCGCCGGCGGTGAGGGCGAGACTCCCTACTACACCAACTCCAGCCACCTGCCCGTTGGCTACACCGCCGATATCTTCGAGGCACTGGATGTCCAGGACGAGCTGCAGACACTCTACACCTCGGGTACCGTCTTCCACGCCTTCTTGGGTGAGAAGCTGCCCGACTGGCGTTCCACCGCGGCCTTGGTTCGTAAGATCGCCGAGAACTACAAACTGCCCTACTATACCATGTCGCCGACCTATTCGGTCTGCCGCAAGCATGGCTACATTGCGGGCGAGGTTTATACCTGCCCCGATTGCGGTGCTGTGACCGAGGTTTATTCCCGCATCACGGGTTACTATCGGCCCGTGCAGAACTGGAATGCAGGCAAGACGCAGGAGTTTAAGCATCGCCTGACCTATGATATCGCAGGTTCTCATCTCAAGGAGAAGAAAGTCGAGGAAGCACCTGCCGCTCCCGTGGCTGCTCCTGCCGCAGCCGATGCCGAGCTGCTGCTCTTCACCACACCGACTTGTCCCAACTGCCCCTTGGCCAAAGCAGCGCTTGACCGTGCGGGAATCGCCTATACGGTGATCAACGCCAACGACGAGCCCGAGCTTTGCCGCGCGCTGGGCATTACAACTGCACCGTCGCTGGCTGTGCGCAGTGGTGATGACGCTGTGGTCTATGCAGGTGTACCTGCCATCAAGCAGTTTATCGCTGCTTCGGTCAACGCATAATTTTTTCATAAAATAGAGGGATACCGCGAAAATTTTTGCGGTATCCCTTTGTTTTTGCTGCTTTATTCCCTAAAATCGAAAAAAATTACGAAAAATTCCCGAATGCTATTGAAATGTTTGTGCTGTTGTGATATAATATTATACCTATATTTATGTAAAGGAGAAACATACCACGCATGGACGAACCTCCCCGAGATAACTGTATGCTTATATGCGCCTCTTGCCCGCTGACAGAGGACTTGCCTTTCGCAGTTGTTTCAGACGTTTCAGTCAAACCCATTCTCAATCATTATCGCACCATCCACTCTCCCGAATATTCCGCTTTCCTGCGGATTTGATACCGTTTTTTCAAAACAGGGAATCAATATTAGAATAAATTACGATATTTGGGAGAAATTTTATCATGGACATATGTGCCTTATCTGCAATTCTTTCGGCCGCCGGCAGTGCGGCTGATGTAAATTCCGCCGCAAACAGCAACGGTGCAACCGTGCAGATCATTATTATGCTGATCATGCTGCTTTGCTCCGCTTATTTTTCGGCAACCGAAACGGCGTTTACCTCGCTGAACAAAACCCGCATGCGAACGCTCGCCGACAAGGGAAATAAACGCGCCGAGATGGTTCTCTCGCTTTCTGAGCAATATGACAAGCTGCTCTCGACCATTTTGATTGGCAACAATATTGTCAATATTGTCCTCTCTTCGATTTGCACGGTTTTCTTCATCAATCTGCTTCTGGGCAACCAAAGCATGGGAACACTTTATGCCACCGTTGTCTCAACGATAGTTGTACTGATTTTCGGCGAGATATCTCCGAAGGGCATGGCAAAAGAGCGGCCCGAATCGTTTGCGATGTTCTCAGCCCCCATTATTCGCCTGTTGATGATTGTCCTCACCCCCCTGAGCTTTATTTTCGGGAAAATCAAGCTCCTGCTTTCGCGGATGATTAAATCGGAGGAAGACCGCCGCATGACGCAGGATGAGCTGCTGACGTTGGTGGATGAAGTTGAGCAGGAAGGGGCAATCGATGAGGATGAGGGTGCACTTCTGCGCTCCGCCATCGAGTTTACCGACCGTGAAGCGTCGGATATTCTGACACCCCGCACGGCGCTTGAGGCGATCGAGCAGGGAACACCCAACAAGGAAATATCGCGTTGCTTCCGGGAAAGCGGATATTCCCGTCTGCCTGTTTATGTGGACAGCGTAGACAATATTGTGGGCGTCATTCACCAAAAGGATTTTTACGCAACCATTCATCATACCGAAAAGCCCATCGACGGCATTATGAAAAAGCCGGTTTATATCCCGCTGTCGATGAAAATCAGTGAGATTCTCAAGCTGCTCAAACAGAGCAAGTCCCACATTGCCGTGGTTGTTGACGAATACGGCGGCACGATGGGGATTGTAACAATGGAGGATATCCTCGAGGAGCTGGTCGGTGAGATCTGGGATGAGCACGATGAGATCGTCGAGGATTTTGTAAAGATCGACGATAACACATACAAGGTGCTCTGCACCCTCGATTTAGATAAGCTCTTCAAATTCCTTGACATCGAGGATGAGACCGATTCGGCTACCGTAAACGGCTGGGTGCTTGAAAAATTCGGCTACTTCCCCACGGTGGGCGAGAGCTTTACTTACGAGAAAGTGACCGTTGAGGTCCTTGACGCTGACAATCAGCGTGTCAATGAAATTCAAATTACCGTGACCGAACCGTCGGACGACGAGGACGAGGCGGAATAAGCCCTGCGGGGAGAGGAGCCTTTGTCAGCTCCTCTCCCCATGCTTTTACTGTGGGCACATGACGCCCGTCCCTTCGGGGAAAGATACACAAACAGGAGGATTTATCATGACAAAATATGATGTTCTGATCGTCGGCGCAGGCTGCGCCGGCTTGACTGCCGCAATTTATGCTGCGCGTGCCGGCCGCCGTGTCGCGGTATTTGAAGGCATGGGGATTGGCGGACAGATCGCCACCTCGCCGCTGGTTGAAAATTACCCCGGGCTTGCCTCGGTTTCGGGCATGGAGTTTTCCAATTCCCTGCTCGAGCAGGCGATGGGCTTTGGCGCCGAGCTGATTCCCACCATGGTCAGCCGCCTGCGCGCCGAGGGGGATCTGCGCATCCTTGAGACCGATGAGGGGGAGTTCGCCGCGCCCGCTGTTATTCTGGCAACGGGAACCCATCACCGCCCGCTGGGTGTTGCGGGAGAGGAGGAGATGGTCGGTCGCGGTGTCTCCTATTGTGCGACCTGTGACGGCGCGTTCTTCCGCGGGAAAACGGTTGCTGTGGTGGGGGGCGGCAGTGCGGCGCTGGTCAGCGCCGGTATGCTTGCCGATCTTTGCGAAAAGGTCTATTTGATTCATCGCCGCACCGAGTTTCGAGGTGAAGCCGCGCTGGCAGATCGCCTGCGCAGCCGTGAAAATGTTGAGATGGTGCTGGGCGAGACGGTCGCGGAACTGGTCAAAAGCGGCGCAGTGCTGGGCGGCGTGACGCTGGCATCGGGACGCAGCCTGACCTTGGACGGGCTCTTTGTTGCCGTGGGTCAGCAGCCCGATAACGCTGCCTTCGCCGACGCGGTCGAGCTGGACGAGCGCGGCTATATCCGCGCAGGCGAGGATTGCCGTACCTCTATGCCCGGCGTCTGGGCAGCAGGCGACTGCCGCACCAAAGCCGTACGCCAGCTCACCACCGCCGCCGCCGATGGAACAACCGCGGCTCTGGCGGCTTGTGGGGTGTAAGAAAATAAAAAAATTGTGGGGGACCCTTTTTTGAAAAAAGGGTCCCCCACTCCCCCTACAAAAAACCTTCAAAAAATTTTTATGGAAGTTTTTGCGGGGTCGAGGGGGGCTTTTTTCAAAAATCCCCCCTCGTGCGGGTGTGGGGCGCATAGCCCCGCGGTCTTTTTTTATCTTACTTGTCCGTCGCCTTCGACGAGGTATTTTTGTGTGGTGAGTGCGCGCAGGCCCATCGGACCGCGTGCATGAAGCTTTTGTGTGGAAATGCCGATCTCGGCACCGAAACCGAACTCTCCGCCGTCGGTGAAGCGGGTGGAAGCGTTAACATAAACGGCGGCGGCATCGACATTGGCTTGGAAACGCGCGGCCACGGCGCGGGATGTGGTGATGATCGCCTCGCTGTGTCCCGTGTTGTAGCGATTGATGTGTGCGATGGCATCATCAAGCGTGTCGATGACGCGAATGGCGAGAATGTAGTCGTTATATTCGGTCTCCCAGTCGCGCTCGTCGGCGGGCAGGGCATCGGGGAGAATGGCGCAGGTGCGCGGACAGCCCCGCAGTTCGATGGCGTATTCTTTTGCCGCCCGGGCGAAAGCGGGCAGAAACTGTTCCGCTGCCGCGGTGTGAACAAGCATGGTCTCGACGGCGTTGCAGACCGATGGACGCGATGCCTTGGCGTTGATTGCAACTTTGACAGCCATCTCAAGATCGGCGCTCTCGTCTACATAGAGGTGACAGTTGCCCGCACCCGTTTCGATAACGGGGACGCGTGCATTTTCGACCACGGTTCGGATGAGTCCCGCACCGCCGCGGGGGATGACCACATCCAGCAGCCCTCGCGCCGTCAGCATGGCAGACACGCCCTCGCGTTCGGTGCGCTCAACCAGACCGATGACATCGGGGTTGATGCCGACCGAAACGAGGCTTGCTTTCATGGAAGCAACCAGTGCACGGTTGGTGGCAATCGCTTCTTTCCCCCCGCGCAGGACAACGGCGTTGCCGGTTTTGAGACAAAGAGCGGCCGCATCCACCGTAACATTGGGGCGTGCTTCGTAAATCATGCCTACAACCCCCATCGGCACACAGATGCAGCTGATGCACAATCCGTTGGGGCGCACCCATCGCTCGCCCGATCCGATGGGATCGGCCAGGGTGCACAGCTCGCGCAGAGCATCGCAGATGCCGTTTATCCGTTTTTCGTCAAGACGCAGGCGGTCGAGCATGGTGGAGGGTACACCGTTCTCCGCCGCAGCAGCCAGATCGGCAGCATTGGCATCGAGAATTGCGGCGCAGTCATGATGCAGACCGTCGGCGATGGCAGACAGGGCTGCATTCTTTTTTGCGGTCGATGCCGATGCAATTGACGGAGCCGCCACTCGTACGGCGGAACAAAGATCGCGGATATAGTTGTTGATGTCCATGACGAAATCCTCTCGTTGCATTATGTAATATTGCGCGCCATGAAGTAGGTGCCCACTTCTTCGCCGTCCATCAAATGATAGAGAATGGTAGGATCGGCGCCGTTGAGGATGTACATGGGAATGCCCGCTTCGGTGACGATCTGGGCGGCGCGGAGCTTGGTCGCCATACCGCCCGTACCGCGTTCGGTGCCCGCGCCGCCTGCGGCGGCGAGGATCTGCTCGTCGATGGTATGGACGACGGGAAGGCGCTTGGCTTCGGGATGTTTGCGGGGATCGGCGTCGTAAAGACCGTCCACATCCGAGAGATTGATGAGCAGATCGGCACGGCAGATCAGGGCAACATATGCCGAGAGGGTATCGTTTCCGCCGAATTTCAGCTCTTCAATCGAGACAGAGTCGTTTTCGTTGACGATGGGCACGCATCCCAGCGAGAGCAGCGATTCAAAGGTGTTTTCAATGGCGGCGCGGCGGATGGGATTGTCGATGACATCGCGGGTCATCAAAATCTGTCCGACGGTGTGACCGAAGACCGAGAAAAAGCGCTCGTACATGGCCATCAGGTCGCTCTGCCCAACGGCGGCGACAGCCTGCTTTTCCTCGGGTGTGCGGGGACGATGCTCAAGGCCGAGGCGCGCCAGCCCTGCGCTGACTGCACCTGAGGAGACCAGAATAACCTGTTTTCCTTCATTTTTGAAATCGCTTGCGATTTTGACCAGCGTCTCAATGCGGCGCAGATTGAGGTGCCCTGATTGGTGCGTGAGGGTGGAAGAACCGATTTTGATGACGATTCTTCGACAAGAGGAGAGATTTTTCATAAAAAAACCTGCGCTTTCCCAAATTCCCACGCGAGAATTTTACAGAAAAGTCTTTCAAAATGCGCGGAAATATAGTATAATAGATATGATTTAAGCAAAGTGCTGCCCATGCGCAGCAGAATACTATATATTATACCGCGCAAACGCCCATTTTGCAAGCCCCCGGATAAAAATAAATTCCATAGATGGAGGAAGAGCGAATGAAAACCAGATATACCATTACCATCGCCGATATGCAGATGAATGTGCTGACCGAAGAGTCTGAAGCTTCGGTCAACGAGCTGGTCTCAACCATTGACCGCCGCATCCGCGAGATCAACACGCGCTCCCGTCATTGCTCAAAGACCGAGGCGGCACTGCTTTGCGCGCTTGATTATTGTGCAGACAAGTTCCGTGCACAGCGTCGGGTGAAAACACTGGAAGCTGAGTTGGCTTTTTCTTCTGCCACGATCGAGCGACTGAAGGCTGAGTTGGCAGAGACAAATGCCAAGCTGGAGGCTGCACAGCGCCGCTCGGGAGGATATCATCGGTGACGCAGCCAAACCGTCTGCCCGAGCTGCTTGCCCCTGCGGGATCACCTGCCGCACTTGACGCGGCGATTGAGGGCGGGGCAGATGCCGTCTATTTCGGCGGTGCTGCCTTCAACGCGCGGATGTTGGCAGAAAACTTCGGCGGTGATGCGATGGGCGATGCCGTTGCCCGCTGCCATGCTTATGGGGTAAAGGCGTATGTTACCCTCAATACGTTGGTCACCGACCGAGAGTATGATGCCTGTCTGCGCACTGCCGAGCAGGCATGGCGTGCAGGGGTTGATGCACTGATTGTCGCCGATCTCGGTGTCGCCGCTATGCTGCGCAGACATATTCCCGAGTTAGCGCTTCATGCCTCGACTCAGGCAAGCGGACATAATGCCGAGGCGGCAAAATGTCTGGCGGAACTCGGCTTTTCGCGCATGGTCTGCGCGCGTGAACTGCCCGAGACAGATCTGCGTGCACTTGTGGCGGAGTCACCCATTGAGATAGAGATGTTTGTGCACGGTGCACTGTGTGTCTCCCACTCGGGACAGTGCCTGTTCAGCTCGCTTGTCGGCGGGCGAAGCGGCAATCGCGGCGCGTGTGCACAGCCCTGCCGCCTTCCCTACACGGTGAAGGGGAAGAGCGCATATCCGCTGAGCCTGCGCGATCTGACGCTGGCCCCTTATGTGCCTGCGATCATCGACCTTGGTGTCGCATCGCTGAAAATTGAGGGACGCATGAAGTCGCCTGAGTATGTGCGCGATGTTGTCTCCATCTGGCGTCGCCTGCTGGACGAGCGACGGGGTGCCGATGCCGCAGAGCTTGCGCGATTAGCGGGGATCTTTTCGCGGGGCGGCTTCACCGATGCCTATTTCCGCGGTTTGGTCGGGACGAAGAACGTCCCCTCCCGCCAAATGCTTGGCGTCCGATCTGAGACGGATAAGGCGGCGAGTCGACAGCTTGCTCCCTTCTGTACCATTACCCGCACACGGCCGCTGACCATGGAGGCACGGCTGTGCGCCGATGAGCCGATTTTGCTGACGGTATCTGCAGACGGGCGGACGGCAACAGTCACGGGAGAGCCTCCCGAGCCGGCTCGCACCGCACCGCTGGACAGGGATGCTGTTCTGCGCTGTCTGAGCAAATTGGGCGGTACACCCTATTCTCTCTCGCCCGAGGGGATGCGGCTGACGCTGGACGCCGGGCTGATGGTGCCTGTCTCTCGATTGAACGCGCTTCGCCGAGCGGCGATTGATGCGCTGGCTGCCCGGACACACACTCCGCATCCCGATTTTTCGGCGGGGGCATATCGTCCCTGCAGGGCAGCTGCTCTGTGGGGAGAGAATGCTCGCGTGGCACGCTTCAACCATTGCGCGCAAATTCCTGCAGGGGCACGCGATTTCTTCGATGCAATTTATCTCCCCCTTGCCCTGTATGCAGAGGGAGTGCCCGATTTTCTGCCCGACGGTGTTGTTCTCCCCGCGGTGATTTTTCCGCACGAGCGCGACGCGGTGCGCCAAATGCTCCGCCGCGCTGCCGCACACGGTGTGCGTGAGGCGATGGTGGGCAATTTGGGACACATCTCCCTTGCCCGCCAAGCGGGGATGACCGTGCATGGAGATTTTCGCTTTAACGTGACATCGGGTGAGACGCTGGCGGCGCTTGCCGATCTGGGCGTGCGCGACTGCATTCTTTCTCCCGAGCTGACGCTGCCTCAGCTGCGTGATTTGCGCACCAAAAGGCAGTGCGGCAAAGCGGCAATTGTCTATGGGCGTGTGCCGCTGATGCTGTTGGAGAAATGTGCGATCCGCGAGGTGGCGGATTGTGCCGCCTGCGCCGCGGGGCGTGTCGAGCTGACCGATCGCCGCGGGTTTCGCTTCCCGATGCTGCGCGAATGGGATCACCGCACGGTGATTGTCAACTCGCGCGTGACGTATATGCTTGACCGTCTGCCGCAGCTTCGTGCCGCGGGGGTGGGTGTGCAGCATTATTTCTTTACGGTAGAGAGCGCCGATGAGGTGACTGCCGTGATGGCCGCCGCCCGAGCGGGAAAAGCGCCCATGGGCGAGGTGCGGCGAATTTAACCCGTGAAATTTTTGCCAAAAGGATAGAATATGAAGGAAGAACTGATTCTCGCCTCGGCGTCCCCCCGTCGGCGTGAGATTTTGCAAACGCTGGGTATCCCCTATCGCATCGTTGTCTCGGATGCCGATGAAATTTTGCCGCCCGATATTGCCCCCGCCGATGCGGTGGAATTGCTGGCGGGGCGCAAGGCAGCGGCGGTTCTGCCCCTGGTGGGCGAGGATGCGCTGATTCTTGCTGCCGATACAGTAGTGGCGGTCGATGATGATATTCTCGGCAAGCCCGCCGATGAGGCAGAGGCGGCCGTCATGCTTCGCCGTCTCTCAGGGCGTGCGCATACTGTCTATACGGGTGTCGCACTCCGCCGCGGTGAGCAGGTGATGATCACCCACGAGGCAACGCGCGTGCATTTTGCCCCCCTCAGCGAGACCGACATCGCCGCTTATATCGCAACGGGTGAGCCTGCCGACAAAGCGGGAGCATACGCCATCCAGGGACGGGGTGCAGCTTTTGTTGAGGGCATTGAAGGAGACTATTTTAACGTCGTGGGGCTGCCCGCCCGTCGGGTTGTAACCATGCTGGAGCGATTTCAAGTAAGGAAAGGTTGAACAGTTATGCCGAAATATATAGGAATTGACCTTGGCACCGCGAATACCCTGCTGTACATGAAGGGGCGGGGGATTGTTCTGCGCGAGCCGTCGGTGGTGGCGGTGGAGCGTCAGACCGAGCGTGTGCGCGCCGTGGGGCGGGATGCCAAGCTGATGCTGGGAAAGACACCCGGCTCAATCACGGCGCACCGCCCAATCAAGGACGGTGTGATCGCCGACTTCGAAATTACCGCGGCCATGCTGCGCGATTTTTTCAAGCGCATCTCGGCGGGCAATTTGTTCAGCCGTCCCTATGTGTCGGTCTGCGTGCCCTATGGCGTCACCGAGGTTGAACGCCGCGCCTTCAAGGATGCAACCCGTGAGGCGGGGGCGCGTGCGGTGGCCATGGTCAGTGAACCGATCGCTGCTGCCATCGGTGCGGGTCTGCGCGTGTCGGGACCACGTGGCAGCATGGTGGTAGACATCGGCGGCGGCACGACTGAGGTGGCGGTGCTGAGCTTGGGCGGCATTGTGCGCTCGACCTCCCTGCGCATCGCGGGCGACGAGCTGGACGAGTCGATTGTGCAGTACATCAAGGAAAAATACGGGATTTCCATCAGCGAAAGCATGGCGGAAATGCTCAAAAAGCAGATCGGATCGGTGCATTGGTCAACCGATGAGGGGACGATGAATATTCAAGGTCTGACCCAGCGTACCAGTGCACGCTCCGGGCTTCCCGCGGTGCTGACCATCTCGGCGGGAGAGCTGCGCGAGGCGATGTACGACCAGATTGAACAAATTCTCAAGTGCATTTGCTCGACGCTGGAGAGCACGCCGCCCGAACTGTCGGCGGACATCTATGACTACGGTATTATGCTGACGGGCGGCAGCGCACTGCTGCGCGGACTGCCCAATCTGATCGCTGAGCGGACGGGGATTCGCGTCACGCTGGCAAAAAATCCGCTCGACTGCGTTGCCTTGGGGCTTGGGCGCATGATCGAGAGCGATAATAAAGTGGATAACAATCTCGAATATGAGAGCTGATTTCGTGTGAATTTTCCGAAAGGAGGTGCCCCATGGGCAGATTTTTCAAAAGCAGATTTTTTGTCGTGACGGTGATTATCGCCCTGATTGTGGTGATTGTTCCCTCGGTGCTGTCGGCAATGGGGCTGTCCTCCTATGTGCGGGGGGCGCTTGGGATGATCGCATCCCCCTTTCAGGCGGCCTTCACTTATGTGACCGATGCCGTCACCGGCTTCGGTGACTATTTCACCGCACTGGAGGAGCTCGCGGCGGAAAATGAAGAGCTGCGCCAACAGCTGGATGCCGTCAATGACCAGCTCTATAACGCGAGTCTGCTGGAAGAGGAAAACGAGTGGATGCGCGACTACCTGGGCCTCAAACGCCTGCACATTGATTATCAATTCGCCGAGGCGACCATTATCGGCCGAGAGGCGGGCAGCCAGCTGACCGTCTTTACCCTCAATCGCGGATCTCTGCACGGCATTGCCGTGAATATGCCTGTGTTGGTTGATGACGGCGTTGTGGGCGCGGTGGTTGAAGTTGGCCCGACATGGTGTCGGGTTGAGACGATGCTTGAGACGGCTTCCGCCCTTGGCGCATATGTCGAACGATCGGCGCAGTCGGGCGTAGTCTCGGGCAGCTTTTCGTTGGCGAGCGAGGGGAAATGCGTCATGGAATATCTGGATGCCGAAGCCGATATTCGGGTCGGCGACCGAATCCTGACCTCGGGTGTGGGCAGTATCTACCCCGCGGGATTGCTGATCGGCGAGGTAACGGCAATTGTGCCCGATCCCTACAGCCGAGGACTGAAGGCCGAGATCACTCCCGCCGTTGACCTTTCTTCGTTGAGCCGCGTGATGATCCTGACCGGCTTTGACACCTATTCCAACTGAGCGATCGGAGGGGAATATGTCACCGCAATTTTATACGATTATTCGAAAAATACTCGCGTGGGTCGGTATGCTGTTTGCCGTTGCCATCCTGCAGACCACCGTTTTTGTGCGCATCGCCCCCTTTGGCGTTGTTCCCGACCTGATGCTGCCCGCTGTGCTCGCTATCGCGATTTTTGACAGTGAGCGCACCGGGGCAGTGGCAGGAATTGCGGCGGGCGTGATGATCGGTGCATTGGGCGGCACCGGAGTAAATCTGCTCCCGCTGTTTTATATGCTCTGCGCCTATCTTGTGGGCATTTGGGCAACGATAGGGCTGAGTGCCAATTTTCCGTCTTTTCTTGTGTATATGCTTTCCTCGGCCGGGGCACGCATGGTTATCACTTTGCTGGCTGTGGATCGTATCTATGCTTCCTATAGCCTGCTGGACGTTTTTCCGCAGCTGCTTTTTCCCGAATTTGCGGCGACCATGCTCTGCGCACCTCTGCTCTATCTTCCTTTCCGCCGCGTTGCCCTGCTGTTCAATCGACGCCTTAAACTGCCCGATTGATCGGCAGGCCTTGCTATTCCGCTGCCAAAAGGGGTGAAGAGATGAAATCCAAACGCAATTTTACCTGGCGATATATTGCGATGGCTGTGCTGATGCTGCTTTGCTGTGTCGTTTACGTCGGACGATTGGCCAATGTGCAGATCATCTCGCGCGATGATTATACCGTTGTAAACGAGAAAACCTATTCCCGAACGGTGAAAATTCAGGCACATCGCGGAGAGATTTATGACCGAAACGGCAAGCCGCTGGTAACCAATGTGCTCCAATATGATTTTGTAATTGATTTCAACGCGCTGCCGGGTGGAGACGGCACCAATGTGATGCTGCTTTCCGCCATCGAAGCGCTGAAAACCGTTGAAGAGATCGACTGGACCCCCGCGTCTCTGCTGCCCTTCACGGGGGAGTATCCCGATCTTTCGCTGGATTTGCAAAATGCTTCGGCGGTGTCCAAGTACAAGCGATTTCTTGCGTCAAACGCGTGGGATGAGGACATTTCCGCGGAAAGTTTGATCAACAAATTGGTCCGCAAGTACGATTTGATTGATGACGAGGGAGAGGCGCGTTACGACAACGAGACGATGAAAACCTTGCTGTTGCTGCGCTATTCGCTGGAGGTACATCGCCTGACCTCGGCTGAGCCCTATCTGCTTGCCGATGATGTTTCGCTGGAGCTGATCACCTATGTTGAAGAACACCGCCTCGAGGGGCCCGATTTTTACGAGCGGGTTTCCCGTGTGTACCACTATCCCGGCTATGCTTCGCACATCCTCGGTCGGGTCGATAAGATTTTTGCCGAGGAGTGGGACTATTACAATGCGCAGGGCTATCCCATGGATGCAGTGGTCGGCAAGTCGGGGGTCGAGTATGCTTTTGAGGAATATTTGCGCGGACAGGACGGGGAGCTGACCATCATCGAAGATGAGGATGGGCGGATCATTGACAGCTATGTATCGGTTGAACCCGTGGCGGGCAAGAGTGTCTGGCTGACGCTGGATATTGATATGCAGATTGCCGCCGAAGACGCACTTGCTGCCAATATTCTCTATATCAATCAAAAAGCGGCACAAACACCGGGTGAATACGATGGAGAGGATGCCGCCAAAGGTGCGCTGACGGCGATCGGTGTCAATACCGGCGAGGTATATGCCATTGCATCTTACCCCACATATGACCTGACAACCTTCAATGCCGATTATGCTGAGCTGAGCACCAATCCCGACGGGCCCTTTGTTAACCGTGCGCTGGAGGGGCGGTATGCCCCCGGTTCTACCTTTAAAATCGGGGTGGCGGCTGCGGCACTGACCGAGGGGATTATTACACCGAATACTTATATTGAAACCAAGGGTATCTACGAATACTATGCGCCAAGCTATACCCCCCGCTGCTGGTACTATTTGCGTTATCACGGATCCCATGGCAATATCAATGTGGTCAAAGCGCTGCAGGTTTCCTGCAACTACTTCTTCTATGAGGTGGGGCGTCTGCTGACTATTGATAAGATCACCCAATATATGAGCAGTTATGGATTGGGACAGCCGACGGGGATTGAGCTCCCCGAGAAAACCGGTGTGCTGGCCGGTCCGGATTACCGTGATGATAACGGTCTTGATCCGTGGTCGGGCGGTGATACTCTGCAGGCGGCAATCGGACAGTCGGATAATCTGGTGACGCCGCTGCAGCTCTCGGTCTATATGTCAACCATTGCCAACGGCGGAACGCGCTATGCGGCGCATTTGCTGCACTCGGTGCGCAGTTTCTACGACAACGAGATTATTTATGCATACGAGCCCCAGGTGGTCAGTACCGCGACATTGCGTGATCGTGACTATTCAACGCTGATGACAGCGCTCAAATCGGTTACCGAGGACGATGGCTCGGCGGCTCGCCTTTTCCGCGACTATGCGATCGAAGTCGGCGGCAAGACGGGTACTGCACAGGTCAGCAAGACCAAAAGTGACAATGCGGTGTTCACAGCTTTCGCACCGTGGAATGATCCCGAAATTGCTGTTTCCTGCATCATTGAGCAGGGGGCAAACGGTACCGATGCAGGTGTGGCGGTCAGAGAAGTATTTGATTACTATTTCCAGCTGGGCGATTATGCACCCGAGGCACAGACAAATCAGACACCGTAAGGTGCGGTGAGTCTGCTTGATGCAAATTTATTGAGATAAGGATAGAAAACCAAGATGGAAGATCAGAGAACGAGGGCCGATGGCGTGATTGCCGCGCTGGAGGCGATATATCCCGATGCGGTGTGTGCACTGCATTGGGGGGAGGATCCGTGGCGGCTGCTGGTGATGGGACGTTTGTCGGCACAGTGTACCGATGCGCGGGTGAATATTGTCTGCGAGGAGTTGTTTGCACGGTTCCCGACCTGTGAGGCGATGGCAGAAGCTCCCCTTGAAGAGATCGAGGCGATCATCAAGCCGTGCGGGCTCTTCCACGGCAAGGCGCGCAACCTCAAGGACGCGTCGATCATGCTCCGCGATGAATTCGGGGGCGAGCTGCCCCGTGAGATGGACGACCTGCTCCGCCTGCCCGGAGTGGGGCGAAAAATTGCTAACCTCCTGCGGGGAGATGTCTTTGCTCTGCCGGCAATTGTGGCAGATACACACTGTATCCGTATCTGCGGCAGACTCGGCTTCTACCCCGAGACACTGAAAGACCCCGTCAAGGTGGAGCATACGCTGACGAAGATTATCCCTCCCGAAAAACAGTCGGACTTCTGCCACCGCATCGTGCAGTTCGGACGGGATGTTTGCACGGCACGCGCTCCGCAGTGCGAGATCTGCGTACTGCGGAAATTCTGTGCACATTGCGCGGACGAAATCTGATGAAAATCAACCGCTGCATCAGAGTGCTCGATTTTGATGCGGTTTGGCAAACAAAAAATCCCGCCGTGGCGGGATTTTTTGTTTTATCGGGCAAACGCCTTTGACAAAAAGCCATATTTTGTTTTGATTTAATTGGCGGGCGGAAAAAGCTGCTCAATATGCCGACGGTATTCCTCGTAACTGCACACGCAGCGGAGGGCGGCCAGCAGGGCGGCGGCCGACATTCCCGCCGGCAGGGCGAGTGCCGCGGCGAGGGTGTCACGCTTAGCTTGGCTGTTGGCGCCGCCCGAGAGCCCGTCCAAATAAAAATCGGTTTTGGAGAGGGGATTTTCGGCGGCGCGGCGGGCGGCCGCAGGATCGGCATAGGGAGCGAAGAGGGCGCGGAGGGTATCGGCACCGAATCCCTCAACTCCCAGCTTCCCCTCCTTGGAGGGGGATTTTTTTCGTTTTTCCTTGCCCATGACGGCGGGGGTATAGAGGTCGATGATTTTCTCGGGCGGGAGCGCCGAGTGAATGAAGCCGCGAATCACCTTGCCCGCGCCGTCCGAGTCGGTGAGGACGATGACGGGAGTTTCGGCAGCGAGACGGCGGATCAGCGCAAGCTTTTCGCCGCGGTTGAAGATGCCGAAGCCGTCGGTGCGGATGATCTGGGCATCGATGATACGGGAGAGGGTTTCACGGTCATATTTTCCCTCCACGATGACGGGGTAGGGAATGATCAGCTTGTCCATGGCAGTCCTCCTTTTGGGGTGGGGCGATCAAAGACCGCATACCAGCCGCTCAATGGCGGCATAGCCCTGCGGTGATCGCTTAAGCTCGGCATCCGCCTCGGCGCAAAGGCTGATGGCACGGCGGAGACGGGTCTGATCAACCGAAGCACAAGCCTTTTGATAAAGGCCCACCTTGAAGCTGTGCAGCTTTGTTGCGGCGGCGATTTCCTCGACGCGAAGCCCTTCGGTGCTCAGCAGGGACACACTGAGCATATCGCTCCAGACGCGGATAATCTCCCCCAACAGCAGGATAGGATCGGTTCTGCGATGGCGCAGGATTGCCAGTGCCGCCAGCGCATCGGCGCGCCGTCCTTCCATGATGGCGTTGCCAAAGGCGAAGGCGTCATATTCCAGCCCGGCACAGGCGACCTCGCGCACATTGGCCTCGGTTACTTCGGTGCGCCCGTTGGCGAGCACATAACAGCAGAGCTTCTGTGCCTCGGCTGAGAGGGTGAACATATCCCGTCCGCAGTAGTCGATCAGAAAGGAGGCGACCGCGGGGGAGGCGGCAACACCGCCGTGGGTAAAGTGCTTGATGACCCAAGCGGTCAGACGGGCAGGGGGGACACGGTCGAAGCGCACGGGCGTAAGCACAGCGGCGATTCGGGTAAAGAGGGCAGAGGGGCGCTTGGGCAAATAGCCCACGTCCAGTCCCTCGCAGGGGACAGTCACGATCAGACAGTTATGCGGATGCTCGGCAAGCATCTCCAGCGTCTCGCAAAACCGCTCAACATCGGCGGCACGCATGGCGGCAAGATTCAGTCCGCTCAGCAAAACCAGTTTTCGCTCCTGCATCATGGGGAGAGGCGTCAGTGCATCAAGCAGCCGCGCGGCGGTGTAGTCGAGGGCATCGAGCTTGACCTCATTGAAGGCAGAAAAGCTCGGATCTGGCGAGATGCGCTGCCGTGCCGATTCTACGGCATGGAGCTTAAGATAATCTTCGTCGCCGAAAAAGAGATATCCCTGCGCAGGCTGCTCGAGCGAGCGGCGGTATTCGACATCGGTGAGGATGGTCAGCGGCGCAGTGCGCTCGGTTTTAGCGGCAGCCATCGTCAGCTTCCCTCCCCAAGATTGGGGAGACTTTCGTGCGCGAGGAGTTCTGTCAGATGCGGATCGGCGGCAGAGATCTCCATGGTAAACTTGTTTCGTTCAAGCCGTGCTCCTCTGATTTCGACGGTGTAATCCAGATAGAGAAATCCGCGCTCAAGCAATTCGTTGATGACACGGAAGGTGCGGATGCACAGCTCGAAGGGCATATACGCGGTGAGGTAAGAACAGATATGCTGGCGCCCCTGCTCAAAAACCATGACAGTCTCCACCGCACCTTCACGCATCATGGTGATCAGCCCCGGATTGTTTTGCGCAAAGCTGAGCTTGGTTTTTGTGCCTGCCATGCCGGTCAGTTCGGTTTCGTTGTATTCAACCGTAACGCGTCCGTCTTCGATGTAGAGTACGCCTTCGCTTGACAACTCAAAGATATCGTCCGACGCGTTATCCTCTCCCGAGAGCGCCATGCCCTGCGCCTCCAGATCGGCGCGGACCTTGGCCTGCACCATTTCGGAGAGTGCAATCTGGCGGCTGGTGATTTTAATATTGATCTCGGTTCGTTTCATCTTGGTTAACCTCGTTTGTGCGCATATCGTATTGTTCCTATTATACCATAGTTCACGGGATTTGACAAGAGAGCGAATCGATTTTGCACAAGGTTATTCCTCTTCGCTGACTTCGATATTGAACTGTGCCAGCAGTTCGGGAAGGGAAAGCTCTTCCAGACATTCGGTATGAAAAAGTCTCCCGTCTGTTTCACGGACACGGGGCTGGGTTTCATAGATGATGTCTTCGCAATAGGCACAAACGCCGATGGTTCGCTCTTCGGCGTTTGGGCAGGCAGAGGGGCAAATATAATGTTGGCAAATTTCGCACATATGTATTCCTTCTTTCTCGTGTTTGATCGAGAGATGTTTTCTTTGACATATTCAGCGCAACCCTCACTCGTTTTGTCAAAAAAATTGACATTCCTCGTGTAAAGAATAGCATGGCTGAATTTGGTTGTCAAGATATCAAACAAATAATTTTGAAAAAATTCAAAAAACATCTTGACGGTCAAAAAACTTGACGTTATAATAAAATAGACAAAGTTATGAGTACCCAGACAAAAACGAAAGGATAAGATATTATGTTGAAGCTGAAGGAAATCCGCCGCGCGGCCGGGTTCAACCAGGCTGAATTGGCAGCATGCATCGGCGTGAGTCGCTCGGCCATTGCGATGTGGGAGAGTGGGGCGAGCCAGCCCGATTTGGAAAAGCTCTCGAAACTGTCGGATGTGCTCGGCGTGTCGGTCGAGCGGTTGTTGGGCAGGGAAGAGACACTTTCCCGCGGCGTGAGGATTCCCGTGTACGGCAGTGTCGCGGCGGGCGTGCCGATTGAGGCGGTTACCGATTACGATGCCGACAATCCGGATGATTGGGAGGAGATTGATGCCCGCATGGCATCCTCGGGCGAATTTATGGCACTGCGGATCAAGGGCAGCAGTATGGAGCCCCGTTTTGCCGAAGGGGACGTTGTGATTGTGCGGCGCCAGCCCGATGCCGAATCGGGAGATATTGTCATTGTCATGGTGGGGGAGGACGAGGCAACCTGTAAACAGCTGCGGAAAACATCCGACGGCGTGATGCTGGTATCCTTTAATCCTGCGTATCCCCCCATGTTCTATTCCCGCCGTTCCTGCGCGGCGCTGCCTGTGCGCATTCTTGGCCGCGTGGTCGAGCTGCGGGCGAAATTTTGAGTTTTTAATAACATACAATCCACTGTTAAAAAGCACAAAATATTCTTGATTTTTTGTGTAAAACGCATATTGTCTGGAAGGGTGTTAGCGGCTATAATTATGATATAAAATTCCATAAGGAGGAATTGATTATGGCAAACAAACCGAGAATCGGTATTTTTGGCTGCTGGCGCGGTCTTGCAATGGCAAAATATGTGTCATCTTCGGGCGGCGAAATTGTTGCGGTCTGTGACCACAACCCCGCAAGACTGGAGGATGGAAAGAAATATCTTGTCGAAGGCGGCGTGGCATACAGCAACTTTGATGAATTCATCAATCATGAGATGGATGGCGTATATGTTGCCAACTATTTCGACCAGCATGTTCCGTATGTTATCCGTCTGATGGAGCGGGGCATCAATGTCTGCATTGAGCCCATCTGCGGTTCTACCATGGCGCAGATCGTAGAATTGGTTCGTGCGGTTGAGAAGTATCGTGACCGCGCATTCTTCATGTTCGGTGAGAACTATCAGTATACCCCTGCAATTCAGGAGATGAAGCGCATTTATCAGAGCGGCAAGCTGGGCGATTTGCTGTATGCACACGGTGAATATGTGCACCCCGCTTCCGCTGCCGAGCGCACCCGTTTGGCACCCGGTCCCAACCACTGGCGCAACTCGCTTCCCTCAACATACTATAACTCGCATTCTCTTGCACCCCTGATGTATGTAACCGATACCATGCCCAAGGTTGTTATGGCACAGGCGGTACATTCTGAGGACTATCATCGCGGTGTTGCACGTATGGCTGACCCCTTTGGTGTCATGATGACGCAGATGGACAACGGAACTGTCTTTACAACCACAGGCTGCGTCAGCGGATCGGTTCACGGCAACTGGTATCGTTTTGCGTGCTTCCGCGGCGGCATGGAG
Source organism: Clostridia bacterium (assembly GCA_017407835.1). Lineage (GTDB taxonomy): Bacteria > Bacillota > Clostridia > Oscillospirales > CAG-272 > SIG693. The sequence continues at coordinate 52,741 of JAFQVV010000018.1, forward strand.
ACCGTTCGCTATGATGAATCGGTGATTGCTGTTCGCTATAACAGTTTTGCAAAGCCGGAGGGTGAGCCTCGCTACAATGCATATACTCCCGAACCTCCCTTTGACGCTGACAAGTCCCGTGGATCGGGACACGGTGGTGCGGATTATTTTGTCGTGCGTGAGTTTATTCGCTGCATCGAAGAAGGCACCCAGCCTTACAATGATGTTTATCGCGGTGTTGCAATGGCATCTGTTGCAATTCTCGGCTGGCGTTCTGTTCTTGAGGGCGGTGTCCCCTATGCAATTCCCGATTTCCATGATGAGAAGGAACTGCTTAAATGGGAAAAGGATACCCGTTCGCCTTTCCTTGACGCGAATGGAAGTCGTACGCTGCCGTCAATGGTGCGTCAGGATTGGACAATTAACCCCGAGGATGCGGCTGCAGCAAAGGCGATTTGGGATGATCCCAAGCTCTTTACCGACTACAGCTGGCCCGGCAAGGAACTGGGCAAGTAAAATACTCCCGCATTGCACATTTGCGGCAATGCCCGCGAGCCGAGTACCGTACGGTGCTCGGCTCGTTTTTTCGTGCGGCATTGTTTTCTGCCTTTCTCTTTACTTTTGAGGATTTTTGTGGTATACTGTGATAGATTATGGAAAGAATTTTCCCGAAAGGAACGGTTATGACTGCATCTTCGACTTCTCCCGCAGCCCTCGCCTATCTCGGCGATGCTGTTTGTGAGCTCTGCGTGCGCGAATTGTTGGTTGGGCTTGGCCTTGGCTCATCAGCACGCTTGAATCGGTTTGCACTTGGATTTGTCCGTGCGTCGGCGCAGGCTGATGCGATGCGCCGCATCTTGCCCCTTCTGTCCGACGAGGAGTCTGCATTCTTTCGGCTTGGCCGCAATCACAGCACGGCGAATGTGCCCAAAAGTGCAACGATGCAGGAATATCGATGGGCCACAGGTTTTGAGGCATTGCTTGCCGCCCTTTGGCTTGAGCGCAGAACCGATCGACTGCATGAGCTGTTTGCGCTTGCCTATGCACCGCAGATTACTGCCCTTCGAGAAGAGCTCGGACTTCCCCCTGTATCGGATATTGACAGAAAGGATGATCCTTCATGAAGCGTAAGCCCCATATTATGTGCGTTTTCGGAACCCGCCCCGATGCGGTAAAAATGTGCCCGCTTGTCCTTGAACTGCAGCGCCGCACCGATCTGCGCACCACGGTGACACTGACTGCACAGCATCGGGAGATGCTGGACGCGGTGACGGCACTTTTCGGTGTGCAGGCTGACTATGACCTCAACATCATGAAGCCGGCGCAAACTCTGCAGAGCATCACTGCCGATATTCTGGATGGCATGACGCGCGTCCTTCGTGAAGCAAAGCCCGATTTGGTTCTTGTGCATGGGGATACGTCGACCTGTTTTGTGTCAGCATTGGCTGCGTTTTATGAAAAAATCCCTGTCGGGCACGTTGAGGCAGGTCTGCGCAGCTTTGATCGATATTCGCCTTTCCCCGAGGAGATGAACCGTTGTCTGGTCGGACGCTTAGCCGAGCTGCATTTCGCACCCACCCCGCAAAATCGCGCCAATCTGGCTGCCGAGGGGATTACCGAGGGTGTGTATGTGACGGGCAATACCGTTATTGATGCTTTTGCTTATACGGTACGCGAGGATTATCGTTTCTCCGACGAAAAACTGCGCGCCATCGACTTTGATGCCCCCGGTCGGCGATACATTACTCTGACCGCGCACCGCCGCGAAAATCAGGGCGAGGGAATTGCGGCGATCTGCCGTGCTGCTCGCCGCATTGTGGAAGCGCACCCCGATATTACGGTGATCTATCCCGTTCACCTCTCACCCGCGGTGCGCAATACTGTTTTCCCCCTGCTGCAGGGGCATGAGCGAATTGTCCTTTGTGATCCCGTTGGACTTGGAGATATGCACAATCTCCTTGCAAAATCGACCTTGGTTCTCACCGATTCGGGCGGCTTGCAGGAGGAGGCGCCCTCGCTGGGGGTTCCCGTTCTGGTGTTGCGTACCGAGACCGAGCGTCCCGAGGCGGTTGAGGCAGGCACGGTCAAAGTGGTTGGTGTCGATGGGGATGTTATTGTTGCAGAGGCCGAACGCCTGCTGACCGATTCTGATGCGTATGCCGCCATGGCGCACGCAGTCAATCCCTACGGAGATGGACATGCAAGTGAGCGCATTGCTGATGCCATTACGGCGTGGGCGGCGGCGCGAGCGTGAACAATGCCGAAAAAACGAATGCTATTTTAAAAAGGAGTATGTAATATAATGAAGATTTCCATTCAAGTCCGCGATTACGGCACCATGATTGCAGAGCTTTATCCCGAGAAGGCACCCCAAACGGTGGAGAACTTCCTGGGGCTCATCGACCGCGGCTTCTTCGACGGGCTGATTTTCCACCGCATTATTGCCGGCTTTATGATTCAGGGCGGCGGGTACGACGAGGATATGCGCCACAAGGATGCCCCTTCCATTTACGGTGAGTTTGCGTCAAACGGCTTTGCGCAGAACGACTTGCGCCATACACGCGGCGTGTTGTCGATGGCGCGCACCATGATCCCCAATTCGGCATCCTCGCAATTCTTTATCATGCACGATGCGGCCCCGCATCTGGATGGACAGTATGCGGGATTTGGTTGTGTGATTGAGGGCCTGGATGTCGTTGACGCGATTGCAACCGTGCCTACCGACTATCAGGATTGCCCCCGATTCCCGGTTGTGATTGAGCGTATTTGCCGCTTGGGTGAGTAAAAAACTTGTGTATCTGCAAAAAATATTTGCAAATTGTCGCGGATGTGGTGTATTGATAACAATGTTCGTGCGGAAGTGAGAGGACTGCCCGTTTGGCAGATGTCAATATTTGACGCGCAGGCAGCGTTGCTCTCACCGTTCAAAAAAAATTTACCTTTTTTTGCAAAAAGTACTGGTAAAATTCAGAGAACTATGGTATAATAATCGGTGCGGCGGACATAGGAGATGTTTTCTGTGCCCGTAGCTTTCCTATGCCTAAACTAAAAATCATAAATGGAGGAATTAAGCAATGTCCAAAAAGTATGTTTACCTTTTCTCCGAGGGCGACGCTTCCATGCGTGAGCTGCTCGGCGGTAAGGGCGCAAACTTGGCTGAGATGACCAAGCTCGGCCTCCCCGTTCCCCAGGGCTTCACCATTTCCACTGAGGCTTGCACCAAGTACTACGAGGACGGCCGTCAGATCAACGCTGACATCCAGGCTGAAATCAATGAGTACATCGTCAAGATGGAAGAGATCACCGGCAAGAAGTTCGGTGATAAGGAGAACCCCCTGCTCGTTTCCGTTCGTTCCGGCGCCCGCGCATCCATGCCCGGTATGATGGATACCATCCTCAACCTCGGTCTCAATGAGGACGTAGTTAAGGTTATGGCTGAGAAGTCCGGCAATGCTCGCTGGGCTTACGACTGCTACCGCCGCTTCATCCAGATGTACTCCGACGTCGTTATGGAAGTCGGTAAGAAGTACTTCGAGGAGCTCATCGATAAGATGAAGGAAGAGAAGGGCGTTAAGCTTGACGTTGAACTGACCGCTGACGACCTCAAGGAGCTGGCTGAGCAGTTCAAGGC
>JAFQVV010000019.1 GCA_017407835.1 Clostridia bacterium
GAGCAGGCAGAGCTGAAACAGGAGCTTGCATCCATCACGGAACGTATTGACGAAATGGATATGCGAGAACAGTGCATTCGTGAGTTTATGGACAAAGCGAAGGAATATCTTGAAATGCCGAAACTGACACCCGAGCTGCTGAGAGTGTTTGTGAGGAAGATACTCGTGTATGAAAAAGAGGTCAAGTATTCACGGACGGCGGGCAATCCCATTGTGATATACTTCACTTTTCAGCCGAACTCGGACTGATACGGGATAGGGTAGAAAGGGCAAGAAAGTATATAACCGGAAGCCATTATGACTTCCGGTTATATATCAAGTTTAATTCTTCGTTAAGGATAACGCACAAAGTGACAGCCTTTTTTATGCGGGAATCGCTGCATTTATTCTTTGGTTTGAATTGTCACCACAATATCGCCGTCTGCGGCGAGATAATGATGCTCCACGCATTCCATGGCCAGCAATTGTCGGTTGACAGCGCGGTCATCAAAGAATGTATTGGGCCAAAAAACAATCGAAGCGGAGGCGAATTGATAGAGCGAAAACACCGAGCCGCCATACCCGTGATGTGCAACCGTAATCATGTCGCACTTCAGCGCCTCACGGTACATACCAACCACAATCGGACTTGCCTGATCACGGCAGTCACCGAGGAAAATTGTTTTGTTGTCTCCAACCGTCATGTGCACCACAACGCAGGCATTGTTGTAGTCTTCGATGATCCTATCCCCATAGTCCTCAGGGCACCAAAGCACCTCAAAGAGCGCATTGGTGAGCTCAATTCTCTGCCCTGTCCGAACAACGTACAGCTCTGCACCAAGCCGCTTGGCAGCATACTTCGCCGAATTCCAATGATTTTCAAAGGTGGACTGCACATAGCGGTTCTGCATATTGAATGCGCCGTAATTGATGTAAACACCCTCACATACAATTTTTTTGCATATTTTTCGGACAATGCTTCAAGCCCATCCATATGGTCAACATGGGGGTGTGAAATAAACACTGCCGCATCCGAATGGGCTCACCTTCCGGCGTTCGGTCTTTCATATAGCGATACAAATAGGGAGCCGCCGAAGCCAGTCCCGTATCCATCAGAACAAATCGACCGTCCGCAAGCTGGACGATATAGGCATTCATTGACGTTGAAATATCGGAATTGTTTTTGTCCAAGCCAAGCTGCATCAGTGTTGTATCACAAACCGTCGTATACTCTGTTTTGTCCGGGGAGATGGCCCTGTCGTTCTCCACGATGATGCGTGCGGTGTCATTGAGACCGAGATAATATGCTGTAATGCACACATTGTCATCGCCGTATACGGAAAAATGATTTTGTCCGATTGTGTTCTCCTGCATCAAGGCATAGCCCTTCTCCTCCAACGCCGTGCAGTAAGCATCATATTCATCCGCATCAACATCGGTCAACGTGATCTGGCTTCCCTTCTCTCCAATGGGCACACCGACGTCCTGAATATACTCAACCTCTCCGCCCGCAAACAACAGAAGCAGATTTAACTGCTTGTCCACCGTCACAATTTTCGGCTCAAGCGCAAAGCGCGGCACCCTCTTTATGCCATATTCTTGAGACGGTCAAGTGCATTCTGCAAAATAATCTGCGCGGACAGCGTGTCAATGACAGCTTTTCGGTTCTTGCCGCGGGTGTTGGTATCGTTGAGATACCGCGCCGCTGCCATTGTGGTCATTCGCTCATCAAAGGTTGCCACCGGAAGCCCCGTCGCCTCGCGCAGTGCCTCGGCAAACGCAACAGCATGCTCCGCACGGGGACCATGGGTGCCATTCATATTCACGGGCAATCCTACGATGATGGCCCCCACTCCTCTTGCCTTTGCCTCTTCGGCAACGGCAGCGGCAGCCTTCGCCAAACCGCTGACGCGGAGATAGCCGATACCCTGCGCCAAAAAGCGCGATTCATCCGAAACCGCCAACCCGGTGCGCACATCTCCGAAATCGACGCCAAGGAGACGCCCTGTTGTATTTTTCACGATTTCAAGTGTATCAAGCATCCGCTGTCTCTCCTTTTGTGTGGTCATCAAGCCATGCGGCAATATCGGCATAGACTTCATTCCGATTGATCTCATTGAGAATTTCATGCCGCGCATCGGGGTAGAGCTTCAGCGCAACATCCCGTACACCCGCCCCACGGATGCGTTCGTATATCTGCTTGACGCCGCGACCGAAGCCGCCGACGGGATCCATTTCCCCCGAAGTCAGCAGAACCGGCATATCTGTCGGGATTTTTCCCGCCCATTCGGGGCGGGATATCCGCCCGAGCAGACTGAAGAGATCATACCAACCCCGCGCAGTAAAATCGAAGTTGCAGAACTCGTCCTGCACATACGCGGCAACCACATCCTCATCCCGCGAAATCCAGGATTTACTGTGTGTCGGTTTTTCGTATCTGCGGTTATAATTGCCAAACGCCAGCTTCGCCAAAAAACCTGAGCGATATCTCTCTCCGCGGCGATACATACGCCAGCGTGCCAGCATCTTCCCTGCTCCCGTCGGCATATCGGCACCAGACGTACCAATCAAAATCACGCCGTCATAATCACGGGGATAATCAACCATGACATTCCGTGCGATAAACGATCCCATACTGTGCCCGATAAGAATAAGGGGCAACCCGGGAAAGGCTTCGCGCAGGCGCGCCGTCATGGTATGCACGTCCTCAATCATTGCACGTGCCCCGCCGCCGTTTCCCGTAAATCCGAGATCTTCCCTGTCGGCGGCAGTATTGCCGTGGCCGAGATGGTCGTTTCCGCCAACCGCATAGCCCTGTGCGCAGAGATAGCGGGCAAAAGGGGCATAGCGCTGGGCATACTCCTGCATGCCGTGTGCAATCTGCACAACGGCACGGGGATGCTGCGGCTGCCAAATATAGCAGGCAACGGTATCTTTTCCATTCGCCGAGGGATATGCAGACTGAGAAAAAGCAATCATTTTCGGCTCCATGACAAACTCCTTTCCGGTAGGATAATATCAAAGTACAATGCCGCGCTCTGCCAAAAATGCGTCTACTTCCGACGCACAGGGAATCGACGTGCTCGCTCCTGCCCGACTGACTGTAATCGAACCGACCGCATTCCCATAACGCACCGCGCGGAACATGTTACCCGAGCGCAGATATTCCAAGGTCAGTGCGGCGGTAAAGGCATCTCCTGCCGCCGTTGTGTCCACAACTTCTGCGGCGTAGGACGGAATCAGCTCACCGCGTGCGCTTACCGTATCCCAAACGAAGGCACCGCGGCCGCCCAGCTTGATCACGATATATTTTGCATTGCCCATTGCCGCCAGTTTCTGCGCGGCAGCAATGCAGTGCTCTTCTGTATCGGGCTTGATTCCCGTAAAGATTTCGGTCTCACTTTCATTGGGCGAGAGCACTGTCATGCCGGCCATGGCAGCCAGAGGAAAATCCGCGCGGGCGGGGCCGGCATCCACAAACACAGGGATAGATCGTTCGGCCGCCATTGCGGCGGCATCCAAAATTGCTCGCTCACCGATCTCGAACTGCATGAATACAGCATCGGGATTGCAGTCGAGTGCCGCTTCAACATCGGCGCGGCAGACGGCTTCATTTGCGCCGGGATAGACGATGATGCGATTAGCCCCCTCATCCTCAACCATGATCACTGCAAGACCGGTGGGGTAGTCTTTGTCATTGACAATATACCGGGTATCAATACCCGCACCGTCGTACAGACTTTTGAGCACTTCTCCGTTTGCATCTTGTCCGAGACGGGTACAAAACACACAATCCGCCCCCAGCCGCGAGAAAGCCAGCGCAGAATTTGCGCCCTTCCCCCCGGGAACATAACGGTATGTACGTGACTCAATCATCGACCTGCCTGCGGTCGGAATTTCCCCCACACGCATCACAAAATCCATATTTGCCGAGCTGACAACCAGAATCTTTTTTTTCATGGTTCGCTTTCTCCTTGTTTTTCACTCAAAATCGTTCAATATCGATTCGAGTTACTTCGTCTTCTACCGGCTCACCAAGGAATATTGATGCTACGCGTGCAAAACCGGGCACACTGTCGCTGACAAAATAGCGAACTCGCCCCTCCTCATCTGCTTGCTTCGGGGGCACCTGGGCCGCCAAAAGCTTTGCCGCCTCCGCACCTGAGTTGATCAACGTCACATCGGGCAGTGCACGCGCGATGGCCCCCGTCAAAATGGGAAAATGCGTACAGCCGAGAATAAGGGTGTCCACCCCCGCCGCACGGATGGCAGAAAGATAATCATCAAGCACAAGTGCGGTAACAGGATCGTCATCGGCGATATAACCGTTTTCCACCAATGGCACCAACATCGGACAGGCCACAGAGGTTACGTCAATCTGCGGATCAATCGATTTGATGGCTTGTACAAACGCACCGCTGGAAACGGTAGCGCCCGTTGCAATGACACCGACTCTGCGATTTTTCGTTGCATGAGCTGCTGCCTGCGCCGCTCCCTCAACCACACCGATGATGGGCAGAGGGAAGGTCGAGCGCAAAACATGGAGTGCAGTGGAGCTGACCGTACCGCAAGCGGCAAGCACAACATCGACCGCCTGTGTGCATAAAAATCGCATATCCTGCAACGCATAACGGACAATCGTCTCGGACGAACGAGTACCGTAAGGCACGCGCCCCGTATCGCCGAAATAGACGATGTCGCGTCCGGGCAGGAGACGAACAATTTCGCGCAGAGCGGTCAAGCCGCCCAAACCGCTGTCAAAAACACCGATCATACCCGCTCTCCCTTGGCATATGCCAGACGCGCAATGCGATCACAAAGTTCGGGATAGCTGATCCCGACAGCCGCCGCTTCCTGCGGCATCAGACTGGTCGGCGTCATACCGGGCAGCGTATTTGCCTCAAGACACCAGAAAGTTCCCTGGGCATCGAGAATAAAATCAATGCGCGCATAGCTCTCAAGACGCAGTGCGGCAAATACAGCCTTTGCCGCGGCGGCAAGGCGGGATACCTCGTCCTCGGTCAGGGGTGCGGGGCAGATCTCGGTCGTGCAGCCGCCTTGATATTTGTTCTTATAGTCGTAAAATCCACTCTTCGGGATGATCTCAATGGCGGGAAGTGCTTCGCCGTCAAGGATACCGATCGAGAACTCGCGGCCAACGATTTTCTTTTCAATGAGCACAAGCGGCTCATATTGGCGGGCAAAGGCAAGTGCCTCGGTCAGCGCCTCCTCTGTCTCGACGATCGACACGCCGACACTGGAGCCGCAGCTGCAGGGTTTGACCACGCAGGGCAGACCAATTTCACGCTGAACACGGGCGATATCATCGTGCGCCGCATCAAACAGGATCCAAGGCGCGTTGGGAATGTTCGCCAGCGTGAGCATACGCTTGGTTAGATCCTTATCCATGGCGAGCAAACTGCCAATATAGCCTGTACCCGTATAGCGGCGAATATCAAAATTATCCAGCGTTGCCTGAAGCTGACCGTTCTCGCCCATTGCACCGTGCAGGGCAATAAAGACCACATCAGCAGCATGGCAGGCATCGAGCACACCGGGACCGATCAGCGCCTCCCGTCCGCCGCAGGCTGCTTTAACTGCAGCCAGGTCGGGAACCGCCTCGTTTACCGCAGCGGAATAGAGCGCATCTCCCGCGCGGCGCCACGTCAGCTCCCCTGAAATTCCTTCGTAAACATCAACCAGCGCGACCTCATGACCGCGCCCCATCAACGCATTGGCAATCAGACTTCCCGATGTCAGCGAAACCTCACGCTCGGGGCTGAGCCCCCCTGCCAGTACAACAATTCGCATATGTATCCCCCAAAATCATCATTCGTTTTTTGTTTTTCTGCTGTCAATATAAGATACGCCAAGTGCATGCAATGTGTGAATCATCCAAAATTGACCGCACCGCGGATCGCATCAAGCCGTGTGCGATTCATGCAAGATCGCCATGCGGTCACAGCCGCCCAAGTCTCGGTAAATATCACAAGTCAAGCCCCGTTCTGCCGCAAGCGTGCGCAAATCCCCTGCCTGATCATAGCCAATTTCCAAAATAAAGCATCCGCCATCAGAGAGCGCCCCGCGATAATGGTCAAGGATGGCGCGGTAAAAGATGAGTCCGTCGGCGCCGCCGTCCAACGCTGTCTGCGGCTCGTGCGCCAGCTCAGGCGCAAGTGTACCTAACACATCCCGCGCGATATACGGGGGATTGGAAATGATCGCCGCATAGGCACCGATCGCTCCCTCGCCTGCCAGCACATCCCCCCGACGCACACACAGCCGTTCGGCAACACCGTTTCGGCGCGCATTTTCTGCCGCCAGCGCAAGCGGAACGGGAAAAACATCGACCGCATCGGCGGTACAATCGGGTCGGGAAGCTAATGTCGAGACAGCAATGCATCCGCTGCCCGTACAAAGATCGAGAAAGTGCGCCCCCTGCGGCAGATGCTTGATGGCATATCCCACCAACAACTCAGTGTCGGCACGCGGAATCAAGCATCCCTCGGCCACCCGATATGTCTGGCGCCAAAAGCTCCACTCACCGAGAATATACTGCAGCGGCTCACGGGCCGCGCGGCGGCGCACAGCCTCGGCAAGTGCGGGAGAGGCATAATCCTGCGCAGGCATCAGATGCAGATCGGCCGTGCTGCTTGAGCAGAAATGTGCAATCAGCTCTGCTGCGTCATAGGCAGGCGAATCTACACCCGCATCGGTGAGAATTGCCGTAATTTCCGCATAGGTCACACCTTCACACTCCCCTCCTGTTATTCTCTTCATTATATCAAAAAAAAAGCTCAATGAAAAGAGATTTGGAAAAAAAACTTGATTATTTTCATTCGCGCCGCAAAAAAATGGTATGTGTGGGAAAAAATTTAACAAATAATCGACGCAAACCGCTTGCATTTATCGATAAATGTGGTATACTATTATTGAAGTCTTAATATAGGAGGTATCCTGCCATGTTCTGGGTAAAAGAAAAAGAAAAAGTAAACTACGGCAAGATCATCGCCATCTCTGTCAGCATCGTTCTCGGCGTTGTTGCTCTCGCCGCAATCGCGTATAAGCTCTGGGAGAAATACTGCCCCTGCCTCTGCGACGCTTGCTGCGACGATCTGCTCGACGAGTTTGACTGCGACTACTGCGAAGATGACGATGCCATCGAGTGCACTTGCTGCGACTGCGCAGACGAAGAAATCATCGAGGCTGCTGAATAATCATCTGCCAAAGAAAAGGAAGGCTTCGGCCTTCCTTTTGCTTTGGGTTGACATTTTTTCTCTTCGGCGGTATAATTATAATGTGTCTATCAAACCAAAAGGAGAAGCATATATGTCCCCAACATCCCGCGCACGGCTGATGATGATTGCCTCCATGGCTGTGTTTGGCACACTCGGTCCCTTTGTTCGGTATATTCCCCTCTCATCGGGGGAGCTGGCACTCGCTCGGGCCGTGATGGCCGCCGGACTGATCGGCATCTATTTGCTCCTGCGGGGCCAACGCCCTGCGCTGGGCAATCTGCGCACATCCCTTCCCCTGCTCTTTTTGTCGGGGGGCGCAATCGGGATCAATTGGATTTTCCTGTTTGAGGCTTACCGGTATACCACCGTGTCCTCCGCCACCCTCAGTTATTATTTCGCACCCGTTCTGGTTACGCTGCTCTGTCCTCTGCTCTTCCGCGAAAAAACAAGTGGCCGCAGCTGGCTTTGTTTTGCAATGTCCACGCTTGGCATTGTGCTCATCACCGTGAGCGGTGAAACGGCGAGCGGTGAGCAACACCTCATCGGTATTCTCTTCGGACTCGGTGCCGCCGTATTTTATGCATCGGTCATCCTGCTCAACAAATACATCCGGGGCATCGACGGTATTCAGCGTACCTTTTTTCAGTTTCTCGCCGCCATCATTGTACTTATCCCATACATCTGCCTGACCGAGCGGACCGGAATCGCTTCTATGGACAGCCGTGGGTGGATCTGTCTGCTCGTTATCGGTTTTGTGCACACGGGCATCACTTACTGTCTCTATTTTTCGGCAATCCGTAAGCTGGCGGGACGCCAGACTGCCATGCTCAGCTATATTGATCCATTGGTAGCGGTGATTGTTTCGATCACGCTTCTGCACGAGGAGATGACACTTGTGCAGATCATCGGCGGCGCATTGATTCTCGGTTTCACCCTGCTCAGCGAACTGCCGCCGCGAAAATCGAGCGAGGGGGAAAACATATGAGGATTGTTCGCCCCCACTTCAAACCATAAAAAATCGTCCGTCTCTTCCGAGACGGACGGTTTTTTATAAAGTCAAAAGCGAATAAGACGAGCGACACCCTCGGCCAGCGCATCAACAAATCGATTCAACTCTTCCTCGGTCGTAGCGGCAGACAGCGACACCCGAATGGTGGAATCGGCCTCGGCGGGAGCCAGCCCAAAGGCCAGCAAAGCTGAAGATGTCTTATTTTTGGCGTGCGTCGAGCAGGCGGAACCTGCCGAAACACAGATGCCCGCGCCCGAGAGATGATTGAGCATCGTCTCACTCTTGATGCGAGGCAGAGTCAGGCTTACAATGTGCGGTGCGCTCTCACCCACGGGACGGTTGGGGCGCACTTCGGGTACAGCCAGGGCCAAACGGTCAAATAGTCCGTCACGCAGCTTACGCATCCGTGCAATATCGGAAGCAAGCGTATATGCCCCCGCTGCCGCCGCTGCGCCGAATCCCTCAATCCCGATGGTGTTTTCGGTACCCGAGCGATAGCCGCTCTCCTGCCCTCCGCCGAAAACAATGGGGGTAATCCGTTTTGCCGTGAGCAGCGCCGGATTGATCCAAAGCGCGCCGACACCTTTCGGCCCGTGAATTTTGTGCGCACTGACCGTAATCAAATCAGCGCCAAGCGATTTCACACTGAACGGCACCTTCAAAAACCCCTGCACCGCATCGGTATGCAGGATCGCCTGCGGTGCGAGCCGACGCGCGGCAGAAAAAATCTGCTCCAACGGATAACGTGCACCTGTCTCATTGTTGACCAGCATCATACTGATCATAAAGAGGTGTTCATCCATAGCTGAGACAGCTTCGTCGAGGTCGATTTTCCCGCCCTTGGTCGAAAGACGGACGATTGAAAATCCCTCTCGTTCAAGGGCGGCAAGCGGCTCACGCACAGCGGGATGTTCGCTGTCGGTGGTCAGGATGCGGTTTGCGGTGCGGCGGGACTTGGCGCGTGCCGTTCCCAGAATGGCAAGGTTATCCGACTCGGTTCCCGACGCGGTAAAAATCAGCTCCCCCGGTTTGGGTGCCGAAACCCCAAGGGCACTCGCCACCTCACGACGAGCACGCTCAACCATCGCGCGTGCTTCTCTGCCTGCGGTATGTGTGGAGGAAGGATTGGCATAACAATCCATCGCCTCAAGCATCCGCGCACGGGCAGCGGGACAAAGGACCGTCGTCGCGCTGTTATCGAGATAGACGCAATCAGCGGAAGGTGAAGTTGTCGACAATGGTCTGTACCTCACTCAAATGCTGCTCAAAAGTCTCGGGTGCGGCGGTATAAGTAAAGATATAAAACATCTGGTTGTATGCCGCAATGATCTGCATCATGCGCACCTCTTCACCGCCGATGGTCAAACTGAAGGTATACTTGCCTGCCTTTCTGCCGCCGAGCAGCGTTGTCTCGGTCGAGTCAAGGGTATAGGCATCAAAGGAGGTGTTGTAGCTCTCCTCAGTCAGCGCCCAGTAATCTGCGATCGACATCGACTCGCCCTCGGGCATATAGGACATCACACTCACATTGGCATCATCCCCCGAGGAATAGTATGCCGAGGAAACCCCGCTGTCGGTGTTGACGTTCCAGGTTTTGGGCACATACAGGCAGTAGGCAACATCCTCACGGGACGCCAGCTGCATATTTTCGGGAATTTCTTCGCCCTGCTGCGAGCAGCCGACGAGCATCAGCATGGCAAGCACAAGTACAAGCAATTTTTTCATGATATTTCCTCCGATTTTCACTTAACATAATCCGCGGTCAAGCACGGTCTGCGCGGCGGACAGCACGCCGACCTTCCCCGATTCATAGGTCAATCCGCCTTGGAAGAAGGCAGTATAGGGGGGGCGGAGAGGGCCGTCTGCCGAGAGCTCGATGGATGATCCCTGCGTAAATGCGCCCGCCGCCATGATGACTTCATCCGAATAGCCGGGCATTGCCCACGGCTCGGGCGAAACATAGGCATCGACGGGGGAACCCGCCTGAATGCCCTGGCAAAAAGCAATCAGTCCCTCTGCCGTTTTCATGCGCACAGCCTGGATAATATCACTGCGGGGGACATCCCATGCAGGTTCCACCGCATAGCCGAGCGACGAGAAGATGTAGGCGGCAAAATGCGCCGTTTTCAGGGCCTGCGCCACGGTGTGCGGCGCGTAAAACAGCCCCTTATAGATGCTCTTGTTCTGTCCCAGTGTAGCACCGACTTCAAGGCCGACGCCAACCGAGGTCAGGCGATAACTGCATAGCTCAACCGCACGAGCCCGCCCTGCGATGTAGCCGCCGCTCTCTGCCATGCCGCCGCCGGGATTTTTAATCAGAGAACCGATACACAAATCCGCACCGACCGCGGTGGGCTCCCTCTCCTCGGTGAACTCACCGTAGCAGTTGTCCACCACGACGTAAGCACTGCATCGTGCGTGCACAAATTCTGCAAATTTTGCAATCTGATCCACCGTGAGCGTGCAGCGGTTCAGATACCCCTTGGAACGCTGTACAAAGACAACCTTGAGCCGATCGCCGCATTCGGCAATCGCCCGCTCAACGGCGGGATAATCAAAATCATCGCCGTCCAGCTCGACCTGGCGGTACTCCACGCCGAAGTCACGCAGCGAACCGTCCCCCGCCTTGCCCGTGATGCCGATTACCTCCTCGAGGGTATCGTAGGGCTTGCCTGCGGCGGAGAGCATGATGTCGCCGGGGCGAAGCAGACCGAACAGGCCGATGGTCAGCGCCTGTGTGCCGTTGACAATCGAATGGCGAACAAACGCCGCCTCGGCACCAAAAAGATCAGCATAGATGGCATCAAGCGTCTCGCGACCGCGATCATCGTAGCCGTAACCGCTTGTCCCCGCGAAATGTGCGTCCGAGACGCGATGCGCGCGGAAGGTATCGAGCACACGCGCCGAGTTGGCAAAAGCAACCGCGTCAATGCGGGCAAAATGCCCCGCAAGCGACGCCTCCGCCTCGGCTGCAAGATTCAATAGTCTTTTGGAAAACTGCATGATCGCCCCTCCGTCAAGCGCGGACAAGATAAGCCGCTGTCAGCGCCACGCACGCCTCAACATCCCCGAGGTCGATCATCTCAACGCCCGAGTGTATATAACGTGTCGGAACCGAGAGACAGCCTGCCATACATCCGCTGCCCGCCATCTGCATCGACGAGGTGTCGGTGCCGCCGTAGGGCAGAATCTCGATCTGATAGGCAATTTTCTCTTCGCGTGCCGCCGTCTCCAGCGCCGCCACAAGCTCGGTGCTGCAGATCACAGACGAGTCCTTGAGCTTAATCGCCGCACCGCCGCCAACCTTAACTGCCATCGGCTTGGCACCGATGGTGTCACCGGTGCCAGTCACATCATAAGCAATGGCAACATCGGGGGCGATGGCAAATGCCGCCGTTTTCGCGCCACGGCAGCCGACCTCTTCCTGCGCAGTGAACACATAGTAAACATCATCCCGGGGCGTGGGCACGCGGCGAGCCGTTTCAACCATAATCGCACAGCCCACGCGGTCATCCAAAGGACGCCCTGCAACGCGCTTGCCGCAAAGGCGGGTTACGCTCGGCTCAATGACAAAGTAATCCCCGATCTTGACACGGCGCTCGGCTTCCTTCTTGTCCTTGGCACCGATATCCACATAGAATTTATCAAAGGTCAGTGCGTCGGCCTTGGTTCCCGTCTCGGGGACGAGCACGCCCTTGACGCCGTTTGCGAAAATGACATTGGTATAGGCAGCGGCGACAAAATTGATTCCGCCGATGGGCGCCAAACGGATATAGCCGTTATCCTCAATGAAGGTCACAAAGAAACCGATCTCATCCATATGCGCGGCGAACATGATTTTCTTGCGCTCTCCCTCAGGTGCGGAGCCGTGCTTAACGGCAATCAGATTGCCCAGCTTGTCTCGGTAAACTTCATCACAGATCGGCTCCATCAGCGCGCTTATCACATCGGCAACGGCGCCCTCACGCCCCGAAATTGCGGGGGCTTTGACAATTTTCTTCAACAGTTCCAGCATGGTTATATCTTCTCCTTATGATTGAATCAGTTCATCTTATCCCAATTTTTGAGCATGGCAAGAACCATCTCCCGAATGTGTTCGTAATCGGCCACTGCGGCAACGCAGGAGCCGCTGTGCAGATAGCGCGTCGGCGCGGAAATTGCCAGGCAGCGCACACCGTCCCCCGTCTTGTGAATATGCCCCGCATCGTTTCCCCCCGAAATGTAGCGTTTCAGCTGGCAGGGGATATCCGCCTCACGGGCACAGGACATGGCAAACTCCAGCATGGCGGGATCATAGATGGTACTGCGGTCGGCAATCGAGAGCGCGCCCCCCTTCCCCACCTCGCCCACACGGGCATTGGCAGGCACATCGGGCAGATCGGCGATTGCCGTTGACTCAAGAACAATGGCATAGGTCGGCTTGATGGCATATGCCGCGACCTTTGCTCCCGATTTGCCGATCTCCTCACGCACCGAGAAGGAGCACCACAGATCATAGGGCCGCTCACCGCCCCGGGCGACAAGGGCGCGCAATGTCTCGATCATCACCGCACAACCCAGGCGATCGTCAATGGCTTTGCAGCGCATCAGGCGATCATCCTGACCGAAACGAACAAAATCCGAATCAAAAGTGGCAAAATCGCCGATATCCACATATTTTTCGGCTTCCTCGCGGCTCGAGGCACCGATGTCGATATAGAGACGGTCGACGGGTGTTGTCTGCGTGCGCTCATCCGCCGACTGCAGGTGAATCGCCTTCGCGCCGATCACACCGGGGATGCGGTGCTCCGCCGTACCAACCTGTACGCGGCGGCCGCACAGCACACGCGAGTCAATGCCGCCCACGTTGGTAAAGCGCAAATAGCCCTGATCATCGATTGAGGTAATCATCATGCCCACCTCATCCATGTGCGCCGAGATCATGATGCGCGGACCGCTGCCCGGCAGATGTGCCAGGACATTATCCATGCGATCACGGCGAATCTCGCAAATATCGCCCAGCTGGGCTTCAATCATTGCCGCCACATTGTGCTCACAGCCGGTCGGACCAAATTCAAGGCACAGCGCGCGCAGCAGTTCAATTCCGTTGAGTTGATTTTCCTTCATCGGGCAAAGTCCTCCGCAATCTTGGTGTCGCAGACAAAAGCCGAGATCAGCTTGCCCAGCTCCTCGGCATCGTCCGGCGAAAGCACCTCTTGATAGGTATGCATACTGCGCAGGGGCAGGCTTGCCACCACGGTGGGAATCCCGCAGCAGACAAGCTGCGTGACATTGGCATCAGTGCCTGTGTTGGCAGCTTCGACCACGCGTGTGAATTTGATCCCCTTCTCGCGCGCCAGCTCCACGGTGCGGCGTGTCAGGCGAAGATCGGTCGCCGCCGAGAGCGAGATCGTGATCCCTTCACCGAGGGGAAATGCCTCATCCTTTTTGGTATCGGGTGCCGAGCCGTGGGTGACATCAACGACCAGCGCATAATCGGGATCGATCCCCGCCGCGCCTGTCTCACCGCCACGCAGTCCGACCTCCTCCTGCGACGCCAGCAAAAGGTAAACATCCCCCGCCATCTCTGCCCGATCAAGTCGGGAAAGGGCATCCACGGCAGCTGCACCGCAGGCTTTGTTGTCAAAACCCTTGCCTGCCAATTTACCGCCGAGCAGCTCGGTATAAGCGGGCACAAACCCAACGGGTGTGCCAAGGCGAACCAGCTTCTCCAGCTCATCCTTATCATAGCCGGTGTCAATCAGCAATTCGTTGATGGGCTTGAGCTTCTTTGCATCCCCCGGTTTCTGCAGATGGGGGGGCGTGGAGCCGATGATGCCGTAGATGGGTTTCTCGCCGTAGATGATCACCTCTCCCGCCTGCAGGATACGGGTATCAATGCCGCCGATGTTGATGACACGCAGGAAGCCGCCATCAAGAATCTCGGTCACCATCATGCCGATCTCATCAAAATGTGCATCGATCAAAATTTTCGGTGCACCCTGCCGTCCGCAGCGGCGGATGCAGATGTGCGAGCCCATCGGATCGGTCGTCACCTCGTCGAAAATATCGGCGAGCTGATCAAGCAGTGCCGCACGGTCGTAGTTCTCATGCCCAGAGATCGACATCAGCCCTGCCATCTCGGTAATGCGTTGTTTCAGTTCCATGATTTTCTCCAAATCTGTTTATTTTACCATGTGTTGACAATGTGCTTAAAGGTGTTGCCCCGCTCCTCGAAGTTAGCAAACTGATCAAAGGAAGCACAAGCGGGGGAAAGCAGAACGATGTCCCCCGGCTCTGCCATTGCACGCGCGGCACCCACCGCATCGGCAAAACGCGGGTGCTCAGCCAGCGGCAGACTTCCGTC
Organism: Clostridia bacterium; assembly: GCA_017407835.1. Classification (GTDB taxonomy): domain Bacteria; phylum Bacillota; class Clostridia; order Oscillospirales; family CAG-272; genus SIG693. The sequence goes on from JAFQVV010000019.1 coordinate 14,573, forward strand.
CCAGCGCGGATGCTCAAGCAGCGCCGCTTTGATTTTGGGTGCCGTCTCACCGTTGAGCACAACTCCCCCCGCCCGCTCGAGCAGGCAATCTGCCAGCGGCGCAAATGAAACGTGTTTATCGCTGCCGCCGCAGATCACGATCGGCCGCCCGGGCAGCGCCGAGAGCGCCGCCGCCGTGCGGGTGGGCGACGAATCGATTGAACCGTTGTAATAGCGAACGCCGTCAAGCTCACGCACAAACTCCAGTCTGTGCTCGACGCCGCCGAAGCTGCGCGCCAATGCGACGATCACATCTCCGCTGACCAATCCCCATGTAGCGGCAATGGCCGCCATATAGTTTTCAATGTTGTGCACGCCGGGCAAAAGGATATCTTCGACAGCAAGCACAGGCGTCTCGGTTTTGCCGTTGCCGTAAAAGATAATTCCGTCCCGCAGATAAAGCGCCGAGGTGCGTCCGCGCATATATTCGGGCACAACCTCTTCATAGTGTTCTCGTGCGGCGGTAAAGAGTGTCACATCCAAATCGCTGTTGCGCGCAATCTCCGCCGTGACAGCATTGCAGGCGTTGGCAACCAATTGCCGTGCAGGTGCATGGCGGCAGATGTTGCACTTGGCCGCCACATATTCTTCCATATCGGTATGCCAGTTGAGGTGATTGGGCGTGACGTTGGTCATGACCGCACGGTGGGGCGATTGCCGCATGGTCTGCAGCTGAAAGCTGGAGAGCTCAACCACCGCATAATCCCGCACGCTCATCTCATCCAGATGGGGAAGCAGAGGTGCGCCGATGTTGCCGCCAACCCAGACGCGTGCCCCGTTTTGACTGCGCACAGCTTCGCCTTCCAGCAGACGATAGATCAGGGTAGTGGTGGTCGTTTTGCCGTCGCTGCCCGTGATACCAATCAATGTTGCAGGGGTGAGGGCAAAGAAAAGTTCCATTTCCGAAGTCAGAATTGCCCCTGCCCTGACCGCTTCGACAATCTGCGGCAGATCGGGGCGAATCCCCGGGGAACGGAAAATCACATCTCCCCACGCGCCGTCCAGATAATGCGCTCCCGTCACAAAGCGGACACCGCGTTCGGCCAGCGCATCGGCACCGGCCAGCCGATCAAGCGGTTTTTGATCACGCACCGTAATCCGCGCGCCCTGCGCCAGCAAAAAATCAATGAGGGGCAGGTTGGATATACCCAAGCCCAACACCGTTGTTTCTCCCGACGCGATACGTGCAAGAATGGGATTTTGTTCTATCATAAGCAACCTCCGCAGAGTGATAAATAAAAGCTTTACTTTATATTATATAAAAAAAAACGCGCTCATGCAAGAGGAAACGATAATTCTTTACATCTTAATTGTAATTTTTTACCGACAAAGCCCGTCAAATTTCCCCTCAACAGAAATTTTTCCGCCCTCCCTCAGCCTGAAAATAAAATTCACCACAGCAGTTGACAAAGGCACAAAAATATGATATACTACATTCAGCACACTGTGTGCCAATGCGTTTGGAGGTGAGATTGCTTGTACGAAACAACGCCGGAATTGATTGTGGATGAAATGTCGCAAGCCATCATTGACACTGCCCAACAGCTCGCCATCGCATCAGGTGCGGATAATGTCAATGTGCGTGCCGTTCTTCGCGCACTGGGCATTACCAATCGTGTTTTTTATAACCGTTTTCATAACATCGACGAGGTTCTGCAAATCGTCTATGCCAACACCGTCCTCAAAATCAGAGAAAGCATCACTGCCAAATTTGACCCTGAGGGCGATTTTTTTACGCAGGTCATTGACATGGTTGCCAACACCCTCGTCATGTCTTATGAAAATAAAATGAATTTTTATCAATACGTCTTTGAGAACGACTCGGTCTCCTGCGACAATTACGCTTGGTGGAAAACCGAGATTACCCGTCTGATCGAGTTCGGCAAAGCAAACGGGCATATTGTCCAAGACATCGACACCGATGCCATGAGTTATGCCGTCTGGTGCTTCATTCGCGGCTACAATGCAGACGCACTCGGCAGAAAACTGCCGCAAGAAAAGGCTGTCGCCGATTTCCGTTACTGCTTCGGCATCCTGCTGGACGGTATGCGTCCGCAGACAATATACTCCCCCGCTGATCAAACAATTGAAATTAAGGAGATGAACCGAAATGCCTCAGACAGACCCCAAGTATGAAGCCCTCTTTACCCCTTGGAAAATCGGCAATGTTGAAATCAAAAACCGCATTGTCCTCTGCCCCATGGGCGGCACTTCTCTCTTTGGCTGGTTCGAGCTGACCGGGTGCAAATTCGACCGGGAGGCCGCCAAATTCTTCCTTGAGCGCGCGCAGAACAATGTGGGCCTCATCATCCCCGGCATTGCCCCTCTCCGCGACACCTTCTGGGGCAAGTGGCTCTGGCAGAACGAGAAGATGTTCGACGATCTCAAGGTCTTCATGGAGGAGATCCACAAGACCGGTGCCAAGCTCTTTGTCCAGCTCACCGCAGGCATGGGCCGTTCTTGGGCTATCACCGAGCTGGTAGGCCCCCTGCACAAAAACAAGTTCACCCGTGCTCTGGTCAAGCCCATCATCGACACCAGCCACGAGCTGGCCTGCCCCAGCCCCCAGCCCGCCCGCTGGGCACCCGACATCGAGTGCCCGGAGATGACGGTGGAGCAGATTCACGAGATCATCGAGGCCTTCGCCAAGACCGCCAAGCTCTGCCGCGACGCAGGGGTGGACGGCGTGGAGGTGCACGCAGTACATGAGGGCTACCTGTTAGACCAGTTCGCCATCGAATTCTTCAACAAACGCACCGACCAGTACGGCGGAAGCTTTGAGAACCGCTACCGCTTCGCCGCCGAGGTGGTTCACGCCATCAAAGAAGCTTGCGGCGAGGACTTCCCCGTTTCCCTGCGCTATTCGGTGGAATCCAAGCTCAAGGGCTTTGCCGAGGGCGCCGTTCCCGGTGAGGAATACACCGAGGTAGGCCGCAACATGGAAGAGTCCGAGCGGGCCGTCAAGTACCTGCAGGATGCGGGCTACGATATGCTCAACGCCGACAACGGCACCTACGACTCCTGGTACTGGGCGCATCCCCCCATGTATATGCCCCAGAACTGCAACCTGGACGATGTTGCCCACATCAAGCAGTTTGTGGACATTCCCGTGGTCTGCGCCGGCCGCATGGAGCCCGATGTGGGTGCACAGGCCATCGCAGATGGGCGGATCGATGCCATGGGCGTAGCCCGTCAGTTTCTGGCCGATCCCGCATGGATCACCAAGCTCATCGAGGACCGCACCGAGGACATCAAGCCCTGCATCTGCTGCCATAGCGGCTGCTTCAACTTCTCCTCTTCCAAAGGACACTACAATACCCAGGATCTCACCGACACCATGGGTCTGGCCCGCTGTGCCGTCAACGCCGAGACCATGCAGTCCACCAAACACTACATCAAGCCCGCCAAAAAGCAGAAGAAGATCGCTGTCATCGGCGGCGGTATCGGCGGCATGGAGGCCGCCATCGTCTGCGCCAAGCGGGGTCACACTGTCACCCTGTATGAGAAGACTGACCGCCTGGGCGGTGTCTTCATTGCCGCGGCCGCACCCGAATTCAAGGAAAAGGATAAGCTGCTCATCGCCTGGTACGAGCGCGAAGTCGCTCGTCAGGACAAAATCACCGTCAAGCTGAACACCGAGATCACCGATGTGAGGGCTCTGGATGCCGAGGAGGTCATCGTGGCCACCGGCGCCAAGGCGAGAACCCTCCCCATTCCAGGCGCAGATCAGGCCATCGAGGCTATCGACTACCTGCTCGGCACCCGTGAGGTGGGCGATCGCGTGGTCATCATCGGCGGCGGTCTGACCGGCTGTGAGATCGCATACGATCTCTTCCTCAAGGGCAAGAAACCCACCGTGGTGGAGATGCAGGACGACCTGATCACCACCCCCGGCATCTGTCTGGCCAACACCTCTTACCTGCGCGATTTCTTCCGGGCAAACCAGGTTCCGGTACATTTGGAGACCTCGGTCGGCGAGATCGGCGACGGTCATGTTACCATCAAACATAAGGATGGCAGCACCGAAACCATCACCACTGACTCGGTCATTCTGTCGGTTGGTTACGTTCCGACTCCCATCGCCAAGAAGGGCGGACGGGTTCACGTAATCGGCGATGCAGCCAATGTGGGCAACCTGCGCACCGTAATCTGGGGCGCATGGGATGTCGCCATGAAGCTTTAATCGAACTACATTTCAGAAAGGATAAACGCCATGATTCTCACGCAAGAACAGCAAGCCATCCTTGACGGTCAGCAAGGTGAGACCTTAGCCCGTGTGATGAAAACACTGATCCGCTACGGCGAGGTCTTCGGTGCCGAGAAGATGGTTCCCGTCACCGGCAAGCACAATCACTTGGTCACCTCCTTCGGTCTTAAGGCTCTCGGTCCGGTCTACGCCCTGATGGAACAGCTCATCGAGGCAGGCAATGTCTCCCGGCAGACCTTCTCGGTCGATCCCAGACCGCTTGATAAAAAGGTCCCCGCCAATTTTCTGCAGAATTTTATTTTCCAAAACTTTATGTACTCCCGTCAGGACTATTATGAGGAGCAACTGGGCAAACTTGGTCTGATGGACAAGGATGCCTTCACCTGCACCTGCTACATGGACGAGGTGGGCAACAAACCCCGGAAGGGCGATGTCCTCTCCTGGGCAGAGTCCTCCGCCGTGGTCTACGCCAACTCGGTACTGGGTGCCCGCTGCAACCGCAACTCGGGTATCATGGACATCATGGGCTCGGTTGTCGGGTATGTTCCCTATTTCGGTCTGCTGACCGATGAGGGCAGACGCGCCACCTGGGTGATTGAAATCAAAACCACAAAGAAACCCGAGGCACAACTGCTGGGCTCAGCCATCGGCATGAAGGTCATGGAAGAGGTTCCCTACATCATAGGGCTGGACAAGTGGCTTGGCACCGAGCTGGACGACGCCACCTGCACTTACCTCAAGGATTTCGGTGCCGCCACCGCCTCCAACGGTGCTGTTGGTCTTTACCACATCGAAAACCTCACCCCCGAGGCAGTGGAACAGGGGCGCGATCTGCTGGCAGAAAACGTACAGACCTACGTCATTGACGATGCCGAGCTGGAGCGTGTTTACCGCAATTATCCCGTCATCTGGAAAAATCCCGATGCCACCCCCAAGCTCTGCTTCATGGGCTGTCCCCATATGTCCCTGCAGCAGCTCAAGGACTGGACAGATAAAGTAGAAGCTGGTCTTGCCGCCGCCGGCAACAAAAAGGTCAAAATTCCCACCGTGTTCACCGCCGCCCCCGCAGTGTTGGCTGAGTTTGAGAAGACCGAGTACGCCGCCCGGCTGAAGGCCACCGGTGTCATCACCTCCTACATCTGCCCCCTGATGTACATGAACAACCCTCTCTCGGGGAAGATGCCCGTCATTACCTCCTCCAACAAGCTCCGCACCTACACCACCGCAAAATATTACACCGACGATGAAATTCTTGAACAGATCACGAAGGGAGGCAGCGGAAAATGAGAGAATTCCAAGGACGCGTCATTGCCGCCGGTAAGGTAACGGCAGAGGCCGTGGTATCCCACGAAGGTCTCAACACCCTGGCCTCCTTCCAGAAGGCCCTGCAGTTCGGCGACAAAACCGCCACCTGCGGCGACCAGAATAATCCCGACCTCTACGGCAAGCAGATGGCAGGCAAAGCGCTCTGCCTGCCCCAGACCATCGGTTCCACCACCGGCGGTCTTGTACTCTACTGCGCCTGCTCGATGAACCGTCAGCCCGCCTGTATGCTCTTCTCCAAGCCCATCGACTCGCTGGCAGCTGCCGGTGCAATCTTAGCCGACGTTTGGCTGGACAATGTCACCATGCCCGTCATTGATAACCTGGGCGAAGAGTTCCTCGACTATGTCAAGGACGGCATGACTATCACCGTGAGCGAAACCGGTCTTGTCACCGTCGAATAATTTTATTTTTCATCCCATACAAATTACAAACGGAAATAACAGTTTCCGTTTGTAATTCAAACAGCACACTGTGTGCTGGATATATTTTGATATTTGATACACAAAGGAGTTATCATGAAAAACGAAATCCTGCATGAGCCCAAAGAATTTGCAAGCGTCCGTGCCCTCATTGAAACGGCCGGAGACGAATATACCGACAAATGGGCATATTCTTTCCGTCAAAAGCCAAGCGAAAAAACTGTCAGCCGCATCAGCTTCGGCCGTATGCGCAGCGATGTACGCGCGCTTGCGTGTGAGCTGCTCGCTATGGGCTGCGCGGGCAAGCACTGTGTGGTCATCGGCAAGCTCTCCTATGAATGGGCCCTGCTCTATTTCGCCACCCTCTCGATCGGCGCTGTCCTTGTCCCCCTCGATCACGACTGGCACGCGGCGGACTTGGCAGACACGGCAAAAAATGCAGACGCAAACTTCCTTTTCTGCGATGAGGACATTGCAGGCAAAGCAGAGGTAATCGCCGCAGAAGCAGATCTGCTTGCCCCTCCCGTTTATATGCTGGCCAAGGACAACGAGCGCAACATCGGCACCATGCTGGCACTTGGCGCCATGAAATACCGCAAAAATCCCGATGCTTACCACAATGCACCGATCGACACCCGCGCGCTCGCCCTGTTGGTCTTCACCTCGGGTACGACGGGAAAAGGCAAGGGCGTCATGCTCTCGCAGGAAGCAATTCTCTCCAATGTTGCCTCTGCCCTGCCCTATATCGATTACTCGGATAAAACACTGGGCGTCCTGCCCCCGCATCACACCTACGGATCATCCATTTTGCTTCTCGGCCACGCCATGATCGGCAGCGAGATCTACATTTCGGCAGGTCTGCGCCACATCACCAAAGAGCTCAAGGAGCAAAAGCCGGGGCACCTGGTGCTCGTTCCCCTGTATTTGGAAACCTTCTATCGCCGTATTTTGGCAAACATCAAGGAACAGGGCAAGGAAAAAATCTTCTTCCGCATGGTTAAAATGAGCAACGCCCTGCGCCGCGTCGGCATTGACCGCAGAAAAGAGTTTTTCCACTCGGTCAGAGCAGCATTCGGCGGAGAGATCAAAACCGTCATCTCAGGTGGTGCCCCCATCAACACCGAAATTCTCACCTTCTTTGATGCCGTCGGCATTACCGTACTCAACGGCTACGGCATCACCGAATGTGCGCCGCTGATTTCCTTTACCCGTTCGCGCAACGTGGTAGTGGGCAGCGTGGGAGATCCGATCGACATCGATACCGTTCTCATCGATTCGCCCAACGAAGACGGCGAGGGGGAAATTCTCGTCAAAGGTCCCAACGTCATGCTCGGCTATTACCGAGATGAAGAAGCCACTGCGGAGGCAATTGATGCCGATGGGTTCTTCCACACGGGGGATTACGGCAAATTCGACGAAAACGGCATTCTCTATATCACCGGCCGCAAGAAAAATCTGATCATCCTCTCCAACGGCAAAAATGTCTATCCCGAAGAGATCGAAAACGAACTCATCGCCATACCGGGGCTGCTGGAAATCGTGGTCTACGAGGGACAGAGCAAACGCGGGCAGGCTTACAATGCCATTGTCGCCGAAATCTACCCCGACAAGGAATACTGCGAAAAGAATGGCATTCATGATCTTGCCGCCTACTTCAAGCCCTTCGTGGATGAATACAACCGTGGCGCCGTTCCCTACAAAAAGATCGGCCAGCTCAAAATCCGCCGCGACGAATTCCCCAAGAACACTCTGCGCAAGATCATGCGCTTCAAGCTGGATACCACCATTTCGTAAATGCACGCCAAAAGGGGCTGCCGCGATCGCGGCAGCCCCTTTTGGCAGAAAAATTACATCAATGTGCCTTTCACTTTTTCTCGCGGGCGATGCGCGCACTGTTGATCAGTACCACAAACGCACCGATGTTGTGCAGAAATGCGCCGAGCAATGCGGTAATCAAACCAAACGCCGACAGCAGAATCATCGTAAAGCTGATGAGGAAGGAAAGCACAAGGTTCTGATAGATAATCGAACGGGTGCGGCGCGCCAGACGAATAACAAAGGGGATGTTCTCCAGATTATTGTTCATCAGGGCAATGTCCGCCGACTGAATGGCCGTATCCGAACCCATGGCCCCCATCGCGATACCGACATTCGCCTCCTTGAGGGCAAGTGCGTCGTTGATGCCGTCGCCGATTACCAGCACGCGGGAGGAATTTTCCTCACCCTCTTCGCCGCGCAGTGCACGGACTCGCGCCAGCTTATCCTCGGGCAGAAGCTGGGCGTATGCCTCATCAATACCCGATGCAATGCGAATTTTCTCCGCAGAGGCAGTTCGGTCTCCGGTCAGCATCACCGTCTGCACAACTCCCAATTCTCTCAGCTCGGCAATGGCGGCAGGTGCCTCCTGCCGCAGGGTGTCATCAAAGCAAAGACTGCCAAGCAGCTGTCCGTTGCGGGCAACCCAGTTGATCGTCCCGGCGTGAGGGGGCTCTTGGGGCAAATCATAGCCCATCTCCGCAAACCAACCCGTGCTGCCAAAGCAAATCTCATCATCTCCGCGCGTGCCGCGCATACCCTTGCCGGGGATTTCCCGCACCGTCCAATCGCGTTCGCACAGAAAATCGCCATCCAATGAATTCATCACCGCACGCGCAACGGGGTGAAGCGAATCACAGGCAAGAGCCGCCGCGGCTGCCATGACAGCCCCCTTCTCCGCATTATCCACCGGCGTACAGCAGGAAATCGAGAGTGCACCTTCGGTAATCGTCCCTGTTTTGTCAAAAACTACCGTATCTATCTCGGTCAGCTCTTCGATAAATTTCGAGTTTTTGATCAGAACACCCCGCCGTGTAGCGGCGGCAAGTGCGGCAATCATGGGTGCCGAGCTGACCAGCATCTGTCCGCAGGGACAGCTGACCACCAAAATGGCAATTGCCGCAGAAATATCTGAATTGATCAGGGCGACCGCACCCGCGATCGTGAGAATCAGCGGAATATAATACTGCATAAACCGATCCAGCAGACGGGACTCGGGAATTGAAATCGACTCGGATTTTTCCAGCATATCGAGAATTTTCGAGAACGAGGTATCCACATAAGTACATCCCACTTCAACCACCAACACACCGTCGAGATTGATGGTTCCCGCATAAACGCTGTCCCCCGAGCTAACCGACTGAGGCATTGACTCACCGGTCAGCGACTTCTGGTCAATGTTGGACTCGCCCCGCACGACCTTTCCGTCAATCGGAATGGAGACACCCGGCTTGATGAGAATAATTTGTCCGGGGGTAAGGGTTTTGGCATCGACTGTTGTCTCGCTGCCGTCCTCGGCGAGGAGAATTGCGGTGTCCGCCTGCATACGGCGTAGGCCGTCGATCACTTCGCGCCCCCCCATGATGCTGCGCTCTTCAAAGAAGTGCGCCAGGTTCAAAATGACAGGAATCAAAATTGCCAACTGATACTGCCCATCAAAGAAGCAGGCCAGCACGGCAATGACCACCAGAATTTCCATGGCATTGGTGAGATTTTTCTGCAAGAACCCGCGAATGGCAGCAACAAAAATGCCTGCGCTCTCCACCACAATGCCGATGACATAGATCAGCGCCGGTATGGTCGGCCGACCGGGAAAGATATAACTGTACACCATACCCGCCAGCAGGCAGGCAAGTGCAATCAACGCCGAGATAATTTCACGGGAAAGGCGGCGCTTGCTCTCTGCACTCAGATTTTGTGCAGAGAGATTTTCCAGGGTGTTTTTTCCCATGTTATCGATATTTTCCAAATAAATCAATCCATTCCTTTCGCATATTCAACCGACACAGCGTGACAGTCAAACAAAGATTGCGGAAAATTGCCGCCGAAACGCGGACAGACATCAGGGCACAAATACATTCGGTACAGACTCGCCCGGTTCAAGCAGGTGAATAGTTCCGATCGAGGACAAAATTTGGGTTAACTTTTGACTGTAAACACGCGTCATGACCACATCGGGATTGGTATTATACTCCTCCAGAAGACCGCGAAACTCGGAGAGCGTATCGTTCGCAGCCGCCACTTGTGAGGCGTAATCTGCCTGTGCAGCAGACACCAATGCCTGTGCATTGGCCTGAGCGGTGGGAATTTTCACCTCATAATACTGTCTGGCCTCTGCGACCAGCGTCTGTGCTTGAACCGAAGCTGAATTTACCGCTTGGAAAATCGGATTAACCTCAAGCGGGGGCGAAACTGTTTTCAGCTCAAGAGAAGAAATGGTCACGCCAAGCTCCAATGCGTCAATGCGCTTCTGCGCCTCCTCCATCACCGACTTGGCGTAAGCATCTTTTTCTGTGGTCAGCAGGTCATCAATCGAGATGTCCACACCGCCCACAGCCAGTGCTCCGCTCACCAAACCGTGCAACGTGGTTATTACATCAGCCGTACTCAGCGCATATGCGACGGGATCGGTAATGGTATACTTCACCGACGCGCCAACCAGTGCAATGTTCTGATCGCCTGTGATGATGTAACCGTTTTGGCGAATATCCGTCGACATATAATCCTGCGAATTGTGGGTATCAACCGTCAGCTCAAATACCTTTCCCGTGGGAACGGTAATCACCTCATCAATGATATAGGGAAAGGCAAACAACAGCCCGGGTTCGTGCACCTGTTCGGTTCGGGTTTCCCCCAACAGTTTACCGAAGCGAAGGATAATGGCAACTTCACCGGTCTGCACACTTTTGATGCCCGAGCAAAGAATTGCCGCCAGCACCACAAGCACAATCCAGCGAAATGCTTTGACCATCGATTCGAGAATATCACCAAACAAAGATCGCTTATCGTTTCTTTCCTTCTTTGGGGTTCCCGTCATGACACATTCCCTCCCGCTTGCGCGATCAGATCCCAGAGCGCCTGCGTCACCTCGGCGCGTTCATCCTCAGGCAGAGCTGCCAGAGCCTCGGCAAGTGCTTCTCCATCGGTTTTCCCGTCGGCCGTGTCGAGCAGATCATTATACTGCACCAGCACGTTGAAGGGATATTCATCGGTGCGCACGATCAATGTCGTGCTCGCCCCCACAGAGCCGGCTACCGTATCCAACTGACGCAGGAACTGATACAGCTCGAGATTTGCCGCCTGTGCCTCGGCGTAGATACGTGCCACTTCGGTCTCGGTTTTCGCCTTGATCTCAGCAGCATCGGTGGTTCCCTTGGCTACAATCTCAGCGGCTTCCGCATCGGCACCTGTGATAATCTGATTGGCGTCCCGCTCGGCCTGCGCCAAAATGGTATCAATATCCTTTTGGCGATCTGCCTGCATCTGCCCAAAAACGCTCTGCAAATTGATCTCAGGCAAGGTAAGGCGCATAATGCTCACTTCTTTGACGGAAATGCCATAGGTCGCCTCGGAATTTTGGCTGACGCGATGATAGATCGCTTCTTGAATTTCATCAATTTTGATCTGCTCTTTATCCAAAGAAACCAATCCCGTCAAATCATAGCTGCCCAGCACCCCGTTGGTCGCATTGCTCACCAAATCGCGGATATACTGCTGGGCAATCTCATTCGATCTCACACTGTTGTAATAGGTCAGCGGATCGGAGATCTCCCAGACAACATAAGAGTTAAGAATAATATTGCGCTTGTCACGAGTCAATGTCTCCAGATAATTCGACTCCAGATACTGTTGACGCGCATCATAGCGTATGATATTCTCGAAGGGCCACGGCAGGCGAAGATAAAGCCCCGCCTCGGTAATTTCTGCGCGCGGCGCACCGAATCGGGTAATGACGGCGCATTCCCCTTCACGCACCTCGGCCGTAAAGCCGAAGAACGCCAGAACAACCACCAATATAAGGGCCAGCAGCCACTTCAACAAGCCAATTTTTTTCATCTGTATCTTCCTCCTGCTGCACTCAATCTGCCATTCCCGTCCCCGGCGTGACGACAACATAGCCGCCGCCCAGGTAAAGCGAACCTGCATCAATATCTTCTCCGAGAATATAGAGCCTCGAGCCCTTGAGAGAAGTCTGCAGTGCATTGAGATATTTATAGTACCGATAAGCATCACGGTAACTGCTGTCAGCCGCAACGGCCGCCATAAACTCGGTTACTTCGGCCCGTGCTTTGGCAACACGGGTATAATAATCGGCCTGTGCATTCTGTACCAGCGTGTTATAAGCCGCTTCAGCACTTGCAACCGTCACCGCCGCTTGTGCTTGGGCCGTCCATACAATCGCCTCGGCGTCAATTTCGGCGCTGACTACATTTTGATAGGTTTTCGCAACTTCGACCGGCGGATGGATACTTTCAATCACAACCTGCTGTACCGAAAGCCCGATGGGATTTTGGTACAGAATTGCATTCAGCGTGGCACAGAACTCTTCCGAAAAAGCCGTTCTGTCCACCGACAGCATCGTGTCCAAATCTGCCGAGATCGTCTCAGCCGTGATCAGCTCATAAGCTTCGGCGCTCAGGCGAGAAACCGGATCGGCGGCAACCGTGATGTATTGCCACAAATCATCAATGATGTATTCCAGGCGCATATTGATTGCCACCAGCTCATTGCCCTCACCCAACAGCAGCCGATATTCGTAATTGCCGTGTTCCTCGGTCCAAAGATTATCGCTCTGTCTGTCCGACTCATAGCCAACCGTCAGCTCGCGAATATGCCCCGTGTCATAAACCTCCACCTTATCCAGCGGCCACGGCAAGGTCAAATGCAGACCGGGACCGAGAATATCCTCCTGCTCCAACTTGCCGAAGCGATAACGCGCCCCCTCTTCATAGGGCTCGATCTGCACAAGACCTGTGGCCAGCCAGAAGAAAAGCACCGTCAGCAGAACCGTATACGGAAGCACCTTTTTGATGTAGTGCAGACTCCAGAGCGAACGGAAGGTGATTCCCGTATTATTTTCCAGATGAGAGAGAATCTGCATATCGTCATCCGCGTCCCGTTTCACCAGCGGAAGCGGAATGGAAATGCGAGGTGCATCATGCAGCTCACGGCGGATTGTGCGGGAAACAAGGCTGATCAGATAGAAGATCGAGCAATACCCCCAGACAACAAGTAAACCGTAGCAAAGCCAGCGCTGACCTTCCCACAGTCCCGTCATGCGAAGTACAATCACCGCCGCCGCACACAGCGAGCAGAAACGGCCGAGTTTGAGCGTCAGGCGCAGATTATGCAGCGTAGCCCGATTCAGCCTTCCTCTGCCCTCCGCATCTGCCGGGATGGCGACATACGCCCAACGACACCATTTATCAAAGATAATACAGACAAAAGATCCGATCAGCAAAGCGAGTGCGGTGCCGTAACCAACCTGTGCCGCATCGGTAAAGCGTCGAAGCAAGGTCAGGCAGCGGAACTGTGCCGCCGCAAACAGCAGCACCAGCGCCAGCAGGGCAATCAGTGCCGAGTGCCGACACACAAAATCGGCGATTGCGCCGAAAAATGCAGCGACGGCACGCCCCAGCGCAGAGAAAAACCTCCCTACAGCCGAAAACGCCGTCGGCTCTTGTTCGGTCGGCACATCGGGAGCATCGCTGTCTTCCGATTGCACTTCCTCCCGTTTGCACGTTGTCGGCAGCAAGCCGAACACCGCCAAAACGATACTGCTCAGTCCCAGCAGCAGAAGCAGCTGTGCAAGCAGAAAGAGGGGAAGATACATATAGCGATTGAACAGAATTTCCAAAGCCACACCCGCGCCGACAATCAGCGCGAAGGTAAGACAGATGGGCAGAAAATTGCGATTTTGTTTCATAATATGCTTCCTTGTTTTACTTGCCGAGACAGCGCAATGCCGCATCGGTCAAACATTCGTTGCCAATTCCAAACTGAATCTGTGTCCATGCATCGGCAGAAGCAGTATAGGTCACGCCACCCAGCAGATAGCAATCATAGAACGCACCGTCGCCGATGGTTTGGACCGCCGAGTCAAGGTAGAGCGAAGTCAGATGGCTGCAGCAATTGAAAGCATTGGCCCCAATCGTCTGCAGTGACTTGCCCCCCTCTGCGCGCCGAAGCATTGAACAATAAAAAAACGCGTGATTGCCCAATGTCAGCAAAGAATCGGGGAAGGTCACCAAACGCAGATCCTCACAAAAAGCGAAGGCATATTCGCCGATTTCAAGCAAACCTTCGTTGAAATTGATCTCTCGGAGATTGCTGCAATATGTGAAGGCGTAATCTCCAATCCGCACAACATCTGCACTGAAGGTCACCGAACGAATCGTCTCGTTTTGGAAAAAGGCATCCGAAATCACTTTAACCCCCGACGGAACGGTCACCATCGACTCACTGCCGCGGTATTTGATCAAAACGCCATCTCCTACCACAACAAAATCGGTTTCCATCGCCTCCATCCACGGCGTTTCCTCAAAGGCATAATATCCGACTTCGGTCACATTGCTGCCGATTTCAACCGTCTCCAGTCGGCTGCATCCGTAGAAAGCTTCGTTGCCGATGCGGGAAAGCGTTTCTCCCGTCATCAGCGTTGTCAAGGTTTCGCAGCTGATAAATGCCTGATCGGCAATGCCCACCAGCGTCAGTCCGTCAACCGAATCAGGCAGACGAAGCTCGGTCGCTTCCCCGCGATATCCCGTCAAAACTGCGGTTCCATCGCTGTATGACGTGTATAGCATATCTCCGAAGAGACGATTTTCGGCAACAACCGTCACCTCCTCGACGGGAGGCTGCCCCAAACACGCCGTCAGTGCAAACAAGAGGAGAAATGCCATCATCAAAGCAAGCACACGGCAAAGATATCTAAAAGAAGAATACATCATCCATCCCCCTCGCTTACGATGTCTTATAGGAGATCACAGCCCCCGTCAGCGAGCTGTTGCCATCGGCAATCACGATCTCCCCAAATTTCTTTTCCGAATTCGGATAACTGACAATAGAAAGTGCCGAGCAATTTTTGAATGCATTGGCTCCAATTTTACGCAGCGAACCGGGCAGACGAAGCTGTGTCAGCACACCGCAGTCCGAAAACGCCGATACACCAATTGTTTCGACACGTTTGCCGAAGGTCACTGCTGTCAGTGCCGGGCAACCGTAAAATGCATAGTCTCCGATGCTGACCACACTGTCCGAGATCACCACCGATGTCAGAGAATCGGAATTGCAAAACGCATCGGTAATGGTCAAAATCCCATCGGGGATGCGAACCTCCCCCCCTTGCCCCGTATAGCGGAGCAGAATACCTTGGCCGATTGTCACAAATTCTTCGGTTTGCGCCGAAAGCCAAGGTGTCTCCTCAAATACGGAGTAACCGAGGTGCTGAATTTTCTCTCCCCCTTCAAGCGTACGCAGAGCGATACAGGCATAAAAAGCACCGCTGCCGACACGGCGAAGGGATTTGCCCAGCGAAACGCGCTCCAACTGTGTACAATGGAAGAACGCTTCTTCTCCCACATCCGCAATTTTTCCGCCGAGTTCAATTTCAATGAGCCCGCTGCAATATGCAAACGCACGCGGACAGATGGTTTCCACCGCAGAACCGAAGTGAACATTCAGCAGCGATTCGCACTGATAGAAGGCCTCATTGCCCACCGTGCCAATGCGATCTCCCAAATATACGTTCAGCAGAGACGAGCATCCGGAAAATGCCGCATCGGGCAGTGCAAGTACGCCGTCCCCGATGATTGCTTCACAAAGCGAAACACAGGAGGAAAAGACACCGTATCCCAACGTCTGAATGCTGTCTCCCACCTCCACGCGTGTCAGGCTGATACACGATGCGAAGGCATAATCACCCACCGAGCGGATTTTCCCGCCCAACTCCAGCTCACAGAGCGCCTCACAGCCTGCAAATGCTGAGTTTCCTATGGTACGGACATATTTGCCGATCGTCAGGTATTTGATTTGATTTTGATCGGCAAAGGCGTTGGCCGCAATTGCCGTCACGGGACGGGTATCAATTTTGTCGGGGATAACCAAAATTTGCTCCGAGCCGGTATAGCCGGTAATGGTCACTGTATTGCCGGAATAGATGGAGTAAATAAAATCCCCCGACACATTATCGGCGGAAATCAGCACGCCTTCCTCCGCATTGTTCTGCGCACAGCAGACGAACAAAAACAGCATCATCAGTGAAATGAGTAAACAGAAAATCCGATAAATTTTCATTGTGTTCCTCTCTTCTTAAATAAATATCGACAAATCCTCGGTTTATTTTTATTAGAATATCATATTTCAGGCAGAAACGCAAGGCTTTTTTGTAAACATCCACCATGACAACTTGTTAATATTTTTCCATATTTCCAGACATAAAAAAAAACAAAAAAAATTGCAAAAAGCTCTTGACAAGACATCGCAAATCGTGTATAATATTAGCGTTGTCAACAAGACAGCAATCCAGATGCGAGAGTGGCGGAACTGGCAGACGCGCACGTTTGAGGGGCGTGTGGTTCACACCGTACGGGTTCAAGTCCCGTTTCTCGCACCAACGCGGGTATGGCGGAATTGGCAGACGCGCTAGATTCAGGTTCTAGTGGGGGCAACTTCGTGAAGGTTCAAGTCCTTTTACCCGCACCATGGCGAGTGTTCTTACAGCATTTGAAATGTTGTAGAACACTCGCTTTCTTTATATAGCGATCTGGCAAGGTGCGTAGTTTACGACTACGCCCTTTCTTGTATTTACGGATACCTCGGGCACCGGCAACGGGAACACTTCGGGAATGAAGATCGCACCCACACAGTTATAATGAATGGTGAGGTGCTGGACCCACTCTCCGTCGATCTTCTCCGCTTGATGGACCTCTATACGGTCAATCAATTCGTTCAGCATACGCGGCGTTAATGCCTTTGCCCTGGTGTATTTGCGGACGGTGGAAATGAACATATCCGCTGTTACGGCCTTACTGCTCAATTTATCCATTTCAGCGCGGAGGGGCTTTATTCTTTCGGATATTTCCTTTTGCTCGTCCTCATATCGTCTTGACATTTTGGAAAAGCGATCATCGGAGAGCTTACCCGAAACATTGTCCTCATAAATGCGCTCAAACAATCCGTCCAATTCTTCATCACGGGC
>JAFQVV010000020.1 GCA_017407835.1 Clostridia bacterium
CGGCTGGCTTAAGCCTGCCATGCCCCTCCCTGCCTTCCTTGAAGGCATCAGCCGTTTCGGCGCTACTCACCACAGCATCCTGATCTACGATGCTTCGCTGGAAGCGCTGGAATTCTTCGGCCGTCAACTCGGCTTGCCTGTTGATATTTTGTCTTGATTTTTTGCACAAACCACCAATCATCAATCATCATGAAGAAAGAGGTTATTATGAAAAAGCAAATATTTGCCCTATTGCTTGCGTTTCTTTTGATAGTGCCGATTGTCGCATGTGCATCCGATGACACACCCTCAACTGTAAATACCGGCGACTCGGCAGCAACCACGGACAGTCCCACCGCAACAACCGAGCCACCAAAAACCGAGCCGGCCTATAAGCCCGAACTGCCCGAAGTCAGATACGACGGCGAACAGCTGGTGATTCTTCACCGGGATCCAAATGCACAGTACTACCCCGAAATTTGTATTTATGCAGAGGAGCCCACCGGTGACCTGATCAATGATTCAGTCTACAGACGTAATTCAATCATTGAAGAAAAATACGGCATTGAAATTGTCAGCGTTTTCAACGATGATACGCATACTGCTGTCAGCATTGCGTCACAGTCACAGTCCGATGAATATGATGTTGCTTTCCCCAAAATGATGCATGTAGGCACACTGGCCACGTCCGGTCTGCTTTACAATTTCCACGACCTGGACTATGTCGACTTTGAGAAGCCTTACTGGGACAGCAACTTCGATGAAGACATCACCCTCTACGGCAAACTGTATGCAATGGTTTCCGATATCAGTCTGCAAACCATGCTGGATGTCCGCGGCATTCTCTTCAATCGCGACTTGGCAAGAGAATACGGTCTGGACGATCCGTATGAATTGGTTTACAACAACGAATGGACGCTCGACAAAATGATTGAGATGGCCTTTGCTGTGTCGGATGACCTCAACGGCGACCAGAAATATGATGACATGGACCAGTACGGTATCCTGACCGAGGAATCCAACTATCGTTTCTTCGTTGTCTCCAGCGGGGTAGAATTAACTTCCCGAGACAGCGATGGAAATCCTGTTGTCGGTTTCATGAATGAGAAAACCATCTCTGTCATTGAAAAATGGCGCGCGATTTACAATGACGACACCCACGCCATTGCCTATGAAGATCTTGGCAACACAGCAGGCGCCTCGGCAATCGGATCCAA
The DNA here is from genome assembly GCA_017407835.1 of Clostridia bacterium. Lineage (GTDB taxonomy): Bacteria > Bacillota > Clostridia > Oscillospirales > CAG-272 > SIG693. Next base: position 1,197 of record JAFQVV010000020.1, read on the forward strand.
GTGGTTCTACGGCCGCCAGCTCTTTGCAAACGGTCAGATCCTCTTCGTGCAGAACGGCTGCGGTGCATTCCAAGAATTTGCCGATTACGGTATGACCGATGAATACGGCATCCTTCCCCAGCCCAAATACGATGCCGACCAGAAAGAATACTATCATATGCCCGACAACAACGCCTCTGTCATGGTAATTCCCTCTTCCAATGATGATTATGAACGTCTGGGCATCCTGCTTGAGGATATGGCATATTACTCCAACCAGACTGTGCTTCCCGCTTATTATGAAAATGTTATCAAAATTCGTCGCTCTCCCGTTCCGGAAGTTGCCGAAATGCTTGAAATTATCAAAAACAGCATTGCCTATAATATCGGTTTGGTTTACAATATTGATGTAACATCGGTGATTGACCTTGCCTCCACTTCGGGCAACATTTCTTCCACCTTCCGCGTCGGTCAAACTCGCATCAATCGACTGCTCAAAAACTTGGCCGAAACCTTCCAAGACCTACCGTAATCCACAAAAAACAAGAAGGCATCGCGCTTATGCGCGATGCCTTCTTGTTTTACTCGCGATCATCTCAACGGAAGCGAAGATGACGATGCGTCCGACGGACGGTAAGGCGTCCGACAAGCAGCAGGACAGCTGCACCGGTCAGGCCTGCCAAGATCCACACCCAAGTATAATTCGGGCGGCACAGCAGGTCTACGCCCCGCAGAAGCAAGCTGTATGCGCCCTCCATAGACGAATTTTCATCTCCCTGCAGCCAGAGATGCATGGTAATCTCTCCGCTGCTAAGCTTATCTGCATAATCACCGATATCAAAATAAGCGACAGACCAGGTGTTTGTTTCGATATGCGTCTTGCTTTCATAGATCAGCGTTTCTCCGTCCGCATAAGACAAACGAAGCATCAATGCTGCATCTTCACTTGGCGCCTCGGCAAAATATTCGACCGAGAGATACGCGGCACTGTGCAGCGCATCGGCAACGATTCCGGTGCGTCCGACGCCCATCATGGCATCGGAATACCCACGATGCAGAACTGCGCAAAGGACAGGCGTTGTCCCTTCGGGATCCTGCCGCATCTCCAAATACGCTGCGTGATCGGCCGGCAGGAAGCCGCCGTCATCCCCTCGTGTAAAATCAAAGAGCGTGCGTATTGTACACGCTTCAGTTTTGCTGTTGGGTTTGACAACCGATCCCTCGATCAAATGAACCTGTGCGGACGCTGAAACAACGGCGGCAAGTGTCGACCAAACCTCACCGATTTGCTCGGTTCCAACCAGCGTTCCCCCGACACGGTCAATTGCACAAAAGTTGGTATAAATGGGGCGATAAGCTGCCGGCAAGCCGCCGTGCAGGCTGCGCAGGCCACAGGCGAGTGTATCGGTGGGCACATCCACTGCCCCACGATAGATCAACGCTTCAATGTGGCCGTTTTCCAATACGCGGGCGTAAGCATAAGCATAAGACGCCGCCTGCTCGACCAATGCGGTATCAGTTCCGGGCGCCGATGCAATCTGCAGGTCGCTGATCACGATACGGCGCATCTCACCCTGCCAGAGAAGTATCTCACTCGCCAAATAGTCACTGATCACCGACAAATTGTGGGGGGTAATGTATTTGGCATCGACTGTCACTTCTGCCAGCGGATCATCCCAGAGTCGGGTATTGGTTTTGCGCGAGGCACGCAAACTGAGGGCAACATTCCACGGGATATCCCCGCCGCTGCGCAGATGTGCCGCCAGCGCATCAATCATATCCCGCGCGGCATAGTCGAGCAGGGGATCTGCCGCCGCATCGGGATCGGCGGAAAGTGCGGTATAGTTCCCGCCAAAGGAAGCATACACCCTTCCCTCTGCGAACTGACTGCGCAGAGCGGTATCCGCGACACGAAGCAGGGCGGCATATTCGGCGGCATGAACACTCAATTCCCGGCCCCCCCCCGAATAGGTTGTCCGACTGCAATTCACCGACTCACCGAGAATAAAAGAGCCGGCAAAGCCATACGCACCGTCGGCACGGGTGTAACGATCGGCCAAAAAGGTGAAGAAGCCGGCCAGACGCATAAAACTCTCACGATCGCGCAGGGAAATTGCATATCCATCCGCACTCGGCTGAGCGCCATCGGTATAAAAGGCGCGCAGGCCATCGCTCATCGACTCGTTGGGCGTTCCCTCAAGCAAAATGCAAAGGTAGGGATGTACACCTGCATCGGTCAGCGCACGAACACGGCGATCCAACCCCTCCACAGCTGCGCGGTCAAGGTAGAAGGTAATCCCGTCAAAGCTATAGCGAATGACATCTCCCTCTCCCGAAAAAGCGAGGTAGTCGCCCAAGGAAAGGGTAATCACTGTATGTGCTGTGCGCAGATACGCAGCCTCTTCGCTATCCTGCAGCCAAAGCCCTTTCACCGAATCCGATGTGGGGTAATCTTCCCGTGCTTCTTCTTCCGCACGCCCCAGTGCATCGGGATTGGTCAGATAAACCGGATTGGTGAGCATACGATAGCCACCGTCGTCCCGCAGATCCGCCAAAACATATCCCGCATAGAGCGCCGACTCGCTCACCTCAGACAAGCGAAAGGTTAATTTGCGCGAAATTTTCTCTTTTCCCACAGGCGACAGCCCCTCTAATGTGGTTGTCTGTCCGGGGGTGAGCGCAAAGAGATAGATGGTCTCCCCTTTCCTGGTGGAAACATAATCATCATGCAGTTCTGCCCGAACAACCAAATCCGACCCTGTATCACTCGGCACAGCTTCCACCGAAAGAACACGCATGGCTGTCCCGCCCCCGGAACAACCAGCAAGCAGCAAAACAAGCAGAAAAAGGAGCGCGAAATAAATCCATGCAGGTTTGTTTGCCTTTGTCATGTTTCCCCCTCCATCTTCATCCATATTCTTTTTGTTTGTTTCTGTAATGCGCACTATTCCTCAGTCAATCGGGAAAGTACAATTTCCATGGCACGTCCCGCCGCGGCCATACGCATTTCATTTTTCTCGAGATATTCAGCTTCCGTCATGCCGACTGCCTCCTGCAGGCTCTTGCCGAGTTCGCCCCAGCCGAACAGTGATCCCAGCAGGCATTCCCGCTCACCGAAAATTTGCGCAAGGATGATTTCATCCCCGCCCGCCTTCTGCTCGGCCTTGAGCAATGCGTCATTCAACAAAGAAGAAACCGTATCGCTCGACTGCGAAAAATATGCCGTCAGAATATCTCCCGTGCGTGCGGAATTGATGGGATCCTTCGGCACAGCAATACATTCAGCCTTCTCCGCATCAATGACAGAGCGGTAGGATTCTCCCTCCTCGACAGCGGGCATGGGCAGGGCAAGAAGTCCCTCCTTCGCTAAAATATCACCCACATCGCCGACCGAGAAAACAAACGTCGCCCCCGCATCCACTTCAGCCATTGCATTCTGCATCACAGCAAAACCGCGACTGAACGCGTCTCCTGCAGTCAGAACGGGGATATCGTTGGCATTTTTGATGAACAGTGATCCGCCCGCGGCTGCAAAAATGGGAAGAACGGCATCTCCGTCCAGTGAAACACTGCTTTGCGCCGCCATGGTCAACCATGTTTCCATGGTCCAAGTGCCATCTTTCACTGCCGAAATACAGTACTCCGGCACAAAAGCGGCCTCCGCCGCCGCCTCGAGGTCAACCAAAATTGCAGCGGTATGAAGACGATCGGTCAAGGTGGCATCTCCAAAGAGAAAATATACCTGATTGGCAATTGTCAGCGAAGCATTAAGCGAGTGATCCAGCCCCGGATGTTCAAGGGAGAAGGTCTCCGATTGCGCGATGTCATACAAATACCCTCCCGCCACCAGAGAAGCGGCTGTCGTTGCATCGGTGAAATGGAGCAAATCCACACTCTCCCCTGCCCCGATGCGGCGAATAGTTTCCTCTGCCATGGTACTGGCAGAAGCGAGGGTATTGGTGATAGTAATATCCAGCAGACGTTCCACTGCGGCATCACGTGCTGCCTCCTGTTCATACAGCAGCTCCCCCGTCTCGTCAAAGGATATTTGCCTTTCATCCTCATGCAAAATTGTACACACATAGCGATCGTAGGTTTGTGTCAGCGCAGTATGGTCAGGTGCCCCGCCTGAAATGATAATTGAATCAACCGTCTGTTCAGTTGATGCGGAGGGTTCCTGTCCCGATGTGGAGATATCGGCGGATACACCGGCATTCTCGGCAGAGCAGGCTGCCAACCCGATGAAAGAAACCAGCAATATCGCTGCCATTATTCGTATTTTCATGGGAAGCCTCCTTTCATATGTTAATCTTATGTTATGGTCTTGTCCAATCACGGCTGACTGTCCACATACAGCCGTGGGACACGTCCTGTAATGAGACAAAGCGGTTCATATTCAATGGTTCCCGCACGCTCGGCAAGTGCACTGAGCCGCTCGGGCTTATCGCCGAAGAGGGTTACCACATCGCCCACGGCAACATTGAGCCCCGTTACATCAAGCATACACTGATCCATGCAGATATTGCCCACCACCGGAGCCTCGCGCGGACCGTCTTTGGTTGCGACCGAGACCGATGCCCCGCGGAAAGCGCGAATAAATCCATCGGCATAGCCAACCGGAAGAGTAGCAATTAACCGAGAGGTATCAGCAGACCAGAGACCGCCGTACCCGACAAACTCCCCGACCGGTATTGTGTGCAGGTGTGCCACCCGTGTACAAAGCCGCATCACAGGCTTGAGCGAAACGGGAAAGAGCGGAACACATGCGGGCGACGGAAATACGCCATAGAGCATAATTCCCAAACGAACCGCCTCCAGACGGTAAGCATCAGTTCTGCAGGAGGCGGCGCTGTTGCAGACATGGTGAAGCACGCCTTCCTTGATACCAAGACTCTCCAATGCATCATTGACTGCAGTGTAGCGAATATACTGCGCCATAATGGGCGCTTCATCAACCTCATCGGCGCGGGCAAAGTGGGTGAAGATACCGCAGAGAGAAAGATGAGGATCTGCCGCGATACTCTCGATGGCAGACACGGTATGTGCCAGCGTCTCGGGTGTTGTAGAAAAGCCGAGACGGTTCATGCCCGTATCGAGCTTGACATGCACCCGCAGACGAACATCTGCCGCAGCAGCGGCCCCGGAGATCGCCTCGGCATACTCATGGGAGAAAACCGTCTGCGTCAATGCATACTCAGCAAGCAGACCAACCTCCTCGGGCAATGTATACCCGAGAATCAGCACATCCGCTGCCTCGGGGGGACAGACGGCGCGCACTGCAATTGCCTCCTCAATACAGGAAACAGCAAAGCAGGTGCATCCTTCTTCCAGCAAAGCCCGCACGCATGGAGCCGCACCGTGGCCGTAGGCATCGGCTTTCACCACTGCAATGGGTGAACATCCCTCAGTACAAATTTCCCTGCACAGTGCACGAAAATTATACCGTAGCGCCCCAAGATCAATCTCCGCCCAGGTCTTATGCGTTGACAGCGCAGGAAACTCTGCGTATGGATAAGCAATATTCATAAATCAACCGTTATTCCTTCATTGTTGAATTTTCATCAAGGGAAACCAGCAAATCAACGACAAGCTGACGTCCCTCAAACACAGCTTCGATTCGGCGGGGCAAGCCGTCGGTATCAAGCCAAAGAATGTAATTTCCTTCATCATCCGCAACCGAAATGCGATTGAGCGTTGTGCCGTTCTGTTTCACCACCGAAGCCGATCCCAGTAAACAGTCGATGCAAAACAGTTGACACGGCAATGCTATCGCAGTCAGATATGTCTCCGATATCGGCATTTGCAAATCGCCTCGCGCCAAATACATCTCCCCGTTCTGCCGTACAACCGTCAATCCCGCCAGCGTCGCGGGTGCGGTATAGGTCAGGACAAAATCTCGTCGATCAACCGTCTCACCGTTCTCGACATCAACGGCACACAATTGCAGATCAGCTGAAAAAGAGAGATCATCAAGCTGTCCCTGCATCGTTATCTCTGCCGCGGAATACTGGTACGCCAACGGATCGGACAACTGTCCCGAACAGGACATCAGGCAAAACAATGCCAGGAAAAATGGGATGACGCGCAATCGTCTCATATCTGCCTCCGATTCAGGTTTTATTTCACCCTATGCATCGGCAGCAAATTTTATACAATCCCGCGCTCAGCGGCTGACCGGCGTGACAACAGTCGCGGCACTGTTGTAATAACGACATATTTTGAGCAGGTGTGTCGTTGCCTCAAAATAAAGCACATAGCGCTTTTTGTCCTCTTCCCAGATGGCATAGTAAAGATCGGGCGCGTCCATCGAAGAGGCCGCACAATATACCCGATCGGGAGAAAAATGCTTGATTGCCGCCTGTCCCGCTTCATCCAGCGGTGCAATTTTCTGCATACGCGAAAACTCAACCTCCAGCTGTGGGCGGCGTGTCCGATTGCCGTAAACAATGGTAAAGCGGAGTGCATTGGAAACGGTGGTCAGCTCATAATCGGGACGGGTATACCGCCAGGTAAAGAAAACCAACATCCACAAAAAAATCGGGGTGAGGGCAATGAGCGGAAGCAGCAGGCGGGACGTTACCCCCAAGGTGAAGAAAAGCACGGCAAAAAGAACATATCCGATCACCGCCAGAACACGGCAGGTCATCCATTTTCCCGTCAGCTTTTGCGACACAACAAATTCATAATTCTGCATATCAGCCATAACAAAGGTTATCCTTTCGCATGATACAGTTATTTTTAATTATATCATATTTTCGTGAACATTTCAACAGAGCGGCAGAAAAAACACATTTTTCTTTGCTTCCTCTTGAACTTACATGAATTTTGGTGTATAATAGAATATATTTCCCCCGTCATTTCAATGAAAGCGAGAACATAAACCAATGAAAGCTGTTATTACCGTTACCGGCCGCGACAACATCGGCATTATCGCCCGTGTCAGCACCGAATGCTCCAATTACGGCGCAAACATTCTGGACATTTCCCAGAGCGTCATGCGCGAATACTTCGCCATGATCATGCTGGCTGATATCGACGCCCTCACCATTCCCTTCTCGGACTTTGTGGACAGACTCGCCGCCCTCGGCCGTGAGAACGGTCTGGAAATCCACACCATGCACGAGGATATTTTCAACACCATGCACCGCATCTGAGCGGACTATTCCGAAGAAAGGGTTATTATTCATCATGCTCAACACCGCAGATATCCTCGAAACAATCAATATGATCCGCGAGGAAAATCTTGATATCCGCACCATCACCATGGGTATCTCGCTCTACGACTGCGTCAGCGACGATCCCGCACGACTCTGCGACCGCGTCTATGACAAAATCACCCGCACTGCCGAGCATCTGGTAGAAACAGGCCGCGACATTGAGAAGCAGTACGGCATCCCGATCGTCAATAAGCGTGTGTCCATCACCCCCGTATCCCTGATCGGCGGCTGTCTCGATGCCGACGGTTTCCTCCGTCTGGCCCACACCCTCCAGCGTGCGGCTGATACCCTTGGCATCAACTTCATCGGCGGCTTCTCGGCCCTCGTACATAAAGGCATGACGCGTGCCTCCTCGGCACTGATCGATGCCATTCCGCAGGCGCTGGCAGAAACGCAGTGCGTCTGTTCCTCGGTCAATGTGGCCACCACCAAGGCCGGCATCAATATGGATGCCATCCGCCGTATGGGCTCTGCCATCAAGCAGGCGGCATATCTCACACGGGACAACAACTCCATCGGGTGTGCCAAGCTGGTGGTCTTCGCCAACGTGCCCGAGGATAACCCCTTCATGGCAGGTGCTTTCCACGGTGTGGGCGAGCCCGAGACCGTCATCAATGTGGGCGTGTCCGGTCCCGGCGTTGTGGCTTCAGCCATCCGCCGCGCAGGAGACTGCGATCTCTCGCAGCTTGCCGATGTCATCAAAAAGACTGCATTCAAGATCACCCGTGTGGGCCAGCTGGTTGCCAGCGAGGCCGCTGCACGCCTGGGCGTTCCCTTCGGCATCATCGACCTCTCCCTCGCCCCCACCCCCGCCATCGGCGACTCGGTGGCCCGCATTCTGGAAGAGATGGGGCTTGAGGTTACGGGTGCCCACGGCACCACCGCCTGCCTTGCCATGCTCAACGATGCCGTCAAGAAGGGCGGCGTCATGGCATCTTCCCACGTGGGCGGCCTGTCGGGTGCCTTTATCCCCGTGTCGGAGGACGAGGGGATGATCGCCGCCGTCCGTTCGGGCGACCTCTCCATCGAAAAGCTGGAGGCCATGACCGCCGTTTGCTCGGTTGGCCTTGACATGATCGCCGTCCCCGGCGACACCACCGAGGAAGTGATCTGCGGCATCATCGCCGACGAAATCTCCATCGGCGTGGCCAACACCAAGACCACCGCTGTCCGCGTGATCCCCGCCTACGGGCTTGGGGTGGGAGACGAGGTTTCCTTCGGCGGTTTGCTTGGCTCTGCCCCCATTATGCCTGTCCGCACCGCCTCCCCCGCACGCTTCATCCACCGCGGCGGTCGTGTCCCCGCACCTATCCATAGTCTCAAGAATTGAATTTTGGAATACATCCAAAACAGCACAACGGAAATTCCGTTGTGCTGTTTTCTTTCAATCGGCGGCTTATTTTTATTCGCACACCGAAAATCCCCCACGGGCAACTGTCCATGGGGGATTTTCGTTTGAATTTTATTTCCCGTAACGGAAGCCGCAAGCCTCAGTCACAGGCAGCGAGAACACCACTGCGCGGGCGGGGGTGTCAGCACCCGCCTTCTGCATAATGGCGCGCATAATGTCCCGCTTGGACTCGGTATCCGAGACGATCAGCACCAGCTCCTTTTCCTCGGCAATCGAAACGCCGAAGAAGGTCTGGGAGCCGGCACCTGCCGTTCCCTTGGCGCGAAGCACGGTGCCGCCCCGGGCGCCCCCTTCACGGGCGGCATCCATGACGAGGTCATTCTGTCCCCGCTCTGCAATTGCGATGATCAGTTCAAAATTCGATTCGATCATTTTCTTCTCCTCGTTTCGATGGTCTTCGGGTTCCTCACCCGGGAAAAAGTGCGCAAATGCGCCCCGCCCGCCCAAGCTTGAGAGCGGAAGCCCGATGGCAATTCCCTGATCGGGCAGATCAATGAGCATTTCCTCGGTCAGTGCCCGAATCAAATCGGCAGCCGCATCGGCAGTCACAACCGAGACGATCAGACTCTTCTCGGTCTGCTCAAGGCCAAACAAATCCAGCGTTTTCGCCGTTGCTGTTCCGTTGCAGGGCAGTGTATACATCGCCGTTACGCCGTGCCGAGCAAAAAATTCGGTATACCGCTCGGTATCATCACGGCGAGTCACGGTCAGAAAAAATCGGATATTCTGCATATTCACACTCCTTTCGTCAGGCGATCAAAGCTCGATGATATCGTCTTCGACCGTATCGGGTGCCGAGACAGATTCGGGCTTGCGTGCGGACTTGATTCTCCAGAGAAGCCCCAGCATCTGAATGGCGATCAGGGGCGTCATAGCGACCATCGCCACCACACCAAACGCATCGGTGATGATGTTTCCGCCGACCGCCTCACAGGCGCCCATGGCAAAGGGCAGCAGGAAGGTCGCCGTCATCGGGCCCGATGCAACACCGCCCGAGTCAAAGGCGATCGCGGTAAAGATGGGGGGCACAAAGAAGCTCAGGATCAGCGCGATGGCATACCCCGGAATGAGATACCACATAATCGAGATACCCGTCAGCACACGAGTCAGTGCCAAACCCACCGATATCGCAACACCAATCGAAAGCGTCTGCATCAGCAGAGTGGGCGGAATGCTGCCCGCTGTGATATTATTGACCTGCTCGGTCAGAACGTGCACCGCAGGCTCGGCTTTTACAATGAAATAACCGATCACTATGCCGATGGGAATAATAATAAACTTATAATCCAGCTCACCGAGCAGTTTGCCCAGATAGTGGCCTGCCGGCATGAAGCCGACATTAACACCGGTCAGGAAAAGTGCCAGTCCGAGGTATGTATATCCCACACCGATGCCCATCTTGAAAAGCTGCTTTCGGGGTAGTTTCCCGGCAAAAAACTGATAGATCAGGAAAAACAGCACAATCGGCGCCAGGGAAATAAATACCTCCCACAGATAGTGGGGAAGCGCCTCGGCAAAAAGGCGGATCAAGGCTCGGGAATCTCCCGCCTCAATTGCCTCAACAGGACTGTATGCGCTCTCGGAGGGCCGGTAAATCAAGCCCAAAATCAGTACCGCCAAAATGGGACCGATCGAGCAGAGCGAAACCAAACCAAAGCTATCATCCTCAGCCTGTTTATCCGAACGAATAGCCGCGACACCGACACCGAGTGCCATGATAAAGGGCACGGTCATCGGCCCTGTTGTTACACCGCCGGCATCAAAAGACACCGCAAGAAAATCAGCGGGAACAAAAGCGGAGATGCCAAATATCAACAAGTAAAAGCCAACAAGCAAATACGAAAGCTTTACACGGAAGAAAATACGCAGCATGGCGATGACCAAAAACAGACCGACACCAATGCCCACCGCAAGAATAAGCGTCATGTTGGGGACATTGGGCACCTGCTCGGCCAACACCTGCAGATCCGGCTCGGAGACGGTAATCATTACACCGACGAAAAATGCTACACCGACAATGAACCACAATCTGCGTGAGCGTGTCATGCCCGCACCGACATATTCGCCGATCGGCGTCATGGCGGTATCGGCCCCCAGGGTAAAGAGCCCCATGCCCACCACCAGCAGCACTGCACCGAACAAAAAGGCCAGCATGGCATCGGTGGGAATTGGCGCAATGGTAAAACAAAGCAGCAGAACAATACCCGTAACAGGCAGTACGGAGGTCAGCGATTCAACGATTTTCGATTTTAGGATGGTGCGCGTAAAGGACAAAGCATCCCCCTCCTTCAGCAAAATACTTGATCTTCTTTTATTATAGCCAAGAAGAAAAAAATGTCAAGGGGTATCGTATGCAAGCTACGACACCCCTTGATAAAAATTTGATTATACTCTGCAGTGGTTGATCAGACAGCCGTCGAGCAGGATGGCGCGCTCATCATCGGTGAGACTGCCCATCGTCAGCTTGATGGGACGAATCGCATCGCCCGACACCACAAAGCCCTCGATCACATCCCACTTCTCTTCCACCGCACGGCGAACAGCGGGCAGATAGAGCCAATCACCAATGGCAAAGTCTGCAATGTCCTCGGTGCAGGTGAGGGGAAGCATGCCCCAGTTGATGAGGTTGGAGCGATAACGCTTGGTGGCATATTCGGTAGCGAGATTTGCCCAGCCGCCCAGTACCTTCTGGCAGGATGCAGCCTGCTCACGGGCAGAGCCGTCGCCGGGACGGCGAGCGCAGACCACGGTACCGATGCCGGCAGAAGCGGGATCACCGCCGCAGTCGGCAAGACGCGCGAAGAGGTCTGCCAAATCCGGTGTCCCCTTCCCTTCGCGGCGTGCGGTCTCCAGGATGCGGACAGCCTTGGCGCGATCCACATAGCCGGGATCCTTGCGGGACAGGGCAAAGGATGAAAGCTTCTCAGGGTTGGAACGGTAGGACGAGGTCTCACCCGAGGGGATCAGTTCATCTGTGGTGGTAACGGGATCGGTGATCACCGATGCCACCTGCAGGAGCAGATCATCGGTGAGGGGCGCCATCTTGGGCCAGTCGGCGATGTTGGGACCGAATTTCAGCTCGGATGAGGGATCGGCCTTGCCCCAACCGTTGTAGACACGGGAGGTATATGCACTGTCGTCGTAGGTATAAGTGCAGGGGGTATCGTCAAAGTCAATATCGGTGGCGGGGGTGAGGATACCGCCATTCCGCGCGGTGGCGGCGATGGAACGGGCATCCATCAGGGCAACCGATGCGATCTGACCGCCGTTCGGCTTGGAGCCCTCGCGGTTGGGGAAGTTACGGGTGGAGTGACGGATGGACAGGCCGCCGTTGGCAGGCACATCCCCGGCGCCGAAGCAGGGACCGCAGAAGGCGGTGCGCAGGGTGACACCTGCCCCCATGAGGTCAGCCGCCGCGCCGTTCTTGATCAACTCCATGTAAACGGGCTGGCTGGCGGGATAGGCCGAGAGCGCGAATGCACCGTCACCGATGGTGCCGCCCGCCAAAATTTTGGCTGCAGCGCAGAGATTGTCAAATGTGCCGCCGGCACAGCCTGCGATGACACCCTGATCCACCCGGATACCGGCGGGAGTGATCTTGTCCGTGAGGGTAAAGGGTGCGGTCAGCTCAAGCTGCTCTGCCGCTGCTTTTTCGACAGAACGCAAAACATCTCCCGCGTTTGCACAGACTTCCTTCACGGTATAGGCATTGCTGGGGTGGAAGGGGAGTGCGATCATGCACTCAATCCCCGAGAGGTCAATCTCAAGCGCCGAGTCGTAATAGGCACCGTTCTTGGGCGCGAGGGGGGCATAGGCCTCGGGACGCTTGTGGATCTTGAAGTAATTCTCCACCGCGCCGTCGGTCATCCAGATGGAGGAGAGGCAGGTGGTCTCGGTGGTCATGACGTCAATGCCGCAGCGGTAGTCCATGGGCAGATTGGCGATGCCGTCACCAATGAACTCGAGGACCTTGTTTTTCACCAGCCCTTTCTCGAACACCGCGCCGATGATGGCGATGGCCACGTCCTGGGGACCAACCCCGGGACGGGGTGCGCCGGTGAGGTGGATGGCCACCACTTCGGGATAGTCAATATCGTATGTACGGTTCAGCAGTTGCTTGCACAGCTCGGGGCCGCCCTCGCCGATGGCCATGGTACCGAGAGCACCGTAGCGAGTATGGCTGTCAGAGCCGAGAATCATTCTGCCGCATCCGCTCTGGGTCTCGCGCATGAAGGCATGGATGACCGACTGGTGGGCGGGGACATAGATACCGCCGTACTTCTTGGCAGCAGAGAGACCGAACACATGGTCATCCTCGTTGATGGTGCCGCCGACCGCGCACAGGCTGTTGTGGCAGTTGGTCAACACATAGGGCATCGGGAACTCGGTCAGACCGCTGGCACGGGCAGACTGGATGATTCCCACATAAGTAATATCGTGCGAAGCCATTGCATCAAACTTAATTTTCAGCTTCTTTTGGTCACCGCTGGTATTGTGCGCCATCAGAATCGAATGGGCAATTGTCCCCTTCGCCCCCTCGGCACGGTCACGGTCACAGCTCGCGGCGGGAACTAATTTCCCATCGAGCCAAAATACACCGTCAGAAATATATTGCATATCATAGCCTCCTGTCAAAAACAAATCGTGTATAGTATAGCAGAAAATGTGCAGTTTTGCAAGTTGTCGGGCAAAATTTTTCACTTTTTATCAAAAAAGATGCCGCGTATTCGCGCGGCATCCGCATATAGTCCAAACAAAGGATCACTTACCCACACAGAAGCGCGAGAAAATCTCGCCTACGATGTCCTCGCTGACCGCTCTGCCATCGATTTCGTCAAGCGCTCCCAACGCCAACTCAAGATCGACGCAGCACAAGTCCTCAGGCAATCCGCCCTGCAGAGCGAACAGCGCCGCCTCGGCTGCTTCTGCCGCACGGATAAGCGCCGCGTACTGCCGCGCCCCCGTGACGATAGCATCCTCACGCAAATCAAGGCTGCCGTCAAGGAAGCACGCACCAACGGCAGACGCCAAGCCATCTATTCCCTCTCCCGTCTCGGCGGAAATACAGGCGACAGGCTTGCCTGCAGCACGCAAACCTTCCATCGTCGCAGGCAAAAGTCCGCGGTCCGATTGATTGGCGACAATAAATATCTCGGCCTGCAGCGTCGGCAGCAGATCCAGCATCGCCAGATCATCTTCCTCCAGCTCGGATGCACCGTCGAAAACCGCCAGCACCAGCTCGGCGCGCTCCAGCGCCTCCCGCGCCCGTCCGACACCGATCGCCTCCACGGGATCCTCTGTATCGCGCAGACCCGCCGTGTCGGTCAGCCGCAAGGTCACGCCACCGAACTCCACCGTCTCGGTGAGCATATCGCGCGTCGTTCCCGCAATCGCCGTCACAATGGCGGCATCGTGACCGACCAGCCGATTATACAGCGCACTCTTGCCGACATTCGCACGTCCGCAAAGCACGGTGGGAATTCCCTCTGCCACGGCACGCCCGGTCCGCCATGTGGCGGCAAGTTTACGCAGTCCCGCCGCAGCGTCGGCAACCGCCGAAATCATCTCTTCCCGCGACAACTCACGCAGATCCTCATCGGGGAAATCGATGGCAGCCATGCAGGAGACCGCCACACTGCGCAGACGCTCGCCAAGCTCGGCACATCGCGCCCCCAGCTTCCCGCCCATCCCTCCGCGGGACAGGGCAAGCTGACTTCTTGTCTTCGCTTCAAGCAACGCACCAACCGCCTCTACCTGTCCGAGGTTGATGCGCCCATGCAAAAATGCACGGCGAGTGAACTCGCCTGCCCCTGCCATGCGTGCGCCTGCGGCAAGCACAGCTTCCAACACTGCCTGCGTCACCAATACGCCGCCGTGGCAGGAAATCTCCAACACATCCTCCCCCGTATAGGAATTCGGTCCTCGCCAAAGTACAGCGACACCGTCATCCACAACCTCGCGCCCGCCATCCGGCAGCGGCGCATAAATCTTCCCATACACCGCTGTGCGAGGCTGTTTTTCGGTCAAATCAACCGAAAACACACGCCGCGCAATGTCAGCCGCCGCATCACCCGACACACGGATGACAGCAATGCCGCCCTTGCCCCGCGGCGTGGATACCGCCGCAATCGTCTCAAACATAGCCTATCTCCTTTTGAAAGTTTTTACGGGGTGGGGGGCTTGGGGGGAGGGGCGCTTTTTTCAAAAAGCGTCCCTCCCCCCAAGGTCTCACTCCTCGTCCTTCTTCTTGCCGCGGGCAAGTGCTCCGCGATCTTCGGGGAAGATGACGATTTTGCGGTTGTTGTCGGTGCCGACCGAGTTGGTCGAAACACCGTCGATGAGCTGCACCTCCGAGTGGATGATGCGGCGCTCGTAAGGATTCATCGGTTCGAGCATGATGCTCTTGCCATACTTGAGTACGGCATCAGCCTTGCGGCGAGCCAGTGCGCGGAGTGTCTCCTCACGCTTGGCACGATAGTTCTCCACATCGACCGTAACCTTGACATAATCGCGCTTGTTGTCTCCGCGCTTTTTGTTGACGGCAAGATTGGTCAGATACTGCAGAGAATCCAGGGTATCGCCGTGATGGCCGATCAGCACACCTGCAGCGTCGCCTGTGATGCTGATATATTTCTCGCCCTCGGCGGGTTCGGTCACGGTAACCGAAACATCAAGCTGCATATTGTGCAGCAGCGTTTCGATAAAGGCAAGTGCGGGATCAGCCGCTGCCTCGGGTGCGGATGCGGGCGCAGCATAGCCCACCTGCACACGGGCAGGGGTTGCGCCGATGCCGAAGAGTCCACGCTTGGGCTCTTCCAGAACGGTATAGGTCAACGCCTCCACCGAAGGAGCACCGAGCTCGGCACAGGCGCGTGTCAGTGCCTCGTCGACCGTCTTCGCCGTGATGATTGTTTCATTGGTGGCGGTTTGATTCATCTTATCCTCTCATCCGTATCGGTTATTTTTTCTTTTTCTCTTTTTGTTCGGGAGAATCCTCTTTGAGGGGAGCGGGAGCAATGGGACCTGCACTTGCCGGGGATTCGGCAGCTGCCTCCTCTTCCTGCGCTCCATCCTGCTTCTGCATATACTCTTCATCATCGATATGATGCAGAGAGCGAACCTTCTCCTGCTTCTTGCGCTGACGGTTGGACATATTGACCTCCTGCTCAGCGGCACGGATATCCTCCTCGGTCACGCGGGGAATGGGCATCAGCTTAGCAATGATCATCTGCTTAAGCAGTGTAACGATGTTCTTGAACATCCAGTAGACGCCAATTGCACCGGGCACGATGAAAGAGATCCAAACGCTCATTGCCGGCATCGCGAAATCCACCATAGCATTGGAACAGCCCGCCTGTTTATCATTCTCAGACGTTGTCGGCTGATAGGTAAACTTGCGGGTAATGCGGGAGCTGAAGAAAGAGACAACAAAGGTCAGTACAGGGATAATCAGCAGCCAGTTGAACTCTAGAAAAGCGGGTGTCTCAGCAAGATTGAGCAGACCGAAGAAATCAAAGTTGGGCAGATCATCAATCGACGTGATCTTTTCGGCGAAGCCCTCTATCTGTGCGAAGGTATCGACACCGAGCTGGCGTATGATGTTGAGCTGCTTGATGGTCTCATTGCCGCGAGCGGCGAAATCGGCATATCCCTCAAGGGTAGGAATGTACGCATTGAGTGCCGTAATCGTCTCTGCCGACAGACCGCAGATATAGCGCAGGGGGTTGATCACCACGTTGTAAAGCGCCATAATAATGGGGATCTGAATCAGAAGCGGAAGACAGCCCTGCATGGGGTTGAAATTCTCGCGCTGATACATCTCCATGATTTCGTTCTGTACCTTTTGCTGGGTGGCCTGATCAGTGCGGCCCTTGTACTTGTTGCGAATTGCCATTTCCTTGGGACGCAGTTTGGCCTGACGAATTTGGTTTTTCTGCTGTTTGATGCTGAAGGGCAACAGAACGATTTCTACCACAATAGCAAACAAAAACAGTGCAATGACATAGTTGCCGGTCAACGAATTGCAGAAACGCAGAAACGCACCGGGAATGCCAAACAAAAAATCGAGCATGTCGGGAATTATTCCTCTCTCGTATTTGATGCGCGCATGGGTCAGTGTGCCGACGTTTTTCCCCCACCCGATCGGTTCGGCTTCTCGGGGACAGGATCATATCCGCCCGCGCAAAAAGGATTGCAGCGGAGGATACGCCAGACCGTGAGAGCGAAACCGACAAAAAAGCCGCGTTTCTGAAATGCCTCGAGGGCATAGGCTGAGCATGTCGGGGTAAACCGACAGCTGGGCGTTCGTTTCAATGGGGAAAGAAACTTCCGATAAAATCGGATCAGTGCGATACAGATATACTTCATGATACGCCGTCCCGCCCATCAAGCAGCATCCCGAGCTTGTCCAGCGCGGCGCGCAGATCGCGCTCGACCTCGGTGCTTTTGGCGAGAGTTGCCCGCTCACGGGCGGCAAGGACGACCAGATAACCGGTTTTGACGCCGGGAGATGCCATGACCGCACGCATCGCCTCGCGCAGCACGCGTTTGGCACGGTTGCGCTCAACTGCCCCACCCAACTTTTTGCTGACTGTCAGCCCAATGCGGTTGACAAAGCATTTCTGCGGGTGTGCATCGCGCAGACGCCGTGCGGCATAGTCACGCAGGACATAGACAACCACCGTCCCGCTGACCGCACGTTTCCCTTTGGCATATGCCTTGGCGTACAAGTGATTTTCTGTAATCGCAACAAATTTCATTGTTTTTCGCTTCCGTTAAAGTTAAAATAATCGGTAAAACTTTTGATGAAAATAAAAATCGCGGGATATCAAAAACCCCGACCGCTCAGCATACGGCTAACTCGTAATGATGAGCCATCGGAGGTTTTCACGATGATTAGTGGGTCAGTCTCTTTCTGCCCTTTGCACGTCTTCTCTTCAGAACCTTGATTCCGTCTGCAGTGCTCATTCTCTTTCTGAAGCCGTGAACCTTACTTCTCTGACGCTTTTTCGGTTGATATGTTCTCAGCATGCTCTGCACCTCCTTAATGTTAGAAATCGGAAGCGTGACAATACGCTTTTACACAATGACACACTATATTATACCCGATATCATTACCTCCTGTCAAGGGGTTTGCCGAAATTTTTCCTCTCTTTTTCGCTCATCGGACAGGATATTGGACAGATTTGATTTTTATGGAGAAAAACCGCACCGCCCGAAGGGCTTTGTGACAAATATGTTACAAAAAGCCCGGGGCTGTTTCCATGGCAGTTGGACTGTGTTATAATGGTAAAAAATGCAAGGAGGACTTTCCCATGAAGCTTGCCGAAGCCCTTTCTCTGCGTGCCGATCTTCAGCGGCGCATCGCTGCGCTGCGTGAGCGGCTCAAGCAAAATGCCCGAGTCCAGGAGGGCGACTCGCCCGCCGAGGATCCCGAGGAACTGCTCGGGGAATTGAGTGCCGCAACCGACGATCTCGAAGGTTTGATGGCCAGCATCAACCTCACCAACTGCGAAACTTACGCCGTATGGGAAGACAGCCGTCTGACGCTGACCGAAATGATCGCCCGTCGGGATGCACTTGGGCTGAAAATTTCGGTCTTACGCGATTTTCTTGCGGCAGCATCCGCCAAAATCGACCGTTATTCCGCAAAAGAGATTCGTCTTTTGAGCACCGTTTCGGTGGCTGACCTGCAAAAGCAGGTGGACAATCTCTCCCGCGAGCTGCGGCTGCTCGATGTTGAGCTGCAGCGTATGAACTGGATCACCGAGCTGCGCTGAGTACGCACGCTGTTGGCAGTCCGAATGAGCGAGTGGGATCTCGGCGGCCGAGAATGGAGCCGCGATGGCAGCGGGGCCGGGCACCTGCAAAACAGAACAAATTCGCCCCGTATCACGCACACGCGTATAGCGCATCGAGCAATGTTACCACCGCACCACTGGCATTTGGATGAGGGCGGGATTGGGGATTTGAGGTGCTTTTCTCCGGCGGCGCTCCGGAGAAAAGCATCCGAAAAAGAAAGAACAGACCGACAGATAATATCCGTCGGTCTGCTCTTTCTTTTATGTGCAACTATGTGCAACGCAAAGCAGATTACTGCATATACTGCGCAACATATTCTTCCAGCGAAATCCCCAAGTTGTAGATGCGAGTTGCATGATAGCGCCCCACATAACGATAATGCCACGGCTCATAGCTGATCCCCGTTTCTTCCACTTTATCCTCGGGATAGCGCAGGATGAAGCCGAATTTATGTGCATTCTCCGCAATCCATGCAAAAGATGCCGTATTGGCAAAGGAAATATCGGCTGCCGAAAGGTTATGCATATCCACACAAAGACCGCTTTGATGCTCACTCGCACCAGGCCATGTCACGACCGTAGCGGCTTTGGCCTCGGCCTGCTCGCGGGACAGCGATGGATACATATCGACACGCTGTTCAAAGAGCTGCGTTTGATAGCTGTACGACCGATAAGCACTCGTCACCGACACATCGGTGATTCCACAGGCGCGCATTTCAATGAAAAATGCCTCCAGCGCCTTTGCCGCATATTCCCGCAGCTGTTGGGTATTGCGCCCATCCTTGCGGGTATCGACCACATTCATCAAATCATCGGGAATAT
The DNA here is from genome assembly GCA_017407835.1 of Clostridia bacterium. Lineage (GTDB taxonomy): Bacteria > Bacillota > Clostridia > Oscillospirales > CAG-272 > SIG693. The sequence goes on from JAFQVV010000020.1 coordinate 20,426, forward strand.
AGTCTGCCGCCAGCTTGTTGTCCACATTGATCAGCGCGATATACGCATCTCGATCGCTTGGATTCATATACTCCTCATAGGCAGAGAGATCTGCTTTGAACGCAATTGCAGGGGTATCACCAAACTCTCCACGTTCATCGATGGTTTCAAGGGGATGACTCCCCTTCAGCAAAAAGCTGATTTCAACATCCTCATCCAAGCGTATCGTCACTTCCCCCGTCTCACCGTTGGATTCAACTGCCACGCCCTGCATCCATGTGACGATAAACTCGGCGGGAATCCAAAGCGTTTCGGTTCCGCCCTCCTCACGAAGCACAGCAGGAGCATCCAACAGAACAATATCCCCGTTCACTTCGGCACGATTACTCTCTGCCGTAAAGCGAACATATTCTCCCGATTCGGCGGTAAATTTCAGCACATCGGGCGTTCCCGTCACCGTCATTTCGGCAAGATCGGCGATGGCACTCATGGGCAAATAGAGGATACCGTCACGCAGCGCGTCTTGCTGCGGCAGGGTAATGGTAACGGGTGCTTCAATCACCTTTCCCTGCTCGTCATACACCCCGCCGACAGAATAGGCATATTGATGCGGAAGCGTTTCTTTCTCGGTATGATGAAGGGAGATCAAAAAAATCAGGCCGCTCACCGCCAAAACCAGTGCCAGCATAATCAAATAGATGACAAAACGATTGCAAAAGAGCCGCCAAGCTTCTGCGCGGCGGCGCTTTTTTTCGGCTTCGGCACGGCGTGCCTGCTGCGCCTCAGCACGACGGCGTGCGGCAACTGCTGCTTTTTTGCGTTCAGCCTCAGCTGCCCACTCGGCGCGGCGGCGCTCCTGCTCAGGCGTCAGCACCGAGCGCGGGCACGGGGGACGTTGGTTAGGTTGATTCATACGCATTCCTTTCAGCGAGTTTCAAGGACGAAGAAAAACGGAGAGGTAGGCGAATTGACAATTTTGATCTGGGTCACGCAGATTTGCCGACGGTCAAGTGTGGCAAAATACTCGGTCAGCATCTTCCCCTCGGCCTCTCCCTCGGCATGTCCCGGATAGACGGCAATAAGGAGAATGCTGTCCTCACCGAGCAGCGAGATTGCCGCCTCAACGGCGGGCATGGTAGTCTCGCGCATGGTGGTCAGCGACTTGTCGCCGCCCGGCAGATAGCCGAGGTTGAACATCCCGGCGCGGATCGGTCCTTCGACGAACTCGCGTACACGGTGGTGCGAAGCGCAGATCAGAGTCACGTTGTCAGGACAGCTCTCTGCTTCAAGCGTTTTTGCCGAAGATTCCAGCGCGGCGGGCTGGATGTCGAAGGCCCAGACCTTGCCCTCAGACCCCACGGCCTTTGAGAGAAACGCCGTATCGTGGCCGTTGCCCATAGTGAAATCCACCGCCAAATCCCCCTCGCGCAGGTGCGCGAGGATGAACTGCTTCTGCAGGGCCAGCAGGTCGAGCATATGATTATTCTTGTTGGGTTTCACTTAGTTGATCGCCTCACGAAGCTTGGCAATGCCCTCGGGAAGGGGTACGCCGGGCATAAACATGGAGGAGGAGCCTGCCACAAAAATATTCGCACCGGCATCACTCATCTTGCGTGCGTTCTCAAAGGAGACGTTGCCGTCGACCTCAATATCGATATGGCCGTAGCCGTTGCTGTCCAGATAGTTGCGCAGACGTGCGATTTTCTCCAGTGTCTGGGGGATCAGCTTCTGTCCGGCGTAACCGGGGTTAACGGTCATGATAAGGATACCGTCCAGATCGGGAAGAATCTCATCCAGCACGTTGAGCGAAGTGGCGGGGTTAAGCGCCAACATGGCCTTGGCTCCCTTGGAGCGGATCAGCGCCAGAGCGCGCTGGATATGGGTGCAGGCCTCGGCGTGGATGGCCACATAGTCACCCTCGCCGAACTCAAACCAGTTGAGCTTGTTGTCGACATCCGACACCATCAGGTGCAGGTCCAACGGAATCGAGCTTGCCTTGTGCAGCTTCTTGATGTAGTCGGTGCCCAGGGTGAAGTTGGGCACGAACACGCCGTCCATAATATCAATATGCAGGTACTCGATGCCGCAGGCCTCCATATCCCGGATGTCATTGCCCAGATTGAGGAAGTCAGCGCACATCATGGAGGGGGAGATCATTTTTTTCATATCGTCATTCATCCTTTGCAATCAATTTCACAATTTCGTAGACCGTCTCACATAACGATCATGACCTTGTTGAAGAACTCCTTGCGGTCGCCCATGAGGTCAAAGGCAGCGCGGGTTTCTTGCAGCGGGAAGGTGTGGGTAATAAGCGCCTTTGCGTTCAGCGCACCGCTCGCCATAGCCTCAAGGGCTGCCTTCCAGTCATTGATGCGGCTGTTGTAGGAAGAGTTCCAGGTGCCGGACAGGGTCAGCTGCTTGCGCAGGATCTGCTGGTAAACAGGCTGGGGAATGTCCATGTCGCGAGCGGCATTGCCCATGAGCACCAAACGACCGAAAGGCTCGGCAGCGGCGATAGCCCCCTGCAGGGCGGAGGGAGCACCGGCACCCTCGATGATCACATCATAGCGCTCACCCTCTGCCTGACGGGTGAAGCCCATCTCCTCAGCGAAGGCCAGTTTGCGCTCGTCAATATCGGCATAGGCAACGGATGCGGCGCCCATGCTCATGGCCCACTGGCCCAACATCAGACCGATGGGGCCCGCACCGAAGACCAGCACGCGCTCTCCGCCCTTGAGGTTGGCCCGCATGACGGCATGGCGGGCAACAGCGGCGGGCTCACACATAGCGGCCTCCTCAAAACTTAAGCCTGCGGGAGCGGGAATCAAATTCCAAATCTTGACGGCCAGGTATTCCTCCATGGCACCGTCGCGGCGGGAGCCATAGTAGTCATAGTCTGCGCAGAGGGGATACTCCTCCTCGGCGCACATTGCGCACTTGCGGCAGGGCAGAAGCGGGAAGACAGCGGCGTGCGTGCCGATCAGCGCGGGATCCTCGGCATCTACAACTTCACCTGCAAACTCGTGGCCGAGCACCAGGGGGAAATGATAAACCTTACCCGAAAAAACACGGGGCAGGTCGGAGCCGCAGATACCGGCGGCACGTACACGAAGAATGACCTCATCGGCCTCGCGGGCAGGCATGGGGCGCTCTTCGATCTCAAGTGTATTGGTTGCGGTCAAAACAACAGCTTTCATCAAAGTGTCCTCCTTTGAATAATAAATATTTTGTTTCATTATCATTATACACGTTTTCTGCTTTCTTTTCAAGAGAAACACACAGGTTTTTTTGATGTTTTCCGATTTGCCAAGATAACTTCCGCAAACTGCATACAAAAACGGGAAAAAGATACAACAAATGTGAAAATTACAGGCAAAAATTCATGCGTACAGGTCAAACTTCCAACATTCGTCAGCCATAATTCGACCACAAACGGGCAAGATAATACCGAACTCATGAGAGGAGAATTCATGATGCCGCTGCGTTCGTTTTCCATGCCTGCCGATGTGCGCTGTACTCTGCGCTGTTTTTGCGCATCGACATTGATTCTTTGCGTCACATTAAGCGGGCTTCGCACACAGGCGCCGAGGGATGACAGAGAGAAAACCCCTGTTATCCCTACCGCGCTGACGATGCAATTCTGCGGTGTTGCCGACGACATGCAGCTTGATCTGCTCGCCCGTGTTCTGGCGGCAGAGGTCGGTGACCTTGCGTATGGCACACAGGCGGCATATGCCGCCATGCTGCTCAACCGTGTCTCCGATCCCCGCTTTCCGCGTGAACTTGGTGCTGTCATCGCCGAGGCAGGGCTGAAAACGCAGGTGGGAGAACTTTCCTCCCGGTCGATTCGTGCTGCGCGCACTGCCCTGCTCGGCGTTGATCAGACGTCGGGGGCGCTTTACTGCTTCCCCGCCGGCGATCATGCAGCCGCCGCTCTCTTCGCTGATCGGATTACGCTTCGGCTCGATGACATGATTTTCGCAAAATAACATCTCTCATGGGTTCGGCATATTCACCTGTAAAGATGGATATACGCAAAGACGGTTCGGGGAGAGCCTTTGAAAAAGGCTCTCCCCGACATTGTTATCCTTATCTGCGCTTTTGGGCGACTTCCAGCACGGCATCGGCCACGAACTGATCCACAGGGATCGCGCCCATGTCCCCTGCTTTGCGGGAACGGACAGCCACAGTGCCGTCCTGCATTTCCTTATCTCCGATGATGAGCATATAGGGCACCTTTTCCAGCTGTGCGGCGCGGATCTTGTAACCGATGGTCTCGTTGCGGCCGTCGATCTCCACACGCATACCCACATTATCCAGCTTCGCCTTGACAACCTTGGCATACTCCATCTGCTCGGGGCCGAAGGGCAGGATCTTGATCTGGGTAGGTGCCATCCACATGGGAAGTGCACCGGCATACTTCTCGATGAGGTAGGCGAGGGTACGCTCGTAGCAGCCCAGGCTGGTACGGTGGATGATATAGGGGTGTACCTTCTTGTCATCGCGGTCGGTGTACTCCATGCCGAACTTCTGGGCCAGGAGCATATCGATCTGGATGGTGACAATGGTATCTTCCTTGCCGAAGACGTTCTTGTACTGGATGTCCAGCTTGGGACCGTAGAAGGCGGCCTCGTCGATACCGATCTGGTAGTCAACCCCCAACTTATCGAGAATCTCGCCCATGATGCGCTGCGCCTCGTTCCACTGCTCGGGCGTGCCTTCGTACTTGGCGGTGTTGGCGGGATCCCACTGGGAGAAGCGGAAGGTGCAATCCTCCAGCATGCCGACGGTGTCAAG
>JAFQVV010000021.1 GCA_017407835.1 Clostridia bacterium
CCGAGGAGCTGATCTATCTTGAGGAACGTTTTGAGCAGCTGGAAAAGATCTACGCGGGCAAAAAGATCATGCTGGGCATTTATATGTTCGACTTTTTCGATCCGATCGTGGCTCACCCCATCAGAAACGAGCTGATGGAGGTGCAGTGCGAGCTCGCTCTGCGTCTTTTGAAGGAAGGTCGCATTGAGGGAATCATCTTCGAAGCAAACTCGGTGATGGGTGTCGGGCTTGAAAGCGAGAAGTGGCTGCGCGAATGGATCGACAAGGTCAAATACACCGAAGTACCCGATTGAAATTGAAAATTGAAAATCAAATTATTATAAGGAGAAAAACATGTACGAAAATTACAAGGATCTTGCGAAGAGAATTCGCAAGGATTGTTTGCATATGGTTCACGTCGGACAGAGTGGCCATATCGGAAGTATGCTGTCCGCCGCCGATATGATGGCGGTACTGTATGGGGGCGGCTTTGTCAAGGTCGATCCCAAGAATCCGAAAGCCCCCGATCGCGACCGTTTCATTCTGTCGAAGGGTCACGCAGGTGCGGTCGTTTACGCGACGCTCACCGAGCTTGGTTTCTTCCCCAAGGAGTGGATGGATACCTACTACTGTGACAACGGAAAGCTGATGGGACATATCAGCCATTACGTGCCAGGTGTTGAGTATTCGACGGGCTCGCTCGGACACGGACTGAACGTCTGCGTCGGAATGGCTCTCGCTGCCAAGGAAAAGGGCGAGAAGCATAAGATTTACTGCATGATGTCGGACGGCGACTGTAACGAGGGCTCGACGTGGGAAGCATTCCTGTTTGCGGGACAGCATCACCTCGAAAATCTCATTGCGATCGTGGACTATAACCGCATTCAGGCACTCGGCTTCTCCAAGGATATTTGCGATCTTGGCGACTTTGCATCGAAGGTGGCTACTTTCGGTTGGGCAACCAAGACCGTGGACGGACACGATTTTATGGACCTTGAGAATACGTTCAAGTCGCTTCCTCTCGAAGCAGGCAAGCCGACCTTTATCGTTGCAAATACGATCAAGGGGAAAGGAGTCAGCTTCCTTGAAAATACGGTCGCTTCGCACTATTGGCATCTGACTGAGGAACAAAAGCTTGAAGCGTATCGCGAACTGGGGGTAGAGGAATGAGAAAGATTTTTAACGAAACCTTATTGAAGATTGCAGAAAAGGATCCCCGCATCCATCTGGTGCTGGCGGACATCGGTTACGGAGAGATCGAGGGCTTTGCCAGAAAATTCCCCGAGCGCTATTACAACTGCGGCGTTATGGAGCAGCACATGACGGGTGTTGCGTGCGGTCTTGCGATGGAAGGCAACATTGCCGTGACCTATTCGATCGCAAACTTCCCGACGCTTCGTTGCCTTGAGCAGATCAGAAACGACGTTTGCTACCACAATGCCAACGTCAAGATCGTCAACATTGGCGGCGGTGTTTCCTACGGTCCTCTCGGTGTGTCGCACCACTCGACCGAGGATATCGCGATTCTGCGCGCACTGCCGAATATGGTGGTCGTCGTTCCTTGCGACTTGCAGGAAGCTGAGGCGGCAACCTATGCGGTATTCGATTACGAGGGACCCGTTTTCTACCGTTGCGGATACAAGAACGAAAAGGATATTCATCATCGCCCGTTCAAGTTTGAGCTTGGTAAGGCGATCACCGTCGAGGACGGCGACGACTGCACGCTGATCTTCTGCGGACCGATCGGTTTCGAAGCGCAGAAGGCGGTCGAGGCGGCAAGAGAGAAGGGAATTCACTGCCGTCTGATCTCGATGCACACCATCAAGCCGATCGACAAGGAAGCCATCCTCAAGGCGGCAAAGGAAACGGGCAAGATCATTACGCTCGAGGAGCACAACCTTGCGGGCGGACTTGGTTCTGCCGTTGCCGAGGTGCTTGCCGATGAGGGATGCCTCGACATCAAATTCCGCCGTATGGCACTGCCCGACGTCAACGTGCACGAGGTCGGCTCACAGCAGTGGCTTCGTGAATTCTACCACATCGCCGCACCCGATATTGAGAAAGCCATTCTCGACATCTGCGGAAAGTAAAAAGAACAGCCAAACGCATTGGCTTTGGGTTCTAAAGGACAGTAATAAATTAATAGCCTCGGTATGGGAACACTATGCCGAGGCTTAATCTGTTTCTGTCGTTCAAAATAATTAACTGTTAGTTAAATCCTTGTTTCTTATGCTTCGCTTGTAAATGCTCAGATTTATGATATAATATAATCAGAAACGGGCCTGTTTACTTTACTTACAAGGAGAATCATAATGGAACTGAACATTGGAATGAATATTAAACGTTTGCGCCTTGCTAAAGGATTGACG
>JAFQVV010000022.1 GCA_017407835.1 Clostridia bacterium
CTACGCCAAGGGTACCGATGTTTGCATGAACGGCACCGTTGATTACGTGGAAATCACCACCAGACAAAAGCCCGCGGATATCATCAACGATGTCAACTATCGCTGGGACTTCAACGATCTCAACGAAAAGGATAACAAAAACAACCTGACCGACTCGGACAAATCCACTAAGGCTTACACCATCAAGAATGGCATCATTAGGATATCGGATACCACAACCGATTTTGCACTTGACAAATCCTTCTGGCTCTCGGATGAGTTTGACTGGTCGATTGAATGGAGAGCTAAACTGGAGAGATACTCTTGCCTGTTCGGCACCAAGGGCTCAAACAGCAACTTCATGTATCTGGCATACAATGTTTCGGCATTCGGTAATCCTGTCCGCATGGTTGACAGCAACGGTACCGCACACATGATTGGCTACGGCAATTATGCATCTGAAGCCGAGGAAATGAACACATGGAAGGTTGTCTTCTCTGCGGCCGATAAGAAACTGACCTTCAGTTTCTACAATGAAACCACACAAACTTGGGAGACTGTCGGCACCAAAGTCATCAGCGATTCATTCAACTTCACCTTCACGCACATGTTTGGTCGTTACGGTGATTCCAGCGTCAACGTCTGCATGAACGGCGAGGTCGATTATATCGAGGTTAACACAAAGGAAATCGTTGAACCTTAACTACAAATTCTCTCTTTCCGGGGTGTCGCGCTCATTGGCGCGACACCCCGGATTTTCGGCTTGACATGCTGCCAACTGCCCATTTATCGCCGTTGCCTTTCCTACAAAAGGCAAGCATGCTCGGATTTTACGACGTTGTCTGTTTTGCACAAGAATCGTGCAGAAAAATTGTATATTAAGCAAGTGGCGAAAAAATTTCCTTTATGATACAATTGATGTACATTCTCAAAGGAGGTTTTTTTATGAAAAAACGCATACTTGCTCTGCTTTTGGCCATGCTCATGGTGCTTCCGATCGTTTCTTGCGCATCGGATCAAACTCCATCCGGCAATGACACAACCAATGCTCAGGGCAATGAAACAGCCGACCCGTCGCAAACAACACCTGCCGAAACCGAACCCGAATACAAGCCCGATCTGCCCGAGGTCAAATACGACGGCGAGCAATTGGTTATCCTCAACCGCGGTCCGGATGCAAGTACTTACAAGGAAGTCTGCATTTATGCAGAGGAACCCACCGGCGACCTGGTCAATGACTCTGTTTACAGACGAAACAAGATCATTGAAGAAAAATACGGTATTGAAATCGTCAGCGTCGTCAAAGACAATGTCAGCGATGCAATCCAAATTTCCGCTCAATCGCAAACCGATGAATATGATATCGCATTCCCGCAGATGAGATTGATCAGCTCACTGAGCACCTCGGGCTACCTCTATAATCTGCATGACCTCAACTATGTTGATTTTGAAAAGCCTTATTGGGACAGCAACTTCAACGAAGATCTCACCATCCACGGTAAGCTCTACGCGATGGTCAGCGATATCAGCGTAATGAATTTGATTTATACGCGTGGTATTATTTTCAACCGCGATTTGGCAGAGAAAAACAATTTGGAAGATCCTTATACACTGGTCAAAAACAACGAATGGACGCTGGATAAGATGATCGAAATGGCGGCCGCAGTTTCGAATGACCTCAATGGTGACCAAGTTTATGATGACCTTGATCAGTACGGCGTGCTGACCGAAAGCTCTAACTATGTATATTTCATTGCTTCCTGCGGAATTGATTTGATCAAACAGGATGCCGACGGCAATCTTACGGTCGGCTTCAACAACGAAAAATCCATCAATATCATTGAGAAGTGGCGCGCACTGTATACAGATCAGACTCACGCGATTGACTATTCTGATCTGGGTAACACGGCGGGTGCCGCTACAATTGGCTCAAAATGGCTTTATGGCCGTCAAATCTTTGCAAATGGTCAGATCTTGTTCCTCCAGAACGGTGCCAGCCAATTCAAAGAGTTAGTTGAATTTGAAATGAAGGATGAGTACGGAATTCTGCCTCAGCCGAAATATGATTCCGAGCAGGAACGCTACTACCATCTGCCCGATGAAAGCTCGACTGTTCTTGTCATCCCCTCTACCAACGATGATTATGACCGCATTGCGATTTTGGTTGAAGATCTGGCATACTATTCCAACCAGACTGTACTTCCCGCTTACTATGAGAATGTCATCAAAATCCGTCAGTCTAAGGTTCCTGAAGTCGCTGAGATGCTGGACATCATCAAGAACAGCATGATCTACCATCTCGGTCTGGTTTATTCGATCGACGTTGCTTCCACCATTATCACCGCTGCCTCTTCGGGCAATATCGCCTCTTCCTTCAAGGGCGGTGAAAAGCGTCTCAATAAGCTGTTGACCAATCTTGGCCAAAAACTCGAAGAATTACCTTAATCGAATCTTCTCTATGTGACCCATACAAGAAGCTTCGCAAAAACAAAAGAGCAACACCGCGGAAAAATCCGCGGTGTTGCTTTTTTGTTGTGCATTTTGCTCAGTTCCCCCCTCGTTTTTTTGTAGGTTTCATACATGACGTGTCCGGTCAAACTGTGGTATAATACAAGTAGGCTGAATTTGTGTGTCCATGCCATCCTATTCCGCGCGAAAGGAGCTCAATTGATGCAAAAACCATTCTCTGCCGCTGAAGTTGCGCAAGCACTCGGCATATCGGAAAGAACGGTCTACCGTGCGATCAAGCACAGCGGGTTAGTCAAACCATCGACACAACAAAAAATTTTGGACTATATTCATCGCCACTATCCCGACCAGGAAATTGAAAGCTCGCCCTCCCGCGCAAAGATCATTACTGTTGTCAGTCAAAGCAAGCCAAAATATTTTTGGCAAACAATGATTGACGTGATGCACCAGACACTCTCCGACTACCCCACAGAATTGATTCGATTGCGCACCGTTTATTTTTCCGGTCCACGCAACGAAGCCGAATTGTGCAGCATTCTCGCACAAATCTCCCCCAACAATACCGACGCACTGATTGTCGTACCGATCGACACCCCAAAATGCCGCCAAAGAATCGCGGAACTCTCCGCGAAAATTCCCGTTGTCATTTTCGATGATTACTGTGATTGCGGAAGTGATTGCTTCGCCGTACATGGCGACGGACAGACAGAAGGTGCCGAAGCCGCCGATATTGTCTCACTCTCTACCCTTTCCGAAAAGAATATTCTCATTTTGCATTCACTTTCCTTCAGTTGCCACTATGCCGATCGAATTACCGGTTTCCGCCAACGAATCGCACAATATCCCTCCTGCCGTGTCATTGACGAACTGCATCTCGATCAATTTGTGGACGAGGGCTATAACTACAATACCGCCCTTCCCTCTATGATCGCGCGCAAGCTTTCCAATTATTTCACCGCCCATCCCGACAGTGATATCAACTGCTTATATGTGCCTGATGGAATTATCGCACAGCTCTGCGCGGCGCAGGTAAAATTAAAACGCACCGATATTTACTGCTTTGGTCATGAATTCAATGACAGCGCGCAGCGATTTTTTGACGGCGGTATGCATGGCGGTTATGTGCGCGGGGATATCCAGTTCCAAAGCCGAACGGCCATCCGTCTGCTGGCCGACAAACTGCTGTATAACCGCGAACCAGAACAAACAAAGTATATTACCCCGTTCAGCTCCGCTCTAATTGAAAATTAAGCCTTGATTCCACAATAGCATCTGCTATTTATCATATTTTACCCCGCAAAGGAGAACCTGAATTATGGAAGAAAAGAAAGTCAAAATAGGCGTGTTCGGCTGTTTTCGCGGAAGCAGCATTGCCAAGTGCCTAAAACTGGCGGGCGCCGATATTGTTGCCGCCTGCGACAAAAATCCCGATATGCTTGAGCGTATCAAGCCTCATCTGGCCGAGGGAGCAGGCATTTATGACAACTTCGATGATTTTATCAATCACGAAATGGACGGCTGTGTGGTTGCCAACTATTACTATGAACATGTACCGTTTGCTATCCGCCTGCTGGAGAAGGGCATCTCCGTCCTCTCCGAATGTACTGCGAATATTACCATGGCAGAGGGTGTTGCCCTCGTTCGCGCAGTCGAAGCCAGCAAAGCAAAGTATATGCTGCTTGAGAATTATCCGTATTCTGCCCCCAACCAGGAAATTGCCCGCCTTTATCAGTCGGGAATTCTCGGACGCGTCATGTACGCGCACGGTGAATACGTCCACCCGATGTCGGCATCCGAACATAAGCACTATACTCCCACACCCGATCACTGGCGCAACCATATCCCACCCACATATTATAATACCCATGCGTTCGGTCCGCTGATGCGCGCGACAGGCGCCATGCCGCTGACTATCTCGGGTCAGTCGGTCTGCCGTCCCGAAATCAACGAAAACACCGACCGTAAATGCGATGCACTGGGTTTGATGATCTGCAAAATGTCCGATGGCTCTGTCTTCACATTCCCTGGCAACGCTTCTTTTGCCGTGCACAATACCTGGTATCGTCTCGCCTGCACAAAGGCACAGGCTGAGACCGTCCGCTTTGACGAAAAGCATATCCGCGTTGCCTATAACAGCTACACCACACCCGAAGGTGAGCCGTCAGACAAAACCTACACCCCATCCTTCCCCTACGATGCCGATAAAGCGTCAAAGTGCGGTCATTCGGGCGGCGACTATTATGTTGCCCTTGAGTTTGTCGAAGTGCTTCAGGGCAAGCGTGAGCCCTTCTTCGATGTTTACCGTGCAACTGCAATGTCCTCCTGCGGCATCCTCGGCTGGCGCAGTTGCTTGGAAGAAGGTAAGATGTATAGAATCCCCGACTTCCACCGTGAAGAGGACAAAAAGATGTATGAAAACGATCATCTCTGTCCCTTTGAAAGAGGCAACGGTTTAACACCCATTCCCTGCACTGTGGGTGACATCACCCAACAATAATTGAACAAGGAGGAAATTACCGATGCCCACTCAAAAATTCACAATCGGTCTTCTGCCGCTTTATATTCAACTGTATGATGATGTTTCGTCTTGGCTGCGCCCATTGGTTGAAGCGATATATGAAGACACCGCATCAGCACTGGAATCGCGCGGTCTAACCGTTCTGCGCGCAACCGCCTGCCGGCACAAGCAGGAATTTGCAGATGCCATCCACAGCTTCGAGGCTGCCGGTGCTCAGTGTCTGGTTACCCTGCACATGGCATACTCTCCCTCGCTGGAATCTGCCGACGCACTTGCCGCCACCGATCTCCCTATTGTTGTTATGGACAGCACTGCTACATATGATTTTGGCTTCTATACCGACCGCATTTTCTATGAAACCACGCATGGCATTCACGGTGTCATGGACATGTGCAATCTGCTGCACCGTCGGGGCAAGGAATTTGCCATTGCGGCAGGTCACCTGACCGAGTCCCCCGTTGTTGACCGTGTGGTCGATCTGGTCCGCGGCGGCGTGGCTGCCCGCGCACTCAACGGCATGAAGGTCGCCAGCATCGGCGGCTCCTTCCACGGC
>JAFQVV010000023.1 GCA_017407835.1 Clostridia bacterium
ACGCTGCTTCTGACCACCGGAAAGAGCCTTGGGCTTACGGTCAAGAAGGTGGGTGATATCAAGGATACGAGCAGCCTCTTCAACGCGGCGCTTGATCTCTTCCTTGGGGGTCTTGCGGAGCTTCAGACCGAATGCCATGTTCTCAAACACGGTCATATGGGGATACAGAGCGTAGTTCTGGAACACCATCGCGATATCGCGGTCCTTAGGAGCAACGTCATTGACCAGACGGTCGCCGATAAAGAGTTCACCCTCGGTGATCTCCTCCAGACCTGCGATCATACGCAGAGTCGTGGTCTTACCGCAACCGGAAGGACCGACAAGAATCAGGAACTCTTTGTCCTTGATTTCAAGATTGAAGTCAGAAACTGCGGTAACACCGCCGGGATACTTCTTGTAAATGTGCTTAAGGGAAAGACTTGCCATGGAAATTTTCCTCCTTGAAATTATCGAACATTCGAGTTTTTCCCGATGTTCGCGTGGTTTACAGACAGATTTCAACGTATAATATTGTATCAAATTTTATCGCCAAATGGAAGAGGGTATTTCCCCAAATTTTTACGTTTCTCTTTGTGCATCTTGCATAATTTATAAAACCAAATCATGAATACGGGCAAAACGAAACGAGATAGGCGTTTAATATATTAAAATCAACCTTTATTTTTCTGTTTTTCAGATTTCATCGAGAGCGCGATACGTTTACGCGCAAGGTCAACGCCCAGAATTCGCACCTCAACCACATCGCCGACAGCGACCACCTCAGAGGGATGCTTAACAAAACGGTCGGACAGCTCGGAGATATGCACCAGCCCGTCCTGATGGACACCGATATCCACAAACGCGCCGAAGTCGATGACATTGCGCACCGTTCCCTGCAGAATCATGCCCGGCTTGAGGTCTTCCAAATCGAGAATATCATCCCGCAGAATGGGGGGCGGCAGGCTGTCGCGAACGTCGCGTCCCGGCTTCTCCAGCTCGGTGATGATATCCGCCAGCGTCGGCTCACCGACCTCCAGTGTACGGCAGACCGTGGCAATTCCCTGCTCTTTGACACGCCGGCGCAGTTCACGCAGACGTCCCGCGCGCACATCATCGGCAGTGTAAGCAAACAGGTCGAGCAAGCGCCGCGCCGCATCGTAGGACTCGGGATGCACACCCGTATTGTCAAGAATTTCCGACGAACCGGAAACACGAAGGAATCCCGCGCACTGCTCGTACGCTTTTGCGCCGATGCGCGGCACCTTCAACAGCTGTGCGCGCGAGACAAAGGCACCGTTCTCCTCGCGGTATTTGACAATATTCTTTGCCGTCGCGGCATTGATGCCCGCAATATACGCCAGAAGAGCGTGGGATGCGGTATTGAGATCAACGCCCACGCGGTTGACGCAATCCTCCACGACGCCGGTGAGTGCTTCATCCAGCCGTGCGGGCTTCATATCATGCTGATACTGGCCGACGCCGATCGACTTGGGATCAATTTTGACCAGTTCTGCAAGCGGATCCTGCAGACGGCGGGCGATGGAGACGGCAGAACGCTGGGTGACATCAAAATCGGGGAATTCCTCGGCGGCGAGCTTGGAAGCGGAATATACCGACGCACCTGCTTCGCTGACCACGATATATTTCACCGACTCATCAATTTCGCGCAGCAGCTCGGCGATGAAGATCTCACTTTCTTTGGAAGCGGTGCCATTGCCGATGGCGATAACATTTACACCGTGCGCACGGATTAAGCGATGAATAATCTTCTTGCTCTCCTCGGTGCGGCACTGCGGCTTGGTCGGATAGACCACTGCGGTGTCCACCACCTTGCCCGTTGCATCCACGACTGCCAGCTTGCAGCCCGTGCGGTATCCGGGGTCAAAGCCGAGCACCACGTTTCCTTTCAGGGGAGCAGCCATCAGCAAATGCTTGAGGTTTTCCGAGAAGAGGCGGATTGCACCCTCACTTGCGGCATCGGTGAGATCATTGCGCAACTCCCGTTCAATCGAAGGCGCAATTAAGCGGTCATAGCTGTCGGTGACGGCGGCAATGACGTAATCCCGAGCGGGACTTGCGTTAGGCTTGATGGTTTGGGCAAGCAGATAACCCACCACCGTATCGCGATCGACCGTGATGGTAACTTTAAGAAAATCCTCCTTCTCCCCTCGATTGATGGCGAGAACACGATGCCCCGGCAGCGTGGTCAGCTTCTCGGCAAACTCATAATACTGTGCATATACCGAATCTGCCTCGCTCGCAGCTTTGGCATTGAGCAGACCGTTCTTCTGCGTCAGCGTGCGAAGCTGCTTGCGGTATTCGGCGTTGTCGGAGATATCTTCGGCGATGATATCGCAGGCGCCCGCGAACGCTTCCTCGACCGTCTCCACGCCCTTCTCGGCATCAACAAAGGCGGCTGCCTGCTCCTCCAGCGCAGGCTCGTAATGCTTCTCCTGCGCCAGCAGAAGCTGTGCCAGCGGCTCAAGTCCCCGCTCGCGAGCAATCGACGCGCGGGTCTTACGATGGGGGCGAAAGGGACGGTAGATATCCTCGATTTCGGTCAAGGTCTTGGCGGCGGAGAGCGCAGCTTCAATTTCGGGGGTGAGTTTTTCCTGCCCTGCGATAAGCGCGGCGACCTCTTCGCGGCGTTTGTCGAGATTGCGCAGATAGGTCAGTCTCTCATCCAGCGCGCGCAGGACGGTGTCATCCAGTGAACCTGTGACCTCCTTGCGGTAGCGTGCAATAAAGGGAATGGTATTGCCCGCGTCAATCAGCTCGACGGTAGCCTCAATCTGCTTTTGCGGAATGGAAAGTTCTTGTGCGAGTGTTGCGATAATATCCATATGTACTCCTGATGTATTTATTGTTGAGATTGATTCAGATGTGCCAGAAGCGTCTCTTCCTCCCGGACGGTGAGATAGCGCCACGCTCCGCGCTCGTCAAGCCCATCCAGTGTGAGAGTATCAAAGCGTATCCGTTCAAGGGTGAGCACGCGGTTGCCCGCTTCCTCAAAGAGCCGCTTGACCTGGTGGTACTTCCCTTCGGTCAGCACCACCGTCCCCGCCTTCCCCGTCTCGTCCATCTCAATTGCACAGGGGCGAGTCAAATATCGATCCCCTGCCCCATCAATCAGATAAACGCCCTTCTCCAGCCGTGCCGTCTCGGCGGCATCGATCGGATCACGGAGCGTGAAGAAATATGTCTTCTCTACGTGGGTTTTGGGCGCGAGCAGACGGTGCGCCAACGGTCCGTTGTTGGTCAGCAGCATCAGCCCGAGCGTATGCTTATCCAAGCGCCCGCAGGGAAACAGATTCTGCCGCTGCAGCTCCTCAGGCAGCAATTCAAGCACGGTCGGATCCCGCCCGTCTTCGGTCGCGCTGACATATCCGTCGGGCTTGTTGAGCAGGATATAGGTAAATCGGCGATAGGTCAGCTGCTCTCCGCCGAGCACAACCACATCAAGCTCGGGATCAATGTGTCGGTCGGCCGAGCGGACAATCTCTCCGTTGACGGAAATTCTTCCCGCACGGGCAGCCTTTGCCGCCGCCGAGCGGCTCAACCTTCCCGTGGATGAGAGAAATTTATCCAATCGCATTCCATCACCTCTTCTTCAAAGATAGGACAATATCCCCGCGGCAATGATGCCGAGAAAGAAGAGTCCAAGCAAAAAACCAATGAGAAAATCACGCCATTTGCGCTGCATAAAATATCCTCCGCACGCAGTTTGGGTTAGTATTTACTCATTTATTATATTTTATCACAAAAACCCAAATTTGTAAAGCTGTAAATTCGTCGGGATGATCGGCATTTGGGCGTTGAAAAAAAGGGGGAAATATGGTATAATTACTGACAGAAAAAGATAGCATACACAACACAAAGGAGAATCCATCTATGTACGAAATGATGCTTGATACCGCCAACCTTGCGGAACTGGAGGCAGGACTTCAAGCCTGGCCGATCTGCGGTGTCACTTCAAACCCCACCATCCTCAAAAAAGAAGGCAAGATCGACATCTATGAGCATCTTGCCAAAATCAAATCGCTCTGCGGTCCCAAGCGCAGTCTGCACGTGCAGGTTATCTCGGAGGACACCGAGGGCATTATCAAGGAAGCGCACGATATTCTTGACCGCGTCGGCCGCGATACCTACATCAAAATTCCCGTCAGCGCAGGCGGTCTGCCTGCAATCAAAGCACTGGCGGCAGAGGGGGTAAACATTACCGCCACTGCAATTTATTCGACCATGCAGGGCATCCTCGCCGTTCTCTCAGGGGCTTCTTACATCGCCGTCTACTACAACCGCATGGAGAACAACTGCACCGAGCCCCTTCAGGTTATCCGCGAGATCCGCAATTTCATCGACGGCTGCGGAAGCAGTGCCAAGATTCTTGCCGCATCCTTCAAAAATGTGGCACAGGTCACCTCGGCATATGCGGCAGGTGCGCACAGCTCAACAGTGGGCTCCAATGTCATCAAGTCTGCGCTCGGCATGGCATCCATCGACGGTGCTGTACACGATTTCAAGAAAGACTTTGAGGACGTATGGGGCGAGGGTCACACCCTCTAACCTTTTCTCCGAATCAAAAATCTCCCCTTATTCATAACAATCTCCGCCAACAAGCAGCAATACATACGGCACAACAATAAAACAGCCCCGACAGAATTCCGGATTCTGTCGGGGCTGTTTTGTATATGTGCTTAATTTTATTTTTGTATCCATCTTTTCGACCATGTAAACAGCTTTTCCGACATTTGATTGAAATCAATGATTCCGCCATTTTTTAAGGTAAAAAACGTATTGACAATGGATTGTTCTTCCGAAGAAATAATTGGGATCAAATCTTTTTGACATCTGACATAATTGCCTGTTTGCCGAAAACAGATTGCCTGTACAACAAAAGAGGCGGATTTATATAATCCTTTCAAAATTTCATCACTCTTATCGTACAACATATTATGTACACAGCTGTGAAAAATATTACATACACCTATTTTGATTGCCCTGTCAACAGCGGCTTGATCAAGCAAGGGAAGCAATTCATCAAGACACCCACGTATCGGATTTGTGTCATAGTAAAACTGAAAAAGATCCGAAGGCGCCCAATGCAAAATCTCATTTTTCCCACAAAGGAATCCACACATCAATTCGCTGTGCGGTAATGTATTGACCAGTGAATTATAGATTTGAAGATCAGCCGCAGATAGTTCATCCAATATCACAACAACATCGATATCACTTGTTTCCGTCGCTTCGCCCCGCCCGTAACTTCCCTGCAAGCCAACAAACCATACGCGATCTCCAAAATTCTTATCTAATGCCGATAAAAATTGATTCATCCAGGCAGAAATATCTATCATTCAGATCACCCCTTTTGTATTGTTTGCGTTTATTGCGCATTTCGCAGTTGTATATAAATGTACTGAACCAAGCCCATAGGCTTATTTTTTCTGTGAGCAATTCGTGGCAAAACATATAAAATGGGGTGCCGCACCTATTTATTCGGCACCCCATTTTATGAATTTTTTTGCGGCAAGAAACCGCCCACTTCAATTCGCCGGTCTTTAACCTTTGACTCGAAGGCGTTTGACGGTTTCGGGATCAGGCGTCACATATGCCGTCCAGTTGGTATGATAAATCACAAGCCCCGGTTTTCCGCCGGCGGGCTTTTTGACGTAGCGGGCGAGGGTATAGTCAACCGCCACATTCTGTCCGTCCGCCGCCCCCGAGTGATATGCAGCGATCTCCGCTGCCTGCGTAAAATCGCGATCGGTGGGCTCACCTTCACCACGGAAAAGTACGACGTGGGAGCCGGGACGATCCTTGGCATGGAACCAATAGTCATTCTTCCCTGCCAGCTTGTGCGTAATATATTCATTTTGAATATTGTTCTTGCCGCAGAGTACGCGAAGGCCATCATCGGTCCTATACTGCGCGGCAACGGGCACTTTTTGCTTGCGGGGCGCACCCGACTTCATACGGGAAGCATATCCCGCCTGATGCAGCTCATCACGAATTTCTGCCATATCCTGATCGGTTTCTGCGCGGCGAAGTGCATCTTCAACGCTTTCCAAATACGTCAGCTCACACTCAGCAAGGGCAATCTGCCGTGCAAGCTCAACCTCGGCAACTTTGGCTTTGTTATACCGTTTATACAGCCGCTGTGCGTTCTGCGCGGGCGTAAGCCGCTCATCCAGCGTAAGGGTACGTGTGGGGTAGTTTCCATCCCCGTCGGGTTCTCCGCTGTAGTCGGTCAGGGTGGCCTGCTTCATGCCGCGCGAAAGCTGCCAGAGGTTAGCGGTAATCAGATCTCCCTCCGCCTTATACTCTGCCCCCTTGGCACAATCGGCAAGCTCTTCGCGCTGAATGGCAAGCTTTTTGGTAATGCGATGCTCGGCTGCGTTCAGCAGATGAAGAATATCTGCGGCACGCTGCTTGACACGAGTGTCGCGGTCACGCGCACCGAAAAAAGCATCAAGCAAGCTCCCCGTGTCGGGATATTCATGCAGTGCGTCACTCCCGTACTGTGTCAGCGCAAGGAAGCTGTATTCCACGGGGCGGCTTCCGTCGATGGCAATGGTAGGCGTCGGCACGTCTTCACCGCGCACGATGCGCATCACACCATCAAAAGCAGCCCACAGGCGGGGGGCGTCACAATAACGCAGGGGCGTATCGGGATAGCGGGTCGCGCGGTAAACAATCTCACGGGCGACGGCAGCGGACAAGCCGAGACAGATGGAGGTGATCCATTTATCGGCGGGACGTGTCGGGTCGGCGGCAGCTATGGCGGCGAAGAAATCCTGCTCCGTCACCGAAAGCGGACTGCACTTATCCTGCGGAGGCGGCATATCATACCGCATTCCCGGCAAAACCTGACGCTTGCGGCTGGTGGTAAAGTCAACAGGACGCAGAACACCCAGAATCCGACGGTCGGCATCGGTGAAGATGAGATTGCTGTATTTGCCCATAATTTCGGCAATAATACAGCGCTGTGTGGCAAATCCCATCTCGTCCCGTGTGTCAAAGGTAAGAATGGCAACACGTTCAAAGCCGGGCTGTTCAATGTGCGAAAGCCGCGCCCCGCCAAGATGCTTGCGCAGAAGCATACAGAACATGGGGGCAGACAGCGGATTTTCTTTCTGCGTCGAGGTAAAACCGAGACGAGGATTGTTTGCCCCCGCGTTGATCAGGAGGCGGCGTGTCTCGCCGCCCGCACGGATAGCAAGCTGAATCTCATCCTGCTCGGGCTGATAGACTTTCTCGATCTTCCCCCCCAGAACACACTCACGCAGCTCAGCGAGAATGACAGAAAGCATTGCGGCATCAAATGCCATATATATCACTTCCTAAAAGTATAAAAATCATCAAACTGCAGCCTACAACAAATACAATCAAAGACTTCGGCGGCGAAATGCAGGATAATATTCGCTTCCCACACGGGACAGGCAGAGTGCCTGTGCCAGCGACATTGATGCGGCATTCCGTTCGGCACAGCGATAGCACACTTCTCTCCCCTCACGCAAAAGCTGATTGATCAGCGCCCCTGCTGCAGAATAGGCATAGCCCCGGCGTCGCCGCCCCGGTGCCGTTTCCACCGCGATTTCAACCGCATTGTGATCGTCTGTCGGCTGTGCCCATGCGGCGGCAGCAAGTCGCCCCTGAAGGATGATTCCGTATGCCGTATGGGCGGATATTTCAGTTAAGGGATGAGTCAATTCACTTGGTAAATCGGACGCCGTTATGCGTATTGCCTGCCCACCGCCGGGTGGAGGTATGCGCGCCGCAAAACAAGCGATCGGTTCCATACTGTACGGTTCGGGAAAATAACCCTCCCCCTCCATGCGCGGAATTAAAATTTCCGCCAACCGCTCCGGCATCTGCGCAATCAAATCCGCTTCCTGCGCAAGCCCCTCCTCCGCCCATATTGAGATCGCTCCGCCGGACACAAGCAGGCGGAGCGGTCGGCGGATATCCCCCTGCACGGCGGCGGGATACAAATGCATATGCACAGCGGTCATGACGGCATAGACAGGGGAGATGCCTGTACACCCCCCACCAAAACGAGGTTAAATCGCCCCCCCTGCCGGGGAAGCCGATCGACATTATCGTGCAGACGGCCGCCATGTATACGGTCGACGACCAAATCATAATACCCGGCAGTACGGGAAAGCAGCTCGGTATCGTAAGCCCAAATGCTCTCCCCTCTCCCCACAAAGGGAAGATTGATCTCATCCAATGCTTCAACCACACCCGTATCGGCAAGTCGAAGGCAGTTCTGATAGCACAGATCAATGGTCAGCAAGCCTTCCTCTTCGAGAAAATCATACGCAAGGCTCTGCATATCATCAGCACCGAGCGCGCGGTCGGCCAGATACAGGATAGGGTTTCCGGCTTGCCCCAACAATGCCTGCAATTGCGAAAACGAAAGCAATGAAATTTTCCGAGAAGGAGGGAATCGGTTGTTCAATTCCGCCAAGCCCGTGAAAAATTTCAAGGTCTCATCGGTCGCACCCAACACAGATGCCAGCACATCGGCCGAAAACTCTCCATCGTTGGACAAAAGAATATTGAGGTGTTGCACAATCTCCTCATCCAAATCGACAACAAGCAGGCAAACTTCGGCAGATTGCTTGATAAATTCCAGCAAATCCAGCAAAAGTGCCGCCGTTCCGCTGACACCGCTGTCACAACCGACAGCAATGAACTGCACATCTGCCAGCGCCTCCCGCATGAAATAATACTCCAATACACCACCATCATCCAGTGAAATCCGCTCGGCGTGCAGCCGTGCATCGGCTCTATACAGCCACGCCGCAAACCGCTCACTGACCGCAAAGCAAATTCCGCCTTGAAGCAGCAAACAAATTATCAAAAACAGCGCAATTTTGCGCAGATGGTCACGGGCTGGTTTGATTGCATTCATAGAAATCCCTCACAGAGACGGCATTTTTATTCACCGTTGAGCGCGGCACGAAGGCTGATACGCTGTTCGGCGGCAAGATACAGGGAGCCAAAACAAAGCAGAGCATCATCCTCTTTCAAGGAACGAATCGCCTCCCGCGCAGCTGAAATGGGCGAGGAAGGGATGCAAATGTCCGCATCTGCCAGCGCAGGCAGTCTGCGCAGAAGAAGTGCCAATTCCTCGGCAGGCATGGCGCGCGGGCTGTCGGGTGTCAGTACATAAATTTTGCCAAGCGAAAAGGGATCTTCCCCGGCGAAAAGAATCTCCAGCGCGGCGAGTGCATCAAGCGGATCTTTATCACGCAGCATACCTACAATCAAATGCAGTTCCCCCCCGATCCGTCCGCGAAGCGGAAGCATACTGGCGCACAGCGCCTCCATTCCCGCACGGTTATGTGCACCATCGACAATCACGGCCGGCAGCAGAGAGAGCACTTCAAAGCGCGCGGGAAATTCGGTGGATGCCAGCGACTTACGCACTACGGTATCGGGAACGATCAATCCCGCACGATTCAGGGCACCCACCGTTTCCAGCACAGTCACAGCATTGATGGCCTGGTAATCAGCACAAAGAGAGAGTATATACGGCTGCCCGCGATAAAGAATATGCAAACCATGCAGCGTGTGGCGTTCGATTTGCAAATCGGCACAGTTCGGCTGCGTCAGCCGACAGTTGGTTCGTGCACAGGTATCGGTGATGGTCCGCTGTGCACCGGGCAGCTGCGGAGCTGAAATCACCTCAAGACATCCGCGCTTGATAATGCCGCATTTTTCGGTTGCAATCTGCTCAACGGTATCCCCAAGCAGCTCGGTATGGTCCAATCCGATTCCCGTCAGTACGGCACACAGCGGCGGATCAATCACATTGGTTGCGTCAAACCGCCCGCCAAGTCCGCACTCCAGTACAACAATATCGCAGTAACGCCGCTTGAAGTAAAGAAAAGCGACAGCGGTGATCAGTTCAAATTGAACCGGAGTATCCGGCACTGCCCCCGACAGCATCGCGGGCGGGATGGGCGCGGAAACGCATTCCCCGGCGCGAGCAGCCGCAATATCACTCTGCATTTGAAGAACCGCGCTAGCCACCTGTGTGGTGCACTCGGCAAGATCTGCGTGTGAAATCATCTCTCCGTCTACACATATACGCTCACGAAAGTCAAGCACATAGGGTGAGATATATCTTCCGCAGCAATAGCCCGCATCGGTAAGGATGCGGCTGAGCATCGTAGTCACCGATCCCTTGCCGTTTGTCCCGGCAACGTGAATAAACTTAAGCCTACGCTGAGGGTTGTCCAAATAGTGACAGAGCAGGCGCATACGTTCAAGCGTCGGTTTTCCCGCTGTACGGCCTGCGGCAGCAATGTATTTCATGGCGTTGACATAGATCATACTTGCTCTCCCTCTGCCATCCCCAGCAAGAACGTGCGAGCATCGGCATAGGCGCGTGCGGCGCGCTCTGCGGCGGCACGATCGGCTGCATTCCCTGCTCGGCGGACTGCACGAAGCAAAATATTCTTTGGCGTGTCTTCGGGATCAATAAATTCGAGCGCCGAAGCAGAATACCCCTCAGCCTCCAGCCGCGTCAAACGAAGTGCATCGGTTGCCGCTTCACAGAAGCGCTGACGGAGCATTGAGTGGCGCGCAATGAATTCAAGGGGAGCACAATTCAGCTCGCGGTTGAGAGCGTGGTGGCAGCAGGGGGTCGAAAGAATGACATCTGCCCGCCATTGCACAGCACGGTCAAGGACAAGATCGGTCGCCGTATCGCAGGCGTGCAGAGAAATCACCAGCTGGGGTTTGATCGGCTCGTCATATCGCGCAATGTCACCGCAGATAAAGCGAAGCCCTCCAAAGCCGAGATGATCGGCCGTGCGCTGACAAAACTCCACTACGTCCGGTTTGAGATCAACGCCGACCATCTCTACCTCGCGGCGGCGCAGTACGGCAAAATAGTGGTAGACGGCAAAGCTGAGATAGCTCTTGCCACAGCAAAGATCGGCAATGGTCAGTTTCCCCTCGGCGGGCAGATGGGGTTCAATATCACGCACCTGCTCAAGGAATCGGCAGATCTGGCGGAACTTCGGTCGTTTCTTGTCATGAATCCGCCCATCGGCGGCACTGACACCGAGTTCGATCAAAAAGGGCTCGTCCCCGCGCAGGAGATAATTTTTGTCGCGGTTATTGCCCGATATTTCGATTTCCATCCCCCCGTCTGCCGCCAAAGCGCGGGCGAGCTTGTCCCCGCCCAGCAAAACCTCACGTCCCGATTTTGCGCGCTTGTATTCACAGTCGCCTACCGTAGTCAGCAGATTGATCTGCGCATAGCCGGGCATCAGCTCGGCAAAATCGCACACATCGGCAAAATTACGGTGCATGGCTTTATTGTCCGTGAGAAAAGTCTCAGCCTGCAGCATTTCTTTTCCGCCGATTTTTTTCAGCGTAACGACAGTGCGCAGAACTGTTTTGTCATCGGGACGGGAAAGGACCAGACGGCGCAGATAATGCCGTTCGGCGGCAAGCCCAACGAGCTCTGCCAGACGGGAAATCGGCGAGATTGTCTCAGCCATTCTCCTCATCCTCCTTCTCGGCTTTGGGCTTCTTCTTGCCCAGCGAAATCTTGTTTTCTTCGCCGCGGAGAAGGCGTTTGATATTCGAGCGGTGCATAAAGACAACCAGCGCGGCAATGACGAGTGAGATCAGCACAGGTGCGCCGAGCGTCGTCTCCATCTGCGACAGAAACAGCGGCCAGATCATCACGCACATAATGGAGGCAAGCGAAACATATTTTGTCGAGAGGACAATCAGGGCAAAAACAACAAGCAAAATCAGAAAAAGGGGCGGATGGACCATCAGCATCAGTGCCGCAGTTGTGGCAACCCCCTTGCCGCCTTTGAAGTGATAGTAGATCGGGAACATATGCCCAAGGACACAGAAAAGCCCGGCAAGATAAGCCCCCGTTATCCCGAAGGCAAAATAGCCGATGAGGCAGGCGATAACAGCCTTGAGCACATCACCCAGCAGCGTAAGCGCGGCGGCGCCTTTGCCGTAATTGCGCAGCATATTGGTCATGCCGGCATTTCCGCTTCCCTTTTGGCGAACATCTTCACCGTAAAAACGCCCCGAGAGAATCACGGCAAAATTCAAACTTCCCAGAAAATATGCCGGAATCATGCAAAGTAAGATACATCCGATCAGCACAGCTGCGCTTAGTTTATAATCAAGAAGGTATGGGATTATCCCATCATTGAGAATTTTCAAGAATTCCATAGCAAAATTTTCCTTTCGAGAATTCCCCCGACGCGTAAACTGCAGGAGAGATTATTTTATAGTATATCATATTTTTGCGCAAAATGGAAGTCTTTTCTCGGTTTTTCAAAACAAATTCTCATCGCCGGGAAGCGCACTTATCCCTTTCCTCCGCCGCTCATCATTTCGCGTGCGCGATCCAATGCAGCATCGGCATTCTCCCCAACGGCATAAAATACGCACCGTCCCATCACCAGCGGCGGAGAACTTGTGCACGAATCGCCGCACAGACGGGCAATCGCATCCAGGCGGCGCAGGCAAAGCTCAACAATTGTCCCCACATCACCCTCACGGGAAACAACAAAACAGCCATACTCAATCGGTTCGGCAAAGGGACTGAGATATACCGCATAAGCTTCAAGCGGCGCAAACAAATCCCCCTCTTCTCCCTCGCCGTACGCGGAGGAAATCAACGATTCGGGCATTGCCTGCGCATTGTCCGCACCGTATGTGTCGGAACGCATATCGTAGATATAAAGCTTTCCCGCTGTTTCCCCACCTGTCTCTGCCATCGCCGCCACCAGAGCGGCGGGATCGGCAGGTCGATCGACTGTGCAGGCACAAAGCAAAAGCAAGCAGAAAACAAACAGCCAAATCCGTTTCATTCTATCACCCCGCAGGCATTCTATGCCGCAAAGAGACAAAATATGTACCCAAAAGGGGTAATGCATTACACATTACCCCTTGCGTAAATTATCTTTCACCGATCACTCTCCGCCGTAAAGACGGTAAAGATCGGCATAAATGCCGCCGCGGCTGAGCAGCTCGGCATGGCTGCCTTCCTCGGCAATTCCGTCAGCGGTCAGCACAAGAATGCGATCCGCGCCGCGGATGGTGGTCAGACGGTGAGCGATGGTGATGGTCGTTCGTCCCTTTGCCAGCGCCTCCAGCGACTGCTGCACAAGCCGCTCACTCTCGTTATCCAGTGCAGAAGTTGCCTCGTCCAGAATGAGGATGGGCGGATTTTTGAGGAAAAGGCGCGCAATGGAGATTCGCTGTTTTTGTCCGCCCGAGAGCTTGACACCCCGCTCACCGACATAGGTATTGTATCCGTCGGGAAGCGCCGAAATGAAGTCATGCGCACCGGCCAGACGCGCGGCATCGGCGATTTCCTCATCGGTCGCACCGGGACGCCCGTAGGCGATATTTTCGCGAACACTGCCCGAGAACAGATAAACATCCTGTGCAACCACACCGATGTTTTTGCGCAGCGACTCCAGCGTCAGCGTGCGCACATCGTGACCGTCGATGCGAACACAGCCATCGGAAATTTCATAGAATCGTGGGATGAGGTTGCACAATGTGGTTTTGCCGCCGCCCGACGGGCCGACCAGTGCGATGCTCTCTCCGGGGCGTACTGTCAAATCCAAATGGGAGAGCACATCGCCGCTCTCGTCGGAATAAGCAAAGCGGACATGGTCAAAGGTAATCTCCCCTCTGACATTCGTCAGTTCTTCGGCATTCGGCGCATCAACAATCGACGGCTCGACATCGAGAATCTCGCAGAAACGCTCCACGCCCGTCATTCCGCGCTGGAACTGCTCGGCAAACTCAACAATACGGCGAATGGAGTTGAGCAGTGTCGTCACATACATCAGATATGCAACATAATCTGCGGCGTCAATTTTCCCCATGCGCAGGAAAAAGGCACCTGCTACCACCACAACAATATACATGATTCCGTCAAAAAGGCGGGTGGATGCTTGAAAAGACGCCATGATATG
Source organism: Clostridia bacterium (assembly GCA_017407835.1). Lineage (GTDB taxonomy): Bacteria > Bacillota > Clostridia > Oscillospirales > CAG-272 > SIG693. Next base: position 13,968 of record JAFQVV010000023.1, read on the forward strand.
ATAAACCTTGGTCTTGATATCAAGGAAGCGATAATTGCCGCCCTTGAACTTCTCAACCTCCGCTTCTTCCTGCGCGAAGGATTTCACCACGCGAATCCCCAGCAGACTGTCCTCAATCTGCGCATTCAGCTCGCCCACACGGCGGCGTGATTCCTTGAAGCCTGCCCGCATCTTTCGGTTGAAATGGCTGAGGACAACGATCATAATCGGTACAACGGCAAAAATGATCAATGTCAGGGGCAGACTCATCTTGGCGAGAATCACAAACGCACAAATGATCTTGATTCCCGTGATCAGCAGCTCTTCGGGGCAATGGTGCGCGAACTCGGTTACATCAAAGAGATCGCTGGTGATGCGCGACATCAGCGTCCCGATTTTGGTTTCGTCAAAATAGGAGAACGGAAGCTTCTGCAGGTGAGCAAAGAGATCGGTTCGCATATCGGTCTCAAGCCGAACGCCCATAATATGACCGACCGACGCCATATAGTAGTTGGCGGCAGTGTCAATCAGGCGCAGGAGGAGATAAATTGTCCCCAAACGAAGAATCATCTCCACGGTCAGCGCGGCAATATCGTTTGTCGCCGCAGAGGTGATCTGCCGCACAATCAGCGGCAGCACCAACTCGCATACCGTCGTCAAACCTGCGCAGAATAAATCAAAAATAACGATTCTCCAATATTTTTTGTAATAGGGCAAAAACCGCCTCAGCAGGCGGCCCTTGCTTTGTTTTTCGGCCATACGGCACCTCCGAAACACGCAAAATTTTCCATAGCGCCAGTATAGCACAAAATGGTTGCGCTGTCAACCGAATACACCGATTTTGTCGGCGATCGTTTAAGCAAAACGGACTTGGGTGAAAAAATCGTGTCACGCAAATTCTCGTGACACGATTTTTTATGGTTCAATTTAGTTCAATTCGGCGCCGCCCCATTCCACGAGGGTAAATCCCTCTCGTGGGGGAGCGGTCAGCGTTTGCGGCGCGATTGCAATCGGCTCGTCAAGCCCTTTCCACGTCATAAAGACACGAATCACCGTGTCGGGCGCGGGGGTAACGGTCAGACGCGCATTCTCCACATAGGCGGTGGTATCGAAGGAGATCAGATTATATGCATTCCCTTCCATGCGCGG
>JAFQVV010000024.1 GCA_017407835.1 Clostridia bacterium
CAGCACACTGTCACAGTGTTTATCTGTGGCTATATGCGTTGATCACAGTTTCGGGAAGATGTTCTTTGATAAACGTGCTGGCGCTGGCAATCGCTGCGGCCTCATACAGGGAGGCGGGGATTTTCCGGAGTGCAGCCAGTGCTTCAGCCGATGCCGTATAAAGATTGAAGTCGGACGCGGGGGGGAGGTACAAGTCGTTCTCGATACCGTAAAGCCCTGCATAGATCAAAAGTGCGTAGGCGATATACGGGTTGGTCATCGGGTCCGCAGACCGCAGCTCGGCACGGCGGTATTCCCCAACTGCCGCCGGAATACGGATGAGCTGAGAGCGGTTTTCTGCCGACCAGGTCACATAGCGGGGAGCCTTGTCATGTCCAAGGCGGCGGTAGGACTCCTCGCAGGGATTCAGGAACAGGGTCATTTCCTCTATTTTTTCAAGGATACCTGCGATCACACAGGGCAGCGGATCGGGCTTTCCATTTCCTCTGGCAGAAATATTAATGTGCATACCGTTTCCGTCCCAGTCGGCAAGGGGCTTGGGAGAAAAATCGGCGCAGAGTCCATTTTGCGCGGCCACTGTGCGGACAATGGCGTTGAAGGTGATGGCATTATCCGCCGCAGTGAGAGGATCAGAGTACCGAAAGTCGATCTCATTCTGACCCGGGCCGCTCTCGTGGTGAGAGGTCTCCGGGCGAATGCCCATCTGTTCCAGCATCAGGCAAATCTCCCGGCGGATGTTTTCTCCCTTGTCATCCGGCGCAATATCCATATACCCGGCATGGTCATAAGGAATTTTGGTGGGTTCGCCCTTTTCGTCTACCTTAAAGAGGTAAAACTCCATTTCTGCGCCAAAGGCAAAAGAATACCCCTGCTCGGCTGCATAGGCGACCGACTTTTTCAGAATACTGCGTGTATCACGTTCGAATACTCTGCCATCGGGGTAGGAGATGTCGCAAAACATTCGCACGACCTTCCCCTGTTCCGGTCGCCAGGGAAGTTGAATGAGCGTAGATGCATCGGGGTGCAGCAAAAGATCAGAGCGGATCTCACCACCAAATCCACCCACTGCCGAGGCATCGATGGCAATGCCGAACTCGAAAGCACGCTTGAGCTCACTGGGCATGATGGCCACATTATGCTGCTTTCCATAGACATCGCAGAATGCCAGTCGGATGAATTTGATATCTTCTTCCTGCACAAACTGCATCACTTCTTCTGGGGTATACTTCACAACGTCACCTGCTTTCTTTTTTACAAAAGCATACTGCATAACGCAATCAAGACAAAAAAACGATGCTGTAAGACAAGCGGGCACAAACCTCCCCCAGCCAAACATCATCGTTCTTGATTAAGAATAACCGATTGCTTTATTTTTTTCAATACCCTGCTGTGATAAATTTCCTGTTTTGTTGATAAAAACATTTTTTGCAAATTGACAATTGACATTTCCGGTATCGGGGTGTATATTCTGCGATGTTAAGAGACATTGGCGTCTCAGAGGGCTATCCCTCTATACGCCAGTGTCTCTTTTTTTATTTTTTCTGAAAGGAAGAAACACTATGACGACTGTACCGGAAATCTTTGGAAGCATGGTTTTTGACAGCCGCGTGATGAA
>JAFQVV010000003.1 GCA_017407835.1 Clostridia bacterium
GGAAGGGGGACCACGAAGTGGTGGAAGGAGCCCGCGAAACTTTGAGTTTATGCCAGTTTTATTGTAACGCGCTCTCCCTCAGTCGCCTTCGGCGCCAGCTCCCTCCCGGAGGGAGCCTTTCGTAAGTTTGCCTCATAAAAAACAACACCACCAAAGAAAAATCCTTGGTGGTGTTCGTGTTTTCTCCGCTAAAGTTGCAGACCTGAGTGGAAGCCCTTTTTGTGTGAAGTTAGATCTCGGGAATTTCGATTTCGATCTCGCGGCCCAGCTCGGCGGACTTTGCGATGCCGTCGAGGATTGCCTGATTGTAGAGAATCTGGCTGGAGGGAACGGGAGCGGGAGCACCCGTCTTGCAGGCATCGAGGAAGGTACGGATCTTGCGGTCGAAGAGGGACGGACCCTTCATGGTGATGACCGGGATCTCGGTGCAGACCTGGGAGCCTGCGATCTCGTGGTAGACCTTCATGGCGCCGCCGACGGTGCCGTTCCAGCACTCGGTGGAGGGGATGCGCAGACCGCCCTTGGTGCCGAGGATAAGGGTATCGCCGGCAGTGTCCATGTTCATGGCCCAGGAGATGCGGAAGTCTACGATGATATCGCCCTCAAGGCGGATGAAGGCGGCAGCGAAGTCATCTACGCCGAACTTCTTTGCATATTCGGGATGGCCGGTCTTAACGTAGTTGGAGTAGTTGGGATCGGTGCCGAAGAAAGCGGACTTATAGCCCGAGACGGTCAGCGGCTTCGGATAGCCGATGGCGTTGAGGACCATATCCAGCGAATAGCAGCCGATATCGGCGAGAGCGCCGAGACCTGCGGTTTCGTCCTCAATGAAGGTAGTACCGAAGGGAGTGGGAATACCGCGGCGACGACCGCCACCGGTCTGGATGTAGTAGATCGTACCCAGCTCGCCCGACTCGACAATTTCCTTGATCTTCTTCATGTTGGCGTCCAGACGAGGCTGGAAACCGATGGAGAGGACCTTGCCGCTTGCCTTTTCAGCGCGCATAACCTCAATTGCCTCATCGAGGGTAACGGTGAAGGGCTTCTCAAGCAGGACGTTGACACCCTTGTTGAGGGCGTAAATTGCGGGCTCGGCGTGCTGACGGTTGTACGTACAGATGCTGACTGCATCGAGATGCAGGCTCTCATCATCCAGCATTTCCTTATGGGAAGCGTAGTCGGTCTTTACGCCTTCAACACCGTGCTTAGCGAAGAAAGCGGCAGCCTTGCCGGGAATGAGGTCTGCGCCTGCAACCAACTCAACGTCGGGCTGGTTGAGGTAAGATTTGATGTGTGCATCGGCGATCCAGCCGGTGCCGATGATACCGACACGCATTTTGCGGTCAGTGTCGATCACAGTTTTGCTTTGATCTTCTTTGAAAGCGTCCAGAATGTTATCTGCCATGATGGAAATCTCCTTTATATATAAATTTATATAGATCCTTTTTCTCTATATTACCACGCGAAGCTGCGGAGGTAATTGATGCTCATTTCAATGGATTCAAGGGGAGTTTTGCCCATGGAGGGGCGATCCTGCTCGACGACAACCCACTTTGCGCCGGCATCCTGTGCGGCAGCAAGAATTGCGGGGAAGTCCTGTTTGCCCGAGCCGACGGGGCGGAATTCAAATGCGGTGGTCTCATCGGCTTTCTTGTCGATGCCGATAAGCTCGTACATATTTTTCGTTTTCTGTCCAACAAAATCCTTGAGGTGGACGATGGGAGCGCGGCCGGTGTATTTGCGGACATAGGCAGCGGGATTCTCACCTGCAACATTGACCCAACAGGTATCGATCTCCGTTTGGAGGGCAGGGATAAGACGGTAGAGCTGATCAAGACCGTATTCGTTGTTCTCGAGACGGATAAACTCAAAGTCATGGTTGTGGTAGAGCAGCTGAATGCCCTGTGCCTTTGCTTCTTCGGCAATCATTTTGATGTCTTCAACAGCGGAGAGCCATCCCGCGGAACCCGGACGCACATCCTCGCCCAGATAAGGGATTGCAATGTAGGGGCAGCCAATGGTTGCGTATTTGGCGATGGTTCCCTTAGCATCTTCCTTGAGAAGCGCATACGAAACATGCGCGGAGATGGGGGTGAGACCGATTTCCTTGCACCAGTCACGGATGTCAGCGGGATCCTGGTCATAAAGGCCGGCGAATTCTACACCGTCATAGCCCATTTCCTTGATTTTCTGCAGAGTGCCGCGCAGATCGGCTTTTGCGTCATCGCGCACAGAATAAATTTGAACGGCAATCGGTAATGCCATAGTCGGATACCTCCGTAAATTTAATTTGACATAACGTCTGTAATGTTATTATAGGACAACTCTTGAGGTTTCGCAAGTCAAAAATCCAGAGATTCAAGACAAATATTGCTTTCTTCGCGCACGGCAGTAAAATTTTTCTTTCAAAATGGGAAATGCGCAGATTTGCTTTTTTACGGCGGGAGCATTTGGGGGTTCATGAGGAAGGGAAAGTTATTGATCGGCGTTAAACATGACGTTGATTTTGCCGTTTCGCGTGGAAGCTTTCAGTGACTTTTCTCCGGTTGCTTTGTGTGGGGGAAGACTGCTTTTGCCGTTGCTTGTTTGGGCATCGATGCGATAATCGGCGATTGAGCCGGGGAGGATGGCGTTGATGCTTCCGTTGGAGGTGATGAGGGTGATTTCTTTCACTTCGGCATTTTGCAGACGCACTGTGCCGTTGGAAGAGGTTAGATTCACGATATCGGCGGTGATGTGCTCAGCCGTGTTTTTTCCATTGGAGGTAACGGCATTGAGTGTGTTGAGTGAACAATGTTCGGTGAGGAGTGTCCCGTTTGAAGTTTTGCACGACAGGGAGGAGCAGGTACAGTGCGTAGTTGTCAGTGAAGCGTTCGAGGTGTTTAATTTCACCAGATCGGCGGTGAAATGTTCGGCACGGATAGGCGCGTTGGAGGTTTGGGCGGTGAGCTTTTTTGCGGTAATATGTGCAAGGGAAAGGGAGGCGTTTCCGGTTTTGAAGTTGGCGGTATCGCAGGAGATATTGCCGGCGCGCAAAGGAGCATTGCCGGTTTTGATTTCCAGATCGGGCAGATAGTCTGCAGGCAGATAGAGGCTAACCGGCTTGCGGCCAAATATATGGAAATGGAAAACAGGAAAGATTTCCCGTGCAGTATAGGTGAGGCGGTCATGGTCGCAGGTGATGGTGACATCGATTTGGCGTGTGATCTCGTATTCAAGATGAATCTTGTGATCGGGAGAGGGGAGAATCTGCACGGCGCAGTTTGTCTCGGTGAGCACGATGGTAGAGGGACGTTTGTCGGTGGTGAAGCTGCGCGCTTCGGGGCGATTGGATTCTCCTCGGACAGTTTGGGTATCGCGATTTTCCCCGGAGCGAGAAGCCTGCTCTTCTTTGTACAGAGCGGCGACGAGTGCGTGAAAGTCGCCCAACGCGTCTACCGCTTGGTCTTCGGTTTTGCCTTCGTCGATGAGATCATCGATTTGTTCGGTGAAAAAAAGAATGGCATCTTGGCGCGCATTGACGGAAAGTGAGGAGAGGGCTTCGTTGAGCTTAGCGATAAATTCCGCTTTGGTCATGATGATGTGCTCCTTTCGGTGGTGATTTCCGGATGGTTTGCTGTTCCGGTGCCGCGAATATAAGCGTAAACCTGCATTGCCTGTTCCCATTCCGCTAAGAATTCCTCGATTTTTTTGCGGCCGAGATCGGTGATGGCATAATAGCGGCGGAGACGATTGTTATATTCTTCGCTGTAGACACGCAGACACCCCTCTGTTTCCAGACGACGCAAAATCGGGTAGAGGGTGGACTGGGTGACGGGAATATGCGGTGCGACAGCGCGGACGATGCGATATCCGTAGGAATCGCCTTCGCGCAGAACGGCGAGAACACAGCTCTCCAGCAGTGCGCGGCGCAGTTGAGTATCCATACGTATTCCTCCTTACTTCTGTTACAATCATATTATATTACGCATAGTATTATTTGTCAAGGGGTATAGTGCCGATTTTTCATCAAGGAAATCGGTCAAGCGTTTTGTGTGCGCAGGGCGAAAACCGGGGGATCTGCACAATTTGTACAGATCCCCCGGAGGCTTAGATAAATTTAGCCAAAAGCAAAGGGGCGTTTTTGACAAACGCCCCTAAAGACAGATGGACTATTGCGTGGTTTACACTTTTTCTTCGATGAAGAGCACCTCGGCGTCGGGTGCATTCTTTCCGATCGATTCGATACCGTTTTTGCAGTTTGCTTTGGTGCCGTAGCCTTCACCCGAAAGGATGACCTGGCCGTTCTTGGCGCGCAGACGGAAACGGAATTCGCCTGCTTTATCTTTGTAGAGCTCAAATTTCGGATTCTTGAGGGTAACAAGTTCGGCATGCTCAACAGTTTGATCTTCGACGTGTGCAGTGGCATTTACCTTAACGCTTGCGATGCCCTTTTTGCAGGTGACGACGGTTTTGTAGGTCTGGCTGGTGGAGATAACCTGACCGTTGGCAGCTTTGAGAACAAAACGATAGCCGCCGTTTTTTGTTTCGTTGATTTCAAACTTACTTGCCATACTGTTTCGATATCCTTTCTGTCTTGACACGATGAGATTCGTGTTTGTTTGATATTCCCATTTTAACATAACAAATTTGAAATTGCAATACTTTTTTGTCAAAATTGTTTGCTTTTTGGCGGAAAAATGACAGAATTTTTATTTTTTTGTGTCAGAAGTGCCACTGAATCAGACAGGATCCTCTGGAATGGGGGAGGCGGCAAGATGATGATTGCTGTAAGCGCGATTGCCTGTGACCTCGCGCAGAACAGCGAGCCAATCGGGAAGTGAGATGGGGGTGTCGGGAGAGGGAAGTTCAATTTCCAGCACCGCCTGTGTATGCCAGAAGGGGTAGAGATCAATCTCCAGTGTGTGTGTGGAGAAGGGGATACACCAACGTGTCTTTTCGATGGTGCGGCAGGCGGGATCGGCTTCTTTGAGCAGGGTGAGATATTCCGCGTGCGAGATCACACATTCGTTTTCATGGGCAGTCATGTGATCAATACGACGTTTGATTGTTTGTGTGTAGACCGTGATGCCGTCGGCTGTGCGGGCACGGACACGGCGGGAGAGTCCGGGGAGATCGTGCAGATAAGTTTGGCAGATATGGCTGACCGATGCGCACGGTTGTGCGGCAAGCATGGTTTCGTCGGGGCGGCGAATAAGCCATTTGCGTTCAATTTCGAGTGCGGACATGAAGAATCACCTCCTTAATAATTATATTGTAAGGCAGTATAGATAAAATATATCTTGCTGTGTATGGTTGATGATATTCATTATACCGCGCATATGCGGGGTTGTCAAGTGTGGAGATCGTCATGAATTTGTCGAACTTTGTTTTGGCAGAATGCTTGTTTTTTGCATGGAAATCATGTATAATAAAAGTGATTATGTTAATTTGAAGAGGTGGATGGTTTGGCATATACATTTCGTGGTGGATCGCACGTCGCTGAACATAAGCATACGCGGCGTCAGCAGATCGAAAAAATGGATCCCCCCGCAAGGGTTTCTATCCCGCTTTCGCAGCATATCGGCGCGCATGCAAAGCCCCTGGTTGCGGTGGGAGATTATGTGTGGCGGGGACAGATGATCGGTGATGTGGAAGATGGCTTGGGATGCCCTGTACACGCCAGCGTGTCGGGCAAGGTTACCGCGCTGGAGCTGCGCACCAATGTGGCGGGGACACAGAGCGTACATATTGTCATCGAAAGTGACGGCCAGATGGCGCTTGATCCGCTGATTCTACCGCACGAAAAAAAGCTCTCGGAGACGACTGCCGAGGAGATCATCGATATTGTGCGCCGCGCGGGAATTGTGGGGATGGGCGGTGCCGCCTTCCCAACCTATGCGAAAATTCGCTCGGCGATAGGCAAGGCAGAGCGGTTGATTGTTAACTGCGCTGAGTGTGAGCCGTATATTACGGCCAATCACCGTTTGCTGCTGGAAAATCCCGCAGGCGTGATTAACGGGGTTAAAATTTTGCTCAAGGCGCTGGGGGTGCGTCATGCCGACATTGCCGTTGAGGACAATAAGTTGGATGCCATCAACAAGCTGGAGACGATGTTGGCAGACAGCAAACTGATGGGCATTAAGGTGCTCAAAACCAAATATCCCCAGGGCGATGAGCGGCAGCTGATTTATGCACTGACCGGGCGCGAGCTGCCTGCGGGAAAGCTGCCTGCCGATGTGGGATGTGTGGTGTTCAACGCCGAGACCTGTGCGGCGGTATTTGCAGCGTTTGCATACGGTATGCCGTCGATTGAGCGGATTATTACCGTTGACGGCGATTGTGTGGCCAATCCCAAAAATCTGTTGGTTCCCATCGGCACCTCCTGCCTGGATGTGATTGATGCATGCGGAGGTCTGCGTTGTCCGCCGCAGAAGGTGATTTTCGGCGGGCCGATGATGGGTGCGGCACAGTGGGATATTGAAACGCCGGTAATCAAGGGGACATCGGCAATTCTCGCTTTCTCGGCCGAAAAGGTAAAACCATCGAAATTGCCCGAGGTTTGTCTGCACTGCGGCCGATGTGTGCAGAACTGCCCGATGCATTTAATGCCCAACTATTTGGTGCAGTATGCGATGCAGGGGGACCTGGCAGAAGCTGAAGCATTTGGTGCGCTGGCTTGCGTCGGCTGCGGAACCTGCTCGTATAACTGTCCGGGAAATATGCAGATTGTGCAGTATATTCGTGTTGCCAAAGGGACAATTATGGCCAAACGCCAGGCCGAAAAATCTCGCGCACTTGCACAGGACAAATCCGAATGATGGGGGAGATATAGCATGAAAGAGACTCCAACTGTAAAATCTGTGAGCGGTGTGGAGGTGCCGTCTCTGCTGACGGTGTCGCCCGCTCCGCATATTCATCACCCCGACAGTACGCGCACGATCATGCTGGATGTGATTTTTGCGCTGGTTCCTGCAGCTGTCTGGGGAGCGTATGTTTTTGGCTTGCGTGTGCTCTTAGTCATTCTCACTTGCGTGGGAAGTGCGGTTTTGGCGGAGGCGCTGACACAAAAGCTGCTTCGCCGTCCCGTGACGATCGCCGATTGCTCGGCAGCCTTGACGGGCTTTCTGCTTGCGCTCAATTTGCCGGTGACAGTGCCCCTTTGGATGTGTGTGCTCGGTGCAGCCTTCGCCATTATTGTGGTGAAACAGCTCTTTGGTGGGATTGGCAAAAATTTTGTCAATCCTGCGCTCGCTGCTCGCGTATTCCTTTTTTCGTGGCCGACGGAAATGACCTTTTTCACCGCACCGACACAGCGGTTTGGGTTGTTTGATTTTTCGGTTTTGGCAGACGGGGTTGATGTTGTCTCGACGGCGACGCCCCTTTCTGCGTTGAAAGCGGGAGCGATGCCCGATGTTTCCCTCTTTGATATGATTTTCGGTGAAGTGGGTGGGTGCATTGGCGAGGTTTCCTCCATCCTGCTGATCGCGGGCGGTATTTATTTGCTGGTGCGTCGGGTGATTACCTGGCACATTCCGGCGGCGTACATCGGCACAGTGGCGGTCATTACCTTTTTCTTTCCGCAGGGGGGCTCATCCACTGCCTTTATGCTGGCGGAGATCTTCTCGGGTGGGCTTTTGCTTGGCGCTTTCTTCATGGCAACCGACTATACCACATCCCCTGTGACGCCCATCGGGCGGTTGGTGTATGGTGTGGGCTGCGGTCTGCTGACCGTGCTGATTCGCTATTTCGGCGGTTATCCCGAGGGCGTTTCCTTCTCGATTTTGATGATGAATACACTTGTGTGGTACTTGGATCGCTATATGCGTCCGCGTTGGTTCGGAGGTGGAAAAAATGGACGAAAATAAGGAAAAGCTGACCGAACAAGCTGCTGAGGTGATCGAGACTAAGGCTTCGTCGGGGAATGTTGAAGAAGTAGAGATTCACAGTGAGGTCGATACACAGGAGATTGATATTGATGTGTCGTCCGATGAAGATTTGTCGGATGAAGAGGGCGTTTCCGGACGAAAAAATCAAGCAGACCGGAGGAAGGATGTTCTGCGCGTGGGCGGTGTACTGTTTGTAATTTGTGCTGCCGTTGCGCTGATTGTTTCCTTTGTGTATACGATGACTGCAGATGTCATTGCTGCTGCGGCTGAACGGGAAAAGCAGGAAGCCATCATGCGGATATTCGGCGAAAATATCGAAGTCGGCGTGTTGGAAGCGCCGGAGGGCGCACAGGCGCTTTATGCCATTGACGGTTCGGGTTGGTGTGTTGATCTGTCTGTCGATGGATTCGGCGGAGAAATTGATCTTCTGGTGGGCGTTGCGCTCGATGGCACTGTTCGGGGTGTTGAGATCATCTCGCACAGTGAGACGCCGGGCTTTGGCGCCAAGGCGGACGATCCCAATTATTTGGAACAATATATCGGTGCGGCGGGTGAACTTAAGCTGGGCGAGGATATCCTCGCGATTTCGGGAGCGACCATCAGTTCGCGCGCGATAGTGAGTGGTGTGAACAATGCCCGGGATCTCTTAATATCGATGGGGCTGATTACACCGTCCGAGCCTGTTTTGACCGAAGAAGAACGGGTATTGGCTGCTGCCGAACGCATCTTCGATGCGGAGCTTGAACTGATTGAAATGGATACGCCGGAGGGGGCTGATTCCTTTTTCGCGGCGGACAACGGTGGGTGGGGGCTTACCCTCACCGTCGACGGATATCAGAGCGGAATTAAGCTGCTTGTCTGCGTGGATGATTTCGGTGTGATCTGCGGTGTGGAGGTGCTCTCCCACGATGAAGGGCGGACATTTGACGAAGATGTGTATTTGGCGGAGTATACCGGCCTTCATAATGCGTCAGTATTGCGTGACACCGTGGATGTTGTATCGGGGGCAACATACAGCTCAGATGCGGTGATGCGCGGTGTTTCGACTGCATTGGATATTTTTGCGTCAATGGGAATCGGTTCTGTTGACAACACGGATGAGATGGGAGGCGGCAGAGAATGAGAGAAAAGGGAAGAGCATATCTCGCGCAGATCAAGGCCGGTATTTTGGATAACAATCCTGTTCTTGTTCAGCTGTTGGGGATGTGTCCGACACTTGCCGTCACCACGTCGGTGACCAATGCCATTGGTATGGGGCTGGCGGCAACGGCGGTGTTGATTTGCTCGAATTTGTTTATTTCTCTGCTGAGGAAGTTCATTCCGAAGCAGGTGCGCATTGCGGCGTATATCGTGATTATTTCGGGATTTGTCACAACGGTTGAGCTGTTAATGAAGGCATATTTCCCGGCGCTCGATCGTGCGCTGGGGCTGTTTATTCCGCTGATTGTGGTCAACTGCATTATTCTTGCGCGTGCCGAGGCGTTTGCCTCCAAAAACGCACCGATTGCATCGATGGTTGACGGGTTGTCGATGGGGCTTGGCTTTACGGCGGCGCTCGTTTTGATTGCGACGGTACGTGAGATTCTCGGTGCGGGATCGTTTTGCGGTATCTCGCTGTTCGGTGAGGCGTATCAGCCTGCCATTATCTTTATCTTACCGTCCGGAGCATTTTTGACGCTGGGCTTTATTCTTGCCGCCGTACAGAAGGTGAAGAACGTACAGCAGGACAGACAAAAAATGCGCTGCACGGAATGTTCAGTTGAGGAGGAGGGAGCAGAATGAGCTTTACGGATGTATTGCTGCTGATGTTCAGCGCTATATTGATTGAAAACTTTATTTTTTCTCGTTTCTATGGCTGCTGCCCTTTCCTCGGCGTCTCGGAAAAGCCCGAGACGGCACTGGGTATGGGCATGGCGGTGACTTTTGTCATGACCATGGCAAGTGCGCTGACGTGGGTGGTTTACTACAGCATTCTGGCGCCGCTGGGATTGGAATATCTCAAGACGATTGCTTTTATCTTGGTGATTGCTGCTCTTGTGCAGTTGATTGAACTTTTTCTGCGGCGTTTTATCCCCGCGCTGTATGCTTCACTTGGAATTTATCTGCCCTTGATTACCACCAACTGTGCGGTTCTGGGGGCGGCACTGGTCAACATTCAAGAGGGGTACAGCTTCATTGCGTCGGTGGCATACGGTTTTGCGGCGGCAATTGGTTTTACCCTTGCCATTGTGATTTTCGCCGGTGTGCGTATGCGGCTGCAATTTGCCGATCCTCCCCGTGCTTTCCGCGGATTTCCCCTGACATTGGTGGCGGCGGGGTTGCTTGCCATGGCATTCTCGGGATTCTCGGGCTTCAGTTTCGGTTAAGGAGGGAATCGTATGGCAGAACTATTGATGCAAATTTTGGTTCCTACCGGAATTTTTGCGGCGCTTGGGCTTCTGCTCGGCGTTTTGCTTGCGCTGGCTTCCCGTGCTTTTGCAGTGAAGGTGGATGAGCGTGTTGAACGTGTTGCTGAGTGCCTGCCTTCGGCAAATTGCGGCGGCTGCGGATATTCCGGCTGCGGACAGCTGGCGGCCGCAATTGTGGCGGGTGAGGCGAAACCGACTGCCTGCACGGCATGCAGTGCTGATGCGGTGAAGGCCATTGGTGCCATCATGGGCATTGAAGTTGGCAATCCGGTGCGGATGCGTGCGCAGGTGATGTGCTCGGGGACGACCGAATATGCCAAGAAGAAATATGCTTACGCCGGTGCGCAGGATTGTCTTGCGGCGGCGAATTTGGGGGGCGGAGATAAGCTTTGCCCCAATGGCTGCATCGGAATCGGCAGTTGTGTGGCGCATTGTCCTTTCCATGCCATTTCGGTGGTGCAGGGTGTGGCGGTTGTAGATTACCGCCAATGTGTGGGGTGCGGTGTTTGCGTACCCTACTGTCCCAAGCATTTGATTCAGCTGATTCCGTATGACAGTGCGCATTGGGTTGGCTGTATGTCGGTCGATAAAGGTCAGGCAATTCGAGGCTATTGTGATGTTGGCTGTATCAGCTGCAAATTGTGCGAGAAGGCGTGCGAAGCGCAAGCGATCAAGGTTGAAAATTTTGTGGCTTCGATCGATTACAGCCGTTGTACGGGCTGTGACAAATGTGTGGAAAAATGCCCGCGTAAGATTATTTGGTCTGCCCGGAAACAGGGCGGCGGTTTGATTATTGAGCGGGAAAAAGCAAAGAAAGAATGAACGACTTAAGGGGAAATGACATCCTCCAGAAGCGCGGATCGCAGATCCGCGCTTCTTTTTTCGTTCGGAGTTTGGTTGAAAGATTTTTTGCATTTTTGCAAAAAAGTTGAGACGCAATGAGACGGTTTGAGACGGTATGAGACCGGGATTTGTGCTATACTGGCCTTGCACAGAAGAAAGGGGGAAATCGAATGGAAGAAGCAAAGTGTACGGGCGGCGGGATGCCGACAAGCGCCAAAGCCCTTCTTTCCCGGTTTGCGGAGTATCTGGATGCGCAGGAGGGAGAGCTAAGCTTTCCCAATGTGGCGGGCTTTTGCCGATACTGCGGGTACGGTGAGGAATGGTTTGGTGAGCTGAAGCGGAAGTTCCCGTCGGCCTGCGATTTTATTCTGACGGCACTCGAGGATGAGGCGCTTAATGTTGATCGTTCACCCACGTTGGTGACGGCATATCTCAAGCATCGTCTGGGGTATGGTGAAACGGCGAGCGGAGGTCCCGAGGTCGTTTGGGTAGATCGAAGTTTGGCGGCGGATGGTGAGTAGGGGCGATATCGGCGATCTCATTCTGGGTGCCAACGGTCAGCCGAATGCGCGGCAGCGTGAGTTTTTCGCTTCGCGGGCGCGTTATACGGCGTACGGCGGTGCGCGGGGGGGCGGCAAGTCGTGGGCGCTTCGCCGCAAACTCGTGGCAATGTGTCTGCGCTGGCCCGGACTTCGCGCCATGTTGGTGCGGCGCAGCTATGGCGAGCTCAAGGGCAATCATCTCGGGCCGATGCTGGAGGAATACGGTGCTGTCTGCCGTTGGGGTGAGGGAGAGAAGACACTCTTCTTTCCTGAAGGGAGCCGAATTCGATTTGCCTACTGCGACGGCGAGGGCGATGTGCTTCGCTATCAGGGGCAGGAGTATGACATCATTGCCATTGACGAGGCAACGCAGCTGAGCGAAATGCAGTTCGCAGCCTTCCGAGCCTGTCTGCGCGGGACGAGTGATCGGCCGCGGCGGATGTATCTGACCTGCAACCCCGGCGGGATAGGACACGCTTGGGTCAAGCGGCTTTTCGTTGATCGAGATTTTCGGGTCGGCGAGAATCCGCAGGACTATCGGTTTATCCCGGCGCAGGTGTATGATAACCGCGCGCTGCTCAATGCTGATCCCGACTATGTCAGGCAGTTGGAGAGTCTGCCCCAACGGCTTCGCGATGCTTGGCTGCACGGTCGATGGGATGTGTTTGAAGGGCAATTCTTTCCCGAGTTCTGCACCGAGCGGCACATTTGCCGCGCACTCTCTCCCCCTGCCGATTGGCGCTGCTTTGCGGCGCTTGACTATGGCTTTGATATGCTGGCGGTGCTGTTGTTTGCTGTCGATTATGACGGCGGACTTTGGGTGCTGCGTGAGCATTGTCAAAGTGGGTTGAGCTTGGGTGAGGCAGGTCGAGCGATTGTGGGTTTCCTCGGCGAAGAGGGGGGGCGAGTGGAATATATCGCGGCGTCACCCGATCTATGGAACCGTCGGCAGGACAGCGGACGCAGCGGTGTGGAGATCCTCTCGGCGGTGGAGCGGATGCCGCCCCTGCTGCGCGCTGACAATCGTCGTGTGGCGGGATGGCGTGTGGTCCGTGAGTATTTGGCAAAGAGCGAGGGAGGGATGCATATTGCATCGACCTGCACGACGCTGATCAGTTCACTCTCGGCACTGCGCTTTGATCCCGTCCGCACTGAGGATGCAGCCGATCATCCCCATGAAATCACCCACGCGCCCGAGGCGCTTCGTTACGGTGTGATGAGCTGCCTGCCCGCGCCGACGCGGGAAGAATTTTCCTTTGCTTCGGCAGAACGGCTTCATTACTGGCATTGACTTCTGTGCGAACGAAAGGAGGAGAATATGGCAATCATTCACACAAAACAGGCGGGAGCGTCGTTGACGGTGCGCCGCTTTGGCGGTATCGACCGAAGTTGTGCCAGCGGAAATGATGGTGGAAGCTGCACGATGTATGATCTCGACAATCTTCGAGTTGGGAGAGACGGTGTACTGCGCCGGCGGAATGGCTTTCGCCATTTGCTGACGCTGCCTGCTGCGATAAGAGGCATTTGGTCGGGCATTTTCTGCGGTGAGCGGAGTGCGTTTGCTGCGGCCGGAGCAAAGCTGTATCGGCTTGATCTTGATGCGGGGGAATATACCGAAATCGGAGATCTGGCGCAGGGAGAGAGTAAGGTGACGCTGTTTTTGCGGCAGAATCAGCTCTTTTGCCTTGACGGAGAGTCGATTCTCTGCTACGACGGCAGTGTGCTGCGCGCAGTGGAGCCCTATATCCCCATGGTTTGCTTTGAGCGAGGCATTGTCCCCGACGGCACGGTATATGAGCCCATCAATTTAATCGGGAGACAGGTGCGCTTTTCTTTTCTCGCTCCGGGCAACAGCCCCTTTTTTCTCTTCGGTTATCGCATTGCCTCGGTTGACCGTGTTTTGAGTACCGAAAGCAACGGTGAGGTGACCGATTGGACGTTGGCTGAGGGTGAGAACGGTGAGCAGTATTTGGCATTCAGCGGCTCACCGGAAAAGGGTGCTGTGATCACAGTGACTGCTACGTTGGATTCATCTTATTTCCGCTATGCTGATGTAGCGTCCTGCACCGGTGCGGCGGTTTGGGGCAGCACGCAGGACAGCCGAATCCTATGTTGGGGCGGTGGAATGCAGGGGGAGATTTTCACCTCACGAGCAGTAAGTGACGCGCAGCTGACTCTGCAACAGCAGCAATGCGGCACAGGCGGGGAATTGTATTTTCCGCAGTCGGGGGCGGTTTGCTTGGGCGAGGGAAAATATGCGGTGCGGGCTGTTTGCCCGCAATATGAGCGGTTACTGATTTTCACCGACGGTGAATGCTGGTCGTCCGATTTGGCCGAGGACGGTACACAGGAGATTTCGGTTTTGCCGATCAATTCTGGCGTTGGCTGTACTGCCGACGGCGGTGCTGTCATTGCGGGCAACGATCCGCTGACGGTCTGTGACGGTGCGGTCTGGCGATGGAGCACAAGCGCGCTGAGGCGAGATGAGTGCAGTGCCGAACGCATCTCGGACACAGTTGCCGATTTGATCGGCGGCGATTTTTCCACCGACGCGGTTGTTTTCTGTGCACGACCGCAGGAGGAGATATGGATGGCAGATCCCCATTCTGCCGCGGGAGAGGTGTTCGTTTTTCACACCGGATTGTCGGTGTGGTATCGTTTCACAGGCGTTTTCACCGATGGATTTTTTGCATGGCGAGATGAAGTTGCTTTTTGGCAGGGAGCGCAGGTCTATTGCTTTGATCAAACGCTGATGCGGGATGAGGATGAACATGAGGTGCGGGAGATTCCCTTTTCCCTGACCCTGGAGGGATTGGACTTCGGTGACGGCGCGCGATTACATCATCTGACGCGGGCGGCATTGCATTTCCGTGGGAAATATCCCGCCATGTCGATGTGCTTCCGTACCGATCGTGGACGGCAGACCGTTCGCGATATTTCGGCGGGGGGCGAGGACGGGCAGGATCATTTTATTGACCGTGCTGTCACAAGCGGACGATTCCGTCTCTTGCAGATGACACTCGCGGGAACAGGGGAGACTGCTCCCGAGATTCGCGGCTTGGTTCTGTGCGCTGAGCCGGGAGGACGAAACTGATTTGCATGAAGGAGGAAAAAGAAGCAAGATGAAATCGGAGAAAAGCACGCTTGCGTGGCGGCAATACGAAGCGGGGCGTGAATACAAGCGCCGCTGCGGACTGTATGAGCGCATCCGCGAAAACGAGCGATTTTGGCGCGGTGAGCAGTGGTATGGAGAGACGGGCGACTTGCCCAGACCTGTTTTCAATATGGTACGGCGTATTGTGGAACATCAGATCTGCTCGGTCATCTCCAACTCGGTGGCGGTGATTTACAGCAACGAGCACATGCCGCAAGCATCCGCGGATGCGGATTTGATGCGCGCGGGGATTGCGGCGCTCAACGAGCATGCCGCCTATCGCTGGGAGCGCTGCCGAATGGATCGGCTTCTTCGCCGAGCGCTCGGCGATGCGGCAATTTCGGGAGACGGTGTCTTCTATGTTTACTGGGACGCAGATGCCGAGACAGGGCAGAGCTGGAAAGGGGATATTGTCACTGCTTGTGTGGACAATGTCAATCTTTTCGTTGCTGATGTCAACCGTGCCGACATCCAGTCACAAGCTTATGTGATGTTGTCGGGTCGTGCACGCGTCGAGGAACTGCGCCGCGAGGCAATGGAAGCGGGACTCTCCCGAGAGGAGGCGCTGCGTTGTATTCTGCCCGATGAAGAAACGGGGGTGCAGGCTGGCGAGATGGCGGCTGTTGAACTGGACGGCGCAGATGCCGCAAAAGCCACCTATTTGATCAAATTCTGGCGGGAAGAGGGGAAGGTTGTCTTTGAAAAATCGGTGCGCGGATGTGTGATTCGCCGCGGAAATACCGGATGCCGTCTCTATCCTGTGGCATATTTCAACTGGAACAGCGTCAAAAACAGCTTCCACGGCGGCTCGCCCATTACTTCGCTCATTCCCAATCAGCGCTTCCTCAACCGTGCATATGCCATGGTGATGAAGCATATGACCGACACGGCCTTTTCCAAAGTTGTCTACGACAAATCGAAAATTCCCGAGTGGAGCAACGGTGTCGGCGAGGCCATTGCGGCGGTAGGCGGCAATGTTGCCGATGCTGTGTCGGTAGTTGGTGTCGGCAAAATGCAGGATGGCTATCTGGCGCTGTTGGAGAATGTGCTTGGTGTGACCAAGGAGCTGGCGGGTGCGCCTGATGTTGCGCTCGGCTCGGTTGATCCCAACAACACGTCGGCTATTCTTGCGCTGCAGGAGGCGGCGGCAATCCCGCTTGAGCAGCTGCGCAGTGCGCTGTACGGTTGTGTGGAGGAGCTGGCAAATATCTGGGCGGATATGATGTGCGCCTATTATCCCGACGGACGGCTTTTGCCTGTGCGCGGGGCGGGTGGACTTGACATGCGCAGCGTAGATTTTGCGGCACTGCGCCGTGCGCTGCCCGTGGCGCGTGTTGAGGTTGGCGATATTTCCCGCTATTCAACGGCGAGTGTGCTATCTCTGCTGGGCAAGCTGCTTGATGGCGGACACATCAGTTTTACCGAGTATTTGGAGCGACTGCCTGCACACTTGCTCATTGACCGTCAGGCATTGCTGGATACACGAAAGGAGGTAGGGCAGAATGGAGCTTGAGGAGAATTTCTGTGAGAACGCGGAAGTGTTTGAGACCGAGGAAATGCCGCCTGTTGACGAGACAGAGCAGCTTCGCGCCGAGGCAGAGCAGCTTCGAACGGAAGCGGAATCTCTGCGCGCCGAGCTGTCCGCCGAGCGAAAGCTATCGGCCGAGCTGCGTGAATTTGCTGCACTTTATCCCGAGACCGCTGTTGAGGAGATCCCCGACGGTGTGTGGGATGCGGTGAAGGGCGGAATCCCGCTGGCGGCTGCCTTTGCCCTGCACGAGCGGCGCAGTATGCGTGAGCGCGCTGCCGCAGAGGCTGACCGTGCGCAGGCGTGGGCCCGTTCAACCGGGCCGCTTGAAAATGGTGGGGGAGAAATGTATTATTCTCCCGCTGAGGTCAGAGCGATGAGTGCCGCCGATGTGCGGCAGAATTATTCGGCAATCCTTGCCAGCATGAAGCGCTGGCAGAATGGATAATCAATCAAAAGAAAAAGGAGAAATGCATATGGCAATCAATAATTTTATTCCTACCGTTTGGAGCGAAACCCTTTATCAGGAGCTTGACCGCGCTTATATCGGTGTGCGCAACTGTAACCGTGACTTTGAAGGCGATATTCGCGGCAAGGGAGATACGGTTAAGATCTGCGGTGTCGGTGCGGTATCGGTTTTTGACTATACCAAAAACACCGATATGTCCGCCCCCGAGACTCTGTCTGATACCGTGCGCACCTTGACCATCGACCGAGCCAAGGGCTTTAATTTCCAGATCGATGATATTGACCGCGCGCAGCAGTCGCCCAAGCTGATGGGCGAAGCCATGCGTGTTGCTGCCGATGCGCTGGCGAATGCCGCTGATCAGGTGATCTACAGCCTTTACAGCGAGGCAAAAGAAGAAAACACAGTCAGCGGTGACGGTGTAACCTATGACGGGATGCTCGATCTGCTCATCGAAGCGCGCAAGCGTCTGATCGCGGCCGGTGTTACGAGCAACGAAGTTGTGCTTGAGGTCTCGCCCGATGTTGCAGCGCTGATCCTCAAGGCGAAGATTCTGACCTCCGATAACAACGACGAGACCCTGGAAAGCGGCTATATCGGTTCCTTTGTCGGTTTCCGTGTCTATGTCAGCAGCAATATCGCGCAGGTCGAGACTGACGGCAAACTCTATCACAAGTGCATTGCCCGTACCCGCCGTGCGGTTGCGTTTGCTGAGCAGCTCAGCGAGATCAACGCATATCGTCCCGAGAAGCGCTTTGCCGATGCGGTTAAGGGTCTGCACCTTTATGGCGCGAAGCTGATCTATCCCGCAGAATTCGTTCTGCTTGATCTCAACCTCGCAGCGTGAGTAAGTTATGACCAATCAAGCGGTTTTTGATCATGCGCTTCGCCTGTTGGGAGAGCTGCCTGCGTCGCAGGATATTGCCGATTATGCCGACCGTGCACCAGCTCTGCTTTGCGGAAGCTGCGGTGCATTGGCGGCGGCTGACCGTCTTTGCCGGGCATCGACGGGGCAGGAGGGGCAGGTGATGCCGTCGGGCAGTGAATATGCACTGGAGGACGAGTTCCCGCTGTGCGATATGCTGCTTCCCGCCGCGGCGCTGCATCTGGCATCAGCACTGGTTTTCGATGAAAATCCCTCGCTGTCCGATCGGTATTTTCAGCGGTTTGGTCAGCTGGTTGGTGAAATCATCGGTGCACTTCCCGCAGAAATTGAACCAATTAAGCGCGTTTGTTGAAAAACGGGGGGCTGCCGCACATTTGCGGCAGCCCCCCAAAAAGCGGCAGCAAAACCGCTTCCCTCGAAATTCAGCAGGAATTTGAAGCGATGTTTAATGGTTTTGGGGGTTGCAAGGCCCCAAACGGCGGCGGTCCCAACGCCAAATCAAACTTGAGGGGGTGTCACGCATATTTGCGTGACACCCCCTTTTTCGGTGTCATCGTGCAACCTGCCAATTGTGGATTCCGTTTAATTCCATCGATTGGCGGAAAGCAGAGAATGTTTCATTATCCACATGGGGAATCAGGACGCGCATGTTGTATTTGGAAAAATAGAGCGATGCTTCACTGAAGATGGTTGAAGCGGCATCGGCGATCGACTGGCTGTCCTCGGCTGTCAGTGTGCGCAGATCGAGAGCAACGGTGTCGGCGATCAGCGAAATTTGTTTGATCAAAACGGCACCTGCCGGTTGCTGTGTCAGCTCAGCGGGGATGGAGACGGCAAGCTGGACGTTTTCCGGCAGAAGAGCGTCAATTTCTTCAAGAAAGGCGGTGATCTCATCCAAGGTGTCAACGGTAATCGGCAGCCCTGTCAGCAGAATTTCATCAATAGCAAATGTGCCGATTTCAGCAGCCAGTGAGAGTTCGTAGGCACGCAGCAATTCACGGTCAACCGGATCGGCAGTGGCAAATGCAGTTACACCAAAAACTGCGCTGGTATAAATGTTCGCATTGTGCAGCGCGGGAAGCAGAATGGAAAGATCAGTCCCGTCAGCTGTTTGTCCGACCAGGTTCTGGGCAACTGATGAACGATAATGAATATTTCCCCCGTCATCACGCAAGCACAGCGAAACGGCTTCACGGGAGCCGAGTGTCAGCTCCTCCACCAATTCTGCTATTGCATTTGCATCGGGGAGATCAATGAGCGGCAGATCGGAGGCCATGATGCTGATCTTGCTTGCATCAGAGGTATCTGCGGGCAGCTGACCGGAGAGAAGAGCTTCAGGCAGATCACCGCGTTGGGGCATTGCGTCGACCTGTGCGCGGAGATACTGACCGAGCAGAATGCTGAGGGCAAAGATGACAATGGCACTGACGATGATGAAAATGACACGATGCCGTGCTTGTCTGCGTGCTTGCTTGATTCGCCCGACATTGATGTAATTTTCCCGCATCCGCTCACCTCCCTCATATGGCAGAAAACCCCAATTTGTTGTGTTCTTTTGCGTTTTGAGCACAAGATTTTGTAAAAATCGACGCAATTCAACACCTGATTACATTATACCATAGCGGGCAAAAACAAATATGAACAAAATGTAAATTATAGAGAGGGAGATGCAATTTGCCGCGATTTAATTGATCTGCCACAGTTCGATGGTGTCATCCGCCACGGTAACATTGATTTCATCCCGACGTTCTTCGATCATGTTATAAAAGGTGGCGCTTAAGTACTGATTTTTGAGTGTTTCAAAGTTCTTTTCAATATATTCTTCCTCGGTAGGCAAACGAAGAATAATGTAAAAACCCGATGACGTTGTTACAACGTCGCTGTACGCATTTTCTTTGAGCGAGAAAGCAGCTTCCTCATAGGCGAGATTCATTTCTCCGCGGGTGAAGTAATAGCCGTCGGTTGTGGTCATATAAAAATCTTCGCTGTGGCGTCCGATCAGGGTAATAAAATCTGCGCCGTTATTCAATTCTTCAAGCAGAGATTCAGCTCTTTCGCGGTTGGCGTCGATGTTTTCGCCGGCATCGTTGCTGATGTAGATATGCAAAGTGCGAATCAGATCGTCGGAGGCCAAAAACGCCTCTGCCGCCTCATCGGAGTTGTCAATCAACTGCAGGCTGATGAGTACATGATAAAGTTCGGTCTCACAGTGTGTAACTGCCGTGATATAGCGAAACAGGCGATCGGTCATGTAATATTCATCCAGCGCTTTTCGGTAGGCGCGTTTACTGCCCAGCTCTTCAACCAGTGAATCTACGTCTTCCTGTACCTTTTCTTGGATCAATTCTTCGGTGTAGGAAATGCCGAACTCGGCGGCAAGTGAGAGAACGGCGGCATTATAACGGCACATGGCAATCACGCCGTCATACAGCTCCTCCAAATAGGGGGCTGCAGTTTCGGCATCTGCCCAAATATCGCTGCCGTAATAATCGCACATTTGCGCTTTGAGATTGCAGGTGTAATAGCGCAGCTCATCATAACAAATATCATATTCATCGGCGCGCATGACGACACGCAGATCCTCTTCGTCAGCGGCGATTGGCTTTATGCTGCCGCAGGAGGATAATAACATCACGGCCGCAAGAAGACATGCCAGCACACGAAGCATGGAAACAGATTTCATGTGAGAACCTTCCTTATTGTTTTTTATCAGTATAGCGTATAAATATGGACGGGGTGTGAATTTCTCGACTTTTGTGAAAAAAATCGTCCAAGACTCTTTTTTTCATTGGCGAGGTATGTTATACTATAAAAAGAATAACCGAATTATCGGTATGAGGTGAATGACATGGACACAACATATTCCATCCCCTTGGCAAAATTGATCGAGGAATTTTCCCTTGAGCTGGTCGATGTTCCCGAAAGTTTGTCGGAGATCAAGGTTGTTACATCAGAGGTCAGCCGTCCCGGACTGGCACTGACAGGATTTTTTGAATATTTTGAAGCAAGCCGCATCCAGCTCATCGGCAAGGCTGAACATCGTTATCTGACCGAGCTCACGCCCGAGGCGCGTCAAGCCTGCCTTGATCGATTCGCTGATGCCAAGCCCGTTGCCGTTGTGCTGACAACCAATCTTCCTGTTCCCGAAGAGTTGAAGCAGGCGGCGCACAGATGTGCGATTCCCCTGCTTCGTACCCAGCATGCGACCAGTGAGTTTTCGGCAGCGTTGGTTGCTTCGCTGAGCGTGTCGCTTGCGCCCCGCATTACCCGACACGGCGTATTGGTCGAGGTTTATGGTGAGGGTATTCTTCTGCTGGGCGACAGCGGCGTCGGTAAGAGCGAGACTGCCATTGAATTGGTCAAACGCGGTCATCGTCTGATCGCAGACGATGCGGTTGAGCTGAAGCGCGTGTCTGCCAAAACCCTGGTCGGACAGGCACCCGAGATCATCCGCCACTATGTTGAGCTGCGCGGTATCGGTATTGTGGATGTCCGCCGCCTGTTTGGTATGGGTGCGGTCAAGGATACCGAACGTGTGGATTTGGTCATCAATCTTGAGCCGTGGATTCAGGGCAAGATGTATGACCGTCTGGGCCTTGACAATGAAAAGATTGAAATTCTCGGCATTGAGCTGCCGATGATTACCATCCCCGTTCGCCCCGGACGAAACCTTGCCATTATTCTGGAGATTGCGGCAATGAACAATCGCCAGAAAAAGATGGGCTACAACACGGCTGAGGAATTTAACCGCCGTCTGATGGGACAGATGGGCATTGAAGAATAAACAAAAAAGAGGTGCCGCGCGGAATTGTGCGGTGCCTCTTTTTGTCAATCAATCCGGCTTTTCCAGACGCCAGCCCACTCCGCGTACGGTGCGGATTGGGCGCAGGCCGAACGTCTCTTCCAATTTCTTGCGCAGGGAGCAAATGGTCACCTCCAGCAGATTGGAGGCAGGCTGTTTGCCCGAGGGCAAAACGGCGATCAGCTCGGCGCGTCGGACAGGTTTTCCATCGGCGGCGAGCAGTGCATCGAGCAGCGCATATTCCGCAGGCATAAGCGGAAGAGAAACATAGCCATATCGTGCGGTTCGGTCACTTCCCGACACAGATAACATTCGACGGGGCAGCTCTGCCGCTGTTTCGCCAAGCTGTTCGATCAGTGCAAGTAAGGTTGAGACGGCAAAGGGACGAAGGAGCAGATTGGGATTTTGCTCGGCTAATTCGCGGTTGCGGGTATAGGCAATATAGGGCAAATCATCGGGGGGAGAAACGCTGTCCAGATCGACCAGCGCACAGTTGACCGAGACAGGCAGGGAGGGGTTGGCAATCACGCCATACCCTGCGCGCTCAAGCTCATAAATGAGCATTTGCGCAAAACAGGCATCCTGCCCGAGCAGAAGAATGGAGAGGGCGCTCATCTGTTCTCTTCTGCCAGCGTGATGACAGCCTCAATGTTGGATGCACCGTCAGTGCGGCGGGTCCGGAAGAGATAGCGGCGGTCGTCCTCGGGATCGGCGGCGCGGTAAATGGTCAGCCGCTCGCCGAGGGGGGCTTCGCCCAAAAAGTTGATGACCACATCCTCCACTCGACGCGTCTCGCCCGCGGGCAGATAGTCGCAGAGCAGATCGGGATAGCGGGTGTTATTGATGTGTCCGTTGTAGTCGCAATCACTGTAGACAACGGGACGGGATGCAATTTCCTCGGGCTCTCCCGGAAAGCGAATACGTCGGGGCAGGGGGAGATCAAGGGGAGTATCTCCTGTGAAATTGTATTGAAATTCGTCTGCACGGATGGGACGGCGAGTTTCAATATCAACCAATGCCCACACCGACATCGCTTCAGCCGCAACTTTGCCGTTTGCCATGATGCGATGGTAGCGATTGAAGGAAAATCCGTGGTCATCGTTGCTGATCCATGTCTGGGCTTCAATCGGTGTATAAGCAGGCAGAGCGTGTTTGATCGAGACGCGCACACGGCTGAGCAGAAAGGCACGCCCACTGCTGCGCAGTTCATCCATTGTCGGTCCGTAAGCATTGAGATGCAGGTTGGCCGCTTCCTGCATATACATCAGTACCGCCGAAGGGCGCATCTGCGCATAGCAGTCGGTATCGTGAAAATTGACGGTAAAGGGTGCAGAAAAAATCATAAGTACCTCCATGGGGGGCTTTGCCCCCTAACCCCCACCGGGGTGCCTTTTGAAAAAGGCGCCCCGGACCCCGCGAAAACTTTCCGGATAAAAAATTTATGAAAGTTTTTGCGGAGGGGGCGTGGGGGGGGGGGGTTTTTGAAAAAACCCCCCCC
>JAFQVV010000025.1 GCA_017407835.1 Clostridia bacterium
AATGACAGTACAACTATGTACTGCTTCGGGGGAGAAGTGATAGTGACACAGAACTTTATAACTCCTTTTCCCCCTCGAACGCCAGAACAGCATTGCCGGTGAGGAAGACTTGACCTGAGGTGGTGACGCGGACGGTGAGGTCACCGCCGCGGAGCTTGACGGTGATATCGCAGTCGGGGTCGCAGTATCCGCAGGCGATGGCGGCCACGGCGGCGGCGCAGGCACCGGTACCGCAGGCGAGGGTTTCACCGTTCCCTCGCTCCCAGACGCGCATCTTGAGGGTGCGGCGGTTCACGATGCGCACAAACTCGGTGTTCACCCGTGCCGGGAAGCAGGGCGCGTACTCAAATTGCGGTCCGATTTGCTCCAGATCCAGGGGATCGACGCGATCCACGAAGGTGACGGCATGGGGATTGCCCATGGACACGCAGGTGATGGGCCATTCTCTACCCGCGACGGTGATCGGGTATTCAATGATCTTTCCATCGTGGTTGGGGTGAATGTCGGTGGGCAGGGCGGCGGGATCCATGCTGAAGCTGCCCATGTCCACTTCTACCGTGGAAACTTTTCCCTCGGTCAGGATCAGCGCAAGGGGATAAATCCGCCCGCCCGCCTCGATGGTCAGGCGCAGGCGGCGAACCATACCTCGATCATACAGGAACTTCGCCACACAGCGCAGGGCGTTGCCCGCCGTTCCTCCTTCACTGCCGTCCCGGTTGAAGATGCGCATCTTCGCATCGGCCACGGTCGAGCGCTCGATGAGGACGATGCCGTCCCCACCGATGGAGAAGTTGCGGTCGCAGAGGTCAACTGCCAGCGATTCCGGCCCGTTGATTGAGCCGTCGGTGTTGTCGAGGTAAATATAGTCGTTGCCCAGCGTCTGCATCTTGGCAAAACGGATGCGCTGACGCTCGGTGCGCATATGATTGAGGTCAACCAGCTCGGTGTTCTGCTGACTCCAGCGGGAGGCAAGGGTGTCGGCAAGTGCACGGGCGGTGTCGAGGGAGGACATACACACAATACCCAGCTGCATGGCGCGGCGATTGAGGGAGATGTGCTCCTCCACCTTGCCCCGCAGGTTGGGACAGGTGTTCACGATATAGCTGACCGAGCCATCCTCCAGATAGGGGAAGATGTTGTGCTCGCCCGAGGGATTGTCAACCACCGTGATGTCACAGCCCAGCTGCTCGATATACTGCGCCGTCTTGGGGGTGGCGTAGATGGCCATGCCCAGATCCATAAATTTCTTCGCCAATGCCAGCGCGTCGGGCTTGTCGCGGTCGTGGACGCTGATGTATACGCCGCACTGCCGCTCGCCGCTGTGGGGGGAGCGGAGGGCAAAGCCCGCGCTGACCAGTCCCTTGAAGAGGGCCTCCTCCAGCGTTTTGCCCAAGCCCAGCACCTCACCCGTGGACTTCATCTCGGGAGAGAGCATGGGATTGACGTGTCCCAGCTTGGCAAAGGAGAAGACCGGCACCTTCACCGCCACATAGGGGGAATTGGGCCAGAGACCGCTGCCATAGCCCTGCTCGCGCAGGCTGCCGCCAACCATAATTTTGGTAGCCAGATCAACCATCGGTACGCCCGTCACCTTGCTGATATAGGGAATGGTGCGGGATGCGCGGGGATTGACCTCAATTACATACAGTTCGTTTTCATAGATGAGGTACTGAATGTTCACCAGCCCACGTGTGCCCAGACGGAGCGCGAGCTTGGTGGAGCATTCCACAATTTTGTCCCGCATCCGATCGTTCACCGAGAAGGGGGGATAGACGGCGATGGAGTCGCCCGAGTGTACGCCCGTTCGCTCGATGTGCTCCATGATGCCGGGGATGAGCACATCGGTGCCGTCCGAGATCACGTCCACCTCCAGCTCGGTGCCAAGCAGATACTTATCCACCAGCACGGGATCGTCAATGCCCTGGGCCTCGATGATGGCCATATATCGCGTAATGTCCTCGTCGCAGGCGGCGATGACCATGTTCTGTCCGCCGATGACGTAGGAGGGGCGGACCAGGACGGGATAGCCCAGCCTGTGTGCCGCGTCGAGCGCTTCGGCGGTGGTCATGACACCGCAGCCGGCGGGACGGCGAATGCCGCACTCCTCCAGCAAAGCCTCGAAGCGGGCACGGTCCTCGGCCATGTCAATGCCGTCGGCGGAAGTGCCAAGCACCTTCACACCGCACTGATCGAGATGGGCGGTGAGCTTGATGGCGGTCTGTCCGCCGAAGGCTACCACCACGCCAATGGGCTTCTCGATGGCGAGTACATTGTCCACATCCTCGGGGGTGAGGGGCTCGAAGTAGAGTCGGTCGGCCACGTCAAAGTCGGTGGATACTGTCTCGGGGTTGTTGTTGATGATGACCACATCATACCCGAGCCGCTTCAGCGCCCAGGCGCAGTGCACCGAGGAGTAGTCGAACTCAATGCCCTGCCCGATGCGAATGGGACCCGAGCCGAGGACAACCACCGTCTCCCGGTCAGGATTGCGGAACGGCTCGACCTCGCTTGTCTTATCGTAGGTTGCGTAGAAGTAGGGGCGCTCGGCGGGAAATTCGCCGGCACAGGTGTCAACTAACTTGTAGACTGCGGGAATGTGCGCAGGCAGTGCGTGTCCCGTGATGCGCGAGAGGGCGCGGTCGGGGTAGCCGAGCTGCTTTGCACGCAGATATTGCTCGGGCGAGATGGATTTGCCCGCAATGGTATCTTCAAAATCAGCCAGCCCCTTCAGCTTGGCAAGGAAAAAACGGTCGATTTTGGTTACATTGTAGATATCGTCGATGGAAACACCGGCTTTCAGCGCGCGGAAGATTTTGAACAGCCGCAGGTCATCGGCATGGTCGGGGATGTCGGTGGGATTACCTCCCAGCAGTTCTTCGGGCGCGTTCAGGGTGTCGAGGGAAATCTCCGCACCCCGCACCGCCTTCATCAGTGCCGCCTCAAAGGAGGGTGCAATGCTCATGACCTCGCCGGTAGCCTTCATCTGGGTACCGAGCTTACGGTCAGTTCCACCAAACTTGTCGAAGGGGAACTTGGGCATTTTCAGCACCACATAGTCCACCGACGGCTCAAAGCAGGCGGTGGTTTTGCCGGTGATCTCGTTTTTGATCTCATCCAGGCGGTAGCCAAGCGCAATGCGCACCGAAACCTTGGCAATGGGATAGCCTGTCGCCTTGGACGCGAGGGCGGAAGAGCGCGAAACGCGGGGGTTAACTTCAATCACCGCATAGCGTTTTGACACAGGATCAAGCGCGAACTGGCAGTTGCAGCCCCCCTCAATGCCCAGCGCCTCGATAATATCGAGGGCCGCTGTGCGGAGCATACTGTATTCGGGAAGCGCGAGAGTCTGCGCGGGGGCAACCACGATCGAGTCGCCGGTGTGCACGCCCACGGGATCCACGTTTTCCATCGAGCAGACGGCGAGACGGTTGCCCGCGCCGTCGCGAATTACTTCAAATTCGATCTCCTTCCAGCCGTAGATGTAGCACTCGATGAGTACCTGGTGGATGGGGGAGAGTTCAAGTCCCACGGCGGCGATGGTGCGCAGCTCATCGGGGGTGTAGGCAACGCCGCCCCCCGTTCCGCCCAGCGTAAAGGCGGGGCGAACGATGACGGGATAGCCGATGCGGTCGGCAATTGCCAGAGACTCATCCAGCGTGGTCGCAATATCGGAGGGGATCATGGGCTGGCCGATCTGCTCCATGGTTTCCTTGAAGAGCTCACGGTCCTCGGCGCGGATGATGGCTTCTGCATCGGTGCCCAGCAGGCGAATGCCCTGCTCGCGCAGATAGCCCTCACGGTGGAGCTGCATGGCGATGGTCAGACCTGTCTGACCGCCAAGCGATGCCAGAATCGAGTCGGGCCGCTCCTTTTCGATGATGCGTTTGATGGTTTCAGACGTCAGCGGTTCAAGGTAAATGGCGTCCGCCATAGCCTGATCGGTCATGATGGTGGCGGGATTGGAGTTGACCAGCACCGCCGAGACGCCCTCGGCGCGCAGAACGCGGCAGGCTTGTGCGCCTGCGTAGTCAAATTCGGCTGCCTGACCGATGACAATCGGACCTGAGCCAATTACGAGCACTTTTTTGATGGAAGAATCAAAGGGCATAGTTTGCAGCCTCCTCTGTCATCGAAATCACGCCGTCAAGATCGGCGGCGGTGGGATCGTACTGAATCGAGCAGGCGCGCAGGGCGGGATAGGCAACGCCCGCACAGCTGCCATCGTTGACATTGATGTGGGTGCAGACCGCCCCATCGGGCAGCGTTGCAGCATCAACGGCGAAGCCCTGATTCTGCGCCGTGATGGCGATTTTTCCGTCAGCGAGCGATTTGACAGGCTGATTTGCTCCACGATGCCCCGCTTTGAGCCGATAAGTGTCGGCGCTGAGGGACAGCGCCATCAGCTGATGCCCGAGTCCCACGCCGAATGTGGGCAGTTTCCCCAACAGCTCGCGCAGAAGGGCAATAACGGGAGAAGTGTCGGGATCCTTGGGATCGCCCGGGCCATCCGATACAATCAGCAGATCGGGGGCGTCGGCGGATACCGTATCAGCCGATACCGTGGGGGAATATGCCGTCACGGCGATCCCCCGCTGCACCAGCCGCGCAGCTAAAGATGCACCGCATCCGCAGTCGATCAGCGCGGCACGGCATTTTTCCTCGCCCGTGGCGGGATATGTGCGCACATCGTTTGGGGCAACTGCCGAAATTACACCCTCGGCGCGGTAGCTGCACAGCCCGTTGTCGGGGGCGGTTGGCATTTGGTCGGTGATGCGTGCGGGCATGGTGCCCTTCTCGCGCAGAATTGTCGTCAGCGCACGGGTGTCAATGCCGCTGATGCCGATCACGCCCTGCTCACGCAGGACGGCATCCAGCGCACCCGCACAGCGATAGTTGGAGGGGGCATCGCAAAGCTCGCGCACTACATAGGCGCGGGGATGCATCCTGTCGCTGACCATGTCCTCTGCAATCATGCCGTAGTTGCCGATGAGGGGATAAGTCTGGAGCAGAATCTGCCCATGATAACGGGGATCGGAGAGGGCTTCGATGTAGCCCACCATTCCCGTGGAAAAAACAAGTTCGCCGATCGTCTCGCCCGAAGCCCCGAAGGCTTCCCCGGCGAACACTTCGCCGCTTGCCAGTTGGAGATATCGTTTTGCCATGCGTGCTGCCTTTCTGTGGGGGGACCCTTTTTTGAAAAAAAGGGTCCCCCCACGCCCCCTCCCAAAAAACTTTGGGGCATGGGGGGATATAATTTCTTTTGTTATCGATAGAGGTGAACGATCGCCGTCCACGGACGGCGACCTTCGATGTGTACAATCGACCTGTGATCTGCCTTCGCATCAACCCAAATCAGTGTAGGTCAATCCATTTGTTTGAAAGCTTTTTGGGATGCTTACCCCCTTTTTCTCGAAAAAGGGGGTAAGCAGGGTTTGGGACAGCGTTCCAAGGTCTTCCCTTCACGCCATCAGCTTGACCATGACCGCCTTCTGTGCATGGAGACGGTTCTCGGCTTCCTCGAAGATTTCGTCAGCGTGGGCTTCCAGCACCTCGTCGGTGATCTCCTCGCCGCGGTGTGCGGGCAGGCAGTGCAGGACCATCGCGTCGGGCTTGGCAACTGCCATGAGCTCGGCGTTGACCTGGTAGTTCGCAAAGACCTTCTGCCGCTCGGCAGCCTCACCCTCCTGACCCATGCTGGCCCAGACGTCGGTGTAGATCACGTCTGCGTCCTTTGCGGCAGCGTAAATGTCAGACGTCACGGTCAGCAGACCGGCGGCAAAGCCCTCGGCCATCACACCCTCGTCGGGGCGGTAGTCATCGGGACAGCCGATGGCCACATGGATGCCGAGACGGATACAGCCGGCAATGAGAGAGTTCGCCATGTTGTTGCCGTCCCCGATAAAGCAGAGCTTGAGATCTTTGAAGGAGCCCTTCTTCTCGCGAATGGTCATCAGGTCAGCCAGTACCTGGCAGGGGTGGCAGAAATCGGTGAGCCCATTGATGATCGGAATCGAGCCGTACTCAGCCAGTTCCTCCACATCCGACTGCTTGAAGGTGCGGATCATGATACCGTCGAGGTAGCGGGAGAGCACCCGTGCGGTGTCGCGGATGGGCTCGCCGCGCCCCAGCTGAATGTCGTTGCCCGACAGGAAGAGGGCCTGCCCCCCCAGCTGATACATACCCACCTCAAAGGAGACGCGGGTGCGGGTGGAGGACTTGGTGAAAATCATGCCCAGGGTCTTGCCCGCCAAATGGGGGTGGGGGATACCGTTGCGCTGCTCGTACTTGAGCTGATCGGCAAGGTTAAGAATGTCGAGGATCTCCTCACCGGTGAGATCGGAAAGTTTAAGAAGATGGTTCATGATGTTGCTCCCTTATCGTTAAGATTGTTCGGTATCGTTTTTCGATTCTATTTGCGCCAGAACGTCGGCGAGAATGGCAAGTCCGCGGTCGATATCGGCGTAGCTGATCGAGAGGGGAGGCAGAAGACGTACCTTGTCCTTCGCCGTCAGCACAATCAGTCCCTTCTCCAGACACTTCAGCGCCGCATCGTGCGCATCGCCCGCCTTGAGCGAGATGCCGATCATCAGCCCAAGTCCGCTGACGGCAGTTACGCTCGGCAGGGCCAGCAGCTTCTCGCGGAAATATGCCGCTTTTGCCTGGACTTCTGCCAAGAATGCATCGTCCAACCGCCCCAGCACATAGTTGGCGGCGGCACAGCAGATGGGATTGCCCCCGAAGGTGGAGCCGTGCTTGCCCTTACCCAGGGTCTCGGAGACTTTTTCGCCCATGAGGGTCGCACCAAGCGGCAAACCGCCCGCTAAGCCCTTGGCGGTGCTCATCACGTCAGGTGTGATGCCCAACTGCTGGAAGGCATACAAAGTACCCGTCCGCCCGTTGCCGGTCTGCACCTCGTCGAGGATGAGCAGAATGTCACGGTCAGCGCAGAGCTTCTGCGCGGCGGCAAGATATTCACGCTCAAGCGTAATCACGCCGCCCTCACCCTGCACCGGTTCCAGCATCAGCGCGCACACATCAGCGGTGAGCGCACCCTCAAGTGCCGCAATATCATTGGGGGGAACGTGAACAAATCCGGGGGTGAAAGGCATGAAATCGGTGTGGAACACATCCTGCCCCGTGGCAGAGAGGGTGGTGATGGTCCGCCCGTGGAAGGAACCCTGCAGGGTCAGAATGGTCGCACGACCATCCCCATACTTGTCATGGCTGTACTTGCGCGCCACCTTGATGGCACATTCGTTCGCCTCAGCCCCCGAGTTGGAGAAAAATACCCGCTTCAGCCCCGTTCGGGTGCAAAGCGACTCCGCCAGACGGGACTGGGGCTCAGTATAAAAGTAGTTGCTCGTATGCGAAAGCTTGCGCGTCTGCGCACAAACCGCCTCGATCCAACCCGCATCGTTCGCCCCGAAGGTGTTCACCGCAATGCCCGAACCGAAGTCAATGT
Organism: Clostridia bacterium; assembly: GCA_017407835.1. Taxonomy (GTDB): domain Bacteria; phylum Bacillota; class Clostridia; order Oscillospirales; family CAG-272; genus SIG693. The sequence goes on from JAFQVV010000025.1 coordinate 7,463, forward strand.
AGCCCTTCCCGTCACCCGAGAAGCCCGCATCGGTGCCCTCGGTCAGCACCGCATCATAACGCCCATAAGTCTGCGCAATATAGCTGTGGTCCAAATTCTTAATATCCATAAAAATCACCTTTTTGGAAAGTTTTTGCGGAGTCCAGAGGGGCTTTTTTCAAAAAGCCCCTCTGGTGGTGTGCGGGGCAACGCCCCGCGACCTTAATAAAACATCGTACCGATACCCTCGTCGCTCAGTACTTCAATCAAAATCGCGTGCGGTACGCGACCGTCGATAATGAACACCGACTTCACGCCGCGGCGGATGGCCTCCACACAGCAGGCCACCTTGGGGATCATGCCGCCCGAGATAATCCCATCCTTGATGAGGGTGGGCGCCTCGCTGACGTTGATCGCCGTGATCAACGAATCCTCGTCATCCTTGTCGCGCAGAATACCCTTAATATCGGTCATCGAGATCAGCGAGCAGGCCTTCAGCTCACCCGCGATGCGGGCGGCCACCGTGTCTGCGTTGATGTTGTACACATTGCCCGCGGTGTCATAGCCCACGGTGGAGATCACAGGGATGTATCCCGCATCCAGCGCGGTGATGATGGGATCCACCTTCACGGAGGTGATCTCTCCCACAAAGCCCAGCTCCTCGTTGACGGGAGCGGCCTCGATCATGTGGCCGTCGATGCCGCACAGACCGATGGCGCGGCCGCCGTTGTTCTCGATGAGGTTGACCAGATCCTTGTTTACCTTGCCCGCCAGCACCATCTGCACCACGTCCACCGTTTCCTTGGTGGTCTTGCGCAGGCCGCCGATGAACTCGGAGGGGATGTTCATTTTCTTGAGCGTATCCGTAATCTCGGGGCCGCCGCCGTGGACCAGCACCACCTTGATGCCGATTTGGTTGAGCAAAACGAGATCACGCATCACGCCGAGCTTGAGCTCCTCGTTGATCATGGCGTTGCCGCCGTATTTGACCACGATGATCTGGCCGTGGTATTTCTGTATGTAGGGGAGGGCTTGAGTCAGCACCTCGGCTTTGACTGCGTTGGTAATTTGCATGGTGTGTCTCCTTATGTATTCGTGTTGGAATATAGGTTTTATCGAATTTCTTCGCCCTCCCGGGCGAGACAGGGCGGGGAGACACCATCTCAGACGCCGAAGTTTTCTCCCCGCCCTCTGCCTGCCCGCGGGGCAGGCATTCACCCACCCCGCTTCCTTGGCTGGGCGTTGTCCGTAGGTTTAGGTTCTGTAGTCGCCGTTGATCTTGACGTAGTCGTAGGTCAGGTCGCAGCCGTAAGCAGTGGCGATACCGTCGCCGTCGCCAAGCGCGACGCGGATGGTGATTTCCTTTTCCACCAGTATTTCCTTAGCTTTCTCCTCCGAGAACTCCACCCCGGCACCGCCGCGGCAGACGGCTACTTCACCTGCGGCTGAAACAAAGTCCACATCTACCTTGTGCACGTCCACCTGCGCACCGCTGTAGCCGATGGCGCAGAGCACGCGCCCCCAGTTGGCGTCGGCGCCGAACATTGCCGCCTTGGTCAGGGAGGAGGTGATGATGCTCTTGGCGATGCGGCGGGCATTGTCACTGTCCGCTGCACCCGAAACCGAGGCGATCAGCAGCTTGGTCGCACCCTCGCCGTCGGCGGCAATGGCGCGGCAAAGTCCGCTGGTGACGGCACGCAGCGCGGCACAGAAATCGTCATAATCCTTGCCCTCTTCGGTGATGGTGGGGTTCTCCGCCATGCCGTTGGCAAGTACCGCCAGTGTGTCGTTGGTGGAGGTGTCCCCGTCTACGCTCACCATGTTGAAGGTGTCTGCCACATCGGCGCGGATGGCCTTCTGCAGAAGCTCGGGCGAGATGGCCGCATCGGTGGTGATGAATACAAGCATGGTCGCCATGTTGGGATGGATCATGCCCGAGCCTTTGGCGATGCCGCCCATGGCGCACCGCTTGCCCGCAATCTCAAACTCAACCGCAACTTCCTTGTGCACCACGTCGGTGGTCATAATCGCTTCGTTTGCGTTGGTGGAATGCTCGGCCGTGCAGCCCAGTGCCGCTACCAACTCGTCCATGTGCGCCGCCATCGGCGAAATGTCCAACGGCTGCCCAATCACACCCGTGGATGCCACCACAACGTCGCATGCAGGAATCCCCACGTGCTTCTCTACCAGGGCGCACATAGCCTCGGCCACCTCAATGCCGTTTGCGTTGCAGGTGTTGGCGTTGCCGCTGTTGCAGATCACCGCACGCGCCACGCCGTTGGCAATGTTTCGCTTGGTCACGTCAATGGGCGCACCCTTGACCAGATTGGTTGTGTATACCGCCGCCGTCGAGCAGTCGCAGTCACTGACAATCAGCGCAACATCCTTCTTCGTCTTGTTCTTTCTCAGCCCGCAGTGAATCCCCGCAGCCCGAAATCCTTTCGCGGCACAAACGCCGCCGTTGATGTAGTTCATGTGTTTTTTCCTTTCCGCGGGGGAGCCCTTTTTGCAAAAGGGCTCCCCCGCACCCCCTCCCAAAAACCTTTGGGGCATTGGGGCGGGTGCTGATTCTTTGGTTATCTTATAGAGGTGACCGGTAGCCGTCCCACGGACGGCTACCTCCGATGCGCAAAAACAAGCTGTGTACAACCTCCCACATCATCTCAAATTCGCAGGAAGGCTCGTCAATTCACTTGTTTGAAAGTTTTCGCGGGGTCTGGGGAGCCTTTTTCAAGAGGCTCCCCAGCAGGGTGTGGGACAGCGTCCCACGACCTTCACAGCCCCAGATCCTCTTCCACGCCCAGCATGATGTTCATGCACTGGACGGCGGCGCCTGATGCGCCTTTGCCGAGGTTATCGAAGAGGGAGCAGAGGAGAATGCGGTCGTTGTTGCCGCCAACGAAGATTTGCATGGTGCACTTCCCTGCCAGCGGATTGGATGGCAGGAAGCCGGTTCCGTCCCCGCCCAGGGGGAGCACCGACACCATCTTCGAGCCGGCGTAGTGCGCCGAGAGCGCGGCGTGAACGTCGGCGGGCGTGGGCTTGCCGTTCAGCAGAGCCGAATAGAGGGGGACGGATACCTCCATGCCCTGCGGGAAGTCAGCCACGATGGGGGCAAAGATGGGGGGATGCGCCAGGGAGGCCACCGCCTGCATCTCGGGGAGGTGCTTGTGCTGCTGGGTCAGACCATACTGACGGGGGGAGTCAAGGGCGATGTCCCTGCCCTCGCCTTCATATTCGGCAATCATCTTTTTGCCGCCCCCGGTGTAACCGGTCAGCGAATAGCTCACAATGGGGTAATCGGCGGGCAGAATCCCTGCCGCGCGGAGGGGATAGACCAGCGAGAGGAATCCGCTGGCGTGGCAGCCGGGAACCGCCACCCGCTTGCCCGACACGATAGCGGCGCGGTGCGCGGGGGACAGCTCGGGAAAGCCGTATGCCCAGCCATCCATCGTGCGGTGCGCGGTGGAGGCGTCGATAATTTTGGTGTTGGGGTTGGTGACCATGGCCACCGCCTCCCGGGCTGCCGCATCGGGCAGGCAGAGGAAGGCAATATCGGCGGCGTTGAGCCGCTCGGCACGGGCGGCGGGATCCTTCCGCAGCTCGTCGGGAATATCAATCAGCTCGAGATCGTCGCGGCCGGCAAATCGTTCGAGAATTTTCAGCCCCGTGGTGCCCTCTCGCCCGTCAATAAAAATCTTGGTTTTCTTGCTCATGGAAGTACTCCTCCCGAAAAAATCGGATAAAATTGCATCATACCATATATTATACCGCAAATCCTAAATTTGTCAAGCGGCAGTATGCATAAATATTCGAAAAAAACAGGCGAATATGTATAAAAATAAACAAAAACGAAAATATATTCACTCAAATGCAAAAAAATTCTCGGAGAATCCATGCGGGACTGCACGGTTTCTCCGAGAAGGAGGATTTATGCCTCAAGCTGTCTGCCCAAGAATCCGGCAGCGGTGATGACCAGCTTGGATTCAAGTTCGCTGTCCATGGCAGCGCCATCCACCGATGCCAGCGAAACAACGCAGCCGATCAGGTCACCCTCGGCGAGGATGGGCATCGCGCAGCTGACATAGTGACCGGCGGCGTCTTCGACTGCCGGGATTCGCGCGTTGTCATCACGCGCGACATAGAGAGAGCGGCTTTCCATGATGCGCTCCAGCTCATCGGTGAAGGGACGGTCGACATATTCCTTGCGCGGTACACCCGCACAGGCGATGACGGCATCGCGATCACAGATGAGCACCGACATCGAGCAGGTTTTGTGCAGTGTTTCGGCATACTGTGCGGCAAAAGATGCCAGCTCACCGATGGGGGAATATTTCTTGAAAATGACCTCACCCTCGCGATCGGTGTAGATTTCAAGCGGGTCGCCCTCACGAATGCGCATGGTGCGGCGGATTTCCTTGGGGATTACGACACGGCCGAGGTCGTCGATGCGGCGAACAATTCCTGTGGCTTTCATATGATAAACTCCTTTAAATTTGTATCAGTTGACATAAAAATGCGTGCGAAAATAGTCTATACAAAGGAGGGAGTTTTATACTCTGTAGCCGATTTCGCCGGAGCGGTAATTGTTGGGGCATCAAAAAATACAGAAAAACGACAAAACAAAGACGAAAATTTTCCGCAAAAAATGGGGTGCTGCGCTGATATGGGCGACACTTCTGCGAAGGGGATCTGCCAATTTTCGCATAAAACGTCGTAAAAACCGAGGGGCGAATCAAAAAAGTGTATGCACCTTTGGTGAAAAGTGCATACACTTGATACTTTTGATAAAATCGCTTGGTCGGTGCAGCTTATTCAGCAGCAGATACGCCGGTGATGTGGGTGTTGATGCCCTCATACCAGTAGGCAAAGCCCTCAACATCGATCACATCGCCCACCTGGAGCGCTGCAACTGCCTTGTACACATCGGTGTCAGGACCGCAGAGGTAATTCTCAACGCAGAAGCTGTAGCTTGCGCCGTTGTAGGAAACGCCAAGGTAAATGTCCTTGTCCCACTCGCTGTCCTTGTAGGAGATCGACTCAACGGTCAGACCCTTGAAGGAAGCCAGCTGGTTCTGGTAGTTGATCAGCTCATCGGTGCCGAGCTTTGCGGTGAGATCGATGGGCTCTGCCACATAGGTCTGGCCCTCGATGATCTCATAGGTTGCGTCGATGATCTCGACCTCGCCCGACCACTCTGCCTTGTAACCCGTTACCTTGATCTTGGTGCCGGGGGTCATCTTGTCAAAGTCTTCCTTGGAGCAGGGCATCTCGTAGAGGAAGTATGCGCCGTCGCCGTCCTGGGTGTAGAAGGTGCCAACGCCTACGCCGTCCTTTTCCCACCAGCTCTGCTTAGCCTGAACATAAGCTTCGATGGTAACTTCGGTGTCAAGGGCAGCTGCTGCGTACTCAGCATAGGTCATCACGCCCTCAGACTTGGCGTTGATGTCACCGGTCTGATCGCCGCAGGCAACCACAGAAAGAGCCAGAACGAACAGCATGACGAGCGAAAGAATTTTTTTCATGATGTTTTTCTCCTTTAGTTTGGTAAAATGCGATAGTAATTCCTATTATACACATTTTTTCGGAAAAGTCAAGATTTTGCCGATAATTTTTTCTGTTTTTTTCGATCGAAGAACCAATATGCCCCAATCAGCACCCAAATTGCACCCAAAACCGCAAGCAAGGCGACCGATTCGGCAGGCATTTCGCCAAGTTCCATGGGGCCGGTGGCCGAGCTCTTCTTTTGGTCAAGGCGATAAAGCGAGGTGATTTTGGCAAAGAGCGAATCCATGTAGGCATCATCCACCGTCTCACCGCGGCGAACCGATTTTGTGACGTACTCGATGAGTTGTCCCGCTGCATCGCGCAGGGATGCCGACCCGTTGAAAACGGGGGTGACAAAGGTGCGGTCGATGTTGTCAAGCAGCAGCCGCGTCGCTTCAAGCTTCACGCTGTAGTACAGATCGTCATCCTCGCCCGCGCGGGAGAGGTAATCGACATAGGTGGGGTCGCTCTGCGCCTTGCTGGTAACAGGGACATAGCCTTCGGTCTGTGCGTAGGCAATCTGCACCTCGTCGGTCAGCAGAAACTGGGCAAACAGCCATGCCGCCATCACTTCCTGCGGATCCTCCTTGTTGAAGACGCAAACCGACGGCCCCTGGGAGATCATCTGCGGGTTGTCGGGGTCAATCTGCGGAACGGAGCGGACAGCAGTTTCAAATTCCACCAGACTTTCCTCGCTGATGTCAACCAGCGGAGCATCCGAGCCCATCCAAGTTGCGCCCGCCGTTGAGTCAACGGCGAAGATGCACTGGCCTGCGTTGAGGAAATTGGCGGGATAACCTGAGATTTTGAAGGTTGAGAAGGCCTTGTCGGCAGTGAGATCGGCAATGTCGAAGAGCAGTGCGCGGGTGGTTGCATTGTCGATGAGCACATCGCCCGCCGCCGTCGAGTAACCTGCGCCTGTCTGACGGAGCAGCTGAATCATCATGTTGTCGGTGGATTTATAAATGAAGGGAATGAGCACTTTCTGCCCATTGACAAGGAAGTTTCCCTCATCATCCTGTGCCATGGCGGCGCGAGAGACCTCGAAGATAAAGTCCCACGTCAGCACGTCGGGCAGGGTGAAGCCGAGCGCTTCGACATAGGTTTGGTTAATATAGCACGCCTCAGTGGAGCGCATATAGGGCAGCGCGTAGTGCGCACCGCCAAAGGCGCACTCCTCAAGAAATTTGGGGATGATCTCGTCGACGGTGGGGGAATCAAAGCGCACTTCGCTGCCGCCGAGCCCGTAGGCAGCATCGGTCATCAGCTCGTCGAGCGGAACCACGGTGTTCGCGCCCGAGAGATAAGTTGCAATGTGGTCGGGGTAGGTGATGCAGACATTGGGTGTGGTTCCCGTGGCGATGTTGGTGATAACATCGTTGTAGATGTTGCCGTAATTGGTGTAGAGCCGCAGGTTTACTGTGATATTGGGATAGAGTGCTTCAAATTCCTCAATCGCCCGGTGATAGATGGCGGTCTGGGTTTTGTTGGTGTCGTTTTTTGCCCAGAAGGTGATCTCGTAAGTGCGGGTCGTATCAAAGGACTCGGGCGCGACAAAGGGGTCAAGTCCGCGCGAGCCGTGGCAGCCCGAGAGGACGGGCAGGCAAGTGAGCAGACAGAGAAGCAGGGCAAGCAACCGTATTTTCATCCTTTGGTTCCTCCTCTCGCCACACCGCTCATGATCTGGCGGCGGAAAATCAAAAAGAGCACAATCAGGGGCAGCGAGATGACCACTACCGCTGCCATCATGGCGGGGATGTTCTCGCGCCCGAAGCCGTTCTCGCGGATCTCCTGAATGCCGTTGGAAACCAAGAAATACGCCTGATCATCGGTGATGAGACGGGGCCAGACGTAGGAATTCCAGCACTCGATGACCTTGAGGATGGTGATGGTCACGACGGTGGGGCGGCAGATGGGGATCATGACGCGGCAGAGATACTTGAAGTCGGAGGTGCCGTCCACCTTGGCGGCGTAATAGAGCTCGTCGGGGATCTGCGCAAAATTTTCGCGAAGCAGGTAGAGATAGAAGACAGACGCCACCGAGGGCAGAATCAGTCCCGCAAAGGAGTTGCGCAGGTCGAGATTGGTGATGGTGGTAAAGTTGGTGATGACCACAAGCTCGGAGGGGATCATCATCAGCGCAAGAATCAGGGTGAAGAGGAGATTTTTTCCTCTGAAGTTCAGCCTTGCGAAGGCAAAGGCGGCGGGGATGATGATGACCAGCATCAGCGCGGTGGTGATGACGGTAAAAATCAGCGTATTGAGGAAATACTGCCCCAGCGGCACGGCAGAAAAGGCATCGGTGTAGTTTTGGAGGGTGGGGGAGAGGGTGAAGAAACGGGGAATATACTCGGTGTTATAGGAGGCGTAACTTTTTACCGAGGTCAGCAGCATCCAGTAAAAGGGAAAGAGAACGAAGATCGCCCAAATACCGAGAAGCAGATAAACGGCGGTTGAGAGGATGGTGCGGCGAAGCTTTGCTGCACGCTCAAGGTGGGAAAAGGTAGGTTTCTGCATAGCTGTCACCTCACGAATAGTGTACGTGCTTTCGGCTGACGAGAAGATTGATGCAGGTGATGGTCAGCACGATGGCAAAGAGGATGATGGCTGCGGCAGACGCGTATGAGGGATATCCGCCGCTGTCGCCGTAGAGCATATCGTAGACATAGCCGACGATGGTGTTCATCTCGGCGGCGTTGAGGTTGGTGCCGAAGAGGGCGACCGCGTCACTGTAGGCCTTGAAGGCACCGATAAAGCCGGTGATGATCAGGTAGAAGAGCATGGGCGAGATCATGGGCAGGGTAATGCGGGTGAAGGTGCGCCAGCGGGGCGTTCCGTCAACGCGGGCGGCGTTGTAGTAGGTCTGATCAACCGAGGCGAGCGAGCCGGTCAGCACGAGAATTTTGAAGGGCATGACCACCCAGATGGTGTAGATGCAGAGGACAAGCATTTTCGCCCAATAGGGGCCGTCGATAAAATCCACCGAGCTGCCCCCGAAGAGATTGATGAGCAGATTGATCAGTCCATCAGAGTAGGGGGTTTTCTTGAACAGAATCATAAACACAAGGCCGACGGCGAGGGTGTTTGTGACATAGGGCAGAAAATAGATGGTCTGGAAGAGCTCACGCAGGGGCTTGATCGATGCCAGCCCCGCCGAGATGAGCAGGGCAATTCCCGTCGAGAGGGGAACAGTGATCACAACAAGAATCAGGGTGTTTTTCAGTGCCTGCAGGAAATAGGGGTCGTGCAGGACATAGGAATAGTTGTAGGTTCCCACCCCGAAGAAGGTCTGTGAGGCGGAGTTGTAGCCCTCTTCAAACGAGTAGACGAAAACGTCGACGAGGGGATAGACCATAAATACGCCCAGAAACAGCAGGGCGGGGAGCAGGTAGAGCCAGGCTTTGTTCGAATTGTTTTCCATGCTTTCTCTTCCTTTCGGGGATGCGCGCGGTACTTTAGTTTGATTATACCATAAATTTCCCGCAAACGCAAGAAATTTGCCGAGAATTCTCGGTCGGGGCTCTGCCCCGCGCCCCGCTTAAGGGGCTTTTTGAAAAAAGCCCCTTAAGAATCTGCAAAAACTTGCCAAAATCAGATGTTGTTTGGCCGGTGCGCGTTGCCGAAGGCAAACTCGCTCGAACTGCCCACAGGGCAGGTTTGTTTTCAAACGGTTCGCCCACATATGCGACGTTTTTCTCCCCATTACTTGCAATTTTTTTCGATTTGTGCTATTATATATAATTAAATGATTGTAAATCCAAGAAAAGGAGTAATTCTGTGTTCAAAAAACTCTTCGCGCCCACGGATATGACGCTCGGACCTCCGTGGAAAAGCATCCTTATCTTTACGCTGCCCATGCTGCTGGGCAACATTGCGCAGCAGCTCTACAACACGGTGGACAGCATCGTGGTGGGGCACTACATCGGGGACAATGCACTGGCTGCCGTCGGCAGTGCCAGTCCGGTGCTCAATCTGCTGCTGGTGCTTTTCATCGGCATCTCGGCGGGTGCGGGCATTATGGTCTCCCAATATTTCGGTGCGCAGAATCGCGATGCCCTCTCCCGTACCATCGGGACCTGCATCACCGTTACCGCTATTGCCTGTGTGCTCCTGGCGGTGGTCGCCCTTCCGCTCATTCGCCCTCTGCTGGAGCTGTTGGATACCCCTGCCTCCATCATCGACTGGTGCACCGACTATCTGATCATCACCGTGGTGGGGGGCATCGGCGTGGCGTACTACAACATTCTCAGCGGTATCCTTCGGGGAATGGGCGACTCGGTTTCTGCCCTGGTTTACCTGCTCGTCGCGACCGTGATCAATATTGTCCTTGACATCTTCTTTGTTGGCGTGGTGCAGATGGGGGTACCCGGCGTTGCCCTGGCTACGGTCATCGCGCAGATCGTGTCCTCGATCCTGTGCCTGCGCCGGCTGATGCGGATGCGGGAGCACTTCGATTTCAAGCTGCGTTACCTCATCCCGTCCGGTCACTATGTGCGCACTGTGGTGAAGCTTGGACTTCCGTCGGGATTGACGCAGGCCATCTTCTCCTCGGCGATGATTATTGTCCAGTCCCTGACCAACCAGTTCGGCGAGGTGTTCATCGCCGCCAACGTGGTGGTCATGCGGGTGGATGGCTTTGCCATGATGCCCAACTTTTCTTTCGGTACAGCCATGACTACCTTTACCGGGCAGAACGTGGGCGCGGGCAAATATGACCGCGCCGTCACCGGTGCACGGCAGGGTACCTTCATGGCCGTCCTCTGTTCCACCGCGATCACCGGGATTATCCTGCTATTCGGCAGACCGCTGATGTCGGTCTTCACCGATACCGCCGAGCTCATCGACCTCAGCTACCGCCTCATGACCATCCTCGCCGTGGGCTATATCGCCGTGGCTGTAACCCAAAGTCTCTCGGGTGTCATGCGCGGTGCAGGCGATACCATGACGCCCATGTGGATCTCCCTGATCACCACAGTTGCCATCCGCGTTCCCCTGGCCTACGGCATCTCCTATCTTACCCGCACGCCGGAGCTGCCCTACGGTCAGAATATCTGCATCCAGATCTCGCTCCTCGCCTCCTGGCTCATCGGTGCCCTTCTGACTTTCTTCTTCTACCGCATGGGCAAGTGGAAAACCAAAGCGATCAAGCAATAAATTTATCTCACGCAAAAAGCAAGCCGAATGTCCTGTACATTCGGCTTGCTTTTTTGCATGAAATTATGTTGTATGATTTTCCAGTGCCCAGACGATTACACGTTCGATGTGATCGGCCATTTTGTGGAAACCGAGGTCGTTGGGATGGCAGCCGTCGACGGTGCAGGAATCCTCGTCTCTGCCGCGGAAGAAGGACTGCCCGTCGATAAAGTAGACGTTTTTGTCGCCTTCCGCCAGTGCACGGGCGTAGGAGTCGAGGATCACGGCGCGGCGGGCAACGCAGTCGTCGTAATGCAGAAGAAAATCGGGGCGCGAGATCATGATATAGGGGACGGTAGGATTTATCTCGCGAATGATGGAGTAGAGACGGTAGTGCGTCTCTGCCAGATACTCGGTGGTTGGGGCGTTGTGGTCGTAGTCGCAGACGAAAACGCTCATCGGCAGAGTTGCCATGTAGCGTGCGATGGTCTCCTCGGCGCGGCCGCTGCCCGAGAAGCCGAGGTTGATATAGTCGTAATCGAGGCGTCGGGCGATGATGTTCTGGTAAGAAAGCCCGGGGCGCGAACAGCACCCGCCCTGGGTGATGGAGGAGCCGTAGTAAACGATGGGCAACTTGTCGCGGTAGTGATGCCCCTCTCCCAGCACCGCATCCTCCTGCAGCCCGATATAGAGTGCATTAAGTGCATTGTAGGAGGGAAAGTTGATGGTAAAGGAGCGCATTTTGCGATCGGGAAAACGAGCAATCGACTCATAGCCATCTTGTGCGGCGTTCGGGACACGGAAGGCGTGCACAAAGCGGCTGCCCTCATCGGTGTCGAGGTAAAGATCAAAGCCCGCGGACGAGGACAGCGGCATGTGATCCATTCGGTCAACATAGGGCATCATCGCCTTGATCGCCACATAGGCAGAGTCGGTGGAGAAGCGCACGCGACCGCCTGCCGTGTGCAGATAGAGGGTTTTGACACCATGGTTGGTGTTCAGCCCGATCTCGTCGGGCAGACGCTTGAAGACGGGTTCGGTCTGTGGGTGATAAAGCCCATAGATCGCGAAAGGTGCCGAGCGCACGTCATGAAACCGCAGGTCAGTTTCGGTCAGCGTCGTCGGCACAATCATGTTCCGATCAACTTCATGCGGAGTGGGCATAGGGGAGGCCTCCTTATATGAACTTGAGATCTTCTGTTCAGCAGTTTTTTGATGGGGGTTCGGGGGAAACTTTTTTGCAAAAAAGTTTCCCCCGAGAAGCGTCAATTATCGCAGCTCTCCCGCCGTCAGGCGGATAAGCAAATCAATATCATCGGGCTGATTCTTCGCCTCGTGTGCTGCCTTGCAGCGGCGGATTGCACCGCATTTCTGGCACTCGTGGACAATCACATATCCTTTTCTGGGATCAATCTCCACGCGAATGGGACGCATCTGCCCGCCGCACTCGGCGGCGCGGTCGCCGGGATTTTCGTCGAGGTGAAGCGACCAGAGGCAGTGCGGGCAATGGTTGCGTGAGCTGTAGCCCAGCGGTTCCACGGTGCGCCCGCAGTGGGCACAGACAAAACCCGAGTCGTTTTTGCGGAATCGTTTGTCGTTCATGGCAGTCTGCCTTTCTTGAAAATGATCAGTCTTGACTCTGCGCGGGGACGGTTTTGACGAAGATTGTCCAGCCGCCGGTCGGTTCATATGCGGCGATGACACCCGAGGAGGGCGCGCTGATATAGCGGTAATTGAAGGGAATGACCACATTGCCGTCGGTGTCAATCGCACCTACCGAGCCCCCTGTAAATCCGATCACACCAAGCCCCTCGATAAAGGGCTGTGCATAGGTGTAAATCGGCTGAGCAAGCCAGTACCCGTCGGTGTGATAGTAGCCATATTTGCCCTGTCGCTCGAGCAGAAGGATGCCGTCCGCGTAGCCCTTGAGTGTATAGCCGGCGGGAATTTCAAACACATTTCCCCCTGCGTCGAGGAGCAGTTCCTCGTCGGCATTGATGATGTGGCGATAGGAATAGTCTCGCTCAAACTTGCGCACACGCACATATCCCTCGTCGAAATAATAGTGTCCGATGTCCGAGAGGTCACGGAAAAGGGGTTCGACATAGGAAGCGCGGACATAGCGGCTGTTTTGGTTGGTCATATACGTCCACTCGGTCTGCCAGGTGACGTAGGTGCTGGGAATGGCGCGATAGCCGTTTTGCCCCATGAAGAACAGGCGGTTGTTGGCATCGATCACGCAGCCGAAGCCCTCGCTGAACGCATAGGTGCGGGCATAGTTGGGCGAGGTCAAACGCCATCCTGCCGCATATTGATAGCCCCAGCGATCAAAGGTCAGATCACGCTCAATGTAGATGAACTGTCCCTCCACACGGCTTGAGAGCGGCGGAAGGTCTTCAGGTTCTGCGGTCGTTTCAGGTTCTGCGGTCGTTTCGGGTTCTGCCGTGGTTTCGGGTTCCGCGGTCGTTTCGGGTTCTGCGGTCGTTTCAGGCTCCGCAGTGGTTTCAGGTTCCGCGGTCGTTTCGGGTTCCACGGTTGTTTCAGGCTCCGCAGTGGTTTCGGGTTCTGCAGTCGTTTCAGGCTCTGCAGTCGTTTCGGGTTCCGCAGTGGTTTCAGGTTCCGCCGTTGTCTCTTCAATTGGTGCGGTAGTTTCATCACCAAACCAAAGATCGTTATTCCAATGTTCGGGGGGGTCCTCATCGAACAAATCAGTCGGTACGAGCGGATCATCCACCGTGTTTTCCATGGGCATCAGCACCCGTTCGCGAATTGTGCCCCACAGCAAATCCACCACCAGCAGCTCATGACCGCCCTCGGTCACAGCGAAGGCAAGCTCGCTTTCCGTTGTTTGGGGAGCTGCCGTCTCGGGAGCAGTTGTTTCGGCGGTGGCGGCGTCAGCCTTTTGCTGCTCAATGCGGGCAATTGCCTCTGCCAGTGCAAGCTTGAAGCGGGGGTTTTTGTCAGCGACGGTTTGTGCAAAGCGGGGATGCACCAGATAAATTCCCTCGGCCAAATCAGGATCGATCGAGCCGTACTCGTAGGAGTTGTAGGTATCCACGGTGCTCTTCACCCGTTCACTCACCTCAACGGTGTAGGTGACGAGGTTATTGTCGCTGATGCCGTAATCGGGGGTATAATCGAAATACAGTCCGCGGTTGTCGTGCACATCATCGTAATCGCTCTCAATCAGGGCGCCGGTGCTGTCAAGATAATAGTAGCGTGTGACGGCATCTCCCCTCTCCGCGCTTCCCGTATCAACGCGGAAGAGCGGATTTCCTTCGCGGTCGCGGGTGTAGGCGGGAATGAGATCGGCGGCGCTGTAGCGGCCGATGAGTGTGCCGTCGCTGTGGGCAATGGCAAGCATCCCATCCCCCTGATCGGCGATGATGTATCCGCCGTAAAGCTCAATGGCGTAGCGAGAGGCAGAGGAGAGCACCTCTCTGACATAGCGTTCGCCGTCTTCTTCGTATTGGTAGGTCTGACGAAGATAAACCGGCTTTTCCCCCAGTGAGAGCACATTCTTCCAGGTAAAACCGCTGCCTTCAAGCGAAAGTGTCGCCAGAGTCATGCCGTCAACCTCATCCCAATCGGCGTAGCTGATGGTGTAGCCCTGTGCCTGCAGATCGGCGTAAGCGGGGAAGGACGGCGCGGCGGGCGCGGTTGTCTCGGCGGGCGAGCCGGTTGTAATGGGGGAAACGATACCCGTGATGCTGTCCCCCGGCGTCAGCTGTCCGAGCTGGTTTTGGATGTTTTGTTCATCGGGAGAGAGGGTAACGGGCGGCGGGGCGGTCGTCTCTTCCTTGTCGGGACGTTCGACGAAGGAGAGATCAAAGCAATCGAAATAGTAGAGCATCGCGGCGGCGCATATGACGATCAGCAGAACCATCGGCAAAACGCGGCGGAGAATGCGCAGACAGGTTTCGTTCATAGTTTCCTTCTTTTCTTGCTTATTTGTGATATTTTGTTCCGTGTGTAATCGAGAGTGCGCGGTAGACGGCTTCAAGCAGGATGACCTGCATCAGCTGATGAGGAAAGGTCAGGCGGGAGACCGACAGGCGAAGATCGCAGGCCGCCTTCACCGTCTCGTCCAGCCCGTGAGAGGAGCCGATGACAAAGCAGACGGCCCCCGATGCCGCGGCACCGCGGTCGAGCAGAGCGGCGAGCTCGGGCGAGTCGTATTGCTTGCCCTCCACACAGAGGGCGATCTTCATCGCGCGCGGGGGCATCGCCGCGAGAATGCGGACCGATTCATCCCGCAGTGCGGCGGCAATCTGCGCCGCTGAGGGATCGTCGGGCAGGCGCGCTTCCTTGAGGGAGATGATCTCCGGGCGGCAGAATCCGCCCAGTCGCTTGGTATATTCGGCAACCGCCTCGCGCAGATAGCTCTCTTTGAGATTGCCGACGGTGATGAATTTACAGGACAGCATGATCAAAATTCCTCTCTGTGCAGGGATATTCCTCCCCGCCGCAGAGCAGTGTCGGCTCACTCGGGGAAGCGATGGCAAGGCAAATGTGCCCGCCGTTTTGGGCCAGCTGTGTACCGAGTGCCGAGGATAACTCGGCCTCTGCCAGATCGGGGGTATTGTTTTCCTCCGAGAGGTGCGCCAGCATCAGATGGTGCATTCCCGCCTCTGCCAGCTCGGCGGCAAAGGCGGCGCAGTCGGGGGAAGAGAGATGTCCCCGCCGTGATGCGATGCGTGCTTTCAGATCGGGGGGATATCTTCCCGTAAGCAGCATATCGGGATCGTGGTTGCACTCAAGCACCACCGTGCCGCAGCCCATCAGCCCCGCACGCACACTGTCCGAGACATAGCCAACATCGGTGGCATAGCCGATCTCGCCCCCATCCCAGCGCAGACGGAATCCCACACAGCAGGCACTGTCATGGGAGATAGCGAAGCTTTGGATCGAGAGATCGCCGATCGTTGCCGTATAAAGAGGAGGATGCAGGACGGCGCAGGCGGCGACAGAGGGGGAAGCCATCAGCCGTGGTGCCGACGGCTCGGTGATGTGTACGGGGATGGGGTGCTGACGCAGCAGCACCTCCAGTGCTCCCGTGTGATCGGTATGCTCATGCGTCAGGAAAATGGCGTCAATCTCGTCAATCGAAGAACCAACCGCCGTCAGCGCACGGCAAAGTGCCCGCGCCGAGCGGCCGGCATCAATGAGAATCGCCGCCCCTCCCGCGCGGATGAGCATCGCATTGCCCCGTGAGCCCGAGTAAAGCGAACATAAGTAAGGTGTTTTCACGCAGCACTTAACTCCAGACGTCGAAAATGTAGAGAAAAATGATCTCGTAGCAGAAGGTGATGCAGAGTGGGAAGATGATGGTCAGCATCCACTTTGAGCGGTTGTTGCGGCGCTCGGCGTCGGCGAGAAATTCCTGCTTTTGTGCATCGGTCCAGCTCTCGGGGAGCTGTTCCGGCGTGAGATTACGGGGTATGAGCCCCCGGTTGTAGATGATATATGCGCAGATCAGCACAAGCAAAACCAGTCCGTAGACGGTTGAGACGGCAATAAAATATCCAAGGCTGACCAGGACGCGATAGATGGCAAAGAGGATGACGGTGTTGAGAGCAAGCATTCCAAGCAGCCGCCAGTTGAGTTCGCCCAGTCGGCGTTTGAGCTGCTGTTGGGGTGTTGCTTCTTTTTCTCTGCGCCGCGGGGCGCGTTTCTTTTTGTTTTTCGGCATAAGCTTATCCTGTTCTGTTAGATTTTTCGGTTACGCCAGCCGTGCGGTGCCGACTTGGCGCACACGGAGAATGCGGCAGGCACCTGCGCCGAAGAGTGCGTTCATCTCGCAGGCGTAGTCTTGGGCAATTGTGATGGGGACGATTGCTTGAATGGTTCCCGCAAATCCCCCGCCGTGAACACGCCATGCCGTATCGGCGCGCCCACCCAGCAGCTGCTCGGTGCGTGCCAGTGCGAGAGAAAGCCCCTGCTCGGCCGGGTTTTGGGTGGTGTAGACATTCTGCAGATAGCAGAAGGAGGAGCGCCCCGAGGCGATCACAAGGGAGAGAAATTCGTTTGGTCTGCCCTCGCGCAGCGCTTCGACCTGCGCGGCAACACGGCGGTTTTCGCCGAAAAAGTGCAGCGCGCGCAGGATAGCGCGGTCTCCCACACTGCCGCGCAGTGCGGGGATGGCAGCCGTAAAGGCGTCCTCATCCGCCTGCCGCAGAACGGGGACGCCGAGCGCGGCAGCAACCGCCTTCATCTCGGCGGGGACGGATGCGTAATCGTCATTCAGATCGGCGTGATTTCCGCCTGTGTTGACAATGCAGAGCGCCAAACCCGCCCCTGACAGATCAAAGTCCACGGGAGTAATTACAGGCGCGGCGGGATCGGCAAAATCAATGGCAACGATACCGCCGTGGGCGCAGGCGACCTGATCCATCAGTCCGCAGGGCTTGCCGAAGAAGTGATTTTCGGCGAATTGCGCCATTTTTGCAATCTCGATGGGATCCACCGTTCCACCGTTGAAGAGATGCGAGAGAATGGTGCCGAGCATCACCTCAAAGGCGGCCGAGGAGGACAACCCCGAGCCGCGCAGGACATCGGAGGTGAGATAAGCATCAAAGCCCCCCACTGCCAGCCCCGCATCGCGGAAGGCGGCAGTCATCCCCGCACAAAGTGAGGCGGAGGAGTAAAATTTGGACGCATCCGGTACGGAATAACTGGCCGGATCAATAAATTCTTCGCCGAAGCCCTCGCTGGTAAAGCGAATAAACGAATCGTCGCGTGCACGGACAACGGCAATGATGTCGAGATCAATCGACGCGGCAATGACACAGCCGTGGTTGTGATCGGTGTGGTTGCCCGAGAGCTCCGATCGCCCGGGAACCGAGAGCAGCATCAGCTCTCCCTGCTCACCGTATCGCATACCGAATGCGCGAACAGCGGCAGCAAGACGGTCATGCGCCGCGGGGAGCACATGTGCGCCGTATAACGAAAGGAGTGTAGAGTCAAGTTCACCTGAGACAATGGCCTGGAGCAGAGCGGAATATGTCATGGCAAATTCTCCTTTGTTGGGTTGGACTATAGTTTATTATATCAAACTATTGAGGTTCAGACAAGTCTTTTTCGATGAAAGCCGTAAATAATCTTTTCATTTCCCGAACAGGAAGGGCTCAATCCCCACTATTTTCTCGACACGGAAATTCTTTTCTCGTCCCGATTCTCGACACAACCAGAGGTTTTCCACAGGAAAAGACGGGAAACATCCCCGTCTTTTTGCAGGAATTAAGCACTTTCCACACCGTTTTCCACACCCTGTGGAAAACGGTGCGCAAAACTTCGACAGTGTTCAAATTGGATACTTTACATTCCAAAACGGGAATAAATCCCCACAAAAATGCTCATTTTCGGGAGTGAAATCACCGAAATCCCCCACACAAAGGCAAGCGAAGCTGCCGCATCGACCACACGGAAGCTTCGCTGTGCATTATTTGTTCAATCGGAATCTCGGCCGCAGCTTAAAGAGGTAAAGCAGAATCAGACGCGAGAGCGCAATATCGTAGAGCACAAACGCGCCGTTTGCCAGCGCAAACACCACTGCCTCAAACGCCAGTCCCGTGTCGGGCAGCGCGAAGACGTAGGTGCAGAGTACGATCAGCAAAAGGAGGGCTGTGTTGAATGCCGACAGCTTCAATATCCATGCGATGATGTAATGCTGCCGCTCGAAGATCGCTTTAAGCATGGGATAGAGTCCCATGAAGAGGAAATAAAGCAGGGCGGGAAACTTGGCGGGCAGGATCAGCAGGGAGAGCAGAGAGGTCGCTCCCCACACCAGCCACGGAAATGCACTGCCGAACTCAATCACGCCCATGACGGTCAGCACCGACGCGATGGCGGCAAGTGAGAGATCGAGCACCTCAACTACGGCTCCCAGCCAGAGCAGGATTACCCCCAGCGCCACAAAGGCGGCGCCGGTGGTCATCCGTCGGGTTTTCGCGGAAATTCTGTTCTTTCCCATGTTTCACCTCAGCAGCAGCCGATAAGATCGCCGCCCATGCATTCACAGCAGCAATCGGCGCAGAGCAGACCGGTGCAAAGATCGCATCCCGAGCAGGATGAGCCGGATGCCGTGGCGTAGGGACGCCCGAAGCCTTGCGTGCGTTGGCGCAGTTGATCGCGCATCTGCGCATACTCGGCGTTTGCGGGATCGAGGGAGCAGGCGGTGTCAAAGGATTGCTGGGCATCAAAGGTCCAGCCGCGGCGCAGCTGGATACAGCCCTGCAGAAAATGCCACTCGGCATTGCGATCGGCGACGGGGACGGCGGCAAGCAGGCGCGCCGCCTCGAGAATGGCGCCGCGATTGATGAGCACGCGAATCTGGGCGTAGGTTCCGCTCGTCCCGTAACCACCGCTGCCGGTGCTGCTGTAGGAGTTGCCGCCCGAGGTCGAGCCGCCGGCTCGCTGACGCTGAATTTCGTCATAGGCGGCGTTGATTTCTTTCATTTTTTCGTTTGCCACGTCGGCGAGGTCGCTGTCGCGGTATTTGTCGGGGTGATATTTTCGCGCCAGCGCGCGATATGCTCGCTTGATGTCTTCGTCGGTCGCGTCGCGGCTGACGCCGAGCGTCTTGTAAGGATCAGTCATGATATTCTCCGTTTTTGGTTAATTGTTGCGTGCCGTTTTCCTCGCCGAAGAGAACGCGGCGGGCTGTGCGGGGCATGCCGAGATAGAGAATGTTGCGCAGAAGTCCGGCGTTGTCGGGATTGCCTTCGAGATCAAGCAGATCAAGCGCAGCTTCGATCTGCATCAGCTCGGCGGTCAGTGCATCGGCATAGGTGCGGCGCACCGCATCATCGAGCGGATCTCCGCCTCTTGCGGCGGCGATGGGGTTGTAACGCCCCAGCCGACAGTCGTCGGCATAGTCATCGAGGGCATCAATGACGTAAATCCAACGTCCGAGATGATGGCCCAGCTCCCCCGCAATCCGCGCCGAGGTGGGGGAGAGACCGTGGGAAGCCAGCGCCCGCATCAGTCGGCCGAAGCAGTCGGCGGGCTGATCAATCGACGGTGTGTGTTCGGTTTCTATGGATTGCAGTTCACTCAGTGCGTCGGCAATTTCGTCGGCGAGGGGGGAAAGTGCGGCATCGTCCTGCAGTGCGCGGCGCTGCATTGCGGTAAGCAGAGGATCGGCGAGCCGTGCGCGCAGCCGACGCATCCCGCGCTCATCTGCCAGATCGTCTCGATTTTTCAGTGCGCCGAGCATGGCAGCGGTTCGTGCACAGTAGCGCAGGGCATCATTTTCCTCGGCGACCGCGCGGCGGGTCAGCGGGTGTGCGGCACATCGACGGGGGCGAAAGGCAATTGCCTCTCCCGTCGCCGCTATGCGAATGAGTGCAAGATAAACAAAATCATAGCTGAGGGTGAGCCGTGACATGCAGCCCGTGCAGTGTCCCATCGCCCGACAAAGACCGCAGTAAACGCCGCGGTAGTAGGCGTCTTCCCGCACCTTCAGCTCGGGGGAGTGGGGTTTGATATAGCCGAACACGGTCATCCCTCCAAAGATATGTATTCATCTTCATGATACCCCATAACTATGGAGAAAACAAGTTGGATTTGTTAATTTTTGTTCCAAGCCGAACTTTTTTTCTCAAAAACGCAAAATCAGAGCGCTTTTTGCGGAAAGACCGATTGACAAAGACCGTCCCGACAGGTATACTTAACATAAGCTCCGATCAGTTTTCATCGGGAACGCGGAAATAAGGAGAGGAGAAATGATACCATGTCGAAGATTACCTTTATGGGCGCGGGCTCAACCGTGTTCGCCAAGAATGTGCTGGGGGATGTGATGCTGACCCCCGCTTTGCGCGATTTTGAGATTGCACTCTATGATATTGACGCCGAACGGCTTGAGGAGTCGTATATCATGATCTGCTCGCTCAACCGAAACATCAACGAGAGCCGCGCGACAGTCACCAAGTACCTCGGCGTCGAGAACCGAAAGGATGCCCTGCGCGGTGCCGATTTTGTGGTGGATGCCATTCAGGTTGGGCTGTATGAGCCCTGCACCGTCATCGATTTTGAGGTGCCCAAGAAATACGGTTTGCGTCAGACCATCGCCGACACCCTCGGCATCGGCGGTATTTTCCGCGCCCTGCGCACCATTCCCGTGCTCTCCGATTTTGCCGAGGACATGGCGCAGGTTTGCCCGAACGCCTATTTCCTCAACTACACCAATCCGATGGCGATGCTGGCAGGGTGGATGCAGCGGTATACCGATATTAAGACGGTGGGCTTGTGCCACTCGGTGCAGGTTTGCTCGCGTGATCTGCTTCGCGGGCTTGGCATGGAGCCCAAGCGCCCGCTGCGCGAGAAGATCGCGGGCATCAACCACATGGCGTGGCTGCTGGAGGTCGAGGATGCCGACGGCAACGATCTTTATCCCGAAATCCGCTGCCGTGCCGCAGAAATTCTCGACAATCCCCCCGAGGGCTTCCGTGATCTGGTGCGCTATGAATACATCCGCCGTCTCGGCTATTACTGCACCGAATCGAGCGAGCACAACGCCGAATACAACCAATTCTTCATTAAATCCAAGTACCCCGAGCTGATTGAGCGCTACCGCATCCCGCTGGATGAGTATCCCCGCCGCTGTGTCAACCAAATTGCACGCTGGAAGAACGATCGGGAGAAATATCTCACCGACGATGTGTCCCACACCCGTACGCGGGAGTATGCGTCCTACATCATGGAGTCGATTGTGACCGACACGCCCTATCAGATCGGCGGCAACGTCCTCAACACCGGGCTGATCACCAATCTGCCCGCAGAGGCGTGCGTTGAAGTGCCCTGCCTGATCAACCGTCTCGGTATTCAGCCCACCCATGTGGGCAAGCTGCCCGAGCAGCTTGCCGCGATGAATCGGCTCAACATCAATGTTCAACTGCTGACCATCGAAGCCGCCGTGACACAAAAGAAGGAACATATTTATCAAGCCGCAATGCTTGATCCGCACACCTCCGCCGAACTGTCCATCGACGACATCGTTGCCCTCTGCGACGACCTCATCGAAGCCCATCGCGGCTGGCTGCCGGAGTATCACTGAGGGTAAAACAAGAGAGGGAAGAGGGAGCCTTTTGAAAAAGGCTCCCTCTTCCCTTTCGCATAGGCCGAATATCGGTCTATGCGAAAAAAAGAAGGCAACAAAGCCTTCTTTTTTAAAATTCCGCAGGAATATGCTGCGACGTTTCCGATGCCGATCGGCATCGGAAACTCGACGGACACCCCATGCAAACAGCACGGGGTGTCCTTTCACCCAACACCCGCGAAAACTGTATGAGGTGAAAGATTGCGGGGACGCTGTCCCCGTGCCCCTGCTTAAGGGCCTTTTTGAAAAAAGACCCTTAAGAATCCCCAAAAACTTTCAAACAAATGGTTTGATGTTTGTGCGGTGCGGGTTTTTAGGAATCTTTCCGGTATTCGATGATGTCGCAGAGGTCACATTCCAGCGCGGCGCAGATGCGGTCCAAAATGTAGCTGTCGTAACGGACAACGCGGTTTTTATAGTAGCGGTCTATGGTTTGAAATTTGACCTCGGTTCGCTTGGCCAACTCATACCGGGTAATCCCCCGTTTGTCCAGATATTTGTCTATTGTTAACTTTACCATATGCACCACCCTTTCTTTGTATATAGTCTACTGAATATATACCTACTTGACAATTTCCTCAATATGGTATATACTTATATAGGTATACACAGAACGGGGGTGCTTATTCAATGAAACTGCTGATCGTCGGGTCGCGGAGCATCAAAGAGTTTGACCTGTCCCCGTATATTCCTGTCGATGTTGACACCATTATAAGCGGAGGTGCAGATGGCATCGATACCTTGGCAGAGCAGTACGCTGATCGGTACCATCTCTCAAAATACATCATTCGACCGCGCTACGAACTGTACGGTCGCTCTGCACCGCTGAAGCGCAATGAACAAATGGTGGATATGGCTGATGCCGTATTGATCATTTGGAATGGTCATTCCAAAGGGACGCAATATACCGAAAAATATTCGAAAAAAACGGGTAAACCCATTACACTCATCCAATTCTGATATAAACAAAGGACAGAGAACGAAAAATTCTCTGTCCTTTGTCTTTTCATGCCGAACCGGTCGCCGTCCCGTGGACGGCTACCGCTGATGGAAGTGTACACTTGGCGCACTTACCTTCAGCCCCCGCCAAAACCAAAATTGCATGAAAGTTTTTGTGGAGGGGTGTGGGGAGGGGCTTTTTTCAAAAAGCCCCTCCCCACGAACCTCAAAACAGCTCAATCATTTCCTTGGGGGATGCGGTGAAGTTGTGCATGGTGCCGTCGGGCATGATGGCGATCATGTCCTCGATGCGGCAGCCGTACTTGCCTTCGAGGTAGATACCGGGCTCGACGGTGACCACGTGGCCGCGCTCAAGTACAGCGTCGGGGGCAGCACCCTGGGAGAGACGGGGTGCTTCGTGGATATACATTCCCACACCGTGGCCCAAACCGTGGCCGAATTTGCCGTGGTAGGCGGGGGTGGCGTAGATGATGTCACGGGCGGCGCTGTCCACGGCGCGGCAGTTGGCGCCCTCGCGAGCGGCCTCAAGACCTGCCAGCTGGGCGCGGAGGACGGTGTCATAGAGGGCTTTCATCTCGGCGTCGGCCCGGCCAAGCACCACGGTGCGCGTCATGTCGGAGGTGTATCCGTCCACCCGAGCGCCGAAGTCCATGGTCAGAAATCCGCGCTCCAGCTTGATGGGGCGGGGTACGCCGTGGGGACGGGAGGAGGCGGAGCCGGACACGGCGATGGTCTGGAAGCCGGGCTCGTCGGCGCCATTCTTGCGCATGAAGTAGTCGAGCTCAAGGGCAACCTCGATCTCGGTCATGTTGGGGGTGAGGGTGCGGACGATGTGGGCAAATGCCGCGTCGGCGATTTTTTGCGCCCGGGCGATAGTGGCAAGCTCGTCCTCGTCCTTGTACTCCCGAAGGGCGTTAATGAGATTGCCCGCAGGCACAAATTCGGCTCCTGCCAGCTTCTTCTGCAGGCGCGTCAGAGCGGCGCAGGGGAGAGTGTCATCCTCGTAGGCGATGGTGTAAACCCCATCGCGGCGGGCAATCTCAAGAATGCAGTCCAGCATCGACCCCTCGGGCATGATTACCTCGAAGTCCTCCGCTGACACCGCAGCCTTCGCCGCCTCAATGTAGCGGAAATCGGCGAGCAGATACGCGCGGCGGCGGGTAATGAAAATGTATCCGTCGGTGTAGTCAAACCCGCTCACCCAGCGCTGGCTTACCAAAGAGGTCAGCACCACCGCATCGGTGGTCATCACTTCCGTCAAACGAGCAAGATGTGTCTTAGCCATAATATTTCTCCTTATATAATGATCGGTTGATAGCAGGGGCGCTGCCCCTGCACCCCGCCAAAGGGACTTTTTGAAAAAAGTCCCTTTGGAAACCTCAAAAACGTTCAAAAAGGGCGTGTCGGAAAGTTTTCGCGGGGGTTTGGGGGTGCTTCCGAGGTTTGCCGAAGGCAAACTCGCTCGAACTGCCCACGGGGCAGTTCTGTTTTCAAAAGGCGGCCCCAAAAAACTCCAGCGCCAGCCGATAACTCTCCCAGCCAAAGCCGGCGATCTGGCCGCGGCAGACGGGGGCGATTACCGAGGTGTGGCGGAACGCCTCACGGGCGTGGATGTTGGACATATGCACCTCCACCACGGGAAGGGGGGCGATGGCAGCGATGGCATCGCGGATGGCGTAGGAATAATGGGTGTAGGCACCGGCGTTGAGAATAATACCTGCGTATTGCTCGGGTGCTGCGTGGAGGATGTCGATGATCTCGCCCTCGTGGTTGGTCTGGGCGAAGTCGAGGGAGAGATTCAGCTCAGCGGCGCGCTCTGCCAGCTTTTCGTTGATCTGTGCCAGGGTGAGTGCGCCGTAATGCGACGGCTCGCGTGTGCCCGTCAGATTGATGTTCGGACCGTTGAGAACCAAAAGCTTTTTCATGTTAGTCTCCTTTGGATTGAAATAATCAGCATAGCTCGGCGGCGCGGGCGGTGAGGGCCTGCATATAGGCTGCGTCCTCTGCCATGGTGCCCGCCGATTCGCAGATGATGCGGGGGGTAAGCCGGTCTGCGGCAATCACTTCGGCTAACGGCGCGAAGTCGGGGCCGAAGGTGGTGTCGGCGAAGGTCAGATGTCGCTTCTCACCTGCCGAGGTGTATTCGATTTTGGAAAAATGGCAGTGCAGATTGCGTGCCACATCATCCCCTGCCGATGCGGCGATGGCGGCGAAGACAGCGCGGTAATCGTCCGCCGAAGCAAATCGCCCCTGCTCGCGGGCGTTAAGGTGACCGAAATCGACCACGGGAACCAGCCGCGCATCAATGCGGCAAAGGGAAAGAACCTCCTCGAGGGTGCCCAACTGGTTGAGCTTTCCCATTGTCTCCAGACCGATGGAAATGCCGGCAAAACGACCGTCGATCGCCTCGATTGTTCGCTCCAGCGTGTCGGCGGCAAGGCGCATCGCTTCCTCGCGGGAAATTTTGGCGGCAGAGCCTGTGTGCACGACAATAGTGTCTGCGCCAAGGGCCTCGGCGGCTTCCAGTGAACGCACAATGTAATCAATGCTCTTCAGCCGTTTCTCGGGATCTACTCCCGAGAGTGAGATGTAATACGGTGCGTGCAGAGACATCGAAATGCCGTGTTCCCGCGCCTTGTCACCGATTTTGCGCAGGGTGTCGAGCGACGCGGTCAGACCGTTTCCTGCCTGATATTCATATGCGCCAAGTCCGCGTGCCGCAACCCAACCGGGTGCCTGCAGCGTGGATTTGAAGCCTTCTGCATAAAAGGATTCCGAGTTGCCCCCGGGTCCGAATAAAGGAGCCTTTCGCATAAAAATCCTACCTTTTTATTTATATATCGTGTTTTGCATCTCAAGAGCGGGTAAAATCGCCATTCTTTTTGTGCCACCGCGCGAGAATTGGGCGTTCCATGGCGCGCTTGAAACGCCAGAAGAAACTGCGTTTGTCACGGATGGGAGGGACAAGCAGCGCGCGCATTCCGCAGAAACGGGCGCAGAGCAGATCGGTGAAAATCTGATCGCCGAGCGATGCCGTGCGATCGGGGGTGACACCCAGTGCCGCCAGCGCCCGCTTTGCCGTTTTTGTCAGCGGCTTGTGCGCGTCGGGATAGATGGGCAGCCCCAGGGGCGCATTGAAACGCTCCACGCGGTCGGCGTGATTGTTCGAGATCAGCGCCGCTCCAATCCCCGCTTCGGCAAGCGCGGCAAACCACGCCAGTGTCTCGGGGGTGGGATCTGCCTGCTCATAGGGCGCGAGGGTGTTGTCAATGTCAATCAAAAGTGCATCTATACCAAGCCCACGAAGATAGTCAGGGGTGATATCGGTGAAGTGCGCAAAATATGCGTCGGGCTGAAGCGTCATGTTGCCTCCAATATTATTGATGGTTTCATTATAACACGGATAGAAACAATTATCAAGAGTGTGAGAAAAAATTTTGTAAACCCCTTGACAAAGCGCGTGAATTGTGGTATTATATTTAGGCGGTTTTGATTAACGCCATGCGGGTGTAGTTCAATGGTAGAATTCCAGCCTTCCAAGCTGGCCGCGTGGGTTCGATTCCCATCACCCGCTCCACCCTTCGGGGACAAGAGAAGTGCCGGGAACGGTGATCAGCCCGAAATGTGCCTTTAGCTCAGTTGGATAGAGCAACTGCCTTCTAAGCAGTAGGTCGCGGGTTCGAATCCCTCAAGGCACGCCATACGGTGGGTATAGCTCAGTTGGTTAGAGCGTCAGGTTGTGGCCCTGAAGGCCGTGGGTTCGAATCCCATTACTCACCCCAGGTCAAGAAAGCACCTCGTCGGAGGTG